>CAZCGE010000059.1:0-108067 GCA_964498125.1 uncultured Devosia sp. | reverse complement strand
TGCCGTCGCGGTCGGTGAAGAACGTGAACATGAAGAACGAGAGCCAGTCGGGCGTCTCCTCGTTGAAGCCGCCCAGCATGCGCGGCTTGTCGGCGCTGCCGGAAGTGCGGCGCAGCAACTCGTCGGCCTCCTCGCGGCCGTCGCGGCCGAAGTAGGCGTGCAGCAGGTACACCATCGCCCACAGATGCCGGCCCTCCTCGACATTGACCTGGAACACGTTGCGCAGGTCGTAGAGCGAGGGCGCGGTCTTGCCGAGGTGGCGCTGCTGCTCGACCGACGCCGGTCTCGCCGACGAACATGTGGTGCGCTTCCTCGGTCAGCATGAAGCGGCAAGTGCGCGACAACGGATCGAAGCCCGACTGCGCCAGGCTCTCCAGCTGCATCTTGCCGTCGCGGTCAGTGAAGTAGGTGAACATGAAGAACGACAGCCAGTCCGGCGTCGTCTCGTTGAAGGCGCCGAGCATGCGCGGCTTGTCGGCGTCGCCCGAGCGGCGCTGCAGCAGGCCATCGGCCTCCTCGCGGCCATCCTTGCCGAAATACTTGTGCAGCAGGTAGACCATCGCCCACAGGTGACGGCCCTCCTCGACGTTGACCTGGAACAGGTTGCGCATGTCGTAAAGCGAGGGCGCCGTCTTGCCGAGATGGCGCTGCTGCTCGACGGAGGCGGGCTCGGTGTCGCCCTGGATGACGACGAGGCGGCGCAGGTTGGCGCGGTGCTCGCCCGGCACGTCCTGCCAGGCCAGCTCGCCCTTGGCGGCGCCGAAGTTGACCTTGCGGCCCTCCTCCTTGTTGGCGAGCAGGATGCCCCAGCGGTACTCGGGCATCTTGACGTAGTCGAACTTGGCCCAGCCCTTGGGATCGATCGAGACCGCCGTGCGCAAATAGACATCCGAGGTCTGGAAGCCTTCCGGGCCCATCGTCATCCACCAGTCGATGTATCCCGGATGCCATTGCTCCAGGGCCTTCAGCACGCGCTGGTCGTCGGCCAGCCCGATGTTGTTGGGGATCTTGGTGGAGTAGTCGACGGCGGTGGTCTCGGGCATGGAGGGCTCCAGGATTTTGGGGCAATAGGCAATAGGCAATAGGCAGTAAGCAATAGGGCCCAGGCCTAGCGCTCAATCGACCTGATCAGACTGCGAAGCATCTTGCCGATTTCTTCGGCGCTCTTGAGCACGGGCGAGAGGGCTGCTGCATCAATGTGGCCGACCCGATGTGCCAACTCGACGTGGGTCTCTAATTCCTTCAGGGAGCCTTGAGCAACGCGCAACTGCTGCGCGTATGCACCAGAACTTTCGCGGCCGTAACCTTCTGCGATATTGGCAGGAACCGATGCGCACGATCGTCTGATCTGGCTGGTCAACCCATATCGCTCATCAGACGGGAACGAGGCCGTCAGTTGATAAGCTGTCACGGCCAGGTCCATGCTCTTTTGCCAAACGATCAAATCACGATGGTTATTGATAGCTTTGCGCGCATCCGTCATGACACTGATCCCACCGGCCTTCTGCTTACTGCCTACTGCCTACTGCCTATTGCCTATTGGCTACTGTCTCATATTCTTTCCGGATCATAGCTTGCCTTGACGCCAGTGCCGTAGCGTTTCAGTGCGCCGTCCGCGCCAACCGCACTCGGCCGCTGGAAGATCCAGTTCTGCCAAGCGGTCAGACGTCCGAAAATTCTCGGTTTCCATGGTCTCGGGGCCGGCGATAGCGTCATTTTAGCTTCCGCCCGGTTGTCGCCCTTCATCGTGCCGCAGAACATGTAGGCATGGTCGCAAGCGAAGGCGATCTTGGCCAGCGTTCCGGACACCTGCAGTTTCCAGTGCCGGGTGCGATCAGGCGAAGTTGCGAAGTCGATGCGGTGGCCAGCGGCGGCTTCGGCCGCTGGCGGTGCGTTATGTTGCATGTTTACCGCACCTCCCTCATTTTCAAGATATATAGTTCAGGCTGCTACTTTCGTCAGCATATCCCATCCACTCCGGCGGGGTTGCCGCATGATGCCAGAATCGCGTTAGATTGGTTGCATGCACGCTTATCTTGACCTCATGCGCCGTATCCGCGACCACGGCGCCCGCAAGACCGACCGCACCGGCACCGGCACGCTGTCCGTGTTCGGCCACCAGATGCGCTTCGATCTCGCCGACGGCTTCCCGCTGGTGACGACCAAGAAAGTGCATCTGAAATCAATCGTCCACGAGATTCTGTGGTTCCTGAAGGGCGACACCAACATTGGCTACCTGAAGGAAAACGGCGTCGGCATCTGGGACGAGTGGGCCGATGAAAAGGGCAATCTCGGTCCGGTCTACGGCAAGCAATGGCGCTCGTGGGCCACGCCCGACGGGCGGGCGATCGACCAGATCGGCGATGTGATCGAGACGCTAAAAACCAATCCCGATAGCCGCCGCATGATCATTTCGGCCTGGAATCCGGCGGACTTGCCGGACATGGCGCTGGCGCCCTGCCATTGCCTGTTCCAGTTTTATGTCGCGGACGGCCGGCTCTCCTGCCAGCTCTATCAACGCTCGGCCGACGTCTTCCTCGGCGTACCATTCAATATCGCCAGCTACGCGCTGCTGACGTTGATGATGGCGCAAGTGGCGGGCCTGAGACCGGGCGAGTTCGTGCACACGTTCGGTGACGCGCACCTGTACTTGAACCACCTGGAGCAGGCCGATTTGCAATTGTCGCGCGAGCCACGGCCGCTGCCGGTGATGCGTCTCAATCCAGACGTGAAAAGCATCTTCGGCTTCCGCTACGAGGATTTCACGCTCGACGGCTACGCCCCGCACCCGCACATCAAGGCGCCGGTGGCGGTGTAGTGGCAATAGAACCAAGCATTGATGACCTCCGCGCGCTGGCCGAGATGCGCTTCAAGGATGCTCAGCTGCTGTTGACTGTGGGGCACCACTCCGGAGCCTATTACCTTGCCGGGTATGCCATCGAGTGTGGACTCAAGGCTGTCATCGCCCATGGCTTCAGGCAGGGGGTGATCCCATCGAAAAGGTTCGTCGATAGGGTATACACTCACAATCTCGTCGAACTCCTCAACCTCTCCGGGCTCAAGGAAGCTTGGGACACCGAGGCGGATGCGTCGGTCGGCCTGGAAACCTCCTGGACGATCGTCACAGCATGGGATGAGACGTCGCGATACCAGATAGTCGATCCATTCCGGGCCACGGCAATGCTGGAAGCGGTGGGTCACCACCAACACGGAGTTCTCACATGGCTGAGACGACATTGGTAGACTCGGACATCGAAGCATCGCGCGCGCTCGTCAAGTTCCTGGAGTCGCATGGGTATCCGCTCAAGGCGGCGATGTGGATGTATTACTCCGAGGCGGAACGTTGGCGGTTCGTGGTATGCCCGCAGGAGCAGCGGAAAGATCCGACAACATTCTACCGGACATTTGTCAAGGCCATCCATGATGCGGGGCAGTCACAATCAGTCTTGCGTCTCGATCGCGTTGATATCGTGGACGCCACCTCGCCCCTGGTCAGCACGCTCGGTAGCGTCATACGCATCGAGGGAGATAGCTCTGTTCGCTTTACAAACAACAGGATCAACGGCGTCTTCCTCGAGGATGCCCTGATTTTCAAGCTTGCCTCATGAATTTCGACTCTGCGTCCGAGCCCGAGATCGCCCTCATCGTCGCCGCCGCCGAGAATGGCGTGATCGGCCGTGCAGGAGCCATGCCCTGGCATATCCCCTCCGACCTCAAGACCTTCCGGCGACTGACCATTGGCAAGCCGGTGATCATGGGCCGCACGACGTATCGCTCGATTGGCAAGCCGCTGCCGGGACGGGACAACATTGTCGTCACCCGCGACGCGGGTTTCCGTCCCGATGGCGTGCATGTTGCCCACAGCTTGGAGGAGGCTCTGGCCGCAGCCCGCCGCCTTGCCGCCGCTCGTGGGGGAGATGAGATTATGGTTATCGGCGGCGCTGACCTGTATCGCCAGGCCTTGCCCTCCGCCGCCCGGGTCTATCTCACCGTGGTGCACGCGCAACCGCCCGGAGACGCCGTGTTTCCTGCCCTTGATCCCGACAATTGGCGCCTGGTGCAGCAGCACCCCGTCATACCCGACCAGGCCGACGACCACCCGTGCACGCTGACGATATATGAGCGCTCGACACCGCTGGAATCGGCCGGCGCACCTTGAATACGGCGCCTTCGTCACCAAAGTGATGCAGGAGATTTGCGCCGAGCCGCATGCATGCACTATAAGCGGGCGTAATGACCGGCGTCGGTTCGGCAATGCTGGCGACGGGCAAATGTTGCAGCCTCAGGTCCTGATGCTGTCCTTCCACCTCTCACCTCAGAGATTGACGAATGCCTTGGAATAATCAAAGCGGCGGCAGTGGTGGTGGCGGTGGCTGGAAAAGCGGCGGGGGCGGCGGGGGCGGCGGTGGCCCCTGGGGCCAGGGTCCGTGGGGCCAGGGCGGCGGCGGCGGGGGCGGCCAACAGCCCGACCTGGAAGAGATCCTGAAGCGCGGTCAAGATAAGCTCAAGCAAGTCATGCCGGGTACCGGCGGCCCCCCCGGCTGGATGTGGTTCCTCGGCCTTCTGGGCGCCATCGGCGTCGGCATCTGGTACGGCTTCTTGTTCCAAGTGAAGCCGGACGAACTCGGCATCGTCATGCGCTTTGGCCAATACGTTCGCCAGGAACCGCCAGGCCTGCACTTCCGCCTGCCCTACCCGATCGAGGAAGTCCGCTTGCCGAAAGTGACCGCCGCGAACCGAACCGAAATCGGCAAGAATGCCAGTCTCAACGTGCGTCGCGGCCCAGGATCGCAGGATCAGAACGAAGGGCAGATGTTGACGGGCGATGAGAACATTATCGATGTCGGCTTCGTCGTGCAGTGGGATATCAAGGACGCGGCGGCCTTCCTGTTCAACATCGAGAAGCCTGAGATCACCGTCAAGGAAGTGGCCGAAAGCGTCATGCGCGAGATGGTCGGCAAGAGCAAGGCCCAGGACGTCTTGACCGAAAAGCGCACCGATATCGAGCGGCAGGTCAAGGATCTGACGCAGCGCGTCCTCGACAGCTACAATTCGGGCATTCGCGTCACCCAGTTACAGATGCAGCATGCCGAAGCGCCGAGCCAGGTGGTCGATGCTTTCCGCGACGTGGCCGCCGCCGGCAACGACAAGTTGCGCATCCAGAACCAGGCCGAGACCTATGCCAACAAGGTGATCCCCGAGGCGCGTGGCGAAGCGCAACGGATCCTGCAGGAGGCGCAGGGCTATAAGGAAAAGGCTGTGGCGGAAGCCCGCGGCGAGGCGGATCGGTTCCTGAAGATCTACGAAGAATATCGCAAAGCGCCAGTCCTGACCCGCCAGCGCATGCACCTGGAAACGATGGAACGAGTGCTGACCGGCGCCGATAAGATCATTATCGACAGCAAGACCAGTCAGAGCATACTGCCATGGATGTCGCTCGATCCGCAGCAACGGCGCCCGCCCATCCCGCCGGCAAACTGATGTGATCGGCTCGACACCCGGCGCGAAACTAAGACGTCGTTAGGAAAAAACCGACAATGCGCAAATTCCTCCTCGCCATCCTGTTCATCCTTGGACTTGGCGCACTGGGCTCCTCCTTCACGCTGTTCATCGTCCATCAGAACGAGCAGGCGCTCGTGCTGGAGTTCGGCAAACCGAAGCGAATGATCGACACGGCCGGGCTGAATTGGAAGATTCCGTTCGTGGAGTCGGTCGAGTTCTTCGACAAGCGGATCCTCGACCTCGATACCGCGGCGCAGGAAGTGTTCACCTCCGACCAGAACCGGCTGATCGTCGACAGCTTCGCGCGCTATCGCATCGTCGACCCGTTGAAGTATTACCAGACGGTGCGCAATGTGCAGGGTGTGCGCTCGCGCGTCGGCGACCTGCTCGACAGCTCACTGCGGCGCGTGCTCGGCTCGGCGACGCTGGTCGAAGCCGTGCGCGACAAGCGCGAGGCGCTGATGCAGCAGATCAAGCAGCAGGTCAACGAGCAAGCCGCCAACTTCGGCATCGAGATCGTCGACGTGCGCACCAAGCGCGCCGACCTGCCACCGCAGATCTCCGCCTCGATCTACCAGCGCATGAAGACCGACCGCGAGCGCGAGGCCGCTGAGTTCCGCGCCCAGGGCGAGGAGCAGTCTCGGCGCATCAAGGGTGATGCCGACCGGCAGGTGACTGTGCTCAAGGCCGAGGCCGAACGCGATGCCCGCCGCGCACGCGGCGAGGGCGACGCCGAGCGCACGCGCATCACCAATGAAGCCTTCTCGAAGGATCCCGAGTTCTACCAGTTCCTGCGATCCATGGAGGCCTACGAGCAGGCACTCAAGAAAGGCGATACGCGCCTGGTTATCTCGCCCGACAGCGCACAGTACAAGGATTTCTTCCGCTATTTCGGCGACCCGGCGGCTCCACCAAAAAAATGAGCGATCTCGTCGTCGGAATGGGCTTGGTGCTGGTTATCGAGGGGCTGCTGTGGGCGGCTTTGCCGCACATTGCCCTACAGGCGCTGGCCATGGCCAGCGAGGCACGCGAGCAAACGCTGCGCATCTGTGGCGCGGCAGCGATCGCGGTTGGTGTGTTGGTGGTCTGGTTGGTCAGGGGCTAGGATGTCCAGCGTCACAATCAGACCATGCGTGCATTGACATATGACGTTGTGATCGGTGGAATGCCGGGAAACCTCACGCTGCCGGCGGGATGGCGTGAATCGGGATGGCTGGAATTTTCGGGATTCGGGAGATTGAACCCATGCGTGCAATGTCGCCCCGCGTGCTACCGGTGCCAACACGCATGCTGACGGCGGCTCTACTTCTCGCGGCAAGCGTTGCGACGGGCCTGGCGTTCGCGGCCCATCCCGCCAGCGCACAGCTGCAGGGCCCGCAATCGGTATCCGGCGTCGCCGAGAAGCTGCTTGACGCCGTCGTCAACATCTCGACCAGCCAAACCGTCAAGGGCCCGCAAGGTGTGCCGCTGCCACGGGTGCCCAAGGGTTCACCGTTCGAGGAATTCTTCGAGGAGTTCTTCAACCGCCGTGGCGGAGGAGGCGGTGGAAGCGGACGCGGACCGAGTGATCGCAAGGTGTCATCCCTCGGTTCCGGCTTCGTCATCGATGGCAAGGAAGGCCTTATCGTCACCAACCACCACGTCATCGAGGGCGCCGACGAGATCATCATCAACTTCACCGACGGCAGCAAGCTGAAGGTCGACAAGGTGCTCGGCAAGGACACCAAGTCCGATCTCGCCCTGCTCAAGGTGACGCCGAAGAAGCCCTTGGCGCAGGTCAACTTCGGCTCGTCCACGCGCATGAAGGTCGGCGACTGGGTGCTGGCCATCGGCAATCCGTTCGGCCTCGGTGGCTCGGTCACGCTCGGCATCATCTCGGCCAAGCAGCGCGACATCCAGTCGGGCCCCTACGATGATTTCCTGCAGACCGACGCCGCCATCAACAAGGGCAACTCGGGCGGACCGCTGTTCAGCATGGATGGCGAAGTCATCGGCGTGAACACCGCCATCATCTCGCCCACCGGCGGCTCGATTGGCATCGGCTTCGCGGTGCCCTCCGACACGGCCATGATCGTCATCGACCAGCTCAAGCAGTTCGGCGAGACGCGCCGCGGCTGGCTTGGCGTCAAGATCCAGACGGTCACCGAAGACATCGCCGAATCGCTCAGCCTGAAGGAGAACACCGGCGCCCTGGTCTCCTCCGTCACCCCCGACAGCCCCGCCGCCAAGGCCGGGATCGAGGCCGGCGACGTGATCCTGAAATTCGACGGGAAAGATGTGTCCTCCATGCGCGGCCTGCCGCGCGTCGTGGCACAGACACCGATCGGCAAGACGGTCGACGTCGAGGCGCTGCGCAAAGGCCAGAAAAAGAATTTCAAGGTTGCCGTCGGGCGCCTCACCGAGGACGAGGACAAGGATAAGGACCCCGCCGACCCGCAGAACCCGGGAGCAGGTGGCGCCAAGCCATCAGAGCGCTCGCTGATCGGGCTCAAGCTCGCACCCTTGACCGACGAAATGCGCGCCAAGTACGGCATCGACAAGAAGGTCAGCGGCGTGGTCGTCATCGAAGTCGACCCGCAAAGCCCCGCCGCCCAGCGCAACGTCAAGCCCGGCGATGTCATTGTCGAAGCCGCGCAGGATACGGTCGCCTTGCCTGAGGACGTCGTCAAGAGCATCGACAAAGTCAAGAAAGCCGGGCGCAAGCAGGTGCTGCTGCGGCTCGAGGACGCCAAGGGCGATATGCGGTTCGTGGCGATACCGATCGAATAATGCTGAGAACTGCGTTCGGCGGTGGTTGGGCTGGGGCTTCGACCGGGGCGAACGAAACCTGACGGAATTGGATGCGCAGCGCACGATCGTCTGGTCCTGGTGTGGTGCGGCGCAATCAGCGCGCCGCAACCCAACCGATATGCGCTGATCCCTGGATCTGCTGTGCGGCGGCAGTGTCCTCCTTCCACCAACCGCATGGCCGGAGGCTGACTTGAGCGAGCGACACGGACTCTTCGACACGATCACGGATATTCTCGTTCCGGTGCATCGGGACGGCCACAAATTCGTCGGCATTGGCCTGCTCTGCGCCATCGTCGGTTTCCTACTGTGGTCGCCGCTGGGCTGGTGTCTGGCGCTGGTCACGGCCTGGATCGTCTATTTCTTCCGCGATCCCGATCGCGTCACTCCGCTGCGCGAGGGCTTGGTCATTGCCCCCGGCGATGGGCGCATCTGTCTGATCGAATCGGTCAAGCCTCCTTCGGAACTCGGCTTCACCGACGGGGCCGAGCGCCTGCGCATTTCGATCTTCCTGTCGGTTTTCGACGTGCACATCAACCGTGCGCCTGTTGCCGGCCGCATCATCCGCTCCCTGTATGTGCCGGGAGCATTCATCAATGCCGCGGCCGACAAGGCGAGCGAAGAGAACGAGCGGCGCGCCCTCGTCATCGAAGGCCACGGCGGTGTCGAGATCGCAGTTGTCCAGATTGCCGGGTTGATCGCACGCAGAATCGTCACTTTTGTCCAGCAGGGTGATCAGGTCGGCGTCGGCCAGAGATTTGGCCTGATCCGCTTCGGCAGCCGGGTCGATGTCTACCTGCCGCCGGGCAAGCATGGCCAAGTCGCCGTGGGCCAGCGCTGCGTTGGCGGCGAGACCGTGCTCGCTGACCTGAAATCGAATGAGGCAGAACGGGAAGCACGCCGCAGCTAAGGTGGACTCTGTAGGCTGGGTTACGCGCGGCGACAGCCGTTTCAAGGTTGCCACGGTGGCGCTCCGCGCGTAACCCAGCCTACGGATCGAGGAGGTTCGATGCACGATCCAATGGTGCCAAGACTCGAGGAAGGGACACGCCGACGCCGGCGCCGGCTGATGTTCAAGCATCGCCAGGTGCCGGTGCGGATGCTTGTGCCGAATTTCTTCACGCTGATTGGCCTCGCTGCCGGTCTCACCGCCATTCGCATGGCCATCGAGGGGCGCTACGAACTGGCGCTGGCTGCCATCGTCTTTGCCGCCCTGCTGGATGGTGTCGATGGCCGGATCGCGCGGGCGCTCAAAGCGTCGTCCCGCTTCGGCGCCGAATTCGATAGCCTCGCCGACTTCGTGAATTTCGGCGTTGCTCCTGCAGTCGTGCTGTTCACCTGGACCGCCTGGGGCACGCCGGAGTTGCGCGGCCTTGGCTGGATCGTGGCGTTGCTGCTCGCCATTGCCTGTGCATTGCGTCTCGCCCGCTTCAATTCCATGATCGACGAGGAGCGGCCGAAGTGGCAGTCGAACTACTTCACCGGCGTGCCGGCGCCTGCCGGGGCGCTCATCGCGCTGCTGCCGATCTATGCCGACAGCCTCGGCATCCTGCGCCTGCAATCGGGCTGGGGCGTCTATCTGGTGCTGGTCTATTCATTGCTGGTGGCATTCCTGATGGTCTCGACCATTCCGACCTACTCCGGCAAGCTGCTGGGTGAGCGCATTTCGCGCGAGTGGGTTCTGCCGACGTTCTTTGCAGCCAGCTTGGTGCTTGGCCTGCTCGTCACCTACCCATACGGCACGCTGACGATTGGCTCGCTGCTCTATCTCGGCATGATCCCGCTCAGCTTTGCCCGCTTCCGGCAGAAACTGGAATTAGACCCGCGGCCCGCGGCACCTGGCACCAGCCAGCCGTTGCCCAGCACAACCGTCCAGTTGCCCTCCACGCACCCGGAATCGCTGCCGCCGACCACGCGGCACTAAATGCCCCGGGCACAAACCCAGAAAGTCCAGAGCATGCGGGTCGACAGCCTGGCCATTGCCGATGTCAAGCTCATCGTGCCGCGCATCTTTCGCGACGAGCGCGGCTTCTTTTCGGAGACCTGGAATGCGATCGCTTGGAGCGAGGCTGGGTTCACGGCGCCGTTCGTACAGGACAATCACGCGCTATCCCGCGACAAAGGCACACTGCGCGGCCTTCATTTCCAGGTTCCGCCCATGGCGCAGGACAAGCTCGTGCGCGTCGTGCGGGGATCGATTCTCGATGTCGCGGTCGACCTGCGCCGGTCCTCGACGACCTACGGCCGGCATGTCGCGGTGGTCCTTTCGGCGCAGAACTGGATGCAGCTTTGGGTGCCGAAGGGATTCGCCCACGGTTATTGCACGCTGGAGCCCGATACCGAGGTGATCTACAAGGTCACCGCGCCCTATGCGCCTGCCTTCGACAGAGGTTTGGCCTTCGATGATCCCGCCCTGTCCATCCCATGGCCCGTGACGCGCGAGACCGCGATATTGTCCGGCAAGGACAAGACGCTGCCACTGCTGGCCGAGTTGGGGGCTGCCTTCGACTGACAACAGCGTTGCCAGGCACTCCGGAACAAGCGCCGCGCCCGGCGGAATCACCTGGAGCACGAGATGACCGAGTCCTTGATGTTCAAGACGACGATAAATTTCGCTTACGGCGAGGCCAACGCGCTTTATCCGGGCATCGCGCGCATCGTGGCGAACAACCCGAGCCCGTTCACCTACAAGGGCACCAACACATATATCGTCGGCACCGACGATCTCGCCATCATCGATCCGGGCCCCTCCGACGAGGCACACTTGGCCGCCGTCATGCGCGCCGTCGGCGGCCGCCGCGTCACCGATATCATCCTGACCCACACCCACCACGATCATTTCGACGGCTTGCCCGCCATGGTGGCCGCCACCGGTGCGCGCACCAGCGGCTTCGGGCGGCGGGTCAGCGAGCCCGGCCGGCGCCGCAAGAGCCCTTCCGGCTCCGAGCATGTCGATCTCGATTTTGTTCCCGACCTGCGGCTGGCCGACGGCGACACGCTCGAGGCCGCGGGCCGGCGGTTCAGCGTCATCCATACGCCTGGTCACGCGCCCGACCATTTGTGCCTGGCGCTCGATGGGGAAGGCCTGCTGTTCTCCGGCGACCACGTCATGGGCTGGAACACGTCCGTGGTGGCGCCGCCAGAAGGCCGCATGTCGGACTACATGCGCTCGCTGGAAGTTCTGTTGCACCGCAAGGACAACATTTTCTTGCCCGGCCACGGCGGCCGCATTGAAACGCCACAACGCTGGGTCAAAGCCTTCATCATCCATCGCAATGCCCGCGAGATGGCGATCCTGGAGGCCATCCGCAAAGGCGAGAATTCTATTCAGAAGATTGTCGCGGCCGTTTATCGCGGACTTGATACTCGCCTGGTCGGCGCGGCTTCACTTTCTGTGCAGGCGCACGTGGAGCATCTGCTCGAGCGGGGTCAGGCAAGGGTTGAGGGGCAATTATCGTCGGATCACGCTCTTTCGGCCGTTTAGGCAATAGCTTGGCCACCTTGTTCTTGATGTCGCGCTGTTGCGTCACGGCGGAAACGCGCTGCCCCTCGGCCGGGACCGGCACCGTTGCCTCGATGCGGGCCGCCAACTCCTTGAAGATGGTGCGCACACGCAACGCATTGCGCCCCAGATCGTGCTGGCCGTAACGCGAGGCGGAACGGATGTCGACGCGAGCCCGCCGCTGATCGCCCGAAACACGCATCACGACGTCGTCGAGAAAGCCCAGGATCAGCGTACGGTCGGTGGCTTCGACGAGGCCCGGCTGGCCGGCACGGGGGTTAGGCAACTCCTCGTGCACGATACGCAACTTCATGCGCTGCAAAGTCGCCACCACGATTTCGTAGATCTCATCGACGGGCCGATCGATCAGCAGGGGCACGATGTCGGGATAGGCCTTGGCCTGCGCCTCCGCGAATGCGCTGCCGGGGTAGATCGGTGGATTGGCGTGGCTGTCGATGCGCACCTTGGCCAACGTCGGGAAAGGCGGCGGCGAATTGGTATCGGTCGAAACGTCATTGATCGCCGGCAAGGCGCTGATCGCCGGCAAGAGCGAGGCCGGCCAGCACAACAGCGTCAATGAAACCGCAAGGCCAAACAGCACCCGGGCGACGCCTGGACTGCCCGTGCGCCAGATCGAGGCAAACGCAGCCAGCGCCAGCAGCACCGCCAGGGCGGCGAAGGCAAAGCCCGCCTTGAGCAGGTTGAGCGCAACAGGAGTCGGCATCCAGAACAATCGGTGCATGGCGAGCGTGGTGAGCACGACGCCGGCGCCAAACAGCGCCGCGCGGCTCGTCCACATCGTCGGCCATGCGGGCCTCATGTCGCTCATCAGCATCATGCCGCGGGCCCTACCGCCATTCGCGACCTGCTCCAAGCCGCAAGGTCGGTTGCATCAGCGCACCATGTCACGGCAGCAGAACAGGCCATTTGCATCCTTCCCCCCGGAGGAACACTTTGTCAGCTTCCGCGATCAGGTTTAAGCATACCCACAATTGCGTCGAAAAATAGCGGCAGGGGCGCCACGTGGACTGCCATTGCGACATTGCCACGCCGAGCATCGCGCGCCGCTCGCAGCCAGTTTCGTCTTGGGCCGGGCCATGAACAATGCCTTTCCCGCACTCGGCCAGGTACCACTCGTCCACGATTCGCGCGGCAAAACCTACATCGAAGGTCGCGACGGCGCGCAGATGCCGGGGCGCGTGCGATGACGGGCGCGGGCCGGAAAGGGCTGCTGGCGCTGGTGCTGCTGGCGCACCTGCAAGGGCCAGGCGATGCAAGTGCGCAGTCGGGGGTGTCGCAGTCGGGGGATGACAACCCGCCGGTGCAGCGCGCCGCTCCAGTCCGGCAACTGCGGCTGATGTTGCTCGATCTGGCCGATTTACGCGCACCCGATCCTCCGTCCGGTGCCAAGGCGCCGGCGGGCAACTATCGCCACACGTTCGGCTCGCAGCGGCGGTCACAGGACGAGGAGGCCCTGCCGCCGGCCATTGATCTCGAGCGACTCGAAATCGATATCGTGGTGCTGCACGGGGTCACGGACGCACGCATGGCGCGGCGGGTCTTTCCCGCTCGCGATTGGCGCCTGCTCTTCGCCCGCGGTTCGCTCGACGATTTACAAGCCGCGGCAAAGCCCGCCTCGGCGGTGGCGCTCTGGCTGCAGCCCGGCGTCAGGTTCGCCGGCGCCGATCTCAGCCTGGCGCCGGGTGAGGGCGCGGCGGTGCGCATCGTATCGGGTCTGGGCCCACTCTGGGTGCTGTCGGCCGCCGAATCCTGCGACGGTAGCCGGCTTGACACCCATGGGTTATGCGATCGGATCGGCAACTGGCTGTCGAGCAAGATCGAAGCTGGCGAAATGGCCGTTACCGGCGGCCGGCTGAAATCCGACTGGCCGGCCGGTGGATCCACCGCCGCGCCAGCGAGCGAGCCGCGGCGGCCCGCGCCCGCAGGCACCAAACCCATGGCGCTGCGCCGGCAAACACACCGCATCGAGCTGACCAGCGCCGATGCCGGCGGCGGCTGTGGTAGCGCCGGCCGTCATGCCGCGGTGCTGCATCTCAGGCTGCCCGCACATGGCCCCGCGCTCAGCGCCGCGGGCTACCTGCTGCCCATCGAGCGACCGCGGGCCATGTCACCACAACGGCCGGCGTGTGCCCTGATCCTCGATCTGGGGCTGGCGAAGGTGCCTTGAAGATCGCACTTGCCGCAGTGCTGTTTCGCCACCGGTCCCCAACCGGCGGCAGAAATTCGCCAAACTGTCATGCTAGAGCGCTTTCCACTCGAATTGCATCAGGGGAAAGCGCTCTAGTCCTTTGTTTGTTGCATTTTCTACGCCAAACCGGTGTCAACTTTGGCGGAAAATGCTCTACGTGGCCAAAGTTGAAGGGAGGCGTGGAATGGCCCTGCGCACACGTCCGGTCCGGCGCCTGCTTGCGCATGGCGGGCTGGCACTGCTGCTGATCGGATTCTTGGCCGGCCTGGCGCACTCTGGCCTGCCCGACGTTCTGATCGCGGTCCTGCAACGCGTCAGCGCGCTGGCCGATCGGTCATCGGCATCTCCCCTTGCGGGCGCTGCCATCGCCCTGAAGGCCATGCCGCCGCCGGCTGCCGGCACCGTGCAGCTTGCCGCGCATGCCGGCGCGGAAGGCCATTGGACCTTCATCAATCGCCACGACGAGGCGTTCACGGTCGGCACGCCAGAGGAAATGCAGCGGGTTGTGGCCGCCTTAGCGCCCGATGGCCAGACCGCTCGGCCAAAGCTCGTGCTCCTTCTGACCAGCGACACCGTGTTCGAGCGTCGCAGCCTGCTCGACGAACTGCCCCCAGGGGCCGAGCTGCAGGTGGTCGTCGGCCGCCAGAGCTTTGCCGTGATCAGAGCCCAGGAGAAGGGCGCCTGGGTCCATTATGCCATCGTGCGGCCCCGGCTGCAGATCCAGTTGAGCGAGCGCGACCTCTTCGACGAGGCCATGCGCCAACTCGGGCGAACCGTGGAAAAGCGCTATGTTCGCGTACTTTCCCTGGAGCCTGGCGGACCTCGGGTGTTGCCGCGTGCGCCGGCGCCAGAGACGGCGACCGGCCGGCCGCCGGTCGATGGCATCGACCCAGACCACTTGCCGGCGGCCCTGGCGGCGCTGCGCGGCCAAACCATCCTGATCAGCGGCAAGGTCACGGGCGAGTTGCTGACCTTTCGCCCGGCCAGCGGTGGCGAGCTGACGGTTTCGCTCGATGTCCTGAAGTCGGCCGCGGCCGGCGCCGGTGCCGACCTCGTGATGCTGCAGTCGGCCACGTCACAGCAACCGCGGGGGCGCAATTGGTTCTGGCAACGATTTGCAATCGACGGCCTCGACAAGGCCCTGGCGCACACCAGCCTCGATGCGGTTCTGGAATCGCTGCTGCCGGGGCGCGAACCGATTGCAGTGATCATGCGTCGGCAGGGTTCGGATCGAATCGTGCTGCGCGCGGGGCCACCTGGAACTGGTAGCGATGCACCGGGAGATGGTCTTGGCGGTGTCCTGCGCGACGTGGCGACCAGCATCACGGGCAGCCTGGTGCCCGCCGCCATCGAGGCGCATCTGGTCAGCACCGCGCATCGGCGCGAGTTGGCCTTGCGACTCGTTCCCCTGGTGCCGTCATCTCTGCAATCTGCCTATATCTGCGGCCTGGCGCTCGGACTGGTGGGCTTTGGCGCCGCACGTCGATGGTGGAGGCGCGTGTGGCCGGCCGAGAGACGCAGCGACTACGCCGGGGCCGCCGGCCACCACGCCGCGCGCGCAACGCGGTCGGTGGCGTTCATCGCCCTGTTCCTGCCCGTCGTCGGCCCACCTGCCATGGCGGTTACAGTTGGGCGTCTCATCTGGCAGGGCACTGCAATGGCAATGCGGCGACTGCGCAAACGGCCAGTCGCCGCCAACCATCAACCCGTGTGAAGCGGCCGGCTCAGTTTGCGGGTCCGCCCAGTCGATAGACAGGCGTTGCCTCGCCTGCCACAGGCCGGGCATCGGCTGAGCGCTGCGGTGCGCTCGCGCCAGACTGGCTGGTTTGTTGTGCCGGCTGTGCTTTGCCGCCACCAGCCAGACCTGCCAGGTAAGCAGCGTTGGCGCGTGCTTGCTCGGGCGGCAGTGTCGCTTCGGAGATCTTGCGAGCCTCGTCCGGGCGCCCCTTGAGGGCCAAGATCAGCGCTAGATTCTGCTGCACTTGCGGCTTGCCGGCCTGTGCGATGCGCCGCAGCAACCGCTCGGCCTGGTCATGCTGGCCGTCGAGGGCATAGGACAAGGCCAGATTGTTCAGCACCGCGGGATGGTCCGGCGCGAGTTCCAGAGCCTTGGCAAATTCCACCTGAGCCTCCTGCTGTCGGCCCAGCGACGCCAGCGCGGCACCAAGACCGGAGTGGACACGCCAATCTGGCGGACCCTTGTCCGCGGCGGTCTTCAGCAAGGCCCGCGCCTTGTCGAGCGCACCGGTATCGAGCGCCAGAAGACCACGCTCGCGTGTCAGCGCCATATCTCCAGCGGCGGATGCAGCGGCCCGATCGAGCACCGCCAGAGCCTCGCCCTTGCGTCCTTCCTGTCTAAGCCGGCGCGCATCGGCAAGTGCCGGACTTTCGTCAGGCGCACTCAGCTTGGCAACCGGCCGCACCGGCCGCTCGCTGGAGCTGGCGGCAGGCTTGCTGTTGATAGCCTTGCTGGCGACCGCCGGCGGCGTTTCGCCCGTCGCCGCCGGCGTTGCGGTCGACGGCGCTGGCGACAGCAGTGACGTCAAGTCGACCGAATTCGTATCGGCGGCACAGCCAGCCACAGCCATCGCCGCGATCAGAGCCGTCGCGTTTTTCCAACTGCCGCCACACAACCCAAAGCCACGTGTGCCACTCGACATGATGTACCTCATCGACTGTTTCGCATACATGTCGAGCAGCGTTAATGAGATTCGCGGCGGCCGAGGCGGTACCTCTGGCGCAGGCGGCGGGATTGCTCACAGATCGATTCGGGCGGGCATAAGTGCCTGAATTGGGTTGCGGCCGGTTCCACCCAGGCCGCGAATCAGGCGGCTGCCGGGGGCGGCAAAATACCCGGCACGGCGGTGCCGATCATGCAGTCCCGCGTCACCAGGGTTGCGAGCCTTTCCTCGCTCCAGCCGGCCGTTCCCTCGGGCCGCAGCGGCAGAACCAGATAGCGCAGATCGGCCGTCGAATCGTGCACGCGCACTTCGACGCTGTCGGCAAACTCGAGGCCAAACTCCTCGAGCACGCCACGCGGATCGACGACGACGCGCGAGCGGTAGGCCAGACTCTTGTACCAAGCCGGCGGGATGCCGAGCAGCAGCTTGGGATAACAAGAGCACAGCGTGCACACGACGACATTGTGCACGCCTGGCATATTCTCGACGACGCTGAACTCGGCCAGCGTGCCGATGTCGATGCCAAGCTCCCCCAGAGCCGAGCGCGTGTCGGCATGCAGGCGCTGCTTGAATGCGGCATCGACCCATGCACGGGCCACGACCTTGGCGCCGAGCGCGGGCGAGCGGCTGTCGACCAGGTCCATTTGCGCTTGCAGCTCGGCGGCCGTCATCACGCCCTTGTCGATCAGCAGCCCGCGGATGGCCTGCTCCAGCACCTCGTAGGCCGTCATGGGGCCGGTATCGTGATCATGCGGGCTGGCATGCGGATGATCGTGCGTGTGGCCGTGGTGGTCGTCCGAGTCATGCGAATGGCTGTGGGTGTGCGCGGCGGTCATGACGTGCGCTCCTGACTGGTGGGCTGCAACCAGCCCTCGTAGATATCGGCTTCGAGACCATCACGAGCGGGCCCTGAATATCCTGGCCACAGGTCGGGTTGCCGGAAGCGAACCTTATAGAGCACCTGCGCCGGCAGCCCGGAGCGATGATAGGCCAGCCGCTCTGGATCGCGGTATGCGCCGTGAATGGCCACGATCACGCCCGTCTGCCCACGCAGATAGTAGGGCGTGCGGCAATGGCCGGTGGCGGAACGATCATCGACCTGAACCGTATCGCCAGGTCGAAACCGCGGCGGCAAAGCCTGCTCGCTGCTCATGGCAATGGCACCTCTTCGGTTGCCACCTTGCGCCCCGCGCGCTCGATCTCAGCGCGCACCGCCGCGATCTTGGCGGACAGCTCGGCGGCTGAGATGATCTCCTGCTCGAGCAGCAGATTGCGGATCGCACGGATCCACTTCTGATAGTAGGTGGTGGCGTCGTACTGCTGTTCGCCATAGGCCTCGATCACCCGGCGCAGGGCGTCGATGCTGAATGCGTCTTTCTTGGTGCCCACGAGCAAGATCAGCATGGCATCGACCCGCCGCTCCCACAGGGCGAGATCATGCTCCTCCTGGTCGATCGGGCCGAAAGCGAGGCCGCCAACATCATGCACGGCGCGGCCGTGCGCTCCGCCTCTCAGCTCGGTCTTGCGCTCGGGGGTGGGCATCATCCGCTCCTTTATCGCCGCGCCGCCTGTGCCGCGGCCATCGGTCCCATACTGCCTGCGCGCATGCGCTGTGGAAAGGGCATCGATCTGCCTTGAAGTGGACACAAAAGACCGCCTGGTTACACCCAGGTCTGGTCCGAGCTCGATGCGGCGCACGAGCCCCACCGACCAATGCTGGGTCCGTTTTCCCGTGACGCCAGTCCGTTCATCAAAATGCAAAGAGGTGGGGTATGCGATTTCGGCGTTGTGTCATGTTGTTCATCGCTCTGTCGGTGTCGATGGCCGAGGCAAGCGAAGACATCAAGCTTCCTCCAGAAGTTACTCCGGTCCTGCGCGCGGCCTGCGAGCAGGACATCCGCCGCCTTTGTATTGGTGATAACCCGAGCTACGACAAAGTGAAGCAATGCGTCGCGCAGAAGTTCACGCAGCTCGGCTCGCGCTGTCGCGTCGCTCTCGCATCCGCCGGCTTCAGCCGCTGAGTTGCGGATCGCTCACGCCGTGCGCTGGATGCGTGCGTCGGAACGAGGCCGGCCGTCATGCCGGAGGCATGCAACGTAGGAACCGGCCGAGGTCCGACACTTCCGGGCGCGGCATATCGGACCTCTGTTGGTCCCTTTCCGGCCTGCTGGCCGAGACCAGCCTCGCTCCGACTCGCTCAGCTTTCATCGGCCAGCAACGCGTCGAGCTTTTCCTCCGTCAGACCGGCGGCCTGTGCTGTGGCCCCCATGCGGTCCATGGCTTCCAGCAGACGCTCGCCGATGAGGCGGCGAAAACGTTCATACTCGGTTGCCGACATAACGATGACCTCGGGATCGCCGTCACCACTGACGCGTACGGGGTGCTGCTGAGCGGCTTCAATCAGCTTGCGCCAATCGCTGGTGGCCTCGGCTTGCGAAACAGTTAGAGACACCTTGGCCCGCTCACAGCGAGCGCTGGATGAGGAAGCGGTAGGTCCCGCCGGCTTCGCCATGCTCGACCAGGGCGTGGCCGGTGGCCTTGCAGAACGCTTGAAAGTCGGCCACGGCGCCGGGATCTGTCGCCAGGACCTCGAGCGTGCCACCCTTGGGCACCTCGCCGATCGCCTTTTTTGCCTTCAGGATTGGCAGCGGGCAACTGAGGCCCTTGGCATCGAGTGTCTTGTCCGCCATGTCTCCGGCTCCTGTGGTGCCGCTCTGAGCGTTAGGTGTGAATACCGAGCCGCTCGCCCCCGTACCCTGGCCGCCGCGGCGTCGGCCCAGCCTATACGCGAAGCCCTGCACCGCGTCGAGTAGCCCAGGGCCCGCTGAAGTTCGCGACCGGATGATCGAGCAAAGTGCAGGGCGAGCCGCATAAAGCCTCGCCGGAGTCGCCGGCGAAGGCTCGTGGGGGTGGAGGACCGGTCAAGCCCAACCGCGACACACCGAAGGCGACCAGCACAGGCCCGACATCAGAACTTCGTCGATGCACCAAATCGGACAAGTTGTTCCTTGTCGTAGGACTCTTTCATCAGCGCGTGCGCGATGTCGAGGCGGATGGGACCAACCGGCGAGTTCCACAAGAGGCTGCCGCCGACGGAGGCACGCACCGTGTTGTCGTCAGCCAGTGTCAGACCGTTGCCGTTGAAACTCTTTGCAAATGCACCTGCATTGAACAGCGAGCCCGCATCGGCGAACACCGCACCGGTCATGCCCAGTTCGTCTGGCACGAACGGCAGTGGGAAGCGCACTTCCGCGGTTACGGCCCAGAACGATGCACCACCGAGGGCATCACCAGTGACCAGGTCGCGCGGGCCGTAGCCGGCGCGATTGAAGCCGCGCACGGTCTCGCCACCCTTGAAGAAAAGGTCGAGCAGCCGCACGTCCTCGCCGCCCCAGCCCTCGATGTGACCACCGATCAAACGACCGACAAATGTGATCTTGTCGGTGATCGGGTAATAGGCGCGGCCCTCGGCCAGGTAGCGGATGTACTGCACATCGCCGCCCAGACCGGCGAAGTCGACGCCGGCCTGGAGATAGAAGCCGCGGTTCGGATTCTTCGGATGATTGCGTGCGTCATAGGTCAGCGACACGCCGATCGACGAGGTATCGGCGTCGCCTACCGATTCGGCGATGGCGCGCGAAGCTCGCGTCAGATCGACTTCGTAGATGCTGTCATGCGAGTAGAGGTAGCTGACCTGCGCCCACAGGCTTTCCGACAGTGGGAAGCCGAGACGCGGACTGATGCCGGTCTTGCGATACTTGAATGACGATGAACTCGTCTGATCCACGTCCTTGTGGAAAATATCGAAGCCCGCCGCCAGGTTCTGATCGAGGAAGCGCGGCTCGGTGAAGCTGAGGTCGGCCTGCAAGCGCTCGGCCGAACCCGCCAGCCTCAACCGCAGGAACTGACCGTTGCCGAGCAGATTGCGCTCCGAGATGCTGACATCGCCGATCACGCCTTCCATCGTCGAATAGCCAGCGCCGAACGACAGCTCACCCGTCGACTGCTCCACCAGCTCGATATCGAGCACGACGCGGTCACTGGCCGAGCCTTGCCGTTTCTTGACGTTCACCGACTTGAAGAAGCCCAACCCATCCAGGCGCTTCTTGGCGCGATCGACCATCAGTGGGTTGAAGGCGTCGCCCTCGGCCAGACGGAACTCGCGGCGGATCACATGATCCTTGGTCCGGGCGTTGCCGATGACGTTGATGCGCTCGATGTAGACGCGCGGACCCTCGTCGATGGCGTAGACGAGCGTTATGACGCGACTGGCCTTGTCAGGCTCTGGCCGCGGACGTACCCGAGCGAAGGCAGAGCCCTGCTCGGCAATGGTCAGCGTCAAGCGCTCGACCGTCTTATCGATCTTGGAGGCATCATAGATGGAGCCGGCCGACGTCAGCAGCTCGCCGCGCAGCTTATCCGGATTGATGGCCGGCATCGCGCTCTCGATGCGCACCTCGCCAAACCGGTAAAGCTCGCCTTCCTCCACCACCACCGTGAGGAAGAAGCCTGATCCATCGGCGTCCAGTTCGGCCGTCGCCGATGTGACGCGCACATCGGCATAGCCATTCTTCAGATAGTATTGCCGCACCAGCTCGCGATCGAGATTGAGCCGATCGGGATCATAAACGCTGGTGCCCTTGAGGAAGTCGAACCAGCCAGCCTGGGTCGTGCTGATGATGTCGCGCAACTGCGAGTCGGAGAAGGCTCGGTTGCCGACGAAGTTGATGCCTTTGACCTTGGTCGCGGCACCCTCGGTGATCTCGAAGACCAGATTGACCCGGCTTTGCTCGAGTTCGATGATCTTCGGCTCGACCTTGGCGGCAAACCGGCCCTGGCGGCGATAAACATCGAGGATACGCTGCACGTCGGCCTGCGCCCGGGCGCGGGTGAAGACGGAGCGCGGCTTGAGCTGCACCTCGTTCTGCAGGGTCTGGGTATCGACTTCGCTGTTACCCTCGAAGGCAACCTGGTTGACGACGGGGTTCTCCGTAACCGTCACCAGAACGCTATTGCCTTGCCGATCGATACGAACGTCGGCAAACAATCCCGTGGCGAACAACGCCTTCAGCGAACGATCGACTTTGCCCGCGTCATAAGCATCGCCGACCGAGAACTGCAGGTAAGATCGCACCGTCTCGGGTTCAACGCGCCGATTACCGGCAACCTTGATCTCTCGCACGACGGTAGCTTGAGCTTGGGCTTGAGCGGATTGCGAGACCAGCAGCATATCTGCCGCCCCCGCGGCCGATAAAACCGCGATGGTCAGCAGCCCGAGGCGCACGCTTCCCAACAACTTCATGAATAACAAAGGCATTCGTGAGTTTGCCTTCCCACCGATCCCCCTGGAACCGCGCAGCCTGTCGGTATTCAGACTACGCAGCCAATCGGATACGCACTCAGGAATACGGCATTCGTTGGCCGCACTCAGGTGCATACCCCCCTATGAAGGCAAGTTTTAACGATTCAATAACTCACTGGGAAGTGGCAAGAATACGCCACCGGGCCTGATTCGACGGGGCTATGACAACCACTTGCGCAAAATGGGAAGATCGTTGATCGTGGTAAATATGAACAACGCGAGCACAACACCGAATCCGATCTTCAAACCAAACTCCTGGATGCGCGGACTGAGCGGCTTACGCCTGACGGCTTCGATGGCAAAAAACAGCAGATGACCGCCGTCGAGTAGCGGAATGGGCAGCAAATTCAGCAGGCCGATACTGACCGACAGGATCGCCACCAGGTTGATCAAGTACTCGGGACCCAGTTTGGCCACCTGCCCGGATACGTCGGCGATGCGGATCACACCGCCGAGTTGATCAGGATCCTGGATCCGCGTGACGACGTCGCGGATGTAACTGGCGGTGCCGACAACGATATCCTTGGTGCGACCAATGGCGCGACCCAAGGCTTCGATTGGGCCAACGCTGCGCTGCACAATGCGGCGTTCGGTGCTGGGACTCTGGATGCCGATCAGCGCGCTCTTGTGTTTACCGGCAATGGTGTCTTGCTGCTCCCGGAGTTCAGGAACGACCGTCAGCGTCACCCGCGAACCGCCGCGATCGACCACAAAATTGAGTGGGCGGCCGGGATTGATCGTGACGACATGCTTCAGCTCGGAGAAATCCTCGATCTCGCGTCCATCGATGCTGAGGATCAGGTCGCCGGCCTTGAAGCCGGCCGCGGCAGCCGGTGAATCGGGCACCACGGCGCCGACACGCGGCTCCAACGTGACAATGCCGATCAGCATCATCATGCCGGTGAAGATGACGATGGCAAGAATGAAGTTGGCGATTGGACCTGCCGCGACAACCGCCGCACGTTGCCAAACCGGCTTGCCATGAAATGAGCCTGGATCATGCTCCGGGCTCACCTGCCGCGGATCTTCGCGTCTGGGCACGCTCGCCGCATTGTCATCGTCCATGAACTTGACATAGCCGCCCAGGGGGATCCAGGCGATGCGCCAGCGCGTGCCGTGCTTATCGACGAAACCGCAGATTTCTCGTCCAAAACCGATTGAAAATGTGCTGACGGCGACGCCGCACCAGCGGGCCACCAGGAAATGGCCGAGTTCGTGAATGAAGACAACGACGGTCAGCACGAACAGGAATGCTGCCACAAACAGCAAACGATCGCCCAGTGCGCTCGCGAAATCCATGACTGACGCCATCAAGCCTTCTCCCAAATCACACCTGCGCACCCACTACCTGCGTGCGATCAGGTTAACGATGTCTAAATATAGGCAGGCAGCATGGAAACCGCCAGGTCGCGAGCTTGTAAATCCAACTCCAGCACGTCCGCAAGGCTGGCCGGCATCTGGCTAAGGCCGCGTGCATCCGCGGCCTCGATCACGCCGGCGACCAGGCGAGCGATAGCCAGGAACCCCAGCTTGTGATCGAGGAAGGCCTCGACCGCGACTTCATTGGCCGCATTGAGAACCGCGGTTGCACCACCACCCTTCTCCAAGGCCTGGCGTGCAATGCCAAGGCACGGAAAGCGCCCGACATCGGGAGCTTCGAACGTCAACGTGCCAAGCTTGACCAGATCGAGCCTCTCGGTCGGCGCCGGCATGCGGCCGGGCCAGGACAAGCTGTAGGCAATCGGCGTGCGCATGTCCGGGCAGGCGAGTTGCGCCAGCACCGATCCGTCCGTGAAGGCGACCAGGCAGTGCACGATGGATTGGGGATGCACGACGACATCGAGCTGATCGGCGGTCACTGGAAAAAGATGGTAGGCCTCGATCAGCTCGAGGCCCTTGTTCATCAATGTCGCGGAATCGATGGTGATCTTGCGCCCCATCGACCAGTTGGGATGCTTCAGCGCTTGCTCGGGGCGGACGCCGGCGAGTTGCTGCAGGCTCCAGCCGCGAAATGGTCCACCCGAAGCCGTCAGCGTGATGCGCTCGATGCCCGCCGGGTCAGCGCCGGCGATCGCCTGGAAGGCGGCGGAATGCTCTGAATCGACCGGGATCAGCTCGGTTCCCGCCGCGGCCACCGCACTCATGAAGATTTCACCGGCCGATACCAGGCATTCCTTGTTGGCCAAGGCCAGCCGCCGCCCCTGGCGCGCCGCCTCGAATGTCGGCTTCAGTCCCGCCGCACCCATGATGGCGGCCATTATGCAGTCCGCCGGCTCGGCCGCCGCTTCCACCAGCGCCTCGGCGCCGGCCGCGCAGCGGATGCCCGATCCCGACAACGCGCCCTTCAATTCCAGATAGCGGCTTTCCTCGCCGATCACCGCCAAGCGGGCGCGGCTGGCCACGGCCTGCTCAGCCAGCTTCGCCGCATTGCTGTTGGCCGTCAGCGCCACGACTTCGAACTGGTCATCTGAGCGCGATAGCAGGTCGAGCGTGCTTTGCCCGACCGAGCCGGTAGCCCCGAGAATGGAAATCCGCCGCCGCATCGCGTGCGGTTTCGGCAGTTCGACGAGGACGGCCTGGTCTCGGCTCATCAGCCTTGCTCCTTACTCCTGCGGCGGGCTCAGACACCAAAAAGCAGCGCCTTGGCGGGCGAAGCGACGTTGGCGAGCAGACCCACCACCCCGGCGACTGCCGCAGCGGCGGCGACGCCATCCAGGCGATCGAGAAAACCGCCGTGGCCGGGAATCAGCGCACTCGAGTCCTTGACACCGAACTCGCGCTTCAACGCCGATTCAGCCAAGTCGCCCGCCTGGGATACGGCGCCAAGCACCAAGGACACGACCATCAGATGCAGCACCGGCGCCGCAATCCACAGCGCCAGCCCTGCCCCCATGGCGACGCCCGCCCCAACACCGCAAATGAACCCCGCCCAGGTCTTGTTGGGTGAGATCGCCGGCCACAGCCTGCGGCCACCAATACTTCGCCCCCCCAGGAACGCGCCGGTATCGACCGTCCATACCACCAGCATCACGAACAAGACGGCCGCAAGGCCGTGCGTCGCATCGGCGCGCAGAATGATCAGCGCCACCGCGGGCATGCCGACATAAAACACACCGAGGCATGACAATACCGTGGCGCGGCCCCACACCAATGGCAGCATGGCGAGTGCGCCAGCCAGCAGCGCGATTCCGGCCAGCGGCAGTTGCCCGGCAGCGGCAAGCGCCGTCGCCAAGACCACGCAAGTCATATGCAGCAGGCCAGCGACATCGAAGCCGGTGGAACGCACGATGCGTCCCCACTCCCAGCTCATGGCCGCGGCAACTGCCATCACCAAGGCCGTAAAGGCCAGACCTCCGAAATAGGTCAGCGCCAGGGCCAACGCCGCCAGCACCAAGCCGGAGGCCACGCGCAGTCCAAGATCGTGAAATTGCTTGCTCAATAGTCCACCACCAGCGCGACCGAGCGTCTCTTGTGCCATGGCCCCGCCTCAAGCCGAGGAGCGGGCGCTGAGCCCGCCGAAACGACGCGAGCGCGCCCTGAATTGCTCGATCGCCTGCTCCAGAAGCTCACGGCCGAAATCCGGCCAATAGGCCTCCAGAAACACCAGCTCGGTGTACGCCGACTGCCAGAGCAGGAAGTTGGATAGCCTGATCTCGCCGCTCGTGCGGATCAGCAGGTCGGGATCGGGGATGCCGTGCGTATCGAGTTCGCTGCCGAAGCGGGCGACGTCGATGTCCGCTACCTTGAGCTCACCCTGCTCGACCTTGGCGGCGAGCCGGCGCGCCGCCCTGGCAATTTCCGCGCGAGAGCCGTAATTGAAGGCGATGACCAGGTTGAGCACGGTGTTGGCCGCCGTCAACGTGATCGCCTCGTCGATCAGCCCGAGCAGTTCCGGGTCGACACCTTCGCGTTCGCCGATGATGTGCAGGCGCACGCCATGGCGATGCAGCTCGGCCAGATCGCGCCGGATGAAGCGCTTCATCAGGCCCATCAGATCGTCGATTTCGGTTGCCGGCCGCGACCAGTTCTCGGACGAAAAGCTGTAGATGGTCAGATAGGGAATCGACAGCGCGATCGCCGCATGCACTGTGCGGCGCACGGCCTCCACGCCCATGCGGTGTCCGACCGCGCGCGGCAGGCCTCTTTCCCGGGCCCAACGGCCATTGCCGTCCATGATGATGGCGATATGGCGCGGGACGGGCCCTCGCTCGATCTCCCATCCCTGCGGCTGACTGGTCTCTGCCACGGCCGGCGCACTCTCGAACTGGTCAATTCTCGTGACGATGAACCTGTTTCAGCGGCGGGCATTCGTATCACCTGGCCGCATGGCCGGCTACCCCTTGGTGATTTCGCCTTCCTTGGCGCTGACGATCTGATCGATCTCCCTGATCAGCTTGTCGGTCAATTCCTGCACCTTGGCGACGTTCGTGCGGTGCTCGTCCTGGCTCATCTTGCCGTCCTTTTCGAGCTTCTTGAGAAGCTCCATGCCGTCATGGCGGACGTTGCGTATCGCAACGCGATGCTGCTCGGCGAACTTCTTGGCCTGTTTGACGAGTTCCAGGCGGCGTTCGGCCGTCGGCGCGGGCACCGGCAACCGTATCAGCGTGCCATCGACCAGCGGATTGATACCGAGATTGGCTTCGCGAAGCGCACGGTCGACCGCTTGTACGTTGCCGCGGTCCCAAACCTGCACGGTCACCATGCGCGGTTCCGGGACGGAGACCGTCGCCAACTGGTTGACCGGCATTTTGGCGCCGCCATAGACACTGACCTGCACTTGGTCGAGGATGTTGGCGCTGGCACGTCCGGTGCGCAAGCTCGCAAGCTCACGCTTCAGCGCGTCGAGCGACGTGCGCATGTGTTTTTCGAGGTCTTTCAAGTCGAAGTTCGCGGCAGCCATGGCGGTTCTCTCTGGTTGGCAAGCTCACTGCTATTCGCCCCCGCGGCACCGCTGCATTTCGCTTGGCTGCGGCCGTCCGGTACCACTGCCGGCCGTCAGCCCCCAGCCGTCAGGTCTCCGCGGTAATCAAGGTGGCGCGCGCCTCACCCTTCAACATCTTCAGCAGATTGCCCGGCTCCTCGATCGAGAACACAATTACCGGAAGTCGGTTGTCGCGAGCAAGGGCAATGGCCGCCCCGTCCATGACGCGCAGATCCTGGGCCAGCACTTGCGCAGAGCTCAAACACTCGTACCGCACCGCCGTCTTGTCCTTCTTGGGGTCGGCGGAATAGACCCCGTCGACCTGGGTCGCCTTGGCGACGGCATCACACCCCATCTCGATGGCGCGCAGCGCCGCGGTGGTATCGGTGGTGAAGAACGGATTGCCGGTGCCGGCGGCGAAAATGACGATGCGGCCCTTGTCCATGTGGTGCAGGGCCTTGGAGCGGACGTAGGCCTCGCACACGGTCGGCATCGGGATCGCCGACAGGACGCGCGCGGGGGCGCCGATCTGCTCCAGCACATTCTGGAATGCCAGGGCATTCATGACCGTGCCGAGCATGCCCATGTAGTCGGCCGTCGCGCGATCCATGCCGCGCGCGGCGAACTCCATGCCGCGCACGATGTTGCCGCCGCCGACGACGATCGCCATCTGGCAACCGGCAATCTGCGCTTCCTTGACATCGCCAGCGAGCCGCTCGAGCACGCTCATGTCGATGCCGTAGCTGCCCTTGCCCAGCAGCGCCTCGCCCGACAGCTTCAAGAGAAGTCGATTGAAGCGGAGACCCGCACCTATACCGCCTGTCGCCATGGCTCGCGTCCTCCAACCCTGGCGCGCATTCGCCAGAGACATCTGCGGCCGGTCACGAATGGCAACCGGCCGCCTGAACCTAGCCTATTTGCCTGCCGAGTCGCCAGTTAGGTGCCGCTGGCGGC
Source organism: uncultured Devosia sp. (assembly GCA_964498125.1). GTDB lineage: Bacteria > Pseudomonadota > Alphaproteobacteria > Rhizobiales > Hyphomicrobiaceae > CAMDBL01. Next base: position 80,149 of record CAZCGE010000059.1, on the reverse strand, counting down.
TTTGCGCACTTCCTCGGCAAAGTCCTCGTCCTTCTTCTCGATGCCTTCGCCCAGCGCATAGCGCACGAAAGTCTTGATCTGGATCGGCGCGCCGATGTCCTTCTCCGACATCTTGATGAACTGGCCGACGGTCTGCTTGCCATCGCCGCCGGCGCCGAGGAACGTCTGCTGCGTCAGCACGACCTGCTCGAAGAACTCCTTGCGCAGCCGGCCTTCCACCATCTTCTCGGCGATTTCTTGTGACTTGCCGGCCGCCTTGGCCTGCTCGACATAGATCGCCCGCTCGCGTTCGATGGCGGCCTTGTCGATCTCATCGGCACTGACCGCCAGGGGATTGGCCGCCGCGATATGCATCGCCAGTTGGCGGCCTAGCTCGGTCAGTTTGTCGGCTGCTCCCTTGCTTTCGAGCGCCACCAACACGCCGATCTTGCCCAGGCCGGCTGCCGCCTTGTTGTGCACGTAATCGGCCACGACGCCTTCACCGACCGAGACCGTCGCGGTGCGGCGCACGCTCATGTTCTCGCCGATCGTCGCCACCATGTCCTTGACGTGGTCAGCGACCGTCGCCGACTTGCCCGGATAGGACATGGCCAGCAGCTTGGCGAGATCGCCGGCGACCTTGGGCGACAGCGAGGTGATGTCGGTCACCATGGTCTGGAACTGATCGTTGCGAGCAACGAAGTCGGTCTCGGAGTTGACCTCGACCACCGCACCCAGCCGACCTGCGGATGTGACGCCGATCAGGCCCTCCGCGGCAATGCGGCCGGCCTTTTTGGCAGCCTTCGACAGGCCCTTCTTGCGCAGCCAATCAACCGACGCTTCCATGTCGCCGCCATTCTCGGTCAGGGCGGATTTGCAATCCATCATGCCTGCGCCGGTCTTGTCGCGAAGCTCCTTAACCATGCTTGCGGTGATGGTTGTCATTTCGGCTCTCTTTTCGCTGTTGCTGGCGTCGTATCGGGGATGCAGCGCGCACACCCGACGCCGGGGTGCGCGCCTTATGTGCGAGCGCAGTTGTCGAGGGTCTGCCCCCGCGCCGCACGATCCTTCGGCGTTGTAGGTGGGGAAGAATTAGACCGTCGCCGCGTCCACCAGCTTCTTGGCTTGTGCGACCCAGTCTTCTTTCTGCGACTGGCCCCTGAGCCGCAGCTGTCGGTCGAGGGCGCCAATATGGTCGGCATCCAAGTCGGCAAGCTGCCAAAAATGGAAAACACCAGCGTCGTTGAGGCGCTGTTCCAATTTCGCATCGACGCCTGTGATGCGCTTGAGATCGTCGGCCTCGCCGCGCGGCGCGGCGATGCCCTTGAAGGTGACCTTGACGGCTTCGACGGGAACGGCATCGGCCGGCGGCTTGTCGGACGCGCCGATGTCCACGCCACTCGAGGCCTGGCCGCGCTCCAACCCGTCAAGGGCGGCACGCGCAATCAGATCGCAGTAGAGCGTGATGGCACGCCCGGCATCATCGTTGCCGGGAACGGGGAAGTCGATGCCGTCGGGATCGCAATTGGTATCGACGACCGCCACGATCGGGATACCGAGCTTGCGCGCCTCCTGTATGGCGATCTGCTCCTTATTGGTGTCGATGACGAACAGCAGGTCGGGCAGGCCGCCCATGTCCTTGATGCCGCCAAGCGACTGGTGGAGCTTGTCGCGCTCGCGCGTGATGTTGAGGATCTCTTTTTTCGTGCGGCCCTGCGGATCGGCCAGGACGTCGTCGAACTGCCGCAGACGGCGGATAGACTGGGAAATCGTCTTCCAGTTGGTCAGCGTGCCGCCGAGCCAGCGATGGTTCATGAAATACTGAGCCGAGCGCTTGGCGCCTTCGGCGATGCCGTCGGCCGCCTGCCGCTTCGTGCCAACGAACAGCACGCGACCGCCATTGGCCACCGTATCGGAAATCTTCACCAGCGCCTGGTGCAGCAGCGGCACGGTCTGCGCCAGGTCGATGATATGGATCTTATTGCGCGTGCCGAAGATGAACGGCGACATCTTCGGATTCCAGCGATGGCTCTGATGGCCGAAGTGAACGCCAGCTTCCAAGAGCAAACGCATATTGAAGGCGGGAAGCGCCATGGTCTTTGCATCCTTTTCCGGTTGATCCGCCGCGTGCCTTCGACATAGGCCGTTTCCAGACGTGTCTGGAGCCAGCCCACCGGAGCGGCGTCCGGGGATTTTCTGTCCCGGTCGGCGCGAGGGCGCGCGTGTGTGATAGGTGGGGTTGATAGACGCCCGATCGCACGTTGACAAGGCAGAAACGCCGGCCGCGGCGACAAAACGTCATGCTGGCGGCGGCTGGCCTCGAAACACGATCGGCGCCCCACATGGAGCGCCGACGCTGTTCGGCTTGTCTCTTGATGGCCCGCGACAAATCAAGCGGGGATCATCGCCGGCTCAATTGACGATTTCTTTCAATCCCTTGGAGGGTGTGAACTTCGGCACTTTCGCGGCCGGAATCTTGATCGTGGCGCCGGTCGCGGGGTTGCGTCCGTCACGCGCCTTGCGCTTGACGACCTTGAAGGTGCCGAAATCCGGAATGCGAACCTCCTCGCCCTTCTTCATCGTCAGCTTGATGTGCTCGAGCACAGTTTCGACAGCCACGCCGGCCTTCTCCTTGGTGAGTTCGCATTCCTTGGCGACGGCGTCGATCAGGTCCTTTTTGCTCATGACTATAATTCCTCTGACTACAGATCTGTCTGACTCGATCGCGCGCATCTCCTCACGCTCGAGCCGCTGGTTGGACTGCTGCATCAGCAACAGAGCCCGCAGACAACGCCTATTGCTTTCGGGCGTCAAGAGGTAAAACTGGCGAATTAGCCCGAAAAATCAGGGGAAAATCGAGCTGCGCGCCGGCGACCGCACACACAGAACCCGCGACCGATGCCGGTCGCGGGTTCTGTCGATCCGGACTCGAGACGCGCTTGCTCAGTTGGCGCACCACATTTTCATTTCGCCTGCCGGCTTCAATGCGCGACGGGTCGCGTATCCGTCTTGCCGCCACCATCGGCAACCGGCGCGGCAGCGCTTTCCTCGTCCCAAGTGATCGGCTCGGGCATGCGCAGCAGGGCGATCTTCAGCACCTCCTCGACGCGCGCGACAGGCACGATCTCCAACTTGTTCTTCACTTCGTCGGGGATCTCCTGCAAATCCTTGACGTTTTCTTCCGGGATGATGACCGTCTTGATGCCGCCGCGCAGCGCCGCCAGCAGCTTTTCCTTCAGGCCGCCGATCGGCAGAACTCGGCCGCGCAGCGTGATCTCGCCGGTCATGGCTACGTCCTTCTTGACCGGAATCCCGCTCAGTACCGAGATGATAGCCGTGGCCATGGCGACGCCGGCGGATGGGCCATCCTTCGGGGTCGCGCCCTCGGGCACGTGCACGTGGATGTCCTTCTTCTCGAACATCGTCGGTATGATGCCGAATTCGACCGAGCGCGAGCGCACATAGGCCATCGCGGCCTGTATCGATTCCTTCATCACATCGCGCAAGTTGCCCGTGACGGTGACCTTGCCCTTGCCGGGCATCATCACGCCTTCGATCGTCAGCAGCTCACCGCCGACCTCGGTCCAAGCCAAGCCCGTGACGAGGCCGATGCGATCCTCGAGTTCGACCTCGCCATAGCGGTACTTCGCCACGCCGAGATAATCGGCAAGGTTGTCGATCGTCACCGTGATCGCCTTCTTCGACGACGTCAGGATCTCCTTGACCGCCTTGCGGGCGAGCTTGGCGAGTTCACGTTCGAGGCTGCGTACGCCAGCTTCGCGCGTGTAGCGGCGAATGACTTCCATCAGCGCCGCGTCCTCGATGGTCCACTCGCCCGTCTCCAGCCCATGCGCCAGTTGCTGGCCGGGGATCAGATGGCGCTTGGCGATCTCTACCTTCTCATTCTCGGTATAGCCCGCAAGCCGGATGATCTCCATGCGATCCATGAGCGCCGGCGGAATGTTGAGCGTGTTCGCCGTCGTCACAAACATGACATTGGTCAGATCGTAGTCGACCTCGAGATAGTGATCATTGAAGGTGTGGTTCTGCTCGGGGTCGAGGACCTCGAGCAGGGCCGCAGCCGGGTCGCCGCGAAAATCGGTTCCCATCTTATCGATTTCATCGAGCAAGAACAGCGGGTTGACGCGCTTGGCCTTCTTCATGGACTGGATCACCTTGCCGGGCATCGAGCCGATGTAGGTGCGGCGGTGACCACGGATTTCCGCCTCGTCGCGCACACCGCCGAGCGACATGCGGACAAACTCGCGGCCCGTGGCATTGGCCATCGACTTGCCGAGCGAGGTTTTGCCGACGCCGGGCGGACCGACGAGGCACAGGATCGGCCCCTTCAGCTTGTTGGTGCGGGCTTGCACGGCAAGATATTCGACGATGCGCTCCTTGACCTTTTCCAGGCCGTAATGCTCCGCATCGAGAATGGTCTGCGCCTCGTCGAGGTCTTTCTTGACCTTGCCCTTGACGCCCCATGGAATCGACAGCAGCCAATCGAGATAGTTGCGCACGACCGTCGCTTCGGCCGACAGCGGGCTCATCTGCTTGAGCTTCTTCAGCTCAGCCTGCGCCTTGTCCTTGGCTTCCTTCGACAGCTTGGTGTTCTCGATCTTCTCCTCGAATTCGGCGATATCGTCGCGCTCGTCGTTGTCGCCGAGTTCCTTCTGAATGGCCTTCATCTGCTCGTTCAGATAATACTCGCGCTGCGTCTTCTCCATTTGCCGCTTGACGCGCGAGCGGATCTTGCGCTCGACCTGCAGCACGGAGATTTCGCTCTCCATCAGCGTATATACGCGTTCCAGCCGGTCCGAGATCGTGGTGATCTCCAGCACTTCCTGCTTGTCGGCGATCTTGATCGCCAGGTGCGAGGCGATGGTATCGGCCAGCTTCGAGTAGTCCTCGATCTGGCTGATGGTGCCGAGCACCTCAGGCGAAATCTTCTTGTTCAGCTTGACGTAGCTCTCGAACTGCGAGACCGCCGAGCGCGCCAGCGCCTCGATCTCCTCGCGCGGGCCGACGTCTTCGCCGACACGCTCGATCTCCGCCTCGAAATAGTCGGCATGCTCCGTATAGCGCAGGATGCGCGCGCGCGCGGTGCCTTCCACCAGCACCTTGACGGTGCCGTCCGGCAGCTTCAGGAGTTGCAGCACCGAGGCCAGCGTGCCCATCCGGTAGATGGAATCAGTCGCCGGATCGTCGTCGCCGGCGTTCTTCTGCGCGGCCAGCAGAATGTGCTTGTCGGCGCGCATCACCTCTTCCAAGGCGTTGATCGACTTCTCGCGCCCGACGAACAGGGGCACGATCATGTACGGGAAGACGACGATGTCGCGCAGGGGAAGGACTGGATACAGCTCCTTGCCACTTGCCTTTTCGCGTGCCTGCTTATCTTCGCTCATGACGCCTTCCATCTGCTGAAGTCGGCCCGCAGCGGTCCGCCGCGGCCCCCACCTCGGGCCTCACATCCGGTTCGCTGCCTTCGCGCCCCGCATCCTTGTCTTCAAGCGATGCTGGATCATAGGCAACAACCGGGTATCTCGACATCGCGACCGGGACATCAGGCAAACTAAGGCACAATCCGAACCGGCCTTTTGCTCTCCATCAATACTTGGTGGGGCCCAGCACACCAATCAAGGCTAGATAGAAATGCCGTGTGTCAGGGTCGTGGCGAACAGTTCATCGGCAACCAGCTTCAAGTCGGCCGCGACCTGTCCCCTCGCGTATGCGGCCTCATGACGCGGTGGAGGTGCCTTTCTCCTCGCCGCGGTCGGAATAGATCCTCAGTGGCTTGGCGCTGCCCTCGACCACTTCCGGACCGACCACGACTTCTTCAACGCCCTTCAGGTTCGGCAGCTCGAACATCATGTCGAGCAGGATCGATTCCATGATCGACCGCAGACCGCGGGCACCGGTCTTGCGCTCGATCGCCTTGCGCGCAATGGCCTTCAGCGCCTCGCCCGTGATGGTCAGACGCACGTCCTCCATCTCGAACAGACGCTGGTATTGCTTGACGAGCGCGTTCTTCGGCTCGGTCAGGATTTGCACCAGCGCCGGTTCGTCCAGGTCGAGCAGCGTCGCGATCACGGGCAGCCGCCCGATGAACTCCGGAATTAGCCCGAATTTCAGCAGATCCTCGGGCTCGACCTCGCGCAGGATGTCGCCCGTGCGGCGCTCGTCGGGACCGGTCACCTTGGCGCCGAACCCGATCGAGGATCCGCGGCCGCGCCGCGAGATGATCTTCTCGAGGCCGGCGAACGCGCCGCCGCAGATAAACAGAATGTTGGTGGTGTCGACCTGCAGGAACTCCTGCTGGGGATGTTTGCGCCCGCCCTGCGGCGGCACCGAGGCGACCGTGCCCTCCATGATCTTCAGCAGCGCCTGCTGCACGCCCTCGCCGGATACGTCGCGGGTGATGGACGGATTGTCGGACTTGCGCGAAATTTTGTCGACCTCGTCGATATAGACGATGCCGCGCTGCGCCCGCTCGACGTTGTAATCCGCGTTCTGCAGCAACTTCAGGATGATGTTCTCGACGTCCTCGCCGACATAGCCGGCTTCGGTCAGCGTCGTCGCGTCGGCCATGGTGAACGGCACGTCGAGGATGCGGGCCAGTGTCTGCGCCAGCAAGGTCTTGCCGCAGCCAGTCGGGCCGACGAGGAGGATATTGGACTTGGCCAGCTCGACGTCGTTGTTCTTCGCCGCGTGATTGAGCCGTTTGTAGTGGTTGTGCACGGCCACCGACAGCACGCGCTTGGCATGCTCCTGACCGATCACATAGTTGTCGAGGACGGTGCAAATTTCGCTGGGGGAGGGAACGCCGTCACGCGACTTGACGAGCGTGTTCTTATTCTCCTCGCGGATGATATCCATGCACAACTCGACGCATTCATCGCAGATGAACACCGTCGGGCCGGCGATGAGCTTGCGCACCTCGTGCTGGCTCTTGCCGCAGAAGGAGCAATACAGGGTGTTTTTCTCTTGGCCTGCCATTCGAATATCTCACCCTCGATTGCACGTGCCCCGGCTTTGGTGCGCCGGCAGCATTCGACCGCGATAGTCCGGCTGCGACCGCCAAGGGCCTTGCCGGCATGCTCCGTTGCCACGTCAACTCGGCCGTAAGACAAGGTCCGACCGGGTACGTTCCGGACGATTATCTCACGAAGCGGTGAACCCTTCCCTCAATCTGAGCATGCCGTCGTCGACAAGATCAAGGATCGATTGATGGATTCAATACGCCTCGCCAAGGCAGCGAGCCCCTTTTGCTGCACAGCTGAGGAGTTTCTGCCTCAGCATGCCGTATCGCTGATGCGAAAAAGCCACACATATCCCTAGCCTCCCGCAGTTTCGTGTCACAATTGGGGCCCAAGCGATGTCAACGGGCGGGCAGAACGTCGGATTTAAGGTCGAGGTCCCGACACGATACCGTCTTGAGGATCGGGATGCAGAAAGGATGCCGGTTGATGTGCCGCGCTGCGTCGCCAGACATAATCCTCAGGTTTGCTTACCCAAAACTTCCGCCTCGTCGCGATGCGTCAGCACCCGATCGATAATACCGTAGTCCTTGGCCTGGTCAGCCGTCATGAAATAGTCACGGTCCAGCGTCCGCTCGATCATCTCGTATTTCTGGCCGGTGTGTTTGACGTACACCTCGTTGAGACGCCGCTTCATTTTGATAATGTCCTCGGCGTGCCGCTCGATATCAGAGGCTTGGCCCGAGAAGCCACCGGAGGGCTGATGCACCATGATGCGGGCATTGGGCAATGCATAGCGCATGTCCTTGGCGCCCGCACACAGCAGCAACGACCCCATCGACGCCGCCTGGCCGATGCACAGTGTCGCGATCGGGCAGCGGATGAACTGCATGGTGTCATAAATCGCCATGCCTGATGTCACCACCCCGCCTGGCGAGTTGATATACATCGAGATTTCTTTCTTGGGGTTTTCCGATTCACAATACAGCAGCTGCATGCAAATCGAGGCGGCCATGGTGTCCTCGATCGGCCCGGTGACAAAGATGATGCGCTCCTTCAGCAGCCGCGACGGCAGGTCATAGCCCCGCTCGCCGCGGTTCGTCTGCTCGACGACCATCGGCCAGAAGCTGCCGGTAGGAGAGCCGGTCAGGGAGCCAGTGAGGGAGCTGACGGGATCGCGCATGGTCTCGCCTCTATATCGATTGGAGTTGTGTGGACCTGTCGCGGCACCGCACGGAGCGATGCCGCCAAGCTGGTTAATGCGGGACCGGTGTCGAATCGACCGTCCGAGCCTGCACTAGTTCGACATTTGCCGACGCAGTTTCAAGGGTAGTGTCCGCATTATCCCGTGCGTCGATCACGCATCCTCGCCCTGGATCGGTTTGAGCAAGTCTTCGCGCGAAACCTTGCGCTCCGCCGGCTTGGCAAGCTCAGCGACGAAATCGACCACCTTGTCTTCGAAGATCGGCACCCTGAGCTCATTGACCGCCCCTGGTGTCTTCTCGAAATACTCGTAAACGAAGCGTTCCTGGCCGGGATAGCGCCGCGCGCGCTCGATCAAGGCCCGGCGCAGCTCGTCCTCGGTCACTTCGATCTTGTGCCGCTCGCCGATCTCGCCGATCACCAGGCCGAGCTTGACGCGGCGCGCCGCGAGCTTGCGAAACTCATCGCGCGCACTTTCCTCGGTCTTGCCCTCGTCGGCGAAGGTCTTGCCCGAGCGCTCCAGCTCCGTCGTCACCTGCCGCCAGACGCCCTCGAATTCGCCCTCGACCAGCGACGGCGGCAGCGCAAAATCGTGTGCCTTTTCGAGTTGATCCAGCATCTCGCGCTTCAGTTTGGCGCGCGAGACCTGTTCATATTCACGCGCGATCTGCCCGCGCACCATTTCCTTGAGTTTTGCCAGATCCGCTGCGCCGAGCGTGGCGGCGAAAGCGTCGTCAATGGCCGGTTTCACCGGCTTGCTCACGTCCTTGACCGTAACGTCGAACTCGGCCTCCTTGCCAGCCAGCTCCGCCACCGGATACGCCGCCGGGAATGTGGCCTTGATCAGCCGTTGGTCGCCGGCCTTGGCGCTCTTCACGCCGTCCTCGAAGCCGGGAATGAAGCCGCCCTGGCCGATCACCAGCTGGACCCCATCGCCTTTGCCACCTTCGAAACCCTCGCCACCGATCTTGCCGACAAAATCGATCGTCAATCGATCGCCATCGCCTGCCTCACGGCCGTCCTCGACCTCGAACGTCGTGTTGCGTTCGGCGAGGGTTACGATCGCCTTGTCGACCGGCTCATCGTCGACATCGGCCGACAAGCGCTCGAGCTTCAATGTCGAGAATTCGACCAAATCGAATTTCGGCAACACTTCGAAGGACATGTCAAACGCGAGATCGGACTGGCCAGCCAGCACCTTCTCGACCTCGTCCGCGTTTTCCGGCAACTCGATCTTGGGCTGCATGGCCGGCCGCTCGTCGCGGTCAGTCAAAGCCTTGCGGCTGGTCTCCTCGACCGTCGCCTGCAGCACCTCGGCCATCAGCGAACGGCCATAAAGCTTGCGCAAGTGCCCCAGCGGCACCTTGCCGCGCCGGAAGCCCTTGAGCTGCACCTGATCCTTGACTTGGTCCAGGCGCTCGCTGAAGCGCGAGCCAATTTCGCCCGCGGGCACCACGATCTTGAGCTTCCGCTTCAAGCCGTCCGTTTCCGTTTCTGTGACTTGCATACGCCTTCCAGACCTGCGTTCGATGTTCCAGACCCAAGTGTCTCTGCGGCGGCCCATGGTCCGCGCGCCGCCGACGCGACTGCCGAAAGTGCCACGGTTCCCCGGCCGGAACCTATCGTTTTATGGTGCGGGCGGAGGGACTTGAACCCCCACGGCGCGAGGCCACCAGAACCTAAATCTGGCGTGTCTACCAGTTCCACCACGCCCACGATTTCCCTGCCAGCGGCGCTGCCGCCAGCTTTCTGGCGCCGCTTATAGCATGGTGTGAACCACACAATGCAATGGGCCTTGCAGTGTCCCGACCTCAATCCGCCGATGCAACCGGCTGGACATATATCCGGCCCAATTGCCCTGGATCAATGATCAATCGGGGCAGAAGGAGGTGCGTGGCCTGGAATGGCTCGCCGACGCGAGCCGATCATCGAGGACGCCATGCAACCATTCGACACGACCTGGAAGGCGGCGGCGGTACGCTTGGCCGTACTGCTGCTGGTCATGCAAGGCCTGCCTTGCCGCGCCCAGACTGCAGGTTCGGTCGCGGTTCTGGAACGGGCACAAGGCGACGTCGAGTTCGTGCGCGCCGGCGTGTCGATGACAGCCGCGCTCGGGAGCGATCTGCAGCGGCGCGATCGCGTCACGACTGGAGCGACCTCGCGCGCCGCCATCTTGTTTCCAGACGGCAGCCGACTGGCATTGGGCGCGAACGCCGAAGCCGTCGTCGAGGACTTTCTGCCGGAGAATGGCCGCCAGCGCGCCACGATCATGCTGGAGGTGCCGTCTGGCGCGTTCCGACTTTCGCTGACGCCATCCAAGAGCAGTGCGGATAAACATGTCGTGGTGCGCACGCGCGGCACCACGCTCGCCGTCAAGGCGACCGATATCTGGGTCGGGCCGCTCGACGAGGGCATTGGCGTGCTCGCCATCGCCGGCAAGGTGCACGTGCGCACGGCTGCCGGCTCTCTGGTGCTGGATCGCAAACGCCAAGGCACGTTGCTGCGAAGTCCCGCGATCAATCCCGACAAGCCGGCGATCTGGAGCCGTGACCAGACCGAGCGTGCGCTGACCGTGGTCGCATTCGACTGACGGGGCGGGACGGCGGGCACGATTGCGCAAGCCAGGGCCGTCGCTTGCAGCGCGCGAGGCGCCGGGTCTATTCTCGCCTGCAAAGAATTTCTACAATCCTTCCAGGGGCACGGCGTCGGCCGTGACGGCAGACATGGCTCTGATCGATCTCTCGCGCGATATTTATCACAAGATGCCCCGCATCCTGACGCATCCGCCGATCATCATTACGCCATTCGGCACGCACGAGGAGATCCGAGAAGCTGACGGCTACACGTTCTCCGCCGCCACGTTGTCGATCGCCATGGGCGACCACGCCGGCACCCACGTCGATGCGCCGCGCCACTTCGATGCACGCCCCGGCGCCAAAGGCATCGACGAGATGCCGCTGGAGAATTTCTTCACCGAGGCGGTCTGCCTCGATCTGTCGCACAAGCCGCTGAAGTCAGACATCTCGATCGAGGATCTGCAGCAGGCGATCGCGGCGGCCAAGGTCGAGATCAAGCCCAAGGACACTGTGTTGCTGCACATGGATTTCTTCCGGCGCTGCTACGGCACGGAGGGTTATCTCACGGATTTCCCCGGCCTGACGAAAGAGTCGGCCACCTGGCTCGCCAAGCTGGGCATTGGCATGTTCGGCGTCGAGGCGGTCAGCCCCGGCCGGGTCGGGCGCAACAATTTCGAGGTGCATCACGTCTGCCGCGATCACGGCATCACGCACATGGAAGGCCTGTGCAATCTCGACAAATTGATCGGCAAGGGCCGATTCCGCTTTATCGGCTTCCCGCTCAAGATCAAGGGCGGCACCGGCAGCCCAATCCGCGCCGTGGCCTGGGTGGAGTAGCGCCAGGACCCTTGCCAGTGTGGCAAGGGTCCGGCGCATGTAGTGTCCGGCAGGCCCTAAGCCTTCGCCGCTTTCAGCTTCGCCAGCACCTTCGGCGGCGACATGGGCAGGCTGTCGAAGCGCTGGCCCAGGGCGTTGTGAAGGGCATTGGAAACCGCGGCGAGCGCCGGCACCAGCGGCACCTCGCCGACGCCACGCACGCCCTGCGGATGCTTCGGGTTCGGCACCTCGATCATGACGTTGTCGAGCATCGGCAAATCCGAGGCGACGGGCATCCGGTAGTCGAGGAAGCTCGGGTTATCGACGTGGCCGTTCTTGTCGTAGACGTACTCCTCGTTCAACGCCCAGCCGATGCCTTGCGCGACGCCGCCCTGCATCTGACCTTCGACGTAGCTCGGGTGGATCGCCCGGCCGACGTCCTGGAAGGACGTGTAACGCGTCACCTGAACCCTGCCGGTCTCGCGGTCGACTTCGACGTCGCAGATGTGGGTGGCGAAGCCGCCCTCCGCGCCCGTCGTGTTCTGTGCCGAGCCCGAGCCGATCGGGCCGCCGGTCTCGGTGGCGCGCGCCGCAAGCTCCGCCAGCTTCAGCGGCGGGAACTTACCGGCGTTGTCACCAGCGGGACGCGCCTCGCCGTCCCCCCAGACAACGGCCTCCGGATCGATCTTCCAGATCTTCGCTGCGCGTTCGCGCAACTGCTTGATGACGGCTTGCGTGGACGTGGTGACGACCATGGCGGAGGCATACGTGACGCGGCTGCCGCCGGTGAGGTTGGAGAAACCGATGACGCTGGTATCGCCGATCAGCACCGAAACTTTGTTGTAGTCGATGCCCAGCAGTTCAGCGGTGATGTTGGCGGTGGCGGCGCGCGAGCCGCCGATATCGGGATGGCCGGTGACCACGACCACCGTGCCGTCCTCGTTGATGTTGACCTGGGCGCTCGATTCACCGCCAGCGTTGAACCAGAAGCCGCTGGCGACGCCGCGACCCTGATTGGCGGCGAGTGGCGCCTTGTAGTGGGGATGTTCGATCGCGGCTCTGATCGTCTGCTCGAAGCCGATCACCGGATAGGTCGGGCCGTGTGCCGACTTGGTGCCCTGCTTGGCAGCGTTCTTCAGCCGCATCTCGAGCGGGTCGACCTTCAGTTTTTCCGCCAACTCGTCGATCACGCACTCGACCGCATAGGCGCCGATCGGTGCGCCCGGTGCGCGGTAGGCGGCAACCTTGGAGCGGTTGGAGACGACATCGAAGCCGACCGAATGCACGTTGGCGATGTTGTAAGGCGCAAACGAGCAACCGGCGGCGCCACGGATCGGCGAGCCGGGCAGCGCGCCCGCCTGCAGGTAATACGTGCCTTTGGCGGCGACGATCGTGCCGTCTTTCTTGGCGCCGATCTTGACCGTGCTCATCGAGCCCGATGTCGGACCGGAAGCGCGGAAGACCTCCTCGCGGCTCATCACCATCTTCACCGGCCGGCGCGACTTGCGCGCCAGCAGCGTCGCGAGCGGCTCCAGGTAGACGATGGTCTTGCCCCCGAACCCGCCGCCGATCTCGGCCGGAATCGCGCGGATGTTGGATTGTGGGATGCCCGTCAGGTAAGCGGTCATGGCGCGCACCATGAACTGGCCCTGGCTCGAGCTCCAGATCGTCGTTTTGCCGTCAGCCGCCACACTGACCAGGCAAGAGTGCGGCTCGATGTAGCCCTGGTGCACCGGCCGGGTCTTGAAGCTGCGCTCGACGACCACGTCGGCCTGCGCGAAGCCGGCGTCGACGTCACCGAGCTTGTGCTCGAGCTTGCCGGTGATATTGGAGGGCTTGCCCTCGAACGCGTTGAACTCGTGCAGGATCGGCGCGCCCGGCTTGATGGCATCCTCGATCTCGATGACCCAGGGCAGCACCTCGTAGTCGACCTCGATCAGCTTGCAGGCCTGGGCCGCGATCTTCTGCGACGTCGCGGCCACGGCAGCGATTGGATGGCCAGCGAACAGCGCCTTCTCGCGCGCCATGACGTTGCGGCACATCCAGCGCATGTCCTGGATCCCGAGCATCACAGACTTATCGATGGGGAATTCGACAACGTCCTTGGCCGTCACGACCGCCTTGACGCCCGGCAGCGCCTCGGCCTTGGCCGTATTGATGGAGCGGATGCGGGCATGGGGATGGGGACTGCGCAGCACTTTGCCCCACAGCATGTCGGGCAGCTTGGTGTCGGATGAGTACTGAGCTTTGCCTGTGACCTTGTCCGCGCCGTCCGGACGGATGGTGCGCTTGCCGATCCACTTGTTGTCTGGATTATCGCCGGTCATCTTTGCTCTTCCTGTTCCGTTCGTTGATCAATGTCTCACTGCCAGTCTAGCAGAGCCTGGCGTCAGTTGAAGATCAATATCGGTCTGGCGTTGCCATATGGACTGTCGCCAGGCGGCGCACGCGGGCTCTTCGATCGCGCTGCAGTGGCGCCGCCTGCCGGCATCGCCCAGCTTCACGGCCAGCTTCACAGTTGCATCGGGCGGCCGAACGGCGCAAGTCTGATATGCCCAGCCGTCGCGACCAGCGACAGGCCGCGGCCCATTCGAACATAGAGGAGACGACCCATGCTGCATGAATTGCGCGTTTACACTTTTGCGCCCGGCGGCGCGGCGATCGCCGCCAAAGCCGCCGGCGGCATCGGCCAGGAAATCCGCGGCAACAGATTTGGCAAGCTGGAGGGCTATTGGCTGTCGGAGACTGGCCCTCTCAATCAGGCGTTGCACTTGTGGAGCTTCGAAAGTTTCGAGGAGCGCAAGAAACTGCGCGCTGAACTCGGCAAGAACGAACGCTGGGTGAAGGAGTATGTGCCCGTCATCCAGCAGCAGGCGCATCTGCTGCGCCAGGACATCTCATTCCTCAACCCCGTGGTCGCACCAAAGCCGCCGGCCGGCACTGGCAACATTTATGAATTGCGCACCTATCGTCTGAAAATCGGCGCCATTGGCCAGTGGCTGAGCAACTTCAAGGAAGCGCTGCCGGTGCGCGAGCGCCACTCCAAGATCGTCGCACTGTGGTCGGGCGAGGCCAGCCAGCCCAACGAAGTGAAGCACCTGTGGGCCTATCCGAGTTTCGAAGCACGCATGGCGACACGCGCCGCCGTCGCCGCCGACAAGGATTGGGCCGCCGTAGTGGCTAAGAACCGGCCGCTGCTGGAAGCCCAGGAGACGCAATTGCTGATGCCGGCAGCGCACTCACCGCTGCGGTGAGCGACGCCAATGGGGTCGGACCCGTCCCGCCGGAGGCGGGCAAGAAGGGCGGCGGTCTGACCCCATTGGCGCTGACATAGCTCCTGTCATTCCGGAAACGCGAGGCCCCTCGGCCGAGCGTCATGCCTCTGGCATGCTTCCAGCATGACCGGAACCCAGCGCAAAAAAAGCGTGCGTAGCACCCAATATATGACTTGCCCGCCTCCGGCAGGACATTTTGCGTCCTGCGGACGAGTCTTGCGCTGGGTTCCGGCTCGCGTCGGCGCTGAAGGGCGCCTCCTTGGCCGGAATGACGGCATACATTTCTCTACGTTAGCGCGTATGGGTCTGACCCCAACACGAATCAGCGCCGCCGCGTGTTGCGGCCGATGGCAAAGCCAGCCGCGCCGCCGATGATCGCGCCGACCACCGCCGCCGAGCCATCCGAGGGCTGCGCCGCCGTACCACCGCCACTGCGTGGCTCCGCTGCACCCGACGACGGCGTTGCCGTGCGCGTCTTGGCGCCCTTCGCCTCATCGCTGCTCACAGCGGCAGATTTCTTTTCGGGAATTCTCTCCACCAGCAGCGCCTGATACTGCGGCTGGTTGAGATAACCCGTCGCCGTATAGCTTCGCGCTTTCTGCCAGTCCTGCACCGCCTTGCGCGTGCCGGGCCCCGTCGAACCGTCGACACCGCGCGTATTGTAACCAAGGCCCGTGAGGCGGCGCTGGATCTCGCGCCAGGCCTTGTTGTCCAGTGCGAGCTGGCCCTCGGTCGCCTCGGTCGCCTCGGCTGCGCGGACATCGCGGGTCAGATCGACGGTGGCGGCGCTGCCCCCATCCTTGCCGCCCACTGCCGCCACGCGATTGCGCGCGACGCCGGCGAACGTGCCATTCGGATAGGCATCGAGATAGGCTTGGTAATCCTTCACCGATTTGCTCTTCTGCGCTTCCTGCCACAGCGTCAGTTCCATCTGGCGCGGATCGAAGCTGTTGGCAGGCGGTTGGCCGCCGCCAATTTGTGGCAGCGCAGCCGTGACAACTGGTGTACCCGCGGGCGATTGCGCGGCTTGAGCATCCTTGCCGGGTTTGAGATAGAAATCAGCAGTCAAGGACGAATTGGTCCACGGCTGCTGGCGCTCACCGGTGGAGCGCGTCACCTGGCCGCGCACCCGCTTCATCATCACGTCGATGTCGATGTCGGGCGTCTCCATATGCTGCAGCAGCGCCTCGGTGAACGGGCTATTCTTGCCGCTGCCGTCGAGCGCGACGCTGCCGGGCGCTGTCGCGAACGCGATCAGCGTGCCGTTGGCTGACGTGGCGTCGATGGCGCTCATACCGGCAGCGATCGAGGTCGAGCGCGATCGACTTGCCGGACCTGACTGCGCCATCGAGCGCGACAGCTCCTGCGCCAGGGGATTGTCGCGGCAGGCATCGAGGATCACGACCTTGACCTTGGTCTCGCGCTGCATCTGCCGCAGCACCTGATCGACCTTCATGGTCTCGAATTCCAGATCGCCCTCGCGCTTCAAGGCGGCATCGACGGCCACCAGATGGTTCTCGCCAGCGACCTGCAGACCATGCCCGGCATAGAAGAACATGCCAACTTCGGCGCCGACCAGCGCACGGCTGAATTCCCTGAGCTTGTCGGTCATGCCCGAATGCGAGAGGTTGATGCCTTCGACCACATGAAATCCGAGCCGGCGCAGCGATCCCGTCACCGCCTGGGCATCGGCTGGCGCATTCGGCAGCTCGACGGTGTTCTTGTAGGCGCCATTGCCGATCACCAGCGCGACGCGTTTTTCGGCGAACGCGGGTATGGCGCCAACCAGGATTGCCGCAGCTGCGAGACCAACCCGTAAGAGGTTCTGTGTCATTGCATTTCTCCCCGACACTTCGGCCCGGCGCTCAGTTGCGTGAAACGAAGCGTCCCCGGTCTGCCAAGACTTACGAATCGCAGTAAAAAACGTCCAGTCGCGACAAATTACCCCAGCCGACCCCGGCCCGCCAAATCACATTCGCGGAATCCGCGGCAATCGCCGGTAAAAAACGATAGCCTTCAGCCGCCGACTTTGACGTTGGCGATGCGCACCACGTCGCCCCATTTCTGCATTTCGTCGGCGTGATAGGACCGGAACGCCGCCGGCCCACGCACGTTGACGGCGATGCCGAGCTTGGTCGCGGCGTCGACAATCGGCGGCTTGGCCATTGCCTCCAGCACCGCCTTCGACAGCTTGTCGAGAGCCGCCGGCGGCACCTTGGCCGGCGCAAACAGGGCAAGCCAGCTGTCACCTTCCGCGTCGAGGACGCCTTGCTCCTTCAGCAGCGGCACGTTCGGCAGCTGCGGCGCGCGCACGTTGGAGGCGATGGCCAGCGACGTCATCGCGCCGCCCTGAATCTGGCCCAGCACCGCCGACAGCGTCGAGAAAGCGACATCGATGCGGCCGGCGACGATCTCCAAGGCCATCGGCGCGGCACCAGCAAATGGCACGTGCTGCATGGCGATGCCCGTCCGCGCCTTGAACAGCTCCATGGTCAGATGCGAGCCGGAGCCCTGGCCGGTCGAGCCATAGTTGAGCTTGCCCGGGTCCTTCTTGGCCAGCGCCACCAGCTCGGCGACGGAGTTGACGCCGAGAGCCTTGCTGACGACCAGGGCGTGCTGCAGATCGGCGAGGCCCGCAACCGGCGTGAAATCCCGTTGCGGATCGTAGCCGAGATCCTTCATCAGGATGGCATTGGTGGCGTGCGTCTGGTTGTTGCCGAGCACAATCGTATGCCCGTCGGGCTCGGCCTTGGCCACCTCGCGCGTGCCAATGGCACCGGCGGCTCCCGGCCGATTCTCGACGATCACCGCCTGGCCGAGCGGCCCGGCGATATCCTGGGCGACGAGGCGCGCCAGCGCATCCGTCGGCCCGCCCGCAGGATAGGGCACGACGATGCGAATGGTCTTGGAGGGGAACTGCTGGGCGAATGTCGTCGTCGCCGGCGCCATCAGCGCAACCACAGCCAGCACACAGCATCGGGCCATCGTCATCGGCGGTCTCCGTACGTCCAAGGTTCAAGCCATCAGCGCATTCAGATCCGGCATCGGCCGACGCGTCTCCGGGATGCCGGCCAGCACTTGCTCGAGGCTGTGCGCGACCTGCAACACCAGAGCATCGGCGCCCTTGGGCCCGACGATCTGGATACCGAACGGCATTCCGTGCTGGTCCAGGCCACAAGGAATGCAGGCCGCGCACGACAGCATCATGGTCGGGATGTAGGCCAGCGCCATCCAGCGCGTGTAGTTGGGCATCTTCTCGCCATTGATCTCGGTGACGAACAGCTGCGTGTGCGGGAACGGCGACACGGCGGCGGCCGGCGCGATCAGCACGTCGACATCCTTAAAGAACGCCCGATAGCTGTGATAGAGCCGCGTCTGCTCGACATGCGCGCGCGACACATCCGCGAGTGAGAATTTAAGGCCGTGCTCGATGTTGCTGATGACGTTGGGGCCGAGCAGCTCGCGCTGGTTCTTCAACCGCTCGTGGTGCGCCGCGACGAAGTTGAGACCGCGGAACACCTCGAACACATCGTGGATGCCGGAGAAATCCGGGTGGCTGTACTCGGCCGCGGCGAACACCGACGCAACGGCCTCGACGCGCGCCCGGAAGGTGTCGGCAATGCCCCGATCGACGGGGGCCTGGCCGAAATCGACCGTGAAGGCGGCGCGCACCGAACCGAGGTCGACGGCCGCTAGCTGTTCGGGAATATTCAGGCAATCGTCGCTCGAGAACGGGTCGGCGCGATCGATGTCGAGCTGCGCCTTGAGCAACAAGTGCGCATCGGCAACCGAGCGGCCCATCGGCCCCAGCACCGAGAAGGGGTTGAGGGATACCGCACGCTTGCTGCCCGGCACCATGCCGGGCGATGGCCGGAAGCCGACCACACCGCAGAAAGCGGCCGGCGTCCGCAGGCTGCCGGCATAGTCTGATCCGGTGGCCAGTATGGCCTGCCCCGTGGCCAGCGCCACCGCTGAGCCGCCCGATGAGCCGGCGCAGGTCTTGGCGGGGTCGAAAGGATTGCCGGTAGCGCCATAGACACGGTTGGTGGTCTGCGCGCCGGCGCCGAATTCCGGCGTGTTGGTCTTGCCGACGAAGACGGCGCCCTCGCCGCGCACGTTCGCCACCATGTTATCGTCGGCGTCCGGCACGTTGTCCTTGTAGAGCAGCGAGCCATAGGTCGTTCGCAGCCCGGCGGTCGCCTCCAAATCCTTGACGCCGGTCGGCAGCCCGTGCAGCAGGCCCAGTTCCTCGCCGCGCATGACGGCCTGCTCGGCCGCCTTGGCGGCAGCGCGCGCGGCCTTGTCATCGCGGGCGACGATCGCATTCAATTTGCCGTTGGTGCGATCGATGCGTTTGAGGCAGCTTTCGAGCAATTCGACGGGCGACAGTTGCTTCAGCCCAATCAGGCGACGCGCCTCGATGGCCGAGAGGTCGCAAGGCTCGCTCATGTCGCTTTCCCTTGTGTTCAACGGGATCATCGGCGCAAGTCATGAAGCAGGCGGGGCGGCAACTCAAGTGCCCTGCGTATGGCGCATGACTGGCATGTCAGTCGCTTTCCCGCCATGCCTTGTCTAGAACGAATGAACGGTTCCATGGTCCCTGGAACACGATTCATGCGGCGCTCACCCATAGTGACCTTCTCCTTGGCGATAAACATGACGCGATTTGCCGGCCTTTCAGCCGCGCTCAAGAACTCAGGCGCGGCCGGTCGCGCCTCCGATCCCGTCGCCGGCATCTTCTGGGTGACGCTGGCGATGATACTGATGTCGGGCATTGCCGCCTTTGCCAAGCACCTCTACCGCAGCGGGCTCGAGCCCGAGCAGGTGATGTTCTTCCGCAATTTCTCGGTCCTGCTGCTGATGCTGCCGTTGCTGGCATGGCGCGGCCCCTCGCTGGTCCAGTCCCGGCAGTTCGGCAAATACTGGATGCGGGCAGGGCTCAGCCTCGTCTCCATGTATGCCTGGTTCGTGGCGCTGAAGCTCGTGCCGCTGGGTCAGGTGACGGCCATCAGTTTCCTCGGGCCGCTGTTTGGCACGCTGTTCGCCGCCCTGTTCCTCGGCGAGGTGATCCGGGCGCGGCGCATGACGGCGCTGGCGGTCGGCTTCCTCGGCGCCATGATCATCCTCAGGCCCGGCCTCGAGCCGGTCAGCACCGGGCAACTGCTGGCGCTGGTCTCGGCTGTCGCGCACGGCCTGATCGGTCCGCTGGTCAAGCAGCTGACCACCGAGGACGACGCCGACAAAATCGTTTTCATCTCGCACGTGCTGCTGACGCCGATGACGCTGGTGCCGGCGCTGTTCGTCTGGCAATGGCCGGCCCTGGAGCTGATGCCATATCTAATCGGCATGGGCGTGTGCGCGGTGTTCGGCCACGCGGCGATCGCCCGCGGTTTCGCGGCAACGGACGCCTCGCTGGTCTTCACCTTCGAGTTCTCGCGGCTGCCGTTCGCGGTCTGCCTGGCCTGGATCTTCTTTAGCGAGCCGACGGACGTGTGGACCTGGGTCGGCGCCGCCGTGATTTTTGCCTCGGCGGCCTACATCGTGCGGCGCGAGGCGCAACTCAGGCGCGAGCGTAACAAAGTGGTGCCGCGCGAGCACGCCGACCCCCTGTCGCTGAAGCCGCTGAAGCCGGCGGAATGACGGCCGGTGGGGTCGCACCCAGGTTCTCGGCCGGTGGGGTCAGACCCATGGGTCTGACCCCTTTGCGCCACCCCCTTCCCAATTCCTGCATTTCGAGAGAAAGTGCGGGTATGGCGCTGACGGGTAAACCCGCGGCACTAACCTGCACGCGCACATCAAGCCAGGAGGAAACCCATGGACACGATCTCCAAGAAGCCACAGCGCTTCAGCGTCAATCACCTCGACGAAAAGTCCTTCGGTGGCGGCTTGCGCAGCTACGCGAAATATCGGGACCTCGGCATCGCCGAAGCCACCGGCGGGCTTGCCGTCGCCCACGTCATCCGCATGATCCCGCCGGTCACCGACGAGGTGCGCCAGCGCCATCTGCACAAGACCGAGCTGCAGTTGGTCTACGTGTTGAAGGGCTGGATCAAGTCCGAGTTCGAAGGCGAGGGCGTGCACACCATGCGCACGGGAAGCTGCTGGCTGCAGCCGCCCGGCATCAAGCACACCGTGCTGGATTATTCCGACGACTGCGAGGTGCTCGAGGTGGTCGTCCCGGCCGATTTCGAGACCGAGACGGTGTGAGCGGTCATCATCATGACCGCGCCCATGCACGCCATCACCAAGGCCCGCCACATCGCCTTCAAGGCGCCGGTGCATGCCCTCGACGCCAGGGGGCACACGCGCGCGGTGCTGATGGATCGCGGCCTTGGCTCGGTGCATATCGGCTATGACCTTTGCCGGTTGGAGCCTGGCGGGCGCATCGAGCGACGGGTCGCGGCTTATGAGACGGCGATCTACGTCACCGACGCCACGCTCGATGTCTGGCGGGATGGCCGCGAGTTGAAACTGGTTGCGGGCGATTTTGCGCTGATCCCCACCGGGACACCATGGGCGCTGCGTAACACCGAGAAAGCCGCCGCCACTTGGGCCGAGGTAATGGCGCCGCAGCCCAAGTCACCGGGCGGCTGGCAGGACACGTTCAAGCTCGGGGCAGCCCCCTGGTCGGACAAGGGCGCGGCGCGGCCGGATCTGTCGGATCCCTGCCTGCGCCTGGCGTCCCACTTCGATGGCCGCATGCCGGCGAGCTTCCACGTGCACGGCGACCTGACGGGTTTTTCCATCCGCATGCTGATGGACAAGGAATTCGGCGCCGTCCACCAGCACATGTTCGTCATCGAGTTCGCTGACGGCGGCTTGTGCAATCACCACGACCACCCGTTCGAGGAAGCCTATCTGCTGCTCGACGGCAAGGTCGATATTGTTTTCGACGGCGCGTCCTATGTCCTTGAGCCCGGCGACTTTGCCTGGACGGCGGTCGGCTCGCGGCATGCCTTCTTCCCCAAGAAGGGGCAACCGGTGCGCTGGCTCGAAATTCAGGCGCCGCAACCGCCCGTGCGTGAGTGGATCCGCTGGCACGAGCGCTGGGAGGCATTCGGCGAGGCGACGAAATTGTGATGCCTGGGATTGGGTTGCTCTTTGTGCCGCTGCGAAGCAGATAGCCGGCAATCGCGCGAGCAATTGGTTCAATTTGGTACAGTGAAATATAGTCGCCCGTTGATCTTGCGTTCGCGAAGTCACAGCATTATGAATCACATATTGCCTGATCCATTTTTCGGGAATGGAGGCCACCCGTGTTCTTGAGTTTTCGCCGATTTTCTCCACCGCAGGCTGATAATCTCGCCTTGGTCCGCGCCACAATCTGCAGCCTGCACGACGATGCTCGGCGCACGCCGGGTCTGGAGCGACTCGCAATAGCTTTCGGTGCGGTTCTGCGCGAGATCGATGATGCCGAGCACAACAGTGTTCCGCGCCGCCCCGCCGAAGTCATTGCGGCCAAGTTTACGCAAAGCCGGCTCTGAACATCGTCCCGCGCGCGTTCGATCGCGGTTAGCCGATGGCGGCCCAACGCGCCATTTCGGTGATGCGCACCGTCATGGCGGAATGGGCAAGGCCAAGCTCGTCGACGACGGTGAAATGGTTGGTACGCGGCACCACCACGGTCTCGGCGGTGACGCCGGCCGACGACCAGGCGGCGACGATATCGCGGCCCTGGCGCAGAAATTCCGAGCTTTCATCGCCGCCGACGGCTGCCACGAAGCGCTTGCCCCGCGTCGGAGCCGGCCAGAGGACCACGTTTGCCGTCCGCGCCGTTTCAGGTGTCAGCCCCAGCGCGGCATTGATCGTCGTCGCCAGCAGCGGCTCGGGGTCGAACGCACCGCTGATGGCGTATGCGGCCCGCACGGCATCGCCCGCAATGCCGTGCGCTGACCAATCCGTCGCCAGCATCGCTGCTGTCAGATGGCCGCCGGCCGAGTGGCCGGCAACCGCCATTCTCGTGTCGAACGTCTGCCAGACGGCCTTCACGCACGCCCGCATTTCACCGACAATATCCATCACCGACACGGCCGGGCACAGTGAATAGGATGGTATCGCAACGCTCACGCCGGCCGCGTTCAGCTCACGCGCGATCCAGCTGTGCTCGCGGCGATCGCCGCGCTGCCAGTAGCCGCCGTGAATGTAGATCAGGACCGCGGCCGGCTTGGTGCCCGATCCGGCGTGGAACAGATCATAACGGTTGCGATCGAGCGGCCCGTAGGCCAGATCGAGTTCCGCCCGCGCAACCGTCCGATACGCGGCCGAAGCCTCGGCCCAGCGCTTGGCATGCCCCGCATGTTCCGGCACCCGCTCGCGATTGTTGTACTCGGCTTCGAGGTCGAGGCTGCTCATGGGGCTGTCAATCCTGTCTTAATCCGCCGCCGCGCCCAGATTTGCAGCCCTCGCGCAGGCTCCCAGTGAGCACGCGATCAGCAGCCAAAAAAGGACTTCTATTAGTCAATGCAAATCACTTGTTCTTGCTGGGTTTGGGGAGCGTCGGCGTCTTATCCGTGGCGTTGAGCGACTCAATCCGCTTGCGCGCGTGCTTGATGTGGTCCGCGGCAGGCAGCTTTTCAGGTGGGACTCCGCTCGCCTCGATCATCGTCTTGCGGACCATTTTGCCGATATCGTGATGGGTCCTGTTTGCTGCCACTCTTGTCTTGATGTCTCCACGACGCAGACGCTCCTCCGTCTGCGTCACACGAAACAGATTGGCTGCCAGCTCGGCACTGCCGATTCGATCAAGTAACCTGTCATTTCCGGCGATGCTTTTGGCATTCCTGATCCGTTCAACGTTCAGGCCGCCGTACATTCCCTCATAGCCTGACGTCTGAAAGATGCCGAATTCCTTCGGCGTCTTGACTCCCGATGCTTTGGCAGCTGAAGCCAACCCCTTCTGCTGGTCTGTTAGCTCGTCGCGGATCAGCAAGCGGCGTTGATCCTCGGACAATGCATCCACGCTCTGGTCCGCGATCTCTTGACGGCGGGTCTGCTCTGCGAAGTAACGTTGCGCAACCGCAACGGGGATCTTCGAGGGGTCGCCGTTCTCGGCAATGTAGTAGGCTGCTCGACGGCTGAGGATCACATCCTCCTTCGGTCGACCGCCGCGCAGGTTTTTACTGGGGTCAGTAAAAACCTCCTCTGGCATCCATGGCGCCTTCCCGTCAATGCGTATGAAATGGCCCGCCGGATCGATGCCACCTTCGCGGCACGAGACGTACCCGCGCTCGATCACCTTGCGAAAGTTCTGCCAGTTCGCATAGTCGAGGATGCTCATCAAATCGCGTGCGTACCATAACTCCACGCCATCTTCGCTCTCATGTCGAGCGACCTCGAGCGACGCCAGCAACGCGTCTATCTGGCTGTGGACATGACCGACATCGGCTGCTTCATCGGCCTTCACCGTGTGTGTTCTGGTGGAGCGCTCAACGGCACCGCCCAAATTGATCTCAGGCGTCAGGGGCCTCTGGTGCGTCGTCCGCTTCGATTTCGCCATAGGTGAGCGCCTTGTACGTCGACTGGTCCTCGACGGCCCCCATCGAGGCATTCACGCGGTCACCTTCCCCAATGCTCGCCGGTCGTCGCGGTAGCACATTTCGGGGAGATACGCACCAGTCACTGTCACCTGACGTGGTGAGGGACGCCATGCAACTGGCTAGGCCTCCCTCAGTGGCTCATGCCGCCACCTTGGCCCGCGCGTCCTCCTTGATCATATCCGCCGCCTTCTCAGCGATCATGATGATCGGCGCGTTGGTGTTGCCGGAAACAACCAGCGGCATGATCGAGCCGTCGACCACGCGCAGGCCCTCGAGCCCGCGTACTTTCAGGCGTGGATCGACGACGGCCATCGCGTCCGTGCCCATCTTGCAGGTGCCGGCGGGGTGGAAAATCGTCGTGCCCTTCTCGCGCATATAGGCCATCAGCGCTTCATCGCTCGCCGCTTCCGGCCCAGGGTAGCGCTCGGCCTTGACGTACTGGGCGAAGGCGCGCTCGGCGCTGACCCGGCGCATCAGCTTGACGCCATCGAGCATGACGCGACGGTCGGTTTCGGCAGCCAGGTAGTTGGCGACGATCGCGGGCTGCCGGCGTGCATCGCCGGAGCGGATCGCCAGCGTGCCTCGGCTCTCTGGCCGCAATTGGCAGACCGAAACGGTCATGCCCGAGAAGGTATGCAGCGATTGGCCCGGCCGATCCGCCGACAGCGGCATGATATGGAACTGCACGTCCGGCAGGTCAAGTTCTGGCCGCGAGCGCGCAAATGCACCGGCAACGCCCGCGCCAATAGTCAGAATGCCGCTGCGCTGCGTCGCGTACTCGACGCCGGCTTTGAACTGCAGCCAGCGGCTGTGCCAGATGTCGTTGAGGCTGGCCGGCAGCGTGCACTCGTAGACGAAGCGAACCTGGAAATGGTCCTGCAGGTTGGCGCCGACGCCGTTGAGGGCGTGGCGGACATCGACACCGGCGGCGGCCAGCACATCCGGCGGGCCAATACCCGACACCTGCAGAATCTGCGGCGAGCCGATGGCGCCGGCGGCAAGCAGCACCTCACGCCGCGCTCCGATCACGCGCTCGGTCCCGTCTTGCCGGTAGCGCACGCCCTTGACGCGGCGACCGTCGAGGTCGAGGCCTGAGACTTCGGCATTGGTTATGATCGACAGATTGGGTCGCCGCCGCGCCGGGTTGAGGTAGGCCACCGCCGCCGAGCAACGCCGGCCATGTCGATTGGTGAGCTGATAATAGCCGGCGCCTTCCTGTGCCGGGCCATTGAAATCCTGCGTGCGCGGAATGCCGGCGGCGACGCAGGCCTCGATGTAGGCCTCGCACAATGGATTTTGCATGCGCACATCCGAGACCCCGAGCGGGCCCCCCGTCCCATGCAATTCATCGGCGCCGCGCTCCTGGTCTTCGGCCCGCTTGAAGTAGGGCAGCACATCGCCAAACGACCAGCCGACATTGCCGAGCTGGCGCCAGGTATCGTAGTCCTGCGATTGCCCGCGCACGTACAGCAAGCCGTTGATCGAGCTCGACCCGCCGAGCACCCGGCCGCGCGGCCAGGGCACGATGCGATGATCCAGGTGTGGTTCGGGTCCGCAGCCGAACTGCCAGGTGACGGCCGGATTGAACATGGTGCGGAAGTAGCCGGCCGGGATGTGGATCCACGGATTGACGTCGCGTCCGCCGGCCTCCAGCAACGCCACCTTGAACGCTGGGTTCTCCGACAGGCGATTGGCCAGCACGCAGCCCGCCGAACCGGCGCCGATGATGATATAGTCGAACTCCGCCGTGCCGTTGGCCGCCATGTCGCCAGTCCCTGCGCCGCTGATGAATCTCCGGCGGGATGTTAGAACGGGCTGGATGCCAGTGCCATCGGTTTGCGCGGGCTTGTCCGGGCGCAATGCCGGTGGCTCCTGCTTCGCTGAGATTTGTCCGAAGCTTGCAGTGATAGGATGCGCGAATGCGACGCGGTCGCCAGGTGCTGTTCCAGGATCGCCGTGATGCGGGGCGTCGCCTGGCCGAGCGGCTGGCGGCGCAGGAATATGCCGAACCCGTCGTGCTCGGACTGCCACGCGGCGGCGTGCCAGTGGCGGCCGAGGTCGCCGACCGGCTCGGCGCGCCGCTCGATGTCGTGCTGGTGCGCAAGCTCGGCGCGCCCGACCAGAAGGAGCTGGCGATCGGCGCCGTCGTCGACGGAGCGGTGCCCGAGATCGTGCTCAACGACGACATCATCGAAGATCTGGGCGTCAGCCAGGACCATATCGACGCCGAGGCCGGGCGCGAGTTGGCCGTGATCGAGCGCCGCCGGCACGCCTGGCTGGAGGGACGGCCATTCCCGGTGATCGCGGGCAAAACGGTGATCATCGTCGATGACGGCATCGCCACCGGGGCGACCGTGCGCGCCGCGCTCGTTGCCGTGCGCCGCGGCCGGCCGGAGCGCCTCGTCGTCGCCGTGCCCGTGGCCTCGCGCGAAGCGGTCGAGCACTTGCGCGGTTTCGCCGACGAGGTAATCGCGCTGGAGGCACCCGAAGCCTTCGGCGCGATCGGCTATTTCTATGCCGATTTCTCCCAGGTCGAGGACGAGGAGGTGGCGGCCATTCTCGGGGCGCATCGGCCGCCAGGCGATTGAAACTGCCGCGTCATTGCTCTTGACAGGGCAGGCAACATGATTCATGGTTTGTTCGCCATGCCGTACCATTCATCACTCGCTATCGCGAATGAGTTTTTGCGACGCGCGCATCTAGAGCGCCGCGTGATTACGCATATGCACCTGCAGAAGCTTGTGTATCTTGCACATGGTTGGGGGCTTGCGGTTACGGGCAAGCCACTCATCGAGGATAAGTTCGAGGCGTGGGACTACGGCCCTGTCATTCGCAAGCTTTACGATTCCCTCCGCTACTATGGCAGCGGACCAGTGCAGCGGCTGATCCGCACTGGTGAAGACGTTTCATTTGGCGCGTTCAATGGCCCCGATGTACTTGCCAATATATCTGCGGATGAAAGTGCGATCATTGACAGGGTCTGGGATCAGTACAAGTCATTCGAGGCATTTCAGCTGTCGGCGTTGACACATGCCGACAATAGCCCTTGGCAACTGACTTATGCCAATGGGGTTGGCAAGAGTAGGGTGCTCAACGACAACCTGATATGGGACTATTTCGCGGATTTGGCAGCCCGGCATGGCTGACCGTCCACTCGTATCCATTGAGGCCATCGGTGAAGGCAAGGAAGTTGCCGCCGGCAAGGCTGCTCCCGATGCAAAGGACAGGGCCGAAGAAAGTGATCTTCAAATTGCCAGGAACCATGAGTTGGCGCTCTTGAAGACACGCATGGGACCAATTGGAAGACTCATAGGGTCGGAAGACACTGCCCTCACGATTTCGTTCGTTGTGATCGTGATGTGCTTTGCCGTGCTGGCCATGGCTTCATTTGCTTCAATCTGGAACTCCACGGTACTTACCGCAGTGGGCAGCGATCTATTCAAAGTCATCCTGGCGGTAGCTGGCTACATATTCGGCAAGCTACACAGTAAAAGCTCTGGCGACAGATGATAAGCGTGTTGGGTTAGCTAACCTAGCCTCCTCCGGCATCGCGCGCCGGTCCCGTAACCGAGGCCCCCCATGTCCAACATCAATCCCGGCCCCTTCACCACGCGCCCCGAGATCGACGGCACATTCGGCGTGGTTACCACCACGCACTGGATCGCCACCGCCGTCGCCATGGGCATTCTCGAGCGCGGCGGCAATGCTTTCGATGCCGGAATCGCCGCCGCCTTCACGCTACAAGTGGTCGAGCCGCACCTATGCGGGCCGGGCGGCGACGTGCCGGTGATGCTGTGGGATACGCGCAAGGCCAAGCCGGAGGTGGTGTGCGGCCAGGGTCCAGCGCCTGCCGGCGCGACGATCGCGCATTATCGCGGCCATCTCGGGCTCGACATCATCCCCGGTACCGGCCTGCTGGCGACCTGCATCCCCGGTACGTTCGAGACCTACATGCTGGTGCTGCGCGACTACGGTACGATGCGGCTGCGCGATGTGCTGGAGGCGGCCATCGGCTATGCCACCAACGGCCATCCACTGGTTGAGCGGGCCTGCGCGACGATCGACACGGTCAAGGATTTGTTCCGCGAGCATTGGCCGACATCGGCTGCCGTCTATCTGCCGGGCAGCAAGGTGCCAGCGCCGGCCACGTTGTTCCGCAATCCGCGCCACGCCGAGACCTACCAACGCATTCTGCGGGAGGCGGAGGCCGGCGGCGGCGGGCGCGAGGCTGAGATCGAGCGCGCGCGCAAGGCTTGGAGCCATGGGTTCGTCGCCGCGGCCATCGACCGCTTCTGCGCTACCCAAGAGGTGTTCGACGTCAGTGGCCGGCGCCATAAGGGCGTGCTGACCGGCCAGGACTTGGCGACCTGGCAACCGACCATCGAGGCGCCGCTGTCGCTCGACTATGACCGCTACCGGATTTTCAAGCCGGGTCCGTGGACGCAAGGCCCGGTGCTGCTGCAGATGCTGGCGCTGCTCGAGGGCTATGACCTCGACAAGCTCGGCTCCACCGACCCCGAGCTGATCCACGTCTGGACGGAAGCCGCCAAGCTTGCCTACGCCGACCGCGAGGCCTTCTACGGCGATCCCAAGTTCGCCGACGTGCCGATGCAAACGCTCCTGTCGCCGGCCTACAACGCCGAGCGGCGCAAGCTGATCGGCGAGCAAGCCTCGCACGAGCAGCGGCCGGGCCGCATCGAGGGCTTCGGCGGCAAGGTGATCGTCGGCGAAGCGCGCGGGCCGGCCGCGGGCGCCGGCGAGCCAACCGTTGGCAACATTCATTCGGGGCACGGCGCCGACGATGTGCGCCGCGACGGCACCGTGCGTGGCGACACCACGCACATCGACATCATCGACAAGGCCGGCAACATGTTCACGGCGACGCCGTCGGGCGGCTGGCTGCAGTCCTCGCCGGTGATCCCCGAACTGGGTTTTCCCCTCGGCTCGCGCGCGCAGATGTTCTGGCTGGAGGAGGGGCAGCCAGCCTCGCTGGCGCCGGGCAAGCGGCCGCGCTCGACGCTCTCTGTCAATATGGCGTTGCGCGATGGCAAGCCGTACATGATCTGGGGCACGCCCGGTGGCGATCAGCAGGATCAGTGGAACTGCCAGCTGTTCATGCGCCACGTGCATTCGGGCATGAACCTGCAGCAGGCGATCGACGCGCCGGCCTGGCACACGGAGCATTTCCCCGCCTCGTTCTGGCCGCGGGCCGCGCGGCCCGGCGTGCTGGTGGTCGAAGACCGCGTGCCGGCCGCAACCATCGCCGAGTTGCGCCGTCGCGGGCACACCGTCGAGGTGGGGCCGAGCTGGTCCGAAGGCCGGCTGACGGCAGCGTCCCAGGACGGCGTGCGCCGTCGCGCCGCCGCCAACCCACGCGGCATGCAGGGCTACGCCGCGGGGCGGTGATATCAAACCCCCAGCACACCCGGCAGCTCGCGCAGCGACCGGATCGTGTGCTGCGGCGCGCCGCCGTCCGCGACCGGCGAGCCGTGGTGAATGCCGGCGCGGCGATCGACCCAGACGCTGATCCAGCCGAGCGCATTGGGGGCGACAAAATCCTTCGACGGATTGTCGCCGATGTAAACAAAGCGATCGCCGGGCTGGCCGAGCTTCGCCGTCATCAGCTCGAAGGCGCGGGCGTGCGGCTTGGCCATCGCCCGGCCCGGCGCCAGCGTGTCGGTGTAAATGATCTGCTGGAAACGATGGGCAATGGCCAGCCCGCGCACCTTGGAAGACTGCATCACGAGGTGGCCGTCGGTAATCAGCCCGAGCCCGCCCTTGACCGCATAATGGTCCAGCGCCCAGGCCCCATCGTCGAACAACGCCAGGCCCGATGGCTCATGTCCGCGATAGATATCGTGCAACGTCGCGACTTCGGCATCTAACGCGTCGGGTCGCTTGGCCCGCAGCGCCATGCCGAACAGATTGCCGCGATGCCCGGCGTCGAGCAGCGCCTGCATGTCGGAGCCAAGCCCTTCAATGCCGAGCGTGCCGGCAGCCCAGCGGCCGACCGCGTCGAAGCCGGACCGCGCGAAATCGCGCTCCGGATACAGTGTATCATCGAGATCGAAGACGATGCGCAGCTGGCTCACCCGCGGCCTCCCGTGTTTGCGCGAGTCACAGTAAAAACATGCCATACGGCGAGAGCATAGACGATCGCTGCGCCGCCTTGATGGACGAGGCCGAGCGACAGCGGAACGTGCGCAAGCAACGTCCAGATGCCCAGCAGCGCCTGGCACAATACAGCTACAAGCAAAACCATGGCCGACCGCGTCACCTCAGGCTGCACGGCCGCTTGCCGCATGCTCACCGCATGCCACCCCGCCAGTGCCAGGATCACATAGGCCAGCATGCGATGATTGAACTGCACCGTCAGCGCATTCTCGAAAGGATTGAGCCACCAGGGCTGCATCACCAGCAGACCCGAGGGAAAGATTGATCCGTCGATCAGCGGCCAGGTGTTGTGCGCCAGTCCGGCCTTGAGCCCAGCCACGAAGGCGCCGGCGACCACCTGCGCCGTCAGCAGCGCCAGGATCGCCCATGCCATGCCGCGGCGCGTCCTATCCGGTGCATGGCCCGGCTCGCCCGCCCGAACCGGCGCCAGCGACAGCCAGATCCAGACCAGCGCCGCCAGGATCAGGAACGCGATCGTCAGATGCAAGGCTAGGCGATATTGACTGACATCGACACGGTCGGCGAGGCCTGAACTCACCATGTACCAGCCGACAAAGCCTTGCAGGGCACCGAGGGCCAGGATGCCGAGCAGCGGCGCGACTAGCTGGCGTTGCAGTCGACCCCTTACCCAGAACCACACAAGAGGCAGCGCGAAGGCAACGCCGACGATGCGCCCGAGGAGGCGATGGCTCCACTCCCAAAGGTAGATGGCCTGGAACGCGGCCAGCGTCATGCCCTTGTTGACGCGCTCGTATTGCGGGATCTGCTGGTACTTGGCGAAGGCCACCTGCCAATCGGCCGCGTTCAACGGCGGAATCGCGCCGAGGATCGGCTGCCACTCGGTGATCGACAAGCCGCTGCCGGTGAGACGGGTTGCACCGCCGACAATGATCATGCAGAACACCAGCATCGCAACGACAAGCAGCCATGGACGCAGCGGCGCGGAACGCTCCGCCGGCGGGCGATCATCGATCGGCGATGCCAGGCGATCGACCGTCATGGTCCTGCTGCCTTTCCTCGGCGCTGATCCGCGGTGCGGTGGGACATAGGCCCCGCCAGGTTTTCCGGCAATGCGCCGAACAGGCGCGGGTCGCTGAGGAATGGGAGTAAAACGATGACACCGCGCATACGCAAGCTCGTCGGCACCCTGGCGCTGATCGCGCTGATCGCGGTCTATGCCCTGCTCGTCGTGGCCGTGGCCGCCGTCCTCCAGGTGCAGAACACCAGCAAAGCCGTCGAGTTGGCCTTCTACATCATTGCCGGCGTGCTGTGGACGTTACCTGGCGGCTGGCTGATCCGCTGGATGCAGAGGACCGCCCCGTGAGTGCCACCGTCAGGCTGCCTTGGGGCTGAGCTTCTTTCCGCGGCTGGTGTCGACTCGAGAGCTGCGTGCCAGCCGCAAGATTTCCAGTCCGTCGACCTCGAAACCGAGAAAGTTTCCCGACACGGGGACGACGGATGGCAGCCGCATCGAGAGCTGGCCCACCATCACGCCGGCATCGAACCGGCCTTCGATGGTTTCAAACAAATCCCGCGCCGCGTTGTAACGGGCCACGATCAGGATCTGATCGTAGATCGCATCCAGCGTATCGAGCATGAGATTGACGCGATCGGCATCGCCGCTCCCCATGACTGAAACGAGATCGGAGCCGCTGACGATGAGGTGGGCCGCAGTGCCCAGCATACGGTCGATCGTTTCGCCAAATCCAGCCTTGGCTTGGATGAGTTCGGCAATTCCGGGGCTGCTGGGAACGCCGAGTAATTGCGCGACGCCGAAGTGGTCGAGGCTCCAGTCGATCAGCACCACCGTGCGTTCCTGCCGGGCGATGGCCCGCGCCAGGTCGATGGCTTCCGCCGAAGGATCGATGCTCGTATTGGCGCCGACCAGCAGGGTTCGCACACCTTGCGGTCCTCGTTGCAAAGCCATCAAGCGTTGCACGAGAGATGCAATGGTCTCGGTCTGCTCCTGGTCTTCGCCGGCGGCAATCGCGCCATCGCTGGCCTTGTCGGTCGGCGGTCCGCGGTCTCGGGATTGAGCGCGCCCTGCATCCATCTGCGGTTGATGGATCAAGGCGGGGGGGCCTCGCCGGGCGCTGCGCATCGGCGGCCCCAGCACCAGCTCTCGTGCAATCAACAGCGAGGAGGACATCAGCAACACCGCCAGCATGATGGCGATCGCATTGGGTAGCGGCTTGGAGATGGTCGGCGCGCCCGCTGGCTGAGCCCGCGCAACGATCTGCACCTGGTATGGCGCCGAACGACGGTAGGCCTCGGCGCGATAGGCAACCAGATGCTCGCGATAGACCTCACTCAAGCGATTGGCGACTTCGGCCGCCGTGCCGCGATCAGCGGCGGTGAAGCGGATCGCAATGGTCCTGCCATCTTCGAAGGCCCTGACGCTCAGTCGCTTGGCGAAGACCGCCAGCGCCCGGTCTTCCGCGCTGTCGGCCGTATGCATCGGCCCCGCACCCAACAGGCGCAGCAGATCCGGCAGCGCGCCGGCGCCTTCTGAGGCGTTGTTGAATTCCGGCAGGCTGACGAGCAGCAGCTCCGCGGCAATGCGCTCGGCCAATTTCGGCGATTGCAGCGCATTGACATGCGCCTTGATGGCATCGCCGTCCAATCCCGCGGCGTCGGGCGCGCCCGATCGCGGATCGAGGATCGCGATCTTTGCCTCGGAGGTATACATCGGCTTGGCGATCGACAGTCCGACGAAGGCAATTATGCCTGCCGTGATCGTCAAACCCACCAGCCACCAAATGTTGCGGCCAAGCGCCGCGAGTGCGCTGACCCTGGGGATCATGATGGCAGGAGCAGTGGCTGCGGCAGGCATGTGATGCCGTGTGCAAGAATGGCTGAAAGATGAGCGGCATTAGAAGCGCACGAGGTAAGCAGATCATTAAGACGCACCAGAAAAAAACATCCGTTCGCAATGCGTTAACGAACGCGCGTCGCGCCGCGATCATTGAATTTCCTGGAAGCCATGGATAACCCGTTGTTTCATAATTCTTTTTTATAGAAGGCTGGAACTTGGACCTGCGGTCGGGCGCTGCTTCGGCCGCCAGGAACGGCGCCGCATCCGATCCGGCCCGCTCTGCCCCGTATGGCCGCGGCAGCAAGGATGCCACAGCCAATGCCGGCCCTGGATCGGCTCATTCTCATGTATGCTGCAGCGCGCGTACTGAATCGCGCCGTCGGCCTGCTGCTTCATGGCGGGCGAGGTGCGAACAGGCCCGCTGGCAGCATGAACGTAAGTCGTTCTAGCCCCCGGCAGCGTGCGCGTGGATGAGGTCGGAATATCGATGTGTGGCATCGCGGGGTTTTTCAGGCTCGGGCCGGGTGGCCGCGCCGTGCCATCGGCTGATGTGCTCGACCGCATGACCGACGTGCTCTCGCATCGTGGACCAGACTCGCGCGGCACATTGTACGACGCTGAAAGAGGGCTTGGACTGGGCCATCGTCGCTTGGCCATCCGCGATCTGTCGCCGGCCGGTGCGCAGCCCATGACGTCTTGCTGCGGCCGCTATGTCATCATCTATAACGGCGAGGTTTATTCCCATACCGAGATCGCCGCCGATTTGATCGGAACTGGCCGCAAGCTCAGGGGCCACTCGGACACCGAGATCATCCTCGAGGCGTGTGCTGCCTGGGGCGTGGATCGCGTCGTGCCGCGCTTGATCGGCATGTTTGCCTTCGCCCTCTACGACAAGGAAACCGCCGCGCTTGTGCTGGTCCGCGACAGGCTGGGTATCAAACCCGTCTATTGGAGCGCAATCGACGGCCTCCTGACATTCGCCTCCGAGCTGAAATCACTCCGGCAAGAGCCTGGCTGGGCGCCGAGGGTCGATCGGCAGGCCTTGTCTGCATTCATGCGGCATAACTACATCCCCGCGCCGCAGACCATCTACGCGGGCGTCCACAAGCTCGAGCCTGGCACCCGCCTCCACGCGAACCGCGACGGCATGATCAGGATCGAGCGCTACTGGGACTTGCCCTCGATCGCAGAGGAGGCTCTTCGCACTCCGTTTTCTTGCAGCGATGAGGAAGCGGTGGATCGGCTCGATGCGCTGGCGTCGGACGCGGTGCGACGGCGACTGGTCGCGGATGTTCCCATCGGCGCCCTGCTTTCCGGCGGCATCGATTCATCCTTGGTAACCGCACTGATGGCAGAGAATGCCGGGCGAAAAATCAACACGTTCTCTATTGGATTTGCCGAGACTGGCTTCGATGAAGCTCCGTATGCGCGTGCCATTGCCCAGCATATCGGCACCGACCACACCGAGCTTTATGCCGAGGCCAGCAGCGCCATCGACATGGTCGCGAAACTGCCGCACTGGTACGATGAGCCGTTTGCCGATTCCTCGCAGCTGCCGACGGCCTTGGTCTGCGAACTCACGCGCCGGCACGTCACCGTCGTGCTATCGGGCGACGGCGGCGATGAACTGTTCGCCGGCTATCAGCGCTACGCACAGGCCCTCGACATTTGGAACAAGTCACTTCTGGCGCCACAGCCGGTCCGCAACATGCTCGCCAAGGGGCTGCTCGCATCGCCCACTGCCATGCTCGACACCGTCGGCGCGCACCTTCCGGGGCAGTTTCGCCAGATGGACTTGGGCTCGAAGCTGCGCGGCCTGGCATCGGCCGTGCTGGAGAACGCTCCCGGTACGCTCTACCGCCGCATGCTCAGCCACTGGAATGAGCCGGAGGATATCGTCATCGGCGGCAAGGAGATCAAGGGCGCGCTTTGGGACGATCGCCTGGCGCGGGCCGCTCCGGACTTCCTCGACTGGATGATGCTGGTCGATACGCTGACCTATCTACCCGACGATATTCTGACCAAGGTCGATCGCGCCAGCATGGTCGTGGCGCTGGAAGCCCGCGTCCCGTTGCTCGACCACCGCCTCGTGGAATTCGCGTGGTCTCTGCCTCGGCACATGAAGCTGCGCGATGGCGTCACGAAGTGGATTTTGCGCCAAGTGCTTTACCGTCGCGTGCCGCGCGCACTGCTGGAACGACCCAAAATGGGCTTCGGCGTGCCGTTGGCCGAGTGGCTCAGAGGTCCGCTGCGCGATTGGGCGGAGAGCCTCATCTGTGTGCGCAAGCTCGAGTCGCAAGGGCTATTTCACGCGGCGCCGATACGGCAACGCTGGCAAGCCCACCTCGAAGGAGAAAATTGGGCTTATCCCTTGTGGAATGTACTCATGGCCCAGGCGTGGCTGGATGCCAATCCCGAAGTGCTGACGTGACCGGCGGACACATGACCTCACCGGCTCGACTGGAACCGATCAAGCCTCGCGAACACGCTCGCCGAGCTGAGGCCGGCTGCGCAGGTCTTCCGACATCGGTCGACCCGCCTTGATCGCGTCGTAGAGCATTTCATATTTGGCGACACAAGCGTCGAAACTGAAGTGCTGCTCCACACGGGCGCGCCCGGCCTTGCCCATCGCGGCGGCGGCGGTGGGATCCTGAATCAATTCGAGCAATGCCGCCGCCATTGCCGCGGCATCCCGAGGCGGCACGATGAACCCCGTCCTGCCATGCTCGACCGCCTCCCGATTGCCACCGGCGTCCGTCGCGACAACCGGCAGCGACGCAGCCATCGCCTCCAGCACGGCATTCGAGAAGCCTTCTTCATGGGAACTCGATACCGCGATATCGGCACTCGAAAGCAGAGCTGGCACATCGTGGCGCACGCCCAGGACTCTCACGTGCGCGGTCAGGCCGAGTTCGCTGGCCTGCCGCAGCAAGTCGCTGCCAATGCCATCGTCCCTGCCGATCATCCAGAGCTTCCAGCGGCGCGGCAGCGCATGACCGAGATTGGCCAGAGCACGCAGGAGATCGCTGTGACCCTTGTAGGCCTTGAGGTTGGCCACGATCACGATGACCAGATCATCGCTTAGCGTGTCGACGCTGGCCCGCACGGCGTCGCGCGCCACCGGAACATCAAAGGGCTGCAACCTGATGCCGTTGTAAATCAGGCCGAGCCGATCGCGTGCGCCTCGCGTCTCGCTCGCAAGCTGGCTGACCACCGCATGCGAGTTACCGAGCAGTGCACTCATCCGCCCATGCAGGCGATGCTCGAGCCGGCGCAGAATGGGATACTTTTCTTGATAGTTGTTCAATGAGCGGCGGCTGAAGACGAGCCGACCAAGACCGGCGCCCAAGGCTAGGCAGCCGCCAACAAGATAGGCCGTCGGCCCAAAGAAATGCACAAGGCCCGGTCGCTTGAACAGCATGAGGGTCAGTAGCTGCGGCACTGCAAGGGTGAGCCGCAGAAAGCGCGGCATCGACGTTGTGGGATCGCTCGCAAATAGCGGCGCCATGACGCGAACGCCACTTCGCGCCGGTTCATCTGCCATCGGTCCTTTACCGAACAGGCAGTAGATGGTGATGCTGTGCCCCTTGCTGGCGAGCCTCGTCGACAGCGCCGACAAATGCCGCTCCGATCCGCCAACCTCCAGCGAGGTGATCACATACAAGATATCGTGTTGTGCCATCATCGTCTCATGGCGAAGCGTTTCTCGAGGGGGCGTCACCGTCCTGGGCATAGGCATGTCGACGCACGGCACTTGGCACTTGGCACTTGGCGCCTGGCGGCTCGCAGTCAGCCAATTTTCTAGCTTGATTCCGGGTGCCAGGGCACGAGCCAAATATTGCACAGGGAAATAGGCATCGAACCAAACTGAATGACACCTAATATTGCGGCATCTGAAGATGGAGCATTTTCCGCCAAAGTGGGCACCGGTTTGGCGTGAGACAAATGCGACAAACAAAGGACTAGAGCGCTTTCCCCTGATTCAATGCGAGTGGAAAGCGCTCTAGTTACCGGCGGGCCTGCGCCCCGTCGCTCGCGCGGTCGCCGCGGCGCGCCCCGATCCGAGCCGGCGCCTCAGCGGGTGCCGAGGCGCGCCAATCTTGGTTCGATGCCGACGGCTCCGAGTGCTCGAGCACGTTCGTACCAGCGGCGCGCCTCCGCTGGATCCGCCGATAGGCCGTGCACCTTGATGGCTTCGAGTTCCGCGGGATCATAGGTGGTGGCGAGCAACAGCGCGCCATCGGCAAGCCCGCCCTCTGCTGCCTTGCGGTAGAATTCACGGGCCGCGGCGATGTTGCCATTGGCCAGGTACCGGTTACCGAGGCTGAGAAATCGCTCGAGGCGCAGCTGCTCCTCAGACGAAAGCTGGGGCGCCCTGGATTGCACGGGAGGAGCTGTGGCCGGCGCCGGCGCGGGCGCGACCGCCCGAGGCGGAAGTGCCGCGGTAGACTGCGACGGCGCTACCGCCACCGGTGCGGGAGGCTGGACAGCGCGCGCGGCCGGCTCCGCGGGACGTTGACCGATCGCATAACCTGGCGCGACGATCATCGACGACTTCATTTCGGCCAGCACGGCGCCTTCGACGCTGATGACGCGTACGGTGAATTCTGAAGCGCCGGGGCCGCCTTGGGGTACATGAATGGTGAGGTTGGACAAGGAGCGCAACGGCACCGCCCAGATTCCAGGGGCAATGCTGTGTCCTTCATTCAGCCTCGCGCTTTCCGGCAATCCGCGAAATTGCAGGAAACTGTTGGCTGGTAGCGCCTCCTGCGGGCCGACCTGGATCAGCAGCGGCGTTTCCACGTCGATCTCAACCAGCACGCGCGGCGCCAGCCGCACTTGCGGCTTCTGCGCGCTGCTCTGCGCCAGTGCGACCCCGGCTGTCGCAAGCAAGCCCGCGGCGACCAATGCCATGCACATTGCCCAACTCGCGCCAGGTCTCAGCTGTCCCATGGCAATCTCGTCCTACCCCCGCTGCATTGCGAACCATCAGGACCGGCCGTGCACGATCGAAGCATGATCACGCCCGGCCAGGTCTGGCAACTCGATAACCAGATCGGCAATCCCTCAACGCTCCTGCTTCTTGGCCCAATCCATGAACTTCTGGAACAACTGCTCCTGGCGCGCCAAGTCACCGGGCGCCGCGCGCGCGGCTTGCTGCCGGGCGAGTTGCACGTCGACCGTCGCGGTTGTCGGCGGCGCTGCCGGCGCCTGCTTGGTGGCGGCGATCTGCTTCAACTTGTCCTCGGCCACCCAGTAGCGTGTCCACCCCGGCACGTTAGCGGCGAGATTGATCGTCTTCCAGCTTGGATGATAGGGCGGCACCTTGAAGCGTTCGAAGCGCTCGAAATAGAGGTCGACGAATTTCGCCACGCGACGGTGTCTATCGGTTTTGTTGGGCCAATTGTAGACCGCCAGCACGGCCGGCACAGCCAGTGTTTCGATGCGCTCTCCGGGCTTTATGAAGGCAGGGTAGTCCTTGTCCGTCAGCACCGCGGGCACATAGTAGTCGTCGAACTTCTCGAACGGGATCTCGAGGAACTTGAACCCAGCCTCGTTCTTGAAATTCGTGAACAAATTGTTGGGCTTGCCGGCGTTATGCACGAGGCCCGAAATTTCGCCGGTCTTCATCTTTTCCAAAGCTTCGGCATTGTTGACGTAGACCGGCACGACATTAATGCCCAGACGTTTGAAGACGATCGGCCCGCTGGTCGACGAGCCGGCGCCGGCGGTGTGATAGCTCACCTTCTTGCCAGCCAGATCCTGCAGCGACTTGATGTCCGACCGCACCAGGATGTGGATCTCCGACAAGTACATGCTGCTGATGTAGTTGACCCGCTTTTCGATGTTGGGGATCTTCTCGACCGTGCGGAAGTGTTCGAAGACATCGGTCGCGGTGATGGCGACGTCGATGCCGCGCAAATAAAGCAGATCGCGCACGTTTTCGGTGGCGCCAGGCGTCACCACGGGCAGCACGCGCATCTCGCCGCCATCGTTGAGATTGCGCGCGATCTGGGCGGCAAACTGCAGGTAGGTGCCTTCCGGCAGACCGCCGGCCAGCCCGACTGTCCAATTGTTGATCTTGGCGACGACGTCGCTTTCCCCGCTCGCCGCCGCGGTCGGCGCTGCGCGCTGAGCCAGCTGAATCCGCTGCGTGATGTTCGACGAACCCGGCACAGCTTGCGCATGCGCCATCGTAACACCGATGCCGGCCCATGCCGCCAGCATCAGAATGCCTCTGATCCAATTCCGCATGACGCTCTCTACTCCTCAAACCACATCATTGGCATCAAGCAACAGATGCCGGACCTACTCGCGCAGACAAAATCCATTATTCTACCAAGGCACCAAAGAGTTTCAGCCGCCGCATGCAAATTCGCCGACTAGCGATGATTTGATTACAGACTGATTTCCTGTCGCCGCAGTCCACCCATCTTCCAACCCGTGCCAGACCTCACCCTTGACACTAACGGCAAGCGACCCCTGATACGCGGTCGATTTCACGGATCGAAAAGGCACGCCCGACCACGGCGATTGTGTGACGAAAAACGAGTTATTTCGAGGAAATTTCGACGATAGGAATAATATTGAATGTTAACAGCGAGCATAATAGCGGTTGCAGGCCGCCGTTGGCGGCATGTCGCGGGTTTGCCGCGCGCCCGTCAGGCCGTGAGCCGCCGACCGTTGATGAGGTCCCAGGCCACGTTGATCTGCTTGATGCGCTCCTCGCGCCGCTCGCGATCCTGATCATCGCGGGCATGGTCGGGATGCCAGCTGACACGCAGGGCATCGACCACTTTCTTCAGCGTTGCATCGTTCACGCTATCGTTGACGCCGAGCAAGGCAAAGGCTTCGTCCCGGCTGTTCGGCAATGCTGGTCTCATGGCGCCCATGCAGAAACTCGCTGCGGCGCCCTCGGCAATCTTGATGATCCGGTGCAATTCGCGGATGCCGGTCTGCAGGCGCTGCCGCGTCTGGCGCGCCGTCGGCTCAGACCCGGTCGCGCGCGTGCTATCGAACAGGCGTGTGCCAATGAGGTCCAGCTCCTGACGCAGCACGCCGCGCAGCGGTGGCGCCGATCGCAACTCCTCCAGGACCAGATCGGCGTTGTGCAGCAGTTGCTCGGCCGTCTGCCGCAGTTGCTCGATCATATAAGGGCTATCGCCGGAGGCATCGGCGGGAACCAACGTGGCACGGGTGCGCGTGAATAAGCCGACCGCGCTCGACTGGGTGCGTTGCATGAGCAGGCTTCCCCTCGCCGCGATCAAGCCGGTGCGTATCGACCAAGCTACGCCGACCAGCGTCAGCGAAAGCAAAGCGACCAGAACCAGCCATTCGCTGTCGGCAAATGGGCCGCGCGCAGACGGGCTGAGAGCCGCCGCAGTCTCCGCGCGCTCCTGGCGGACCGTAACGATCCAAGCGGAAAAACCCTCCAGCGCCTTGCGTGCATCCGCGATCTCGATGACCTCGGGCGCATCGCGCGGCACTTCGACTGCGGAATTTGCCGGCGGGTCCTCGCCCGACTCGGCATGCGCAGGCGAGGGAAGTCCAGCATCAGGCAACGGAAGTGCGGCCGTGATCAACGGTTCGTCGGGATCTGCCGCCTCGGGTTCGAGGCTCATGAGTGGCGATGCCGCTGCCACGACGCTCGCCGTTGGCCGCCGCGCGGGCGCGCCCAGCCGAGCGCCAAATTCGGTCAGTTGCGCAAATCCCGGGGGCAAGGCGACCGCGCGGATACTCGAACGGTCGGCGGCGCGAGGCTGGCAGGCGCGTTCACTCCGATCCGCCTGCGATGCGTCGAATGCGGCCGCCAGCGACCAGGATGTTTCACCGCAGTCCGCGGTCTTGGGCGTCAGTCCTGGATTGACGGCGATGTGCAGCCGACCGCTGTCGACCCAAGCCTCGCGGCCGCCCAGCCGTGTCGCGGCCGCCGCAACGACGACCCAGGGGACGCGGTTGCCGCCGCAGGCCAAATCGAATTGGTGCAACATGCGCACTTGGCAGCGGCTATCGCCGGGACCGGTGCAATAGAGAAAGGATTTCTGTCGGCGCGGTCCGACGATCTCGTAGCTGGATTCAGGACCAGGCTTGAGCGTGATGCGCCCGCGCTCGACCTTGCACAAGAATGGCGCAGTCACGACGTCGGCGCGGACGGGAACCGCAAACGTCAACGACAGCAGGCACACCGCCGCCACACGACTCTTGACCCACTGACTTATAACCCACTGTCTTCCGCCCACGCCGCCCCCCGGACCACGACGCGCCACCTCTTGGGTCCCGCTCTCCCGTTGAGTAGCCATGGTGCATCGATAGCGTTTACCGAGACAGCGGCTTGCACCGATGTCCCACCCTCGCACCACTTTATCGCCCTAGGCCAAATGGGCACAGAGCATTCGGGCGACACTGAGGCAAAAAAAGGCGGCCAAATGCCATTTGCACACTCTGTGCTTCGCTGCGAAATATTATGATCATTTCGAGCAATAAAAATGCGCGTGCATTTCAGCGCTGCGCGGCAATGGCAAATGGCATTTTTGGCTTCGCGCGTTACCGAACTCGGCGCACGTGCGGCCAAAGCCCGGCACCGTGCATCTACCCAAATTGGGTATATTGCCGCGCATGCGACGAAAGTCTGAGACGCATTGTCGCCGTTGCGCCGGCAAGGAACCGCTGTTGCCAAGGGTGGCAGCTCGCGGCAACCGTGCCGCAACTCGCGGCAGCCGCACATTTGTGGGAATTGGCGCCACTGCCAAAAACCGCAGGCTCCGCCTCTCGCGAGAACGGAGCCCACTTTTCCCGACTTACCGCTTCACCCAGCCCCGCGACTGGATGTCCATCGGGCTTCGGCTGAGCGGCAATCGTTATGCTCACGTTACACATTAATATCGCCGCAGTCAACTCGCCGCGCAGGCAAAACATCTAGCCGGCCCCGGTATCGAAGCGGGCGTCGCGCCAATCCTGGTGATGATCGGCGCCATTGCTGGCTATCGCCTCTGGCTCGGATGGCAGTGCTGCGGGAAAGGGCGGCGTCTCGGACATGGCGCGCCGCTCGAACCGATTCCACAGGCCCATTTTCTCGAGCTGCGTTTCGACGGCATCTTCACTGCGTGCGTGAGCGCGCGACAGATCGGCAATGCCGCGCCCCGACTTGAAGGCGCGTTCGAGCCGGATCACTTCCGTATCGCTCCAGCGCGCGCCGGCCCGGTCTGGCTGGTGACGATCATTCTGCGTCTTGGCTTTGCGCGCCAGTGCGACGCTGTCGAGCATGCCCTCCCAGGCGACCATCGGCAGGGTGATCGTGCGGCCGCCAGCGCTGTCCAAACGGCCAAACAGTCCGCCGTCGACGACCTCGAAGGCGTAGACGTCCGCGCCACTCTTCCACTCGAAGCGCTGCCATTGAATCCGTGCCATCGCCGAGCCTCCGCCGCTTACAAATACAACGACCTTGGCAGCATGCTCGCCCAGTCCGCACATCCTGTCAAGAACAAAAATAGAACATAAAGCCAACTTATCCACTACAAAGCGTCGAACATGGCGCGCCGCGGCCCAAGGTAGGCTTGCGCGCTTTCCACCGAGCGGGCGCTCACCTGCAACAGGAATTCCGCGGTCAATTGCAGGCTCGGATCGGTTTCGGGCCGCGGATGTCCGCGCTCGATGAAGGTGCCGAGATAACGCGAGAACCGCACAGCCTTGCGGCCAGCGGCAACCCGATCACGGGCATAGGCCGCCAGCGCTTCGGCGATGCTGGCGTGGCGCGCGAGGCAATCGGCCAGGCACAGTGCGTCCTGCCCTGCCTTCAGCACGCCGATGCCGACGTGCGGGCGCGCGGTGAAGGCTGCATCACCCAGCAGGCAGATATTGCCGAATGCAATGTCGCGCGATTCCACGTCATACATCGGCTGCAGCATGTCGTTCTGCGACCGCAGCACGATCTCGGCGAAGAGCGGCGGCAGCAGGCGCACCGCGCGCGCCCGCAAGGCGGTGAAATGCTGCTGACGGATCAGCGGTGGCGGAATGTTGTACTGGTGCGTGCGTCCGTCGGCGTCGGTCAGGAGATCGGCCATCCCTGCGTCGTCGACCGGTAGATACCAGAGGTAGGCGTATTGCCGCCGGCCAGGGGTGATCGCATAGTCGGGGCCGCAAATCGGGTAACCGCTGAACTGGCCCTCGCCAGGAAACACCCAGATGTAGCGCTGCATCATCTGGCGCTGGAAGGCTGGCGAGAGGCTGGCCTCCGGCGTCAGGCCGCGAAACGCGAAATAGCCGCCGTATTGCGGCACGACATCAGGGGCCAACAGCGCGCGCACGCTGGAGCGCAGGCCGTCGGCGCCGATCACCAGATCGGCTTCGATCGAACGGCCATCAGACAGATGCACCACCGATCGCGGCTCACCCAGCGTCAGGCCCGATAGTTCGACACCGGCATGGTAGTTCGCGTCGGGAAATACCTCGCGCAACA
Organism: uncultured Devosia sp.; assembly: GCA_964498125.1. Taxonomy (GTDB): domain Bacteria; phylum Pseudomonadota; class Alphaproteobacteria; order Rhizobiales; family Hyphomicrobiaceae; genus CAMDBL01. Next base: position 36,342 of record CAZCGE010000059.1, on the reverse strand, counting down.
TGGTGTGGAACAGGCCCCAGTAGGTGAGGTACTGCGGATGCGGATGAAAGGCGATCTGCCGTCCCTCGGCGTCATAGGCGGTGCGCCCCTCGACATCGACGCCGACTGGGCGCTGCTTGTCGATGCCGCAGGCTTGCAGGATCGGCACGTAATCTGTATGCCCGGCGATGCCCGCGCCGCGCACATTCAACGCACCGTCCACGCGCTCGTAGATGTCCACCTGCCAACCCTGCCGCACCAGCATGTTGCCGATGAACAGGCCACCCATCGAGCCGCCGATGATGACGGCGCGGCTCTGGTGGTTGGCTTCGCTTGCCATGGTTGCGCAGTTCCTCCCGGCGCAGTGACGATGGGCTGATGCTACGCCGGTCCGCGCACCGGTGACCAGCAGGTTCCAGCCACCCGGCAGGTTTAACTGTCGTCGTTGCCGGGGGAGCACCGGTTTTGACGCATTCGTTTGGCTCCCGTCATCCTCGGCGAGCGTCATGCGGTACGCATGCTGGCGGCATGACGGGCTGAAGGACCCTCGAGCGGCAAGACCGGCAGAGGCCTCTGACTTTCAGAAGATGCAGATCTGTTCGCCCCATGTTTTCAATTTTCTAGCCATCGAGCGTGGCGTTCCAGCGAGCGCCCGGCTACAAGCCGGGGCTTGCCCCGTGGGTTGGCAAGCGCGCCGGTTTCCAATAGAGGCCAACGAACTCATCCCGGACTTCACGTGCCGCCAGTTCGCATGTCGAAGATGACGGGCGGCACAACAGGACCAAAGATCATGACGTCGACCGACACGCCACGCACCGATACCCGCGAGCCGGGGCTGGATTTCATCCGCGACATCGTCCAGGCGGACCTCGCCGCGGGCAAGCACGCCTCTATCGTCACGCGCTTTCCGCCAGAGCCGAACGGCTTCCTGCACATCGGCCATGCCAAGTCGATATGCCTCAATTTCGGCATCGCGCGGGAGTTCGGCGGTCGCTGCCACCTGCGCTTCGACGACACCAACCCGGCCAAGGAGGAGCAGCTCTACATTGATGCCATCGAGAAGGATGTTCGCTGGCTTGGCTTCGACTGGGGCCAGCACCTTTATCATGCGTCCGACTATTTCGAGCGCCTCTATGACTGGGCGGTGCTGCTGATCAAGGCGGGCAATGCCTATATCGACGACCAGAGCCCCGACGAGATGCGCATCGCCCGGGGAACCCTCACCGAGCCCGGCAAGAACAGCGCATTCCGCAACCGCTCCGTGGCGGAGAACCTCGATCTGTTCAACCGCATGCGCGCGGGGGAATTCCCGAACGGCGCCCGCGTGCTGCGCGCCAGGATCGACATGGCGAGCGGCAACATCAACCTGCGCGATCCGGTGCTCTACCGCATCCTGCATGCGGCCCACCCGCGCACCGGCACCGCCTGGTGCATCTATCCGAGCTACGACTACGCGCACGGCCAGTCGGACGCCATCGAGGGCGTGACGCACTCGGTCTGCACGCTGGAGTTCGAGGACCACCGGCCGCTGTACGATTGGTTCCTGGACAACCTGCCGGTGCCGGCCAAACCCCGGCAATACGAGTTTGCCCGCCTCAACATCACCTACACCATCCTCTCCAAGCGCGTGCTGACCGAGCTGGTGCGCGGCAGTCATGTGTCGGGATGGGATGATCCGCGCATGCCGACGCTGGCGGGACTGCGCCGGCGCGGCGTGCCACCCGAGGCGCTGCGCGATTTCGTCAAGCGCATCGGTGTGGCCAAGGCCAACAGCATCGTCGATGCCGGCATGCTCGATTTTTCGATCCGCGAGGTGCTGAACAAGACGGCCGAGCGACGCATGGCCGTGCTGCGCCCATTGAAAGTGGTGATCGAGAATTATCCCGAGGGGCAGAGCGAGGAGATGGAGGCGGTCAATCACCCCGATGATCCGGCCAAGGGGACGCGCAAGGTGCGATTTGGCCGGGAGCTGTTCATCGAGCGGGAGGATTTCATGGAGAACCCGCCGAAGAAGTTCTTTCGCCTGTCGCCGGGAACGGAAGTGCGGCTGCGCTATGCGTATTTCATCACCTGCCGCGATGTCATCCGCGACGCCAGGGGCGAGATCGTCGCGTTGCACTGCACCTACGATCCCGCGACCAAGGGCGGCAACACGCCGCCTGATGGCCGCAAGGTGAAGGCGACCCTGCATTGGGTCTCGGCGGCCGATGCGGTGCCCGCCGAGGTGCGCCTGTTCGAGCCGCTGTTCAAGGTGCCGGATCCCGATGCCGGGAATTTCACCGGCGATCTGTCTGCAACCTCTTTGGAGGTTGTGGCCGACGCCCGCCTCGAGCCGGCGCTGGCGAGCGCCACCACGCCGGTTCAGTTCGAGCGGCTCGGCTATTTCTGCCCGGATCAGGAGTCCAAACCTGGCCGGCTGGTGTTCAACCGGACAGTGGGGCTCAGGGATACATTTGCCAAGGAAGTGAAGGGGGGAGGGAGGAAGTGAGGGCGGGGAGCGGGGGTTTGCTCCAGTAGCTTCATCGAGCATCATAATGTTTCCGCGACCACGACGTATTATTTCGCTGCGGGCACAAGGAATGACCCAGCTCTAAAGGAAGTGGAAACCGCGCCCGGAACAAGATAAGAACAACAAGCGGAGCGAGCCTATGACCAAGGACAGACAGCACCGGTTCAAGATCGACGTGTACACGCCGGAGACGCTGCCCATGGAGCGTTTGGCGGAGTACATGCTGGAATTCGCCAAATTGCTTGGCGAACCCGAGCGCGTTCACTTTGTCGACGTTGAGCGCGGAAGCGCTGTGCTATTGGCGCGCATCGAGGAAGTCGCTGCTTTGAAAGTCGAGCGGCGGCTGGCTGATGCTGCCCGTGGCCAGGGCGATCCCACGGCGCTGAAGGCGCTTCGGGAACTCGACAATATGCTGGCGAATGACAACGCCATCGGGCAGGTGCTCGACGAGGGCGGCGCCGAGCTGATCGCGTTCCAAGGTCGGAACCGACCCAAGCCCTTAGAGTTCGGTCCCTTCCGTGAGGATGGGGTGCTTGAGGGCATTGTCATTAAAGTCGGTGGTGTTGGCGAGGCCGCGCCTGTCTGGCTGCAAGATCGCGATCGCGTTTACAAGCATTGCAGCGCACGTCGCTCGATGGCGCGCGACCTCGGAAAACACCTCTACGGTGCTCTATTGCGCGTCTCCGGCACCGGCAGCTGGATGCGTCTTTCGACCGGCGCTTGGCTGATGCGGTCATTCGAGATTAGGAGCTTCGAGCTACTTGACGACACCCCGCTGGCTGACGTGATCAAGCGCCTGCACGGCGTCGAGGGCGCGGACTGGGGTGACGATCCGATCGCCGACCTCACGCGGCTCCGCACAGGCGAGGGCCTCAACTGATGGTGGTATTCGACGCCAACTTCCTGATTTACTTCCTCGATCCGAAGATCAAAGGCGGCGTCGGCAGTAACCCACGCATTGACCACCTCGTGGCAACCATCCAGACGACCGGCGAGCGCATCATTGTGCCAACCCCGGCACTGAGCGAAGTGCTGGTGAAAGCGGGTGACGCTGGGCCCAAGTACCTGGAGATCATCGCGCGCTCGAAGTTCTTCCGCGTTGCCGAGTTCGGCGAGCGTGCCGCCGTCGAGGCGGCGGCGCTGACGCGTGACGCTATCGCCACGGGAGACAAGCGCGGCGCCACGCCGGAGGCCGACTGGGCCAAGGTCAAGTTCGATCGTCAGATCGTCGCCATCGCGCACGTGGTGGGTGCGACAACGATCTACACCAACGATAGCCAGCTGGCCCGGCATGCCAAGGCAGTCGGTATCGAAGCTATCAACCCGGACGAACTTCCAGAGCCACCCGTGGTGCCGCAGTTGGAGATGCGACTTGAACCAGTTGAGCCTGAGCAGCCCGATAATGATGACGAGAATTGACCGCCGCTTGGTTGCGAGCGCGCCGGTTCAGTTCGAGCGGCTTGGGTATTTCTGTCCGGATACGGAGTCCAAACCTGGCCGGCTGGTGTTCAACCGGACAGTGGGGCTGCGCGATACGTATGCGAAGGAGGTGAAGGGAGGGGGGAGGACGTGAGGGTGGCGCCGTCGTGTAGGTCGGGTCGAGGAACGAGACCCGACATTCATGCACCGGGAGAGATGTCGGGTCTCGCGAAGGCTCGACCCGACCTACGGACTGCGCTGGGTTACGGACCTCCGCTCCCGCTCCGGTCCTAACCCAGCCTACGTCACCGAGGCAGCAATTCAGTCCACCGCGCCGGCTCGGATCAGGGCGTCCATCAGCGCCGTTTCGATCATCAGCGACCGCGGCTCGCGGTATTTTTCAGCGGCTTGCCGCTGTTGCTCGTTGTCGAAAGACTTGCGGATGTAGGAGCCGAGGCGGCGGCCATGCGCGACGAAGATTCGGCAGCGCGGTTGGCGCTCGGCCTCGTAGGCGAGCAATGCCGCCGGGATATCGTCGGCCTGCGACAGGTGGCGGGCCATGGCCGCGCTGTCCTGTGCTGCCTTGACGACGCCCCCACCCAGATGCGGACGGGCAACGAAGGCGGCATCGCCGACCAGCCCGACGCGGCCGGTGACCATGCGCGGCGGATCAAGGTCGTAGATCGGCTGCAGGAACGGCTGGGCAACGCAGCGAAATGCTTCGCGCAATTGCGGCGGCAGGCGTTCAGCGTCGGCGCGCAGCTCGGCGATGACGTGGCGCGAGATCAGGGGCGGCGGAATCGAGACCTGATGCTGCGTTCCGGTATCATCCATCAGCAGGCGCGGCAGCTCGGTCGCCTCGTCGGCCGGCCGATACCAGAGCATGTTCCAGCTGCGATGCCCGGGCCGCAGGTCGTTATCGTTGCCAGCCACCGGGTAGCCGATCACCTGCTCTCCCGGCGGCAGATGAAACATGAACTTCTCAAAGATCGCGGCGTGCAGCCGCGCACTGAGCGCGCGCTCGTCGATCAGACCGCGCCAGGCCACGTAGCCGGCATACTCAGGCTGGGCATCGGGCTGGAACTGAGCACGCACGAAGGAGCGGAATCCATCGCCGCCGATCAGCACATCACCGCGCTCGCGTGCCCCGCCGGCGAAAATGGCCGTAACGCCGCGGCCATCGTCCTCGTAGCGCACGAAGTCCATGCCCAGACGGTAGCAAGCGTCGGGCAGCGCGCGCCGCAGGATCTCGTATAAGCGGTTCCAGGATGTGGCGATTTGCTGCCGGCGCAACCTGCCGATCACCGCGCCGTCGCCATCCAGTGTTTCGCGCTTCTGGAAGGCGACGCCAAAGTCGGCCGGAACGCTGCCGGCAACGTCGGCGATGGCGCGCAGCATGGCGGCATGGGTGGTGATCCCGGCGCCGCGGCCGGTCAGTGGCACCGGGAGGCGCTCGAACACATCGACGCGCCAACCCCGCTGGCGCAAATAGAGGGCAGCGAACAGGCCCCCCATGGAGCCACCGATGATCAGGGCCCTGCGGGCGGCGGGCGCCGTACTCCCGGTCCAGCCGTCGGCGGCCGATGTTTCCTCCCGCTTTTTTATCATACGATAAGTCAAACCTAGGCTGCGCGTTCCGTCAAGTCCTGACCCAGTCCTGACCCAGGGCTCTGGGACAGCCCGGATGAACCTTGCGGTTGTGGCCTGGCCGCGCTGGCTGGTCCGCAGACTTTGCCGCAATGCAATATCTGTACAAACAAGTGGCAGACAGGTCGTCGTTTGTGTTACATCTTCGCCGCACTGCACAACGAGATTGAACGGACATGGGTCGCAACGATGCTGAATAAAATTGACCAGCCGGCTGAGAAAAAAGAGGCTGTCGTCATCAAGAAGTACGCCAATCGGCGGTTGTATAACACCGAGACCAGCACCTACGTGACGCTGGAAGACCTTGCCGTCATGGTCCGCTCCGATCGCGACTTCGTGGTCTATGACGCCAAATCCGGCGACGACCTGACACACGCCGTGTTGACCCAGATCATCGTCGAGCAGGAATCGCGACCCGGCGGACAGACCATGCTGCCCATTCCGTTCCTGCGCCAGCTCATTCGCTTCTACGACGACAGCATCAGCCGCATGGTGCCGAGCTACCTGCAAATGTCCATGGAAACGCTGGTGCGCGAGCAGGAGCGCTACCGCACGCAATTCGCCGGCTCATTCGCCAGTCCGGCGGCGGCTTTCGAGGCCTATCAGGAGCAGGCTCGCAAGAGCATGGCGATTTTCGAGCAGACGATGACGATGTGGAGCCCATTCGCCGCGAAAGCGGCGCAGGAGGCAAAGAAGGCCGGAGCGGGAGGCGCGAACAATGGGCAAGATCCGGCCCAGGCGGCGGCGAAGAACGAGCCGCGCGAGGAATTGATCGAGCTCAAGTCGCAGCTGGCGGCCATGCAGGCCAAGATCGAGAAGATATCGCAGCGCTGAAATTGACGGCTTGCCGCGCAGCTATGCGGGCGTCAAGCCGCCGCCGGCTTCGGCAGGCACTCCGGCCGCACCGGCAGGCCATAGTGGTAGCCCTGCAGATAGGTGATGCCAGCCTTGCGCACGATCTCGGCTGTCGCCGCATCGACGACCCACTCGGCGACGGTTTCCATGCCCAATGAATGTGCCAGGTCCGCCATGGCGCGAACGAACACCAGGTCGGCGCTGTCGAAGCTGAGATTCTTGACGAAATCGCCGTCGATCTTAACGATATCGACAGCCAGCAGTTTCAGGTTGCGGAACGAGGTATAGCCCGAGCCGAAGTCATCGATGGCGACCCCGCAGCCGAGCGCCTTCAGCGTCTTGACGAAAGCGATCGACTGGTCGAGGTCGCCGATCGCGGCTGTTTCCGTGATCTCGATGGTCATGCGGCGGGTGAGATCGGTCCGCGCCTCGGTCAATTGCCGCAACGCTGTCAGCCATTCCTGGCCGCTGGCGGTGAGGCTGGAGATATTGAGGGAAATCTTGAGGGCCGGATCGTTCTTGATGAGGCCGACCGCCAACTCCAGCGCGCGCTGATCGATCAATCTGGCCAGACCAAGCTGCTCGGCGACAGGGATGAACTCGCCGGCCGACACCACCGTGCCGTCGGGCCGCTGCATCCGCAGCAAGCACTCATACATGGCGACAGCCTCGGTCTTGGACGAGACGATGGGCTGCAGCATCAGGAACATGCGATTGGCCTCGAGCGCCGAGACGACCTCGTTGGCCATGTCGATGCTGTGCCGCCGCGTGGTCTCGCGCTCGGGGCTGGGCTCGAATTCCACGAAGCAATCGTAACGCTTGAGCTTGGCGCGCTCGACCGCCAGCAGCGCACAGCTCAGCGCTTGCGCGGTGGTGCGGGCTTGCTCGGGCAGCACGACGCTGCCGATGGAAACGCTGGCCGACAGCAGGCAGGCCGTCGTCTTGACGTTGGACTTGCGCACCGCCGTGATGATGCGCTCGGCGGCCGAACGCATGGCGTCGGGATTGCAGTCGTTGAGGATGACGCCGAACTTGTTGGCGGAATAGCGCCCGATCTGGTCGCCACGACGCAACTGCTCCTTGATGATGCGGGCCGTGGCCGCAATCATCTCGTCGCCGATATGAAAGCCGAAGGTGTCGTTGATCACGGCGAGATTGTTGACCGACACCATCAGGAAGGCGCAGGGCCGCTCCGCCCGCTCGATATGCTCCATGACCATGTCGAGTTCTTCGGTCAGGCGATTGCGGTTCAACTGCCCTGTCAGCTCATCGTAGTCGCCGCGCAGCAGGTGCCGCTGCTCATCCCAGTAGCGTTCATCGATGATGCGCAGAATACCCCGTGCCGTGACTGGGACGCCGCCGGCACCCGCCCACCAGCGGCCGTGATCCTCGATCCAGATCGGGACGTCGTTGCGCCGGCCGGCTGGCGACAGGCGGTAGCGCACGCGATAGGGCGTGCTCTTGCCGGCTTCGCGCGCACGCGCGCCGGCGATGGCCGCATGCCGCAGCGTCGCATGCTCGGGCGCCACGAGTGTCTGGAAAGCCGTGCCGGTGCCGATGTCCGTTGCCGTCCTCACCCGCAGAATGTCGGCGGCATTGCCGTCCCAGGCGATCTGGTCGCTGACGAGATCCCACGTGTAAGACGTCTCATCGACCGCGGAGCGTAACTCAGTGTGCCCGCGCGACCTGGACTCGCCATCGAGTTCCAGCAGGCGCGGCGCAGCGTGAGCCGCCGACGACGACGATGCCTTCGCGAATTGCGACGTGTCAGTCAAAGGTCCATTCCAAGCTGGTGCCGGGCCATGAACTCACTTCCCCCTCGATCACGGCGGCGAAATGTTCGAATTGACAAGATAGGCTAATATCATTCCCCTAATAACTACTGAATGTTGGCAAAATCAGCTGCTTGGCAAGGCTGCTCCCAAGCCGACTTGCAGGCACAAGGCAAGTCGAGTTCGACTTATTGACCAGATCCAATCGACAAGTCGCGACGTGCGACCCGGATGCCGATCGTGTAGCCGGCGATTACATCGATCAACGTCGCTACCGTCACGTTGAGGAAGACCGCCGTGCCGGCGTTGGCAACCAGCAGAAACTCAATGAGGCAGGCGATGAACACGATCATGGAGAAGGCATGGTCGAGGAGCGATGCCGAGGATGTATAAGTCGATTTGACGATCTCGACGAAAAGCATCAGCAGGGTGAACATGATGATCAGGTCTCCCCAACTGATCGCCACCGACCTGCCGACCAACGGCACCGAGAACAATTTCTTAGCCAGCACAACGTCGGCCGATGCCCCGCCGCCGAGCACAACGACGACGTTGTAGAGAATGAACGCCAGCGCGATGAGCGGCAACGACCTGAGCGACATGACCTTCTCCCTCGTTCCCCGTCGGCCAACCATGGCCCACGATTGTGCCGGTTTTTGGCCTATTGCTGCGCGTCCTGACTATCCAGCCGGGACGCGCTCTACCCCCCAAATCTCGCCCCCAAAACCTCGCCCCATGTGCGCCCCGCCAACTCGCAGGGTTGCACATCAAATGTCGGACTTGGGCTCGAGAATCTGGCGGCCACGATATTTGCCGGTCTTCAGATCGATATGATGTGGACGGCGGCGCTCCCCCGACTCCTTGTCTTCGACATAGGTCGGCGCCGTCAGCGCATCGTGCGACTGACGCATGCCCTTTTTCATCGGCGATGTCTTTTTCTTCGGAACGGCCATTGATAAGCACTCCGGGCTGTCGCGCCCCAGTGGGCGGATCGAGGTCGAGATTGGGTCGTCAGCCGGCACAAGGCCTTGCGGTCCACATGCCGGAACAATGCCGCACGGCGACCGGCCTTGCCCCGGTCCTTAACCAGGGGAAGGCACCTGCCGTGCCAGCGTTTCGCCGCATTATACCGGCAAAGCGCGAAACACGCCAGCCCCAGAAAGTCGGCATCGGCCAGGGAACCGGCGCCGCAAGGCCCACCAGCCACGGGCGCCGCTCGGGCCCCGCGCGCAGAGCACGCCGCCAACCGACCAGAGTTAGACGGCCTCCGCCTGGCGTTCCGCAAGTCGAACAATGTCGGCCATGATGTCGGTCAGCTGGAAATCTTTGGGTGTATAGACGGCGGCGACACCAAGGCCCTTCAAGTGGCGTGCGTCCTCGGCTGGTATGATGCCGCCGACCACAACCGGCACTGTGCCGATACCTTCGGTGCGCATGAGCGCCAGCACCTCTTCGACGAGCGGCATGTGGCTGCCCGATAGTATCGATAGACCGACCACGTGCGCTGATTCATCCACCGCGGTGCGCACGATCTGCGCCGGCGTCAGCCGGATGCCCTCATAGATCACCTCCATGCCGCAGTCGCGCGCACGGACGGCAATCTGCTCGGCGCCGTTGGAATGGCCATCGAGTCCCGGCTTACCGACCAGCAATTTCAAGCGCCGGCCAAGCCGATCCGACAGCGCCACGACGCTTTCGCGCACCCGGCCAATGTCGCTGCCTTGACCGCCAATGCCGTGACCGACGCCAGTCGGCGCGCGGTACTCACCGAACACCTGTCGCAGCGTCTGCCCCCACTCCCCGGTGGTGACGCCTGCCCGCGCCGCCTCGATCGATGGCCCCATGATCGTGCTGCCATCCTTGGCGGCGCGCTCGAGTGCCGCCAGCGCCGCGGCGACAGCTGCAGGGTCGCGGCTGGCGCGCCAGGCCTCGAGCTGGGCGATCTGCCTGGCCTCGTCCCGCGGGTCCACCACCAAGAATGCGCCTTCACCGGCCGACAGCGGCGAGGGCTCGGTTTCGGTATAGCGATTGACGCCGACCACGATCTGTTCGCCGCGCTCGATGCGAGCCAGCCGCTCCGCATTGCTCTCGACCAGACGCCGCTTCATGTAATCAATTGCCGCCACCGCGCCGCCCAAGGTGTCGATTTTTGCCAGCTCGGCGCGTGCCTCGGACTTCAGCGCGGCCACCTTGCGGTTCATCTCGACAGAGCCGTCGAAAATGTCACCGTGCTCGAGCAGGTCGGTCTCGAAGGCGAGGATCTGCTGCATGCGCAGCGACCATTGCTGATCGAACGGCCGGGGCAGGCCAAGCGCCTCGTTCCAGGCGGGCAGCTGCACGGCGCGAGCACGGGCATTGCGCGACAGCGTCACCGCCAGCATTTCGATCAAGATGCGGTAGACGTTGTTCTCCGGTTGCTGCTCGGTCAGCCCCAGGGAATTGACCTGAACACCGTAGCGGAAAAGCCGGTGCTTGGGGTCGGTCACGCCATAGCGCTCCGCCGTGATCTCATCCCAAAGCTCGGTGAAGGCGCGCATCTTGGCGATTTCGGTGACGAAACGCAGGCCGGCATTGACGAAAAACGACACGCGGCCCACCACCGCCCCGAATTCAGCGGCGGGCACTTCACCCGATGCCGCGACGGTATCGAGCACCGCTATCGCCGTCGCCAGCGCGTAGGCCAGCTCCTGCACCGGCGTCGCCCCGGCCTCCTGCAGGTGGTAGGAGCAGACATTCGTCGGGTTCCAGCGAGGCACCTCGCGGCAGGCAAACACGATCGAGTCCTTGATCAGCCGCAGCGACGGCTGTGGCGGAAACACATGCGTGCCACGCGACAAGTACTCCTTGATGATGTCGTTCTGTATCGTGCCAGTCAGTGCATCACGTGGCGCGCCCTGCTCGTCAGCGACGGCGACATAGAGCGCGAACAACCAGGCCGCGGTGGCGTTGATGGTCATGGAGGTGTTCATCTGCGCCAGCGGAATCCCGTCGAGCAGAGCGCGCATATCGCCGATATGGCCGATCGGCACGCCGACCTTGCCGACTTCGCCGCGCGCCAGCGGATGGTCGCTGTCGTAGCCCGTCTGCGTCGGCAGGTCGAAGGCGATCGACAAACCGGTCTGCCCCTTGGCCAGATTGCGGCGATAGAGCTCGTTCGATTTCGTCGCCGTCGAGTGTCCGGCGTAGGTGCGGAAGATCCAAGGCTTGTCGCGCGCCGGCAGCGCGGTCACCGGCCGCACTTCGGGCTCGCAGACAACCGCTGCATGGGCGATCGCTTCTGTTGGTGGTCTCGACATTGCGCAATCCTCACCGGCTAGAGCGCTTTCCACTCGAATTGAATCTGGGGAAAGCGCTCTAGTCCTTTGTTTGTCGCATTTTCCAAGCCAAACCGGTGCCCACTTTGGCGGAAAATGCTCTAGCGGCGTGTCACCACTGCCGGCACAGTTTAGCGCTAAATTGCTGCAATGCGATAGAGGGGCATCGAAAAGGCGCACGCCGCGGCAGCGTGGTGGTCAATCGGCAGTCCTCGACGCATCGAATTGTTCGCGCAATTTCTGTGGTGTAACACCAACGCGATGGCTCAACGCCGACAGCGTAAGGATCGTGCCGATGGCCAGCACCGCACCGCCCGTGAGGCCGATCGTAGTGAAGATGATGCCGTCCAGATCCCGGTTGTAGGTGATGACCACCGCGAATTTACGCAACACCACGTTGGTGATGAGTGCGCTGGCAAATAAGCCTATGTTGCAGAACGTTGCGGCCATCCAGCCGGGGAAGATCTGCGACACGATGAAGCCGCAGACAGCGGTGAGCGTGATGATCTGCAGGACCGAGAATTCATCGATTCCCAAGATCCAGGATAGGGTGTCGAACATATGCGGCGAACCCGTTCACAGGCGGTATCAATCGCCACGCATTATGCCAGCAAATTGTAAACGATCCGTTCATCATCCGCCGGCCGGCCTGGCCGTGGACCGTGCGACAAAGGCATATGCTGCGCTGCAAAATTTTTACTTGTTCCGAAGTATGGTTTGTGCAGCTATCCATGTGCGCTGCACCATCTAGTCGATGCGCGGCGGTGATGGCTCATCGGCACGTGTTGCCGCTGCAAGAATGGAGACGACAATCATGTCCAGTCGTTCGGCAAACCGCGAGCCGCACAAGGCAACCACAATGGAAGCGGCGCCAAAGCCATTGGTTGCGGGCACGGTCCAATCCATTGGTCTGGCGAGCCCACCGATCGTCGAAGCCGCGAAGGACCTCTACGAAATTGGCCAGATCCCGCCGCTCGGGCACGTGCCAAAAACCATGTACGCCTGGACCATCCGCGAGGACCGGCACGGCGAACCCGATACGGCCATGCAAATCGAGGTCGTGCCCACCTGGTCGCTTGGCGAGAACGACGTGCTGGTTCTGGTGATGGCGGCCGGCGTCAATTACAACGGCGTGTGGGCCGCGCTCGGCACGCCGATCTCGCCGATCCGCGACGTGCACAAGCACCCCTATCACATCGCCGGCTCCGATGCCTCGGGCATCGTCTGGGCGGTCGGCGCTCGCGTCAAGCGATGGAAGGTCGGCGACGAGGTGGTGGTCCACTGCAACCAGGATGACGGCGACGACGAGGAATGCAACGGCGGCGACCCGATGTTCTCGCCGAGCCAGCGCATCTGGGGCTACGAGACCCCGGACGGCTCCTTCGCCCAGTTCGCGCGCGTGCAGGACCGCCAGCTGATGCCGCGGCCCAAGCACCTCACCTGGGAGGAGAGCGCCTGTTATACCCTGGTGCTGGCCACCGCCTACCGCATGCTGTTCGGCCACCGCCCGCACGTTCTGCGCCCAGGCCACAACGTGCTGATCTGGGGCGCCTCGGGCGGCCTCGGCTCGATGGCCGTGCAGCTATGCGCTACCTCCGGCGCCAATGCCATCGGCGTGGTCTCCGACGACGACAAGATCGACTTCGTCCGTCAACTCGGCGCCAAGGGCGTCATCAACCGCAAGAAGTTTCCCGCCTCGCTATGGGGTCAGATGCCCAAGGTCAACACGCCGGAGTTCACTGCCTGGATGGCGGAGGCGCGCGGTTTCGGCAAGGCCATCTGGGATATCACCGGCAAGGGCAACAACGTCGATTTCGTCTTCGAGCACCCCGGCGAGGCGACGTTCCCGCTGTCTGTGTTGCTGGTCAAACGCGGCGGCATGGTGGTGATTTGCGCTGGCACGTCCGGCTACAACCTGACGATGGATGCCCGCTATCTGTGGATGCACCAGAAGCGCGTGCAAGGCTCCCACTTCGCCAACCTGCTGCAGGCCGCGCAGGCCAACAAGCTGGTGGTCGAGCGCCGCATCGACGCCTGCATGTCCGAGGTTTTTCCGTGGGCGCAGATCCCCAAGGCGCACATGCGCATGCGCCGTAACGAGCACAAGCCTGGCAACATGGCGGTACTGGTGTCGGCGCCAACCACCGGCCTCAAGACGCTGGAGGATGCTCGTGAGGCCAGCAAAGCGCGGCCGGCCTGACGCGAGCGCCGGAACACAAGCTGCCGGCCGGGGTACCGATTTGGCTCGCCAGCGTGCAATCGACCTGTACGCTGCGTGAGCAATTGTATCGTTTCTGGTCGGGCGCGCCGCCTGCCCGACCCGATCCGATGCCGAGGTTGCCCCCGCATCCCCAATCAGGGGTGATACCCCTCGAAGAAGAACCGCGCGTCCACGGCCAGCACCCGGGAAAAGTCAACAAGGCGAGCCGGCGGCATCCGGCGCCTGCCCGCTTCATAATCGATCAGCGTCTCCAAGCTGGAGCCGACGATCTGCGCCAATTGCCAGATCGCAAGCGCTTGCGCCTCGCGCGCAACCCGCAATCTGGCGCCGACGTGCCGGTCGAGAGAGGCGCTGGACTGCGGCCGTCGGACCAACGCCTGCGCCAATGAAACGGGTGCAAGCGCCATGTCACCCAAGGGACCTTCGGCAGCGTGCTGCCGCGGGCGTGCGCCGGACAGCGACCTGGAGTTGATATGCGGCTTGTGGAACATTTTTCGCGCCTCGGTACAACTCGGTACAACTTGTGAATAATCGTAAGCAATCCCCATGCCAGTTGGACGAGAGCGGCCCCAAAGACGGTAAACGAGACGATAAAGTCTCGGCGGATCGGCTCACGCCGCGAGTTCGATATACCCCTCGACCAGGCCGAGCTGGCGGGCAAGGCCAAGCAGCTTCAAGGCCTGCCGCCGTTTCAGCGTGCTCGCGCCGGAGGCCTTCAGGGCGACGATGAACTGCTCGTCGTCTTCCTCGAGGTCAAAGCGCGCCAGCCAGCTCTCGTTAATAAGGGTGACGATGTTCAGTCCGCCGAGGCTGGCGAAGGATTTGGCGGCGTCGCGCAGATCGACCAGCGCTTCGACCTGGCGCTGGCTCAGCGACTCTGGCCCGCGATGTCCCGCCATGTGCGCCAGGAAGTCCAGTTCCCAGTCATTCCACATGACCTGCGGGTCGATCTCCGGCAGTTTCAGCAGGGTGATCGCCAGCGAACGTACGGCGTCGTCGTTCTCGGCCAGCGCCTTCATCTCGCGGTGGTTCATGGCTAAACCTCCACCTCGTGGGCCCGGGAAACCTGTGGGCAGGCTGTGCGTGAGACGTGGATGATAGGCCGATTCGCCCGCCGAAGGCGCTGGGTATGGCCAGCCTGTCCACGCCGCGGACCGTCGTGCATGGCGCCATGCCGCCGACGCACTTGACCGCACGGCGGTTCATCTATGCAATCGCCGGCAAAGTGCAGGCAACACGCAGAGGCAACCATGATTAACGCCGCCATCGTCGGGCTTGGCCGTTGGGGCCAGTCGTTCGTGCGCGCCGTGCAAGGCAAGAGCACTGAGATCCGCTTCATCGCCGCCCACACGCGCACGCTCGACAAGGCCCGCGCCTTTTGTGCTGAGCATGACGTGCCGTTGGTGGCCAGTTATCAAGAGGTCCTGAGCAACCCCAAGGTCGACGTGGTTGTTCTGGCCACGCCGCACAGCCAGCACGAAGCCCAGGTCAAGACCGCCGCCGCCGCGGGTAAGCACATCCTGGTCGAGAAGCCGATTGCCTTGTCGAGGCCGAGCGCGGAAGCCTGCGTCGCCGCTGCCCACGCCGCCGGCGTCATCCTCGCTGTTGGTTTCAACCGGCGCTTCCACCCTTCGATCGTCGAGTTGCGGCGGCGCGTCAGGGCGGGCGACCTCGGCAAGCTGGTGTCGATGGTCGGCCAGCAGACGTCGGGGTCCGGGCCGTTTCTGCCGAAGGACGAATGGCGGCTCGATCCCGACGAGTCGCCGGCGGGCGCGTTGACCGCGGTTGGCGTGCACTGCATCGACCATATGATCGAGTTGGCCGGGCCGGTACGCGAAGTCTATTGCGTGACGGGGCGGCGTGGCATCGATCACGCCGACGACACGACCACCATTCACTTGTCCTTCGCCAGCGGCATGACGGCGTTGATGTTCGGCTCGCTGTCGACGGCGCCCAACTTCAGCATCACGGTCTACGGCTCGAAGGGACTGATCGAAGTTTCGCATAACACGCTCAAGGACTTCCGCTTCGTGCCGATGCCGGATGCCGCGCCGACCGGCCCCGTCACCGCGCCGCCACCCGAGCTGCTCGAGCACAAGGATGTCGACATGCTGAAGATCGAGTTGGAAACCCTGGCGCGCTGCATCCGCGACAAGGCTCCATACCCAATTCCGCCGGAGGAGATCCTGCACGGCATGAGCGTCTTCGACGCCATCGTCGAGTCGTCGAAAACCGGGCGGGTCGTGGCCGTGGCTTGATCACGTCGCCAGGGTTGCCTGCTTCCGCGATGCGAACCGTTGACAGTTTGTCGACATTGGCCGATGGTGCGGCCTGATCCATACGGCCCGTGAACACGAGCCGCTGCCGCGCACATGGGCGCCCTTTGGGGCGTTCGGGAGGCGCGGTGGTCAACGTCCGCCGGCGAGTGTCGCCCGCGGGCGTTTTGACGTTTGGCATAACGGATGGGCGTGCGTGATGGCGGAACAGCTGAAAATCGAGGACGCGGTCAACACCACCTGCCCGTGGTCCGGCAAGCCAATCAGCGCCGACAGCCTGACTCGCTACAAGGGCGAAGTCGTCGGCTTCTGCAATCCTGGCTGCCGCGACAAATTCGAGAAAGCCGTCGGGCATTTCGAGGCCGGTCTCGCCGGCAAGTCGCGCTGAACGGGGGCAGGATCATGCTGAAGCTGTGGGGCCGCGCCAACTCGGGCAACGTGCAGAAGGCGATGTGGGCCATCGGCGAGCTCGGCCTGCCACACGAGCGCATCGATGTCGGCGGCGCATTCGGCAAGCTCGACTCGCCCGACTTCATCCGCATGAATCCGAACGGGAGCATCCCGGTCCTCGACG
This sequence comes from uncultured Devosia sp., assembly GCA_964498125.1. GTDB lineage: Bacteria > Pseudomonadota > Alphaproteobacteria > Rhizobiales > Hyphomicrobiaceae > CAMDBL01. Next base: position 19,776 of record CAZCGE010000059.1, on the reverse strand, counting down.
ACAACGGCTTCATCCTGTGGGAGTCGAACGCGATCGTGCGCTATCTCGCCGACACCTACGGTCGCGGCTCGCTGGCGCCAGAGGGCCGGCACAGTTTCGCCCGTGCCGACCAGTGGTCGGACTGGGCGCTCACCACGCTGTACAACGACCTGCTCGTGACCTGTTTTGCCGGCCTGATCCGCACGTCGAAGGCCGAGCGCAACGACGCCGCGATCGCGGCCGCCGCCAAGCGGCTCGGCGAGGCATTGGCCATGCTGGATGCCGAGCTCGAAGGCAAGACCTTCATCCTCGGCGATCAGCTGACGTTCGCCGACATCCTGGTCGGCTGTTACATGTATCGCTATTACAACCTCGACATCGAGCGGCCACGCCACGCCAACGTGCAGGCCTGGTACCAGCGGCTGACGGCGCGGCCGGCCTACCAGCAGCACGTGATGATCGACTTTACATCGATGAAGGTGCCGGGGGCATGAACTGTAGGTTGGGTTGAGGCCGCAGGCCGAAGCCCAACGATGGTGCCCGTGACTGTTGGGCTTCGGCGCGAACGGCGCCTCAACCCAACCTACAGGACGCAAACAGGAAATGACTATGCTCAAGATCTTCGGACGCAAATCGTCCATCAACGTACAAAAGGTGCTGTGGGCCGCCGCCGAACTCGGCGTGGCATTCGAGAACACCGAGGTCGGGGGGGCGTTCGGCAAGACCGATACGCCGGACTACATCCGCATGAACCCAAACCGCCTCGTTCCGGTGATCGACGACGGCGGCTTCATTTTGTGGGAGTCGAGCGCCATCGTGCGCTATCTCGCCGACACCTATGGCAAGGGCAGCCTGGTGCCTGCCGACCCCAAGCAGTTGGCGGTCGCGGATCAGTGGGCGGACTGGTCGATGACCAGCGTCTATCCCGAGCTGATCCCGGGCCTGTTCGCACAATTGATCCGTGTGCCGGCAAAAGACCGCAATCCAGCCGAACTCGCCGCCAAGGCCAAGCGCTCCGGCGAGCGTTTCGCCAACCTCGATGCGCATCTGGCCGGCCGCGCCTTTATCACCGGTAGCGCCCTGTCGTTTGCCGACATCCTGGTCGGCTCGCTGATGTATCGCTACACCACGATGCCGATCGAGCGGCCGGCGCTGGCCAATCTCGAGGCCTGGTACAAGCGATTGACAGCGCGCAAACCCTACCAGGATCACGTCATGCTCGAGTGGGAGTCGATGAAGGTGCCGGGGGCTTAAGAACCGGTGCGTAGGTCGGGTCGAGCTCGCGAGACCCGACAAGACAGCCTGTGCCGTTGGGTCTTGGTCGGCTGACGCCTCCCTCGACCCAACCTACGGAGATTTGAATGTTCCAGTCCCTGACCGATCGTCTGTCGGGCGTTCTCGACAAGCTCACCCGGCGCGGTGCGTTGACCGAAAGCGACGTGGCCGAGGCCATGCGCGAGGTGCGGCGCGCCTTGCTCGAGGCCGACGTGGCGCTCGAGGTGGTGCGCGCGTTCACGGATAATGTGCGGCAAAAAGCGATCGGCGCGGAAGTCGTGAAGTCGGTATCGCCGGGCCAGATGGTGGTCAAGCTCGTGCACGACGAGCTGGTGGCGGTGCTGGGTTCCGACGCCGATCCTATCGACATTGCCGCGGCCCCGCCGGTGCCGATCATGCTGGTTGGCCTGCAGGGCTCGGGCAAGACGACCACCTGCGCCAAGATCGGCCGTCGGCTCACCGAGCGTGACAAGAAGCGCGTGCTGATGGCCTCGCTCGATACCCGCCGGCCCGCCGCGCAGGAGCAGCTGCGCGTGCTCGGCGAGCAGACCGGCGTCGAGACGTTGCCGGTGATTGCCGGGCAGACGCCGCAGCAGATCGCGCGCCGCGCCATGGATGCTGGCCGCCTCGGCGGGTTCGATGTGGTGCTGCTTGATACCGCTGGCCGCACCCACATCGACGAGGAAATGATGCGCGAGAGCGCGGAGATCCGCGACATCACGCAGCCGCACGAGACGCTGCTGGTCGCCGACGCGCTGACTGGTCAGGACGCGGTCAATCTGGCGAAGTCGTTCAACGAGCGCATCGGCATCACCGGCATCGTGCTGACCCGTGTCGATGGCGACGGGCGCGGCGGCGCTGCGCTCTCCATGCGCGCGGTCACCGGCAAGCCGATCAAGTTGATCGGCGTCGGCGAGAAATGGGATGCGCTGGAAGATTTCCACCCCCAGCGCATCGCCAGTCGCATCCTGGGCATGGGCGATATCGTTTCACTCGTCGAGAAGGCGGCGCAGACGATCGACGTGGAGAAGGCCACCAAGATCGCCGCCAAGATGAAGAAGGGCGACTTCGACCTGGAGGATCTCGCCGAGCAACTGACTCAAATGGAGAAGCTCGGCGGCATGGGCGGCGTCATGGGCATGCTGCCGGGCGCCGCCAAGATGAAGGCGCAGATCAACCAGGCCGGGCTGGAGAAGGACCTGAAGCGACAACGCGCCATCATCTCGTCGATGACGCCGAAGGAACGGCGCGCGCCTAAGGTGCTCGATGCCAAACGCAAGCGTCGCATCGCTGGCGGCTCGGGCACCAAGGTCGAGGACATCAACCGGCTGCTGAAACAGCACCGGCAGATGGCCGACATGATGAAGATGATGGGCAAGAACAAGGGCATGATGGCCAAGATGGCAGGCGCCATGGGCATCGGCCCCAGCGCCGGAGCCCCCAGTACCGCGGAACTCGAAAAGATGCGCGCGGAGCTGGCACGGCTGGATCCCAAGGCGATCGAGCAGCTGCCGCCGGAACTGCGCGACAGCGTCAAGAACAACTTGCCGAAAGGCCTGCCGATGGGTGGTGCGGCACTGCCCGGCCCGCCGCGCCTGCCGGGTCTCGGCGGCGGCGGCCTACCTGGCCTCGGCGGCCTGAAATTTCCCGGTTTGCCGGGTCTCGGAGGAGGCCTGATGCCGGAAAAGAAGAAGTGAGCGAATAGGGAGTAGGGAGTAGCGAATAGAGAATAGGGCAAAGCACCGGAGTACCCGGTTGTGATGCACGAAATCCAGCTTCCTCTACTCCCTACTCCCTATTCGCTATTCGCTATTCGCTCGAACTAACCAACCAAAGGAACCAGAACAATGGCAGTCAAAATTCGTCTCTCCCGCGGCGGCGCCAAGAAGCGGCCGTACTACTACATCGTCGTCGCCACCGCCGCGACGCCGCGCGACGGCCGCTACATCGAGCAGGTCGGCACGTTCGACCCGATGAAGAAGAAGGATGATCCGACGCGGCTGAAGCTGGAAGTCGAGCGCTGCAAGTATTGGCTCTCAGTCGGCGCGCAGCCGACGGATCGCGTGCTGCGCTTCTTCGATGCCGCCGGCCTCGCCAAGCGCCCCGCGCGCAACAATCCCGAGAAGGCCAAGCCGAAGAAGAAGGCGCAGGAGCGGGCCGCGGCGGCGGCTGGTGTCGCGGAAGGCGCCGAAGCCCCCAAGGCCTGATGTGATGCGGGCAGCCCCGGTGCCACAAACGTCCGCAGTGTCGCAAAGGGGTTGGACCGACCGGTCCGACCTTATTGCTCACAGGTTCGCTCGATAGTTGCTTGCACTGTCGCTGCTGCTGGGGTCCAATGCTACCTGATGCGGCGCATGACCCGGGGCATTAGACCACAACCGGGCGGGCCGCGGCGCCACCGACAAGGTCGCTCATGTCGCAATCCGCCAGAGACCGTCTGATCGTCGCCCTCGACATGCCAGCCCTCGAGGAGGCGCAGCGGCTCGTTACCTCGCTCGGCGAAGCCGTCACCTTCTACAAGGTTGGCCTGGAGCTGGTCTTCGCCGGTGGGCTCGGATTGGCCAGCAATCTGAGGAGAGATGGCAAGCATGTCTTCCTCGATATGAAGCTGCTCGACATTTCCCACACCGTCGAGCGCGCGGTCGCCAATGCGTCCGAGCTTGGGCTGAACTTTCTCACAGTCCACGGCCATGATCTCAAGACGCTCAGGGCCGCGGTGTCCGGCCGTGGCGCCAGCAAGCTGAAACTCCTGGCGGTCACGGTGCTGACCAATCTCGGTCCCGACGACCTGAAGATGCAGGGAACGTCGCTGTCGCCGGCCGACCTGGTATTGCACCGTGCCGCGCTGGCGCGTGAAGCCGGTTTCGATGGCGTCATCGCCTCGGGGCAGGAGGCCGCCCGCATTCGCGAGATGGCCGGGCCTGGCTTCCTCATCGTCACCCCCGGCATCCGATTGCCAGGCGGCACCACCGACGACCAGGAGCGCGTCGCGACGCCGGAATCAGCCATCATGGCCGGCGCCGACTATCTCGTCGTCGGCCGGCCCATCACGCAAGCCAGCGACCCCAGGATCGCCGCGGAGAGCTTTGTGCAGCACATCCGCGACGCCCGCATCAAGATGGCGAAGACGGCTTGAGATCATCACGCGAGGAGAGATTGATGCCCAAAGGCTATGTGATCGCCCGCTGCATCGTCACTGATGCCGCCAAGTGGGCCGAGTACGCCACCGCCGCATCGGCGGCAATGAAGATATATGGTGGCAAGCCCATCGTGCGCGGCGGCCGTTGCGAAGTCCGCGAGGGCGAAGGCCGCGCCCGCAACGTCGTCATCGAATTCGAGAGCTTCGAGAAGGCGCGGGCCTATTGCGCCTCGCCGGAGTACACCGCCGCCAAGCAGTTGCGCAATGGTGCCGGTACGCTCGACATCGTCGTCGTCGAGGGCAGCGATTGAACGGCGACCACGGCGCGATGGTGAACAGTCCAATGCCCCACGTTCCAAGCCCCACCGACCGCCGACCCTGGCGCGCCCGGGTCCTGACGCTGTTCCCCGAAATGTTTCCCGGGCCTTTGGGTATATCGCTCGCCGGTCAGGCCCTTGCTGCCGGACTGTGGAGCTTGGAGACCAGCCAAATTCGCGACTTTGGCATTGGCCGCCACCGTTCCGTGGACGATCACCCGGCCGGCGGTGGCGCTGGCATGGTGCTGCGTGCCGACGTCCTTGCCGCGGCCATTGACCACGCGCGCGGCGAGCAACCCGAGGCCCCCCTGATCTATCTCACCCCGCGCGGTGAGCCGCTGCGCCAGCCGCTGGTTCGTGAACTGGCCGACGGTCCGGGCATGCTGCTGTTGGCCGGCCGTTTCGAGGGTGTCGATGAGCGTGTGATCGTGGCGCGCCAGATGCGCGAAGTCTCGATCGGCGACTATGTGCTGGCCGGCGGCGAGCTGGCGGCGATGGTGCTGATCGAGGCCTGCGTGCGGCTCATTCCAGGCGTCGTGGGTGCGCCGGACTCGCTCGCCCACGAGAGTTTCGAGGACGGCCTCATCGAGCATCCGCACTATACCAAGCCGCGCGACTGGGAGGGCCTGGGCATTCCCGATGTGCTGCTGTCAGGCGATCACAAGAAGATTGCCGCGTGGCGGCGGCAAGAGGCTGAACGCCTGACGCGGGCGAGGCGGCCGGATCTGCTGGCGCGGAGGGCGAAGGGGTAGCAGCGTCGATCCCGATCACCTCTACACAGGTATGACTCCCATCGGAATGTCCACAGTGCTAGACTTTGTTCTGCCGTCGCGTGTTGCCCATCAAACTCGATACGGGTCGTCGCCATGAACGAACTCAAGCGCATCACCATCAGGAAAGGCCTGTGCGGCGGGCGTCCGACCATTCGCGGCATGCGCATTCGGGTCCAGGATGTTCTCGACCTGCTGGCCGCCGGCGCCTCCCGCCAGGAGATCCTCGAGGACTACCCCTATCTCGAGGATGAGGATATCACTGCCGCGCTCCAGTATGCGGCGCGGTCGATTGATCACGCGGTGATTGCCGCCGAATGACGTGGGGCGCTTCCTCATTGACGCGAATTTGCCTGTGGCGTTGGCGAGGGCCATCGCGGCGGGCGGGTATCAGGCTGCTCACGTGGCCGACATAGATGTGGCGGGCGCCGACGACCGAGATATCTGGAAGTTGGCTGCGGAACGCGATGACGTGGTCGTCAGCAAGGATGCCGACTTTGCTGACCTTGCGGTGCTCTCTCAGTCCCGGCAGGCCGTCGTCTGGTTGAGGATGGGCAATACGCGCAAGCAGCCACTGCTGCAACGCATGACGGCGGCGATGCCAGAGGTGATCGCAGCGCTCGATGCCGGGGACAAGGTTGTCGAGGTGCGCTGAATTATCCGGCGATCCGGCCGCAGCGCCCTTTTGCATCTGCGAGACGGGTGCTATCACCCACCCCATGACCGACATCTCCCTGATCCGCAACTTCTCCATCATCGCCCACATCGACCACGGCAAGTCGACCTTGTCCGACCGGCTGATCCAGCTGTGCGGCAACGTCACCGACCGCGAGATGAAGGACCAGATCCTCGATTCGATGGATATCGAGCGCGAGCGCGGCATCACCATCAAGGCGCAGACCGTGCGGCTCGACTACAAGGCCAAGGACGGCAAGCTCTATCAGCTGAACCTGATGGACACGCCCGGCCACGTCGACTTTGCCTACGAGGTTTCGCGTTCACTTGCCGCCTGCGAGGGCGCCATCCTGGTAGTCGACGCCAGCCAGGGCGTCGAGGCGCAGACGCTGGCCAACGTCTACAAGGCGATCGACAACAACCTGGAGATCCTCCCCGTCCTCAACAAGATCGATCTGCCGTCAGCCGATGTCGACCGCGTCAAGGCGCAGATCGAGGATGTGATCGGCATCGACGCCTCCGACGCCATCGGCGTTTCGGCCAAGACCGGGCTCAACGTGCCCGCCGTGCTGGAGGCGATCGTCACGCGCCTGCCTCCGCCTAAGGGCGAGCGCGGCAAGCCGCTGAAAGCGATGCTGATCGACAGCTGGTACGACGCCTATCTCGGCGTCGTCGTCCTCGTGCGCATCGTCGAGGGCGTGCTGAAGAAGGGCGCGCGCGTCAAGCTGATGTCGACGGACGCCGCCTACCAGGTCGAGCGGGTCGGCATCTTCCGCCCCAAGCAGGAGATGCTGGAGAGCCTCGGCCCCGGCGAGGTTGGCTTCTTCACCGGCAGCATCAAGCAGGTGGCCGAAACCCGCGTTGGCGACACCATCACCGACGAGAAGAACCCGACGCCGGTTGCCCTGCCAGGCTTCAAGCCGGCGCAGCCGGTGGTGTTCTGTGGCCTGTTTCCGGTCGACGCCGCCGACTTCCAGGACCTGCGCGAGGCCGTGGCCAAGCTCAGGCTCAACGACGCCAGCTTCTCCTTCGAGACGGAGAGTTCGGCGGCGCTCGGCTTCGGCTTCCGCTGCGGCTTTCTCGGGCTGTTGCACCTGGAGATCATCACCGAGCGGCTGGAGCGCGAGTTCAACCTCGACCTGATCACCACGGCGCCGTCGGTCATCTACCACCTGCACATGAAGGACGGGGCTGTCATCGAGATGCACAATCCCGCCGACATGCCTGAAGTGATGCGCATCGACAATATCAAGGAGCCGTGGATCGAGGCGACGATCCTGGTGCCCGATGACTATCTCGGCTCGGTTCTGAAACTGTGCCAGGACCGGCGCGGCCGCCAGAAAAACCTGACCTACGTCGGCAGCCGCGCCATGCTGGTCTACGAGCTGCCGCTCAACGAGGTGGTGTTCGACTTCTACGACCGGCTGAAAAGCGTCTCGCGCGGCTATGCTTCGTTCGACTACCACATCAGGGGCTACGAGGAGGGCGACCTCGTCAAGCTGTCGATCCTGGTCAATTCCGAGCCGGTCGACGCACTCTCCATCGTCGTGCATCGCGCGCGCGCGGAGAGCCGCGGCCGCTCGATGTGCGAAAAGCTCAAGGATCTGATCGCGCCGCACCTGTTCCAGATCCCGATCCAGGCCGCCATCGGCGCCAAGGTCATCGCGCGGGAAACCATCCGTGCCCTGCGCAAGGACGTGATCGCCAAGTGCTACGGCGGCGACATCACGAGGAAGCGCAAGCTGCTCGACAAGCAGAAGAAGGGCAAGAAGAAGATGCGCGAATTCGGCAAGGTGGAAATACCCCAGGAGGCGTTTATTGCGGCGCTGAAGATGGATGAGAATTGACCGCGAAGCGTGAATGAGCGAGCCCGGCTGTTCTATTGCAACCGGGCTCAATCTAGTAAGCGTTGATCACCACGCTACTGATCGTTGCAGGGCGTATCGTTACCTCTACGCAGATCAGTCTCGATGTCGAGGCGGCGATCAGAGCTGCTTACAAGGAGAACACAAATACAATTGCAACCGTGCCGGTTCACGCATGGCCACTTCTCGTGGTTTTTGATGCGTTCCCCCATTCTCTCCGCCTCGCCAATATAGAGTCGAGCGTGCCTCCAGATCTCGCCGGATAGAGTCCGCTTCGTGAAGATGTAGACCGCCGACACATCATTGAATTCGGTGTCAGCTGTATACACATCAAACGTGTAGCTGGTACCACTCTCACCAACAAACGTCACGGTCCCGATCTTAGCCATTGCCATGTTCTCCAAAGGGGAGCCCAAGACACAGCCAGCCGAAAGGGGTTGACAGGAGACACTGTCCCCCGAATAATCCCTTCGAGACGGGCTGCATAGGCTCGTTTCACCAAAGGGGGGCTCGGCGTGCGACCTCAGAAATCTGCGCCGAGCTTCCCCTGCACCTAACGACTTGATTTGACCTGCGTTGCTCCCTCCATCTCTGTTGACGCTGAATTGAGATGCCATCGGTTGTTACGCTTTGCAAGCAAACCTGCCCGTTTGAGCCGAAGCAAGTAACTGCGAAACGTTTCAGGCGGAAGGCCTGAGATTTCCGAACTGGCGATTTCGAACAGTTTCTCCGCTGTCAATCCTCCGACTTCTATGCCAGAACGGAGCTCGTGATTGAAAGCTTGCCAAACCAAATAAAGTTTCTGATTTTTCTTCGTCGGCGGCCCTAAAGGGTTTCCAGCAGCGAGTCGATGTCGAAGAATCTCTATGTCCAGTTCTTGCAGCTTCTTGTTCAATGAAATTGCACGTCTGGCGACCACCTCTCGGCGCTGCATTGCGAGCGCGAGCCGGTCGTCGCGTGTTGCACCTCTCTGGCGCGCTTTGCTGGGTCTCTTATCCATAAGTTAACAGTTTATAGTGGCGTTGAGATTTCGTCTAGGGGCTTGAGGTTGCCAAGATCTCAGAAAGTGGAATAATTTTTTCATTTAAAAACAACGGTTTACGTGTGGACTCTTGACAATTTAACCCGACTACCTCAACGTCACCGGCGACGGGCCGGTGACGTTGAGGTAGTCGGGCTTATTCCTTGAGCGCACTCCACTAAAAAATAGAAAAGTTTTCCCGAGCGCGTCTCGTACGTCCCTTTGATACGCGGGCGTTGCTAAGCCCGCAATTCCGAGCCAAGCCCTTCGCGAGACTCGATATTGCCGCCGCAGCCAGCGCCACCGTTGGGTCAGTAACCGTAGGTCGGGTCGAGCGATCATGCGCACCTGGCAGCCCGTAGGTCGGGTCGAGCCCTTTGCGAGACCCGACACTGCCGCCGCCACCAGAGACGTCAAAGACAGTGGACGGTCGCGCAACTGCAGACGCCGGCGCCCGTGGCAAGCTGGATCCCGGGGACAAGCCTTGGGGCTTCGGTCCGGCAAGATCGAGATCCCGCGAGGTGAGCGTTCATCGCGGCGCTGAAGATGGAGGACAACTGATGATCGACTTGCTCGAGAAGGCGCTGGAGCGTGCAAGGGACTGGTCGCCGGCGAGGCAGGCCGAGGCGGCCGAGCTGTTGCTGGCCCTGGACGAGCTCGGGCAGGAGCCCATCACTCTGACCGACGATGAGCTTGCGGCGATCGACGAGGCGCTGGCTCAGGTCGATCGTGGCGAAACTGCCGACCCTGCCGAGGTCGAGGCTGTGTTTGCCCGCTTCAGGGCATGACCATTGCTTATGCGCGACGCGCGCTCGATGATCTGCGCGCGATTGCGCAATACATCGACCAATTCAGTCCGCGCGGCGCGCGATCCGTGATGCGTCGGATCGAGGCGACGATAGCCTTGATCGAGCGCCATCCTGGTGTCGGACGGGCAGCGCGCCAGCGCCGAGACCTCCGGCTGATACCGATCGGCCGCTACCCGTACCGCATTTATTTCCGCGCGCCGACCGATCAGCAACCCTTGACCATACTTCACATCCGACACACCGCTCGCCGGGCGCCATCACGGGTGGACCTCGATGGCGACGATGCCTAGCCCGCGCGGTTTGGCGACTTGGAGATCCTGCACGAGGCGTTCATCGAGGCGCCGAAGTTGGATGAGAATTGAGGAGGCGCCCCGCATGGTACGCATCGCCAAGTTGCATATCGAGAAGTTGCCAGAAGGTGTCTAGCTCGCGACCTCGAATGATATTCCGGGTCTGGTCGCGCAGGGCCGCACGATCACCGAGACCATCGAGATCGCGCGGGACGTCGCGAGGAAGCTGATCGAAGCTCAATCCCAGGGGCAGACGCCGTTGCCGCAAGCCCAGGACGTGTTCGACTATCCCCTGATCGTCGGCGTGTGATGGGCAGGCTTGCCGGTTTCAGGTATCGCGATATCGTCTCCAAGCCGAGCCGCCACGGCTTCGAGTTCAACAGACAGGCGGCGGGCTCACACGAGATCTGGCACAATCCGACGACCGGCCGCTTCACCACAATCCCAAATCACCCAGGCGACATGCCGGAAGGCACGCTCAGAGCAATTCTGAGACAGGCAGACGTTTCGGTCGACAGTTTTCTCTCTGCTTGACGAGTTGGGCTGGTGAAGGCGGTGTCCAACCTCGGATCAGATACCGAAGGCTCAGTGCCTCATGCTCGGGTCCGTCCAAGGTGTCTGACAGGATGTCAGACACCCCCCCCCATCAACTCTCGTGCCCAGCCGCCGCCGCCTTCGCCAGCACGCCCTGGCGGCGCCGGTCGCGCAGCCAGGGCAGCAGCAGCGCCAGCGCCACCATGACCCACAGCACATTACCGAGCGTCGAGGAGAACAGCACCATCGGGTCGCCCTGGCCAAGCCGCAGCGCGCGCAGGAAAAACTGCTCGAACATCGGCCCCATCAGCACACCGATCAACATCGCCGTCACCTCGAAGCGGCTCCTGCGCGCGACGTAGCCGATGACGCCGAACACCAGCGCCAGCAGCATGTCGAAAATGTACTCGCGCTCGGCAAACGCGGCGACGGTGATCAGCGACAGGATCAGCGGCACGAGATAGCGCGTCGGCACCCACACCACGCGGCTCATGTAGCGCGCCAGCGGCACGATCATCAGCACCATGAGCAGATAGCAGACCGTCATCTGCACGAACACGCCGTAGGCGATCTCCGGCTTCTCGATGAAGATGCGCGGGCCAAGCACGACGCCATGGTAGGTCAGCACGATCATCATCACAGCACCCGTGGCGCCACCGGGAATGCCGAGCGCCAGCACCGGCACCAGTGTGCCCGACGTGACGCCGTTGTTGGCCGACTCGGGCGCGATCACGCCCGGCGGGTGGCCGGTGCCATACAGCTCCGGCGTGCGCGAGAACAGCCGCGAGTAGTGGTAGGCGAGGAAGGCGGCAATCGTCGCACCGGCGCCTGGCAGGATGCCGATGACGAGGCCGATCATCGAGGTCCACACCGTCTGCCAGGAATAGCGCAGATTGATCCGCAACCCGTCGATCGTATCCTCCCATTTCGCCTCTCTGGCGCGCGCCAGATCCTCGGGGCTCACCACCGTCTCCCGACGGATCATCTCGAAGGCTTCCGAGATGGCGAACAGGCCGACGAGGGCCGGGATCAGCGGCACGCCGTCGTACAGCTCGATCAGGCCGAAGGTGGCGCGCGCCGTGCCGAACACCGGGTCGGCGCCGATCGAGCCGATCATCAGCCCGGTGAAGCCGGCGATCAGGCCCTTGAGCATGTCCCTGGAGGCAATGGCGGCGATCAGTGTCAGGCCGAACACCATGACCACGACCATCTCCACGCTTTTGAAATAGAAGGCGAGCTGACTGAGCCAGGGCAGCAGCGCCAGCGTCGCCAGCGTGGTGACGAGGCCGCCGAAGGCGGAGGCGGCAAAGCAGCAGACCAGTGCCTGCTGCGCCATGCCCTTCTTCGTCATCGGATAACCGTCGAGCGTGGTTGCCGCCGCACCGCCCTCGCCGGGCATGTTGAATAGAATGGCCGGGATACCGCCGCCAAGCTGCGTCGCGCAATAGAGCGCGATCATGAAGGCAAACGCCGTCTCGATCGGCATCGTCAGCGTCATTGGCAGCAGGATAATCAGGGTGTTCTGCGCGCTGAAGCCCGGCAGGATGCCGACGACGATGCCGATCAGGCTGGCCGGCAGGATCACCCACCAGAGCGCGAAGGCCCTGATGAACAGGTCAATGATGAGGTCCGCCGATGGGGTCATCTCAGCCTCCCGCCCCCGGCCACAGCCCGGCCAGCGCATGCTCCAGCGCACCGCGCGGCATGCGGCTGTCGAGCAGCAGGATAAACAGCACGTAGACGGTGGCGGCGCTGGCAAAGGCGATGCCGATGAGGCGGCGCGGCTCGCGCACGCCCATCACCAACAGCATGGCGATCAGCAGCAGGAACAGGCCAAGCGTGGTGCCAAGCCAGCGGATCGTCGCGATAAATACGATCAGGCAAACCAGCAGCAGCACACGCTGCCGGTTGAACGGCTCGATTTCGAACAGGTCGCCGAACGAGAAACGGCTTGGTCCGCGCACACGCTTGCGCACAATGCGAGTGAGATGCAGCCCGCACAGCGCCATCAGTATGACCCCGATCGTCGTGCCGGTGGCCCTGGCCTCCCAAACGAGATCGCTGGTCGAGATCAGGAAGTAGACGGCTAGCGCACAGCCGAGCCCGGGAATGATGAGATCGGTGGCGAGTGCGTCGGGCGGCTCGTCGCCAGCGCCTGCATTGTCGTCAGTCATGGTCTGTTTTCCCCCGGAGGCCTGCATGCACCCGTGAACGATATGCGAAGAATGGCATGGGGGCCCATCCGCGCCAACATAGCCTTGGGGCGCCACCAAGGTCGCTTCGCCAGAAGGGCTGCCGCCCATTCGACCCGCATGGCGCCGGAGGCGCGTCGCCGACGCGACAGCCCCCCGAACCCCCGTCTTCTATCGCACAAAAAAGTCGGAGTTTGAGGGATGCATCCCTCAACTGGGCTTGGGGCTGGCCCCAATTCGCGCGCGAGCGCCACCATATTGGTTATGCTGGCGCATTTGGCGTGGGTCCCGCATCTCAGCACGGCTCGAGGATGTCGAAGCCGCGATAGCGGTCGATGATATAGACGAGGCCGCGCGCGTCCGTGTCGACGTCGTTGGTCTGCGGCGCGGGTTGGCCGCCGACCGGCTCGGGGATATAGAAGCCCGTCTCGCGCGGCAGCGTCGGATCGGCGATGTCGATCACGCGCAAACCCCCGGAAAACCAGGCGCAATACAGGCGCGTGTCATCGAGGCGCTCCTGGAACTGATGCATGCCGAAGCGGGCGCCCGTTTGTGTGAACGGCGAGGCGTGCTCGGACAGGTGGAACATGCCGATCGGTTTGATGTCATCGCGCCGCGCCACATCGAACACCCACAATCCGGCGTGCAGTTGGCCAGGCGTGTGCTCGTGCTCCTCGTCGGCGGCAACGGCGATGTCGCGCCCGCCGACCAGAAATGGCGCCTTGAGCACCGTGTGGGTCGGCTCGGGGAATGGCGGATGATAGTCGTGGGCGCCGATGGTGGTGGGGCGTGAGATGTCGGAGACGTCGATGACGCGCAACCCGGCGTACCAGACGGCGGCCCACAGCTCGTTGCCGCAGCGTGTCGTGTGGTGCAGGCGGTTCTTGTAGCCGCTCCAGGTCGGCACCTCGCCGCCGGCGATGTGCTGGCCCGGCATCCACCAGCGCGCGACCTCGGCGGGGCGGGTCGGATCGGCAAGGTCGTAGATGACGAGAATGTTGCCAACGAAGCCCTGCATCTCGGTGGAGATGTAGGCGTAGTGCTGGTCCATGTCGAAGCGGTGCACGCCGAAGCCGTGTGTCTTGACAGTGGCAAGCAGCTTCGGACTGGCCCGGTCGGCGACGTTCCAGACCTTGAAGCCACCCTCTGCGTAAGGCCGCGCCGCGAAGTCCTTGGCCAGCGCCAATTGGCGCGGATTGAGCCGCAGTGCCGCGCCCAGCTCGGCATCGCTCGGCGCGCGGCCGTGCCTGGCGGTCAGCGTGGCCATGGCCTCCTTCAGCGCGCCGGCGCGTCGCACCGCGTGCCGCTCGGCCATCTCGATATTGGTGATCATCAGATCGCTGACGACGCGCACCTTGTGCGTGTGCGAACGCAGATCGTCGAGCCCAATCTGCGCCGCCACACGTGGCGCGCTTGGATCGCGCACGTCGATGATCGTCGTACCGGCCGGCGCATCCATGTGGCCGATCGTGGCGAAACCGCCGGCCACGGCCACCTGCCCGCCGCCGGGCAGGTCGAGGTGCCCAACCCGGCGCAGTCCCTTGGCCATTACCGGTGTCATTGACCTGCCCCTGGTGTTCCCACGCCAACGCCCGGTTCCCAAGCGTTAGCCCGGAACCCTAGACAAAACTTTGTCTGCACTGTTCTCTGCTGATGTTGAAACGCAGTCCGGAGATTGATTTTTCTCACATTTTTCATCGGCCACGACAGTGCAGGCCTTAGCGTTTCAACATCGGCGCCGAACAGTGCGTCTTTGTTTGTGTTCTAGAATCACAAACGCCTGGCGACCTACGCCACGAACCAAGCGTTTGATCCAGAACATTAGCGCCGCGCCGTCAGAATTGGCCGGTATTCATTGGCCAAGTCGATCATGGCGAGCGCGTAGTCCATGCAGACTTTGCGGTCGCCGTAGCGCAGCGCCTCGATGGCCTCGCCGTTCTTCTCGGCGGCGGCGAGATAGGCCGGGTCCTCGGTCACTTTGCGCGCCGTGTCCTCGAGCAGCTTGAAGGCGTCGGGGTTCTTGGCGGCAAACTCGGCATGCACCGCCCAGGCGCGCGCCGAGTAGAGAGCCGGCAGCTTGGTGCCGAACACGGCGTTGATGCTCGGTGCGTTGTCGGAGTACTTCGCCAGGATGTTGTCCTGGTTGAAGACGCCGAGGATGCGGAACTGGTCGCTGAGCTTGACGATACCGGCGATCGGCAGCACACCGATGTCGACCTCGCCCGACAGCACGGCGACCTGGGTCGGATTGCCGCCCTGGAACGGGACCAGGTTGAACCGCGACTGCGTGGCGGCGCCGAGCGCCAGGATGCCGATCGAGGCGGGATGGGGAATGCGGCTTGTCGCGGTGTTGAGCGGCCGCTTCCTGGCCTCCGCCACCACGTCCTCGATCCTCTTGAAGGGGCTCGCCTTGCGCACGAACACGCAGCTGTCATCGGTGTCCGTCCGGCAGAAATAGATGTAGTCGTCGGGAAACTTGTAGGCAGGCTTTTGCAGGGCATACATGATCATTTCCGGACCCATGTTGCCGAACAGCAGATTGTGTCCGTCGCGTTCGCGCTTTTGCACATAGAGCGTGTAGCCGACCTGGCCGGCGGCGCCGGCGTGGAACTCGTACTCGAACGGCTGGCCGAGCAATTTCGACCAGACCTGGTCGAACGGCCGGGCGATGCGCTCCGCCCCGCCGCCCTGGCCGGTCGGGATGATGACGCTCATCTTGCGGGCGGGAAACTTGGCCTGGGCGCGAACCCCGATCGCACCGAATGGCCCCAGGCCCGCACCGGCGACGGCGGCCATCCCGGCAAGTGTCGTGCGCCGGGTGGACCCCGGCCGTGGACCCGACATGGCCCGCCCTCCCTGTTGCTGCGACGCCGAGCGTCGTTCAATCCGAACCCCGGTTGGGGCACCATCGCATGGCTTCGAACGGTAGCTGCGACCGGCACGGTCCGATCGCATGTGCGGCAGAGTAGCAAAAGATCGGCCGGCTGGAAGCCCGACTTTGCACCCGACTGTGCGCCCGACTTTGCGATAGGCCAACTTTGCGATAGGAATGACCCGAGGCTCCGCCCGACCTCGCCCGCGGATGCCCGGCGCCGACCCATCGCCTGGCGGCCTTCTGCTTGCGGCTGTGTTATGAGGTCGTCTTGCCCCTCCCGCCAAGATCCCTCGCCCATGCGCATCGAGTACCACCGCACGCTGATTGCCGATCAAGTTCGCAACAGGGCGTTCCGCACAGCGCTGGCAGCCCTCATCCGGCCCGGCGAGACCGTCGTGGCTGATATCGGCGCCGGCACCGGGGTGCTCGGACTGATGGCGCGTGCGCTCGGTGCGCGCGAAGTCTTTCTCTACGAGACGGCGGAAGTAGCCGGCGTGGCCAGCGCAATCCTGAAGCGCAACCGCGCCCGAAACTGCCATATTTTGCCCTGCCATTCGACCGAGATGCAATCGCCACCGCGCGTCGATCTGGTGGTCTGCGAGACGCTCGGCAACTATCCCTTCGAAGAAGACATCATCGAGACACTGAACGACGCGCGCGCCCGCTTCCTGAAGCCCGGCGGGATGGTCATTCCGCGCCGGCTCGAGCAATTCGTGGCTCCAGTGACCGTCGACCGCATGCATCGCGAACTCTCCGCTTGGGATGATCTTGGCCCCGCACTGGGGTTGCCGCTCGATCTCTCGTCAGCCAAAACCCTGAGCTTCAACAACGTCTACGTTCGCGCCATCTCGCCTGGCGACCTGCTCGATGGCGGCGCCAGTGCCAAGGCCTGGGACGCCATCGATTTCACCGTGCGCAATCGCACCAGCCGCCAGGGCGAGGCTGCGTGGCCGATCGCGTCATCCACCACCATCCATGGCTTCGCCACATGGTGGAGCGCCGAGCTGGCACCTGGCATCGTGCTCTCCACGGCGCCGCAAGCCCCGCGCACGCATTGGGAGCAGCTCTATTTTCCCCTGGCGCGACCAATCGAGGCCGCGGCCCGCACGACCGTTAGCATCATTGTGCGCTCGCGATCATCACGCAAGACAGGCACGCATCTGGCCTGGACTGCGACCCACAGCGCGGCCAACGGCCGGCAATTGGACCGCCAAGCCCACGACCTCGATAAGGGCTACCTGCCATGAGCCGCGCCGGCGCTGATCAGTAGGTCGGCCAGTCCGAGCGCCGGGCCCAGGAGTCGCCACGCCAGCGCGGCGGGCGGTCATAGCGGCGCGGCGCGGTGCCGTAGCGCTGCCAGCCGCGATCACCGTCGGCATAGGGGTCGGGCCGCCCATAGCGGCGGCCAGCATCCCAATTGTACGTGCGCCCTCGCAGCCGGTCCCAGCCGCGAGGATCATGCAAGCGCCAGTCGGACCATGAGCGGTCGCTGTAGGGCCGTGCGCGCCATGCCTCGGTGCGCCGGGCTCTGCTGCCCACCGCAGCCCCCGGATCGACGTAGCGCAACACCGCCGGGGCTGGCTGCACGGTGACAACCAGACTTGCACCGCCACCAGCCTCAGTGGCGGCAACATGCGTCATCGGCAGCAACGCCGCCAGCACGGCGCCAGCCGCACGAAGTCCCAACCTCGTCATCATGTGAACGCTCCCAAACCACCCAGCAACGGGACGATCTGCCCGACACAATGATGTTATGTTTCCTTATTGTTCATGTAAAGTTCTATTTGATCGCCGCCCCAGCCCTGTGGATAAGCTGCCCGCCCGCCGCCGCGGCCCGGCATCTGCCCGGGCTAACGGGTTAGGCGGACGTTCCGTGCACGGATTACAAATGGCGGTCGGCGCGACGCGCAGCCTTCTGGTCCATGTTGCAAACGCGGCGCATGCCGGGCCGCGGCGCATGCCGGGCCGGCAACGCGGATTTCAGCACGGCGGCGCTCGAGGTGCAGGATGCGGGACCAACGATCGGTGGCTCGATCCATCACTTGACACCGACCAGATCGATCAGCGCCGATTTTCCGACATGCCAGCAGCCCTCGGCCAGCTCGCGGTCATAGGTTTCGATCGCGATCGAATTGAATTCGGCGAAGGCCTGTTGCAGCAGGGCGCCGGTGTAGCAGCGCGCCGCGTCGGGTGGCCCGCCGGTGTTGTAGCCAAGCTGCTCAGGCCGATAGCCGTGCAGCAACAGCAGGCCGCCAGGCTTCAATGTGCGCTCGATGCCGGTGAAAATCTGCTGGCGCCCAGGCGGGTCGGAGAACTGGATGAAGATCGCCGCCACCACGTCGAAGGCGGCTTGCGGCCAGCGCCACTGCAACAGGTCCGCTTGCTCGGTCCTGATCGTCACGCCGCACCGGCGCGCCAGCGCCTCGGCCTTTTTCAAGGCGTTGGCGGAAAAATCCGTCGACAGAACGTCGAGACCCTGCTCGGCGAGCCATACGCCGTTGCGCCCCTCGCCATCGGCCAGCGCCAGCACCTTCTGCCCGGGCTGGAAGCGGTGCGCCTGCGCCTCCAGGAAAAAATTCGGCGCAGTGCCGAAGATATACGCGCTGGTGGCAAAGTGCTCGTCCCAGGTGGGCTGCGGATTGGCATGCGACATGGGCGACCTCCGCACGGCTTGTTCAACGCCATCATCCCGCCAGCGACACCGCTGCGCGAGGCCCGCCAGTATAACGCAACGGGCCGCGGAGTTGCCTGGAGAACTGCGAAGACTAAGCGAACCGATGACGCGGTACCCCTCGCTTTCCCGGCCGGAGCCGCCGGGCGGCGGGCGTCGGCCTTCGCCGGGCCAGGCTTACTGACGCTGACCAGACCTGGACGCAGGACTACGAGATCGGCCGCTGCCAGGCGCGCTCCGATCGCTTCGCGGTCGCTCAGCTCTCGTTGCATTCGGTGGTCCTCGCGCGGCGTGAATCGGCAGCGCCTGGAAAGGTGGCAGGCGACGTGGCATCCCGCGCTCCGATCGTCGCGCGCCTTCGCGCGTCGTGAATCGGCAGCGCCAGGAAAATGGCAGGCCAACTGGCAGCCACCGCAGCGATCGTCCGAGCCCTTCGCGAGGGCGTCAATCGCTGCGGCAAGGAGAGCGCGGCGTGCAGTCCATCACCGGTGCTGCGAGCCTCGACGCCCGTTGCTTATTGCTTGCCCACCTCCGGCGGGACGGCCAGTGGTTCCAGCTCGAATCCGGCTTGCACTACAACTGGCACCGGCACTATGATCCGACGCTGGGCCGGTATACGCAGCCCGATCCGCTCGGGTTTGTCGATGGGCCGAGAGTGTATGGGTATGCGAAGGGGAGACCGCTAGAAAATGTCGATCCGTCGGGCGAAAGTGTATTCACTGTCCTTCGCATAGTAATTGCCACGGGGGCGGGAGGCGTCGCCGCATGCATGAAGATACCGAGTTGCAGAAAGGCAATTGAGAAACTCAAAGAGATTTGTCCGGAACTTAATTGCAAGATAAGTAAAGAAAAAGCAGATCACCGGTTCTCCGAGCATGACCGGAAGAATTGGGGACAGCTACCATTTTCCCACAGGTCCGGCCGGCACGCAGGCGTGGGGCGGAGCCTATCCCGATTGCAGTTGGATCGCCGGCGCGAACCTGCACCGGGTCAAGATCCCGGATAACCGCGCCGCAACGGTGCGCGCCGCCATCACCGTCTTTCAGGGCGCGGTTTCCGGGAAGGCGGTGGCGGGGGATGGGGCGCAGCTATCACCGCCTCTCATGGCGCGGTCACCGGATCGCAACCGCGAGGAAGCGTTCAAGTTGCTCGACCACTTCTCGCCAGCGATCAGCAATTCTCAATGTGACGGATTTGGCAGTGACATTGGCAAAAAATGCATCTGAAGCGAGGGAGGGTTGCGGCTGACGGGACGGGCGTCAGCCGCCGAGCACGGCGGGCGGCGGTTTTCCTGCGGTCAGGGTCTGGACCAGCAGGGCCCAGGTCGGGAACACCAGATAGGTCGTGATGACGCGCAATTCCTC
>CAZCGE010000058.1:0-40362 GCA_964498125.1 uncultured Devosia sp. | reverse complement strand
GCCGCTCCTGGATCTTGTGCATGCCGAGGATGCCGGACTGCGGTGCATTCAGGATCGGCGTCGACATGAGCGAGCCGTAGATGCCGCCATTGGTGATGGTGAAGGTGCCGCCCTGCATCTCCTCCAGCTTCAACTCACCGTCACGGGTGCGTTTTCCAAGGTCGGCGATCGCCTTCTCGATTTCGGCAAGCGACTTCACGTCGGCGTCGCGCACCACCGGCACGCAGAGCCCCTTGTCGGTGCCGACGGCGATGCCGATGTGGTAGTAGTTCTTGTAGACGATGTCGGTGCCGTCGATCTCGCCGTTGACGGCGGGAATTTCCTTCAGCCCCTGCACGCACGCCTTCACGAAAAAGCCCATGAAGCCGAGCTTGACGCCGTGCTTCTTCTCGAAGAGGTCGCGGTAGTCGGCCCTGATCTTCATCACCGCGCTCATGTCGACCTCGTTGAACGTGGTCAGCGTGGCCGCCGTGTTCTGCGCCTCCTTGAGGCGGCGAGCGATGGTCTGGCGGAGCCGCGACATGCGAACGCGCTCCTCGCGCACCGCGTCGTCGGCGGGCGACGGCGCGCGAACCTGAACCGCCGCCAGGGGAGGCGTCGCCGTGAAGGCCGCCGCGTCGCCCTTGGTGATGCGGCCGTCCTTGCCGGTACCCGGGATCGCGGCGGGCTCGACGCCCTTCTCGGCCATGATCTTGCGGGCCGCCGGCGAAGCGCCGTCGCCCGCCTTGACATCAGGCGCCACCGCGCGCGGTTTCGTTTCCCCGGAGCCGGCGCCGCCGGTCGGCGGCGGAGCCGGCCTGATCGTCGATGCCTTGGCGGCAGAACCGGCCGCGGCGTTGATGGTGGCAAGCAGCGCCCCCGGCGCGACAGTGTCACCGTCCTTCACCACGATCGCTGCGATTACGCCCGAGGCCGGCGCCGGCACTTCCAGCGTCACCTTGTCGGTTTCGAGTTCGACCAGCGGCTCGTCGACCTTGACGGCATCGCCGGCCTTCTTGAACCATTGGCCGACGGTCGCCTCCGTCACGGATTCACCCAGGGTCGGCACGGTAATCTCGATCGTCATTGCGTCTTGCCTTCGGTTTCGCCGGGCCATCGCGGCGCCAGCCAGCTTTCATTTCTAAATCCGCCATGGTCTCCTTCAATCGCGGATCGCTTCAGCGACGATGGCTTTCTGCTCGGCGGTGTGCTTGCTGAGCTGGCCAGTCGCGGTCGAGGCAGCAGCGGCCCGGCCGACATAGCGGGCGCGCTGTGCCTTGCCGCCGACGTGCTGCAGCACCCACTCGATGTTGGGCTCGATGAAGTTCCAGGCGCCCATGTTGCGCGGTTCCTCCTGGCACCACACCACCTCCGCGTCGGGAAAGCGACCGAGTTCGGTAATCAGCGCGCGGGCGGGAAACGGATAGAGCTGTTCGACACGCAGGATGTAGACGTCATTGCAGGCAGCGGCCTCGCGCCCATCGACGAGATCGTAATAGACCTTGCCCGAGCACAGCACGACGCGGCGGATCCGCTTGTCGGTCTCGAGCACGATTTTCTCGGCGCTGCCTGGACGATTGGCGCAGTCGGCATCGTCCCACAGCAGCCGGTGGAACGTCGATCCCGGCCCCATGTCGGCGAGCTGCGAGACGACCCGCTTGTGCCGTAACAGAGATTTGGGCGTCATCAGGATCAGCGGCTTCCTGAATTTGCGCTTCAATTGCCGGCGCAGAATGTGGAAATAGTTGGCGGGCGTGGTGCAATTGGCGACCTGCCAGTTGTCCTCGGCCGACAATTGCAGGAAGCGCTCGAGCCGGGCGGAGGAATGCTCCGGCCCCTGACCTTCATAGCCATGCGGCAGCAGGCAGACGAGGCCGGACATGCGCAGCCATTTGCGCTCGCCCGACGACAGGAACTGGTCGAAAACCACCTGCGCGCCATTGGCGAAGTCACCGAACTGCGCCTCCCACATCACCAGCGTGTTGGGCTCGGCCAGGCTGTAGCCGTATTCGAAGCCCAGCACGGCTTCCTCCGACAGCATCGAGTTGATGACCTCGAAGTCGGCCTGGTCGGGCGCAACGTACTTGAGCGGCGTGTAGCGGCGCTCGCTCTCCTGATCGATCAGCACCGAGTGGCGCTGCGAGAAGGTGCCGCGCTCGCAGTCCTGGCCCGAGAGCCGCACGCGCGAGCCCTCGGCGACCAGCGTTGCAAATGCCAGGTGCTCGGCCATGGCCCAATCGATGCCGATGCCGGATTCGACCATGTCACGCCGCCGCTCGAGCAGCCTCTGCACGGTCTTGTGGGCAGTGAAGTCGACGGGAATCGTTGTGATCCGGCGCCCGACCTCCTTCAGGCGATCAATCTCGACGCCGGTGTCGCCGCGCCGCGCCTCGTCATCGGCAAGGCCGAGTCCCGCCCAGCGGCCATCGAGCCAGTCGGCTTTGTTCGGCCGATAGCTGTCGGCAGCGTGCAGCTCGACGTCGAGGCTGGCGCGCAGCGTGGTCTTCATCGCCTCGACCTCGTCGGCGCTGACCACGCCGTCGTCGATCAATCGCTTGGAGTAGAGGGTGACCACGGTCGGATGCGAGCGGATCTTCTTGTACATCAGCGGTTGCGTGAAAGCCGGCTCGTCCGACTCGTTGTGGCCGAAGCGCCGATAGCAGAACATGTCGATCACGACCGGCTTCTGGAACCGCTGCCGGAACTCGGTGGCGATCTTGGCGACGTGAACCACGGCTTCCGGATTGTCGCCGTTGACGTGGAAGATCGGCGCCTCGATCATCTTGGCGACGTCGGTGCAGTAGGGCGAGGAGCGCGAGTAGCGCGGGTTCGTCGTAAAGCCGATCTGGTTGTTGACGACGAAATGGATCGAACCGCCGGTGCGGTGGCCCTTGAGGCCGGAAAGGCCGAAGCATTCCGCCACCACGCCCTGGCCGGCGAATGCGGCATCGCCGTGGATCAGCAGCGGCAGCACCGGCGTCCGCTCGCCCGGCTTGCAGCCCAGCTGGTCCTGCTTGGCACGCACCTTGCCGAGCACCACCGGGTCGACGATCTCCAGATGGCTCGGATTGGCGGTCAGCGACAGGTGGACGGTGTTGCCATCGAAGGCGCGGTCGGAGGAGGCGCCGAGGTGATACTTGACGTCGCCCGAGCCCTCGACGTCGTCGGGCTTGAACGAGCCACCCTTGAACTCGTTGAAGATGGCGCGCAGGGGCTTCGACATGACGTTGCCGAGCACGTTGAGGCGGCCGCGATGCGGCATGCCGATGACGATCTCCTTGACGCCGAGCTGGCCGCCACGCTTGATGATCTGCTCCAGCGCCGGCACCATGGCCTCGCCGCCGTCGAGGCCGAAGCGCTTGGTGCCGGTGTATTTCACGTCGGCGAACTTCTCGAACATCTCGGTTTCGATGAGCTTGTTGAGGATCGCCTTCTTGCCCTCGACCGTGAAGCGGATGTCCTTTTCTTCGCCCTCGATCCGCTCCTGAATCCAGGATTTCTGTACCGCGCTGGTGATGTGCGTGAACTCGACGCCGATATGGCGGCAATAGGTGCGGCGCAGGATCTTCATGATCTGGCGCACCGTCGATGTCTCCAGGCCCAGCACTTTGTCGATGAACACCGGGCGGTCGAGGTCGGCCTCGGTGAAGCCGCAGGTCTCTGGCCTGAGTTCGCGGTGCACCTTGCGGTCGGACAACTCGAGCGGGTCGAGGTCGGCGATCAGGTGGCCCATGACGCGATAGGCGCGGATCAGCATCAGTGCGCGGATCGAATCCTGCGTGGCCCTGAGCGAGGCGATCCCCGACAGCTCGAAACCGGAGGACTGCGCGCGCGCTTCCAGCTTGCCGCGAATGTCGCGCTCGCTGGCGCCGTAGTCGCCGGTCAGCGCGGCAATGAGGTCGCCATTGCTCTGCAACCTCTCCAGCGGCGTGGCCCAGGACGCGCCGGTCGCCGCGGGTCCAGACGTGCCGCGGTCTTCCCGCAGGCTCTCGAAGAAATGCCGCCACTCGTCGGTGACCGAGCCGGGATTCTGCTGGTATTGAGACTGCATCTCCTCGATGTAGGCCGCATTGGTGCCCGACATGAAAGACGTGATCTGGAAAGCCTCGTTCTGGGCTTGGCGTGACATGCATGCCTCTGCTGCTGTTCTAGACGTGGCGCACAACCCAACGGCGCCTCGGTACTGCGATGGCAGCACTGATTCGGTCGATGCTGTCTAAACCAGATCGCCGGGCGATAGTAGGCCTGCGAAAGTAGTGGCGTAAGCATGGGGTCAGTGCGGTCGGGGTCAGACCCTTGGGTCTGACCCCTTATGGAAACGAGATCCCGCCACTTGCGTCCGCAACACCTGGCTGCGACGCGGCGAGTGGTGCGGTGGTGGAAACGAGATCCCGCCACTTGCATCCGCGGCACCTGGCTGCGACGCGGCGAGTGGTGACAGACGTATCTTTGAACGGGTCAGACCCAAGGGTCTGACCCGGCCCGATGGCGCTCTGCGCCTGGCACCGGCTCAGCCCTTCAGCACCTTCGCCAGTGTCGTGCCCAGGCTTGCCGGGCTGTCGGCGATGGCGATGCCGGCCTGGCGCATGGCCTCGAACTTGTCCTCGGCCTTGCCCTTGCCGCCGGAGATGATGGCGCCGGCGTGGCCCATGCGGCGACCGGGCGGCGCGGTCGAACCGGCGATGAAACCGGCCATCGGCTTCTTGCGGCCCTTGGCGGCCTCGCGCTTGATGAAATCGGCCGCATCTTCCTCCGCCGATCCACCGATCTCGCCGATCATGATGATCGAGTGCGTCTCGGGATCAGCCAGGAACATCTCCAGCATGTCGATGAATTCCGTGCCCTTGACCGGATCGCCGCCAATGCCGACCGCGGTCGATTGGCCAAGCCCCGCGTCGGTGGTCTGCTTGACCGCCTCGTAGGTCAGCGTGCCCGAGCGCGAAACGATGCCGACCGTGCCCTTTTTGAAGATGTTGGCCGGCATGATGCCGATCTTGCACTGGTCAGGTGTCAGCACGCCGGGGCAATTGGGGCCGATCAGCCGGGACTTGGAGCCGGTCAGCGCCCGCTTCACCTTGATCATGTCCATCACCGGAATGCCCTCGGTGATGCAGATGATCAGCGGGATCTCGGCGTCGATCGCCTCCAGGATGGCATCCGCGGCGAACGGCGGCGGCACGTAGATCGACGTTGCGTTGGCGCCCGTGGCCTTCTTGGCGTCGTGAACCGTATCGAACAGCGGCACGCCAGCCAGCTCGGCATCGGGATGTCGAGTGCCGCCCTTGCCCGGCGTAACGCCGCCGACCACCTGGGTGCCGTAGGCCTTGGCCTGCTTGGTGTGAAACGTGCCCTGGCTGCCGGTAATACCTTGGCAAAGGACTTTTGTGTTGCGGTCGACGAGAATGGACATGCGTGTGCCCCGTTCGGTTTGCGGGCCAGCTTGTGGGCCAGAACGGCGGCCGGATCAAGTGCGCAAAAGGTCGGGTTGGGCGCGAGCACGCGGCCCGGCAAAAGTTGCTGTTGCGCAGGAGGGACGATACGTTACGGCCAGGGCGCATGAGGCCAATGTCAAGCAATCCGACTGGAAAGGCAGGCTCCGCCATGTTTCGCACGATCCGAAGCGCGCTTCTGGGCGCGGCGGCGCTGGTGTCCGGCTCGGTGGTTGCGGATGCCGCCGAGGCGAGCCTGGTGCGGCTGCAAACCCCACGCGGCGCCACGCAATCCTTCATCCTGATCAAGCCGGACAAGCCGCCAGTGGCAGCCGTCATCCTGTTCGCGGGCGGGCATGGCGCGCTGCAGCTGAAGAGCGCAACATCGATGGGCTGGGGCGCCGGCAATTTCCTGGTGCGCATGCGCGACCAGTTTGCGGGACACGGCTTGCTGGTGGCCGTGGTCGACGCGCCCTCGGATCAACAGGGCGGCATGAACGCCGTCTTCCGCATGGGCCGCGATCAAGCCAATGACATCGCCGTCGTGGTGGCGCATCTGAAAAAGCAAGCCAACGTCCCCGTCTGGCTGGTCGGCACCAGCATGGGCACGTTCTCGGCGGCGGGCGGCGCGGTGAATGGCAGTGGGGCCGATGGTCTGGCGCTGACCTCGACCATCACGCGCTCCAAGCCCAACTGGAACATCGCCGGCAGTCACCCCGACGGCGTCGCCAGCATGGCGCTCGGCAAGGTGACGCTGCCAGCGCTGATCCTGTCGCACGCCAAGGACGGCTGCGACATCACGCCGGCGGCCGATGCGCCGAAGCTGCAAAAACGGCTGACGGGATCGAAAAAGGTCGAGGTCGTCATCCTCGAAGGCGGCAGCCCGCCACAGTCCGACCCCTGCGAGGCGAAATCGCAGCACGGCTTCCTCGGCATCGAGACCAAGGCCGTCGCAGCCGTTGCGGCCTTCATCCGCGCCAACGGCCCCTAGGTCATGGGGTTTTGGTTATGGGCCGCCGGCCCCGCGCATCCCGGCCCCTCACATCCCGTGCTGGCTTTTCATCCTCCGGCGCGCCATGGTGGCGGACGTGTCGCCCTGATCACCCACGCCTGAGACATGACCCAGCCGTTCCGCTATTATCTGCGTGTCCGCTATGGCGAGTGCGATGCCCAGCACGTGGTCTTCAACGCGCGGTACGGCGATTACGTCGACCTGGCCTGCTCGGAATACCTGCGCGCGGCGTTCCCCGGGCGCAGTATCTTCGACGGCACGTTCGAATTCCAGGTCGTGCGCCAGCTCACCGAGTGGACGGCGCCGGCGCGGTTCGACGAGGTGATCGAGATCAGCGTGCGGGTGACGCGCCGCGGGACGACGTCATTCACCATGCGGTTCGACATGCGCCGGGCGGGCACGCCAAACGTGATCGTCACCTGCGAAACCGTGTATGTCATGATGGATCACAAGACCTGGCGCAAACGGCCGATGACGTCCGAGGAGCGGCGCCAGCTCGAATCCGGCGCCGCCGGCCAAACCGTCGATCATGCGGCAGCCTTGGGCCAAGGCAGCCGCGGCATGGCGCAACATTGAAGGTCAGCACATGTTCACGGGCATCATCACCGACGTTGGCGAAGTGGTGGAGGGCAAGGGCGGCCAGTTTGCCATCCGCTGCGGGTATCCGGCCGCCGGTATCAACGTCGGTGCATCGATCTGCTGTGATGGCGTCTGCCTGACGGCGACCGCGGTGCGCGCCAGCGACGATGGCGGCAGCATCTTCACCGTCGACGTGTCCAATGAAACCGCATCCAAGTCGACGCTCGGGCGCTGGGTCGCCGGCGCCCGCATCAATCTGGAGCGCTCGCTGAAGGCCGGCGATGAACTCGGCGGCCACGTCGTCTCCGGGCACGTCGACGGCATTGCCCGCCTTGTGGACGTGCGTCCGGATGGCGAGAGCATGCGGCTGTCGTTCGAGGCGCCGGAGCACCTGGCTATCTATATCGCACCCAAGGGATCGGTGGCGCTCGACGGCGCGTCGCTGACGGTTAATGAGGTTTCCGGCACCCGTTTTGGCGTCAACCTCATCCCGCACACCTTGACCGTGACCACGTGGGGGCGCAAAAAGCCGGGCGACGAGATCAATCTCGAGGTCGACCTGTTCGCGCGCTACGTCGCGCGACTGATGGAGTTCCGCCGGTGAAAGAAGGACTGGTGAGCGAAGGCATGGCGACGGCGGTCTATACATCGGGTGTTGGATTTCTGTCCTCCACCGAAGAGATCCTCGACGACATGCGCAACGGCCGCATGGTTGTTCTGGTGGATGCGGAGGACCGCGAGAACGAGGGCGATCTCATCATCCCGGCGCAGATGGCGACACCCGACGCCATCAACTTCATGGCCAAGAATGGTCGAGGGCTGATCTGTCTGTCGCTGACGCAGACCCGCGCCGAGACGCTGCACCTGGAGTCGATGGTGCGCTCCAACAGCTCGCGCACGGGCACCGCCTTCACGGTGTCGATCGAGGCGCGGGAAGGCATCACGACCGGCATCTCCGCGCACGATCGCGCCCGCACCATTGCCACCGCCATCGACCCGACCAAGGGTCAGCCCGACATCGTCTCGCCGGGCCACGTGTTTCCGCTCATTGCGCGCGATGGCGGCGTGCTGGTGCGGGCGGGTCACACGGAAGCCAGCGTCGATCTGTGCCGGCTGGCGGGCCTATATCCCGCGGCCGTCATCTGCGAGATCATGAACGACGACGGCACCATGGCGCGGATACCCGACCTAGTGCCGTTCGCCCAGCGCCACGGTCTGAAGATCGGCACCATCGAGGATCTGATCGCCTACAGGTTCAGAAACGACAACCTCGTCAACCTCGTGACGCAGAGGAAAGTCGCGAGCGTCCACGGTGGGGAATTCGACCTGCGCGTCTACGGCACCAACGTCGAGCCGGGCGAGCACCTGGCGATGATCAAGGGCGATCTGAGTGCGCCCGGGCCGGTGCTGGTCCGCGTCCATGCCGTCAAGCCGCTGTCGGATCTGCTCGGCATCAAGGGCGAGGTCGATCGCAGCGGGCACATTCGCAAGTCGCTGCAGGCCATCGACCAGGAAGGCCGCGGCGTGCTGGTGCTGGTGCGCGATCTGCGCCTGAAGGCGATCATGGATGCCTTGGGCCTGGAGTCTCCGGGCACGCTGCAGCGCCGGGCGATGGGTGGCAGGCGCATGGTCGAAGTCGGCATCGGTTCGCAGATTCTGCGCCATCTCGGCGTGCGCGACATGATCCTGCTGACCAATGCGCCAGCGCCGGTCTACGTCGGCCTGGAAGGCTTCGGTCTGCGCGTTGTCGGAACGCGCCGCATCGATTGAAGGAAAGTAGCGGGGCACGCACCATGGTCAGTCGCAAAGTGACGCTCGAGACGCCGCCGCAGGCCGGGCGGATCAAGGCGCGCATCCTCATCATCGAGGCGCGCTACTACGAGAAAATCGCCGATGAGCTGGCCGCCGGAGCCATCGCCGAACTCGAGGCCAGAGGCGCCAGCTTCGAGCGGGTCATCGTGCCCGGCGCACTGGAAATTCCCCAGGTGCTGGCCAGCGCCGTCGCCGCCGGCCTGATCCCGCGCACGGCAACCAGCGCGACCTACTGCGGCGCCATCGCCTTGGGTTGCGTCATTCGCGGCGAGACCTCGCACTATGACATCGTCGTCGGCCAGTCGAACCACTGGCTGATGCAGGTTGCGACCGGCAACCGCGTGCCGCTCGGTAACGGTATCCTGACGGTGGACACCGAGGCGCAGGCGCTAGCCCGGGCCCAGGGCGGCCGCCAGGGCAAGGGCGGAGATGCGGCCCGCGCCTGCCTGCGGCTGATCGAAGTCGCCCGCGCCTTCCAGGGACAGGGAGCATGACCAAGGCCGGGCGCGGGAGTCGTGCGAGCCAAGACGGCGTCTATCCCCGCAGCGCCGCCCGCGTCGCCGCCGTGCAGGCGCTCTACCAGATGGATCTGGCCGCCACAGACATCAACAAGGTGATCGCCGAATTCACGCGCCAGCGTATTCCCGAAGCCGGCGCCGACGACGCCATCGAAGGCGCCGATCCCGTATTCTTCGCCGAGATCCTACGTGGCGTCGTGCGCCGCCAGCGCGACATCGACCCGGCGGTGGACAAGGCGCTGGCGACGGGCTGGCGCCTGCTGCGAGTCGACTCGATCCTGCGTGCCATCTTGCGGGCGGGAACCTTCGAGCTGCTGGAGCGGCCCGATGTGCCGGCGCGCGTCGCCATCAACGAATACATCAATGTCGCCCATGCCTTCTTCTCCGATGACGAGCCGGGCGTGGTCAACGGCGTGCTCGACAAGCTGGCGCGCGGCCTGCGCGCCGCCGAGTTTCCCGGCAAGGAGGCTGGCAGGGGCGATGGCTGACGGCGACAGGGTCGAAGGTGAGGCGGCGATCGTCGCGGCCCTGGCCCCGCTCGCCGCCGGTTTTCCCGGCGCGCTGGGCTTGCAAGACGACTGCGCCGTGCTGGTCCCGCCGCATGGCCACGATCTCGTGTTGAAGACCGACGCGGTGGCCGAGGGCGTGCATTTTCTGCCGGGCGAAGATGCCGCCGACATCGGCTGGAAGGCGCTGGCGGTGAATGTCTCCGATCTGGCCGCCAAGGGTGCCGAGCCGATCGCCTACCTGATGTCCTTGAGCTTTCCACAGGCGCCGCTCGCGGCCTGGCTCAGCCGCTTCTGTTCGGGGCTGGCCGAGGCGCAAGCTGCCTTTGGCCTGCATCTGGCGGGTGGCGATACCGATCGCCGGGCCGGGCCGCTGACGGTCACGATCGCCGCCATCGGTGCGGTGCCGGCGGGCCGCATGGTGCGTCGCGCCACCGCCAGGGCAGGTGATCGGCTGTTCGTCTCCGGCACGCTGGGCGATGCGGCGTTGGGGCTCGAATTGGCCCGCGACCCGGCATTGGCCGTCCGCTGGCGGCTTGCCGCGGAAGATGTGCGCCACCTGCGTGCGCGGTTCCACCGGCCATTGCCGCGGCTTGGCTTGCGGACCGCGCTGCTGACCCATGCCCGGGCGGCCATGGACCTGTCGGACGGGCTGGCCAAGGACCTCGGCCGCATGTGCCGGGCGAGTGCTGTATCCGCGACCGTGGCAACCGGATCACTGCCGCTGTCAGCAGCCGCGCGCCAGGCGATCACTGCCGATCCCGCACTGATCCAGGCCGTCGTCGCCGGCGGCGACGATTACGAGGTTCTGGCGGCCGTGGTGCCCGGCCAGGAGGAAGCCTATCGGGCCGCTGCCGCCGCCGGCGGCGTCGCCGTCACGGAGATCGGGCAGATCGGGGCCGGCGGCGGCGTGACCGTCTTGCGCCCGGACGGCAGCACTTTGCCTTTAGCCAGCACGGGCTGGGACCACTTCTGACGCCGCGGCGCCGGCGCGCAATTGTGGCGTATGGGTTACAGACGCGTTTCAATCCAGTCCAAGTCGTTCCGTCCCGGCCTCGCCGCGTGATAGACACGCAGCAAGGTCTTGTGTGTGCGTTGGAGTGGCCTTGGTGCTTGCCAGATTGCGCGGCTTGTTTGCGATTGTTTTTGCCAGCCTGGCAGGCGGCGGCTGCGCGTTCATGACCAGCGACACGATCGCGGAGCTGAACGCCGCCGGCCAGGCGCCCAACGGGGTGCATTATGCCCTGCCGCGTGCCTTGGTCGATGTCGAGCTCAAGGTCAGTGACCGCGGCAGCGTCTTTGAGCTCACCATCTCCGATCCCAAGTATGTTGCCGACCACAAGCACCGCTATCTTCTGCGCTATCGGCCACATCCCAGTTATGAGGACGAGGTCAGCGTCGTCATGGTCGGCGATGGCCGTCCATTCGTCAAATCGGTCAGCGCCACCAGCATCGACAAGACCAAGGACATCATCGTCAGCCTGGCCAAGGCGGCGGGCTATGCAGGTGGCTTCCAGCACGCCGGCGCGGGCGAGCGCCTGCTCGGGCAGGTGACCATCGATCCCAGCGTTCCGGGCGATCTGGCCCGCGCCGGTGAGATCCTCGATGCCGAGATGCGCCGCTATTTGCGCCAGAACCTGGCCGAATGCACGCGACTGCGCGATGACTCGCGCCGCTGCACGGAAATGCAGCGCGTGCTCGGTTCGTCCCGCGCCGAGCCGCTAGTGATGCTGTCGGCATCGCATGCCCAGCAGCCGCGTTTTGGCAAGCCGGCCGACTGCAGCATCGGCATCTGCTACCGCCCGAAAGAGCCGTTTCTCATCAGTTTCTCCATCGCCGGCGTCAGCAGCACCAAGATCCTCGAGATCCCCAACGCTGCAGAACCGATCGCCATCGACATTCGCCGCGCCTTCCTGGTGCAGAAAATCCACGAGCTGGAATTCGACAACGATGGCTTTCTCACGCGTGTGAAAATAGACAAGCAGAGCGAGCTGCTGGCGGCAGCCCAGCTGCCCTTGCAGGCCGCCGCGGCGGTGGCGGAAGGCTTGCAGCTGAGGATCGATATCACCGAGAGAAAGACGCAGAACGCCAAGGCCGAGGCCGATCTGATCCGCGAGCGCGGCAAGCTGCAGTCGCTGCAGGGCTTCCAAACGTCGACGTCCAGCGAACAGGACAGCGCCAGGACCTACGAGATCAAACCTCTGACGGCGACGGAAAACCGGCCGCCGCCCAAGAAACAGAGCGGGGGAGGCGGTGGACCCAAGCTCGATCCGGATTTGGCCGAGCGTGGCGGGGTGCGCCAATGATGAGGCCGGCATCCCCATGCCGCCGCCGCACCGGCTGGCGCCTGTTAGGGTCCGCCATCGCCCTGCTGGCGGCTGCCGGCCTCGGCGCATGCACGGTCGTCAGCAGCAGCGCCATCACGGATCTGACCAGCGCCAACGAAGAGGCGCGCGGCGTCTACTATTCGCTGCCGATGGCCCTGGTGGATGTGTTCCTCGTCGTCGATCCGGATCGGGCCGAATTCCGCGTCGTGCTTGGCCAGGAACGCTATGTCGCCGATCCCAAGCAGCGCTTCCTGATGCGCCACCGCCCCTTGCCGAACTACTCAGATACGATCGAAGTAGCGGTGAACAGCAACTCGCTGATTTCGAAGGTTTGGGCAACGACCGAGGATCAGACCGACGAAATCATCGTCGATCTGGCCAAGGCGTTGCAGAGCCTGCGGCCGGGGGGGTTCCAATCCTCCTTCCGTGGCAACCAGGTCAAGCTGGCGACGGTGACCATCGATCCGAGCGAACCCACCCAGGTCAGCGAGGCGGTCGGTTACTTCAATCAGCGGGCCCGCGTCTACGCACGCAACTTCCACCAGACCAATTGCCGGGCCGAATTCGCCGACGAGCCGGCCTGCCGCCTTTACGCGCGCTATCAGCGCGAGACCAACCAGTTGATCACACTCAAGGTGGAGCCGCCGGCACTGGTCGAAGCTGTCGCGCGTGCCGATTGCGGCGTCGGGCTGTGCTACCGCATCAAGGAGCCGTACCTCATTGGATTTACCGTCGACGGCGTGCGCGGTGGTGGCATCGTCGAGATCCCCAACAAGGCGCCGCTGGTCGAGATCGATGTGCGCCGGGCGTTGTTCGTGCAAAAGATCCAGAAGATCGAGTTCGACGCCAACGGCTTCCTGAAATCCGCCTACGTCAAGAAACAAAGCGAATTGCTGGCGGTCGCCAAGCTGCCACTCAATGTGGTCGAGGCCGTGGGAAAATCTTTCCCCGTCAGACTGACGATCCAGCAGAAACAGTTCGACTTGCAGCAGAAGCGACTGGGTGAGATCGAAGCCAGGCGCAATCTGGCCGAGACCAAGCGCGGCGTCGGGGCCGGTGCGGTTGCCGGCGCCGACAAAGAATAGCGGGGAGAGCAAAGGTGACCGCGCAATCTGGAGGGGCGCCACAGGTCGATCCAGTGCTGGCCGAGTTGCTGGACCATGCCGCCCAGCGCCGCGGGCCGGCCTTGGAGCGTCCGAAGCGTTCCCGGTTTGGCCGGCTGTTCCGGCGGACTCCGCTCCGGCTCGCTGGCGTCGAGCAGGTTCAAGCGCCAGGTTTAGCGGCCGAAAACGTCACGCCCGTGCCATTTCCCAACTACGCCGATGAGCCGCCCGTTGCCGCCGCCGAGTCGATGGCGCGTGGCCCATTGGTCGATTTGCGCGAGCCAGTGCCGCTGGAGAAGCTCGGCTTCATGCCCTGGCTGAGCATCTGCCGGCTGGAGATCACATTCCAGAACGGCAAGAAGGGAGCCGCGACCGGTTTCCTGACGCGATCCGGCCTGGTGGCGACCTCGGCGCACGTGGTGCTCAGCCCCGAGCCCTCGTTCGGCATGGCCATGGAAATTGCGGTGACGCCGGGATATCCGCAGCCTGCCGATAGTGGTGCGGTTCAGGTCTCTCACACGTTTTTCCGCAACGCGCAGTGGGGACAGACCCAAGATCACTTCCTGACGACGCTCGACTATGCGGCGATCCAGCTGCCCGATCCGGTGCCGTTGCTCGCCCGTTTTGGTTTCCTCGACTGGGGCATCCCCGCCGACCTCGATGTGCGCGATGCCTTCATGATCTCGGGCTATCCCGGCGAGAAGCAGGGCCAGTGGCGGCATGGCAGCAAGATCGTCGGCGAGCCTGGCGAGCAGGCCGTGCGACACAGCATCATGACCACGGAGGGCCAGAGCGGCTCGCCGATGTTCCTGCTTGAGCCCGGCAGGCGCATCGGCGTCTTCGGCATTCACTCCAAGGCCTCTTGGATGCTGCCCGGCGCCAACGTCGCGCGGCGGGTGACCAACGAGCTGATCGCCGATTTCGCGCGCTGGTCGGCCGGCCAGTTGGCTCCGATGTCCTGAGCCGAAACGCGCGGCGGCAAGCCGGGTATCCTTCGGCGCCATTCAAGCTATACTGGCCTGCGCAACCTCTATTCGGGAGGAGCCATGCCGCTTTGTTCAAGCAGACGTGTTGGTGCCCCACGCTGGGCGGCGCCTTGGTTGGTCGTTGTCGGCGTGATCCTGCTGGCGATGCCATCGCCGGCCCTGGCTCAAGCACCGTCATCCCCAGGCGCCTCGGTCGACGACGTGCTGGCCGCGGTGGTGCGGATCAAGACGTTCATCAATCCGGACGGCCGCACGCTGCAGACGCTGGGGCGGGAGCGCGAGGGTTCCGGCATCGTCATCGATTCCAGCGGGCTGGTGCTGACCATTGGTTATCTGATGGTCGAGGCCCATGCCGCCGACGTGACCACCAGCGATGGGCGAACAGTTGCCGCCGATGTGGTCGGCTATGATCACGATACCGGCTTTGGCTTGTTGCGCGCCACGGCGCCGCTGAAGGTCAAGCCGATGGCGCTGGGCGCGTCGTCCGGCGTCGCCGTCGGGGCGCGCGTGATTGTCGCCGGCGGTGGTGGCGGAGATGCCGTCGGCGCGGTCGAGGTGGTCGCCAAGCGGGTGTTCGCGGGGTATTGGGAATATCTGTTGGAAGAAGCGATCTTTACCGCGCCGCCGGTGCCTTGGTGGAGCGGCGCGGCGCTGGTCAGTAGCGAAGGCCGGCTGGTCGGCGTCGGCTCCCTCGTGGTCAGTGATGCATCGGGCAAGGGCGACGGCACGGCCGGCAACATGTTCGTGCCTATCGATCTGTTGGCGCCAATTCTCGGCGAGCTGATCGGCAGCGGGCGGGTCAGCGGCGCCCCGCGGCCGTGGCTCGGCATGACGACGCACGATGTCGGCGGGCACCTGGTGGTGGCCCGCGCCGTCCCTGGCGGTCCAGCCGACAAGGCTGGCCTCAAGCCGGCCGATATCGTGGTCGGCGTCGATGGCGCGGCGACGGCAACGCTGCCCGATCTCTACCGCAAGATCTGGTCGCTCGGCCGGGCCGGTAAGGTTGTCCAGCTTGATGTGCTGCGCAATGGCGAGAAGCTCAGGATCGACGTGACATCGGCCAGCCGCCGCGAACACTTGCGGCTCAAGTCGACGTTTTGAAAATAGAGGATTGCCGCAATGGCAACCACCTCGACCGCGCCGACGGCGATCTGCCGTCCCTGCCTGTCGAGGTCAAGCGCCTGCTGCGCGAGGCTGTGCGAACCGTCGATCTTGACAACTTGCCCCAGCTCGAGCCTTTCCGGAAGCGGACATCACGACGGGGGTCCAAACAATGAAGCCTCTCGAGCTGACGGAGGAGCCGCCGCCCATGCCCCGCCGTCGGTTGGAGTAGCCGTAGGGTGCAATAGCAAAGCGCAGCGGAGCGTATTGCACCGTGTTCCAACGCCACCGTCATGCCGTGGCATGGTGCAATACGCCCCGTCGGGTTATTGCACCCTACGCCGCTCTGATGCTCGGACGCGACGAGCCGCCGCCCATGCCTCGCCGTCGGTTGGAGTAGCCGTAGGGTGCAATAGCAAAGCGCAGCGGAGCGTATTGCACCGTGTCCCAACGCCACCGTCATGCGGCAAGGTGCAATACGCCCTGTCGGGCTATTGCACCCTACGCCGCTGCTTATGCCTGCATCTGTCACCGCCCCAACACCTGCCAGAGCAGGGTGAGGATGGCGCATGCCGTTACGATCACCGTGCCGGCGGCGCCGATCAGTCGCTGCGGCATCAGCATTTTCTCCGTGCTGATGCCGAACGGATGAAGGATGCGCGCGACCAGCAGCGTGACACCCATGATGTGCAGCCAAGTCCTGGAGCCGCCGTTCAGCTCGATGATGGCGAGCAGCAACAGGATGAACGGGACATTCTCCACCCAGTTCATGTGGCGCCGGTTGGCCTCGATCAGCTCGGGTTTGCCGCCGTCGTGGAGCGAGATGTTGGTGCGGCTGCGCACGCGCCCGACGAGGCCGCCCAGCACCATGCCGATCAGTCCCAGCAACGCCGCGTAGAGGGCCGTGACTTGCAGTGCCATTGCTGATCTCCTGATCTGCTGCGTCGCGTTGCCCGGGCGTGCCGCCGGTCAGGTCCCGCCTGCCTGCCAGCGAGCCTGCCGTTTCTCCGCGAACGACGCAAGTCCCTCCACCGCCTCGCCCGATTGCCGTTTGGCGGCATGGCTGCGCACCAGGGTTTCCATCGTGCCCGAGCCGATGTCGCCGAACGCGTGCTCGAGCGCGATGGCTTTGGTCTCGGCGATGGCCATGGGGCCATTGTCCAGCAGTTGCGTCAGTATCCGCTCGCCGGCAGCCGCCAGTTCGCCCGCGGGCACCACCTCGTGCACGAGGCCGATGCGTCGGGCTTCCACCGCGCCGAACCGTTCGCCGGTCAAGGCATAGCGACGCACCTGGCGCGCGCCGATCGCATCATTGAGCTGCGGGATGATGATCGCGGCCGTTAGTCCCCAGCGGACTTCCGAAATGGCGAAGGTGGCGTCCTCGGCCGAGATCACGACGTCGGCGGCCGAGATCAGTCCAGTGCCGCCGCCGACGCAAAATCCTTGCACCAGCGCCACGGTGGGCACCGATAGCCTGTTGAAGCGGTCGACAGCGTCCGCGGTGGCGCGCGAGATCCGCTCGTTTTCCTCGCGCGATTGCACGCGCACGCTGTTGAGCCATTTGAGGTCGGCGCCGGCCTGGAAATGCCGGCCCGCTCCCTTGATCACAACAGCGCGCAAGCCGCGATGCTTGGCCAGGTCGTCCATGGCCGCATGCAGGCCGAGGATCAGCGCGCCGTCGTAGGCGTTGTTGACCTCCGGCCGGTTGAGCACCACCGCGGCAACGCCGCGCTCGTCGAGGCTCCAGAGCACCGGTTGCATGCCATTCTCCTGCTGAGGTGGCCGGGGCCCGGCCGGCTGATCGTCCCTGTCCGAAACGATTACCCCAACCGAGCCCTGGCGGCCAGCCAGTGGCCAGCCTCGGCTGGGCTCGCCGCATCGCTCTTGCGCCGCGTGCGGCTCAAGGCCTATGTCAGAAAGGCGCTAACGCATGCTGGCGCGGATAGACTTACGGCGAAGGCCCATGACATTCGAAGCGATCCGCGAAGACTTTGCCGTCCTCGACGATTGGGAGGATCGCTACCGCTATGTCATCGAGCTGGGCCGCGCGCTCGAGCCCTTGCCCGAAGCGGCGCGGAGCGAGGCCAACAAGGTTCGCGGATGTGCGAGCCAGGTGTGGCTGGCCACCTCGGTCGGGCCGCCCATGGCGGGTCATGCGCCGGTGCTGACCTTCAAGGGCGACAGCGATGCCCTGATCGTGCGCGGCCTGATCGCGATCCTGCTGGCGATCGTATCGGGCAAGAGCGCCGCGGAAATCCTAGCCAGGGACGCGCTCGCCGAAT
Organism: uncultured Devosia sp.; assembly: GCA_964498125.1. Classification (GTDB taxonomy): domain Bacteria; phylum Pseudomonadota; class Alphaproteobacteria; order Rhizobiales; family Hyphomicrobiaceae; genus CAMDBL01. Next base: position 22,728 of record CAZCGE010000058.1, on the reverse strand, counting down.
TCGATGGCCTGGGCCTGCGCGAGCATCTGACGCCGCAGCGTTCGAACGGGCTTGCATCGATGGTCCAGCGGATCCGCAAGGATGCGCAACAGGCGCTGGCCACCACCGCTTAGCCGGTGCCGTCGCCGAGGCTGGGTCTGTAGTTTTCCGCGCCCCAATGCCGGATGCGTTGGGTCGCCTGTGTGGCCGGGGTGACCGGCAGCAATCCGTAATGCCGGGCCAATCGGCTCAGCGCCAGTTGCAGCACGACTTTGGCGGAGCGTAGCGGCCAGCCGCGTGTGCGTTCGGCATCCTCCAATCCCTTCAGATGGCAGCAGACATCGATCAGGATACTGGCGAGCTCAGGCCCGACCGCAGCCAAGGCCAGGTGCACCCGCTCGCGCGCCGCCAGCACATTGTCGCGCAACTCGGCGCCGGCGCCTGGAGCCGATCGCCCGCCACTGTGCGTTGCGCCAATCGGCGACCAGCGCGATGTGACACTCGCCATCAGCTGGCCGTACGTGTAGTCGGCGCGCAGTTTCTCGCCTGCGGTGAACTGCGCTGCGTCGATCATCGGCGTGCCGTCCTTGTCCTTGCGGCGCCGCAGCCAGGCCAGGGGGCTTTCGTTGCCATTGACCGCCGGTGTCGCGCCATGTCCAGCGTTCATTGGGTTGGTGGTTGTGCGGCGGCGATCGAGGATGGCGCGGCTGGGTGAAACAGGGATAGTCGGCATGGCGGATCGGTCCCAATCGTTCAGATTCAATTGTGCATCGCCTCGCGCGCGACACGCGGCCTGATCAAGGCCAGGATGACGCTTTCGAGGAGTTCCAGAACGCGGTCGAAGGTGGCGTCGTCGCGGCGGTCCTCGATGACGCTGCAGGCGTGCGACACAGTGGTGCGGTCGCGGCCGAACAGGCGGCCGGTGTCGGAAAACGACAGGCTGAAGACGACATGGGCCAGGTACATGGCCACCTGGCGGGCGTGCGCGACGCGGGCCGGGCCGCGGCTGAGCCCCTGCAGGTCGCGTGGTGGGACGCCGAAGACATGGGCAACAGTTGCATCGATCACGATGCGTTGCATGGGAAGCTGCAAGGCCCCCCAGACGGACGGACGGGGACCATCGACACCCGATAGTGCTCCAATTCGGACATGGGTCATGGAGCGGCGTTCACGTTGGTTCGCCAATTCAGTGCGCGCTTGCGTCATTTCGGTTTCTCCTCGCCAGGCAAAACGACACTCGAGTGACGGCTGCGAATTCTATACCATCTGGGAGCGGATCATAGGCAATGCTGGCCGGGCGGGGATAACTTCTAGGCGCCCGCGGCGCGATGATCAGTAAAGGTCTGGATGACCGTAGTTGGCTCTCGCGGTATCTGGATACCCTTGCGCCTTACAACTGGTACAGAGTAATCCCCGCTGCTGGTGGCTCATGCCAGCATGCATGCCCCACCTGTCGAGGAGCATGCCGCCATGTCGACGCCACAGGCCGCCCAAAGTCTACTGGCCCCCCAGAGTCTATCTGTCGCCCAGAGTCATCGCCCCAGCGTGCGCGGACACCGCGGTTCAGGTGTCGGGCGGCCGAAGTCCTATGATCGAGATTGGGATCTGCCGCGGCTGCTGCCGCTGTGGCCAGGCGAGATCGTCGATCGCACGTTGGCGGGTCGCCAGCGGATCATCGCCCGCCTGCGCCAGGCCTTGCGGGCGGAGCGGCAGCGCGGGGTAGGCGGCCACTGGACCTATGATGTCGCGCGGCACGCGCAACTGCTTGCGGCCTACCGTGACGAGTGCCTGGCGATCGGCAAGGCGCGCGGGGCAGGGCGACAGCGGCTTCTGCCCCGCGATGTGGCGGCCGAATAGGCCAGCCCGGCTTATTTCTCGCGCCGGGTGCCAAGCCCCATTTTCTTGGCCAGATCGGACCGCGCCGCGGCATAGTTCGGCGCCACCATCGGGTAGTCGTGCGGCAGCTGCCACTTGTCCCGATATTCCTCCGGCGACAGGTTATGATGGGTGCGCAGGTGGCGTTTGACCGACTTGAACTGCTTGCCGCACTCCAGGCAGCTGATGTGGTCTTCCGTCCGCGATTTCTTGATTGGGACGGCCGGTTTCAAGTCCTCGCGCACCGGTTCCACCGCCTTGTTGGAGGCGCGGCTGAGCGCGGCATGGGTTTCATTGATCAGGGCGGGCAATTCCCCCGCCGACACCGTGTTGTTGCTGACGTAGGCGGAAACGATTTTCGCGGCCAACTCGACCAGACCGTTCTTCTCTCCATCATCCATCGCTTGATCTCCGAGGGCAGCTAGCGCGCCGTTTGTCTGTGTCATGGAGAAGCCAAATTTTGGCCTAGTCGTGGTCCGATCGCGCGGTGTTCCTTGGTTTTCAAGGAACAATCTCTACCAGAGCTCAAAGATGTAAAGAGTTTGAGCAATCCAAAGATGCAGCCCCGTTGGTTGGGCAGCATAACTGGACATCTGTCAACTTAGCGCAAGATGGATATATTGGGAAGCTTCGTGTTTGATCTTGAGTGCGGAAGATTAATGATTTGCAGTTGCCATATTTTACCCGCAAACTGTCTAGGAAGGGTGATTGACCGCATCAATGCGGCGCTCGTGGGGGTCATCAACTTCGAGTGAGCCACCCCGGCGAGGTGCTGGCGACGAATTGACTGGCGCGGCAATCGCCACGATTTATTGTCGACCGCAGGCCAAGCCGTAAGGTGCGGCCCTGCTAACGCTAGACCCAGCCACGAACGAGGTTCCAGATGGAAACAGGCAAGCCCGCCAAGGCGCCGGCCACCGATCAGGTGGTCAAGACTGACGCAGAATGGCGCGCGCAGTTGACGCCCGAGCAGTATCACGTGGCCCGCCAGCACGGCACCGAGCGGGCATTCACCTCGCCTTTGAACAACGAGAAGCGGCAAGGCATGTTCACGTGCGTGGGTTGTGGGCAGGCGTTGTTCGCCTCGGTCGCCAAGTTCGACTCCGGCACCGGTTGGCCGAGTTTCACCGCGCCAGCGCCCGGCGGCAAGGTCGACGAGCGCGAGGATCGCGGGTTCTTCATGCGCCGCACGGAAGTCAGGTGCGCGCGATGTGAGTCCCATCTCGGCCACGTGTTTCCCGATGGACCGGCGCCGACCGGGCTCAGGTACTGCATCAACGGCGTGGCCTTGAAGTTCGAGCCTGATGGCAAATAGCCGGCGTGGAAATGCGTGAGTGGTGAGTGGGAAATCGGAAGTCGGAAGTCGGCAGGTCTGCTCTGATTTCTGATTTCCGATTTCTGACTTCCCACTGCACTGCACCACTCACCACTCACGACTCACCCCTTCCTTGTAATCCGGAGCAGGCGATGTCCAGCAAGACCGCGGCGATGTTTGATGCAGTGCCGCCGATGGCGCCGCGACGGCCAGTCGAGAGCACCTACCACGGCGTCACCGTGAGCGATGATTATGCGTGGCTGCGGGCCGCCAACTGGCAAGAGGTGATGCGCGATCCGACGCTGCTCGATGCCGAGATCCGCGCCTACATCGATGCCGAGAATACCTACACGGACGCGATGCTGGCCGATACGCGGGCGCTTCAAACACGGCTGTTCGAGGAGATGAAGGGCCGCATCAAGGAGGACGACAGCTCGGTGCCGGCGCCGGATGGCCCGCATGCCTATTACTCGAGCTATGTCACCGGCGGGCAGTATCCGCTGCTGTGCCGCTCGCCGCGCGACGGGGCCCCCGAGACGGTGCTGCTCGACGGCAACGCCGAGGCCGAGGGCAAGTCCTACTGGGATCTCGGCGACAGCGGCCACAGCCCCGACCACCGGCTGCTGGCCTATGCCGTCGACGACAAGGGCTCGGAGCTGCACACCATCCATTTCCGCGATATCGCCACGGGCAAGGATCTCGCCGACGCCATTCCCGATACGCGCGGCATGGCCTGGGCGCGCGATGGCAAGCACCTGTTCTACGTGCGGCTCGACGATAATCACCGGCCGATGTCGGTGTGGCGGCACGCGGTCGGCACGCCCGCCGCGGACGATGTGCGGGTCTACGAGGAGCCCGACACCGGCTTTTACGTCGGGCTCGGGGAAACCCAATCCGGCCGCTACGTCCTGATCGACGTCCACGATCATCAGACCAACGAGGTGCACCTCATCGATGGCGAGCAGCCGCTGGCGTCGCCGGTGCTGATCGCGCCGCGGCAGAGCGGCCACGAGTACTCGGTCGAGCATTATGGCGAGCGGCTGATCATCACCACCAACTCGGGCGGCGCGGAGGATTTCCGCATCTGCTCGGTGCCCGTGTCGAAGCCCGGCATGGCGAGCTGGCGCGAAATCCTGCCGCACAAATCCGGGCGACTCGTCATCGAGGCGGTGGCCTTCAAGCACCATCTCGTCCGTTTGGAGCGCGAGGACGGCCTGCCGCGCATCGTCATCCGGCGCTGGTCCGATGGCGCCGAGCACGCCATCGCCTTCGACGAGGAGGCTTACGCGCTCGGCATGTCGCCCGGCTTCGAGTTCGACACCACCACCTTGCGCTTCGTTTATTCCTCGATGACCACGCCGGCGCAGGTCATCGACTACGACATGGAGACGCGCCAGCGCACCCTGCGCAAGACGCAGGAGGTGCCCTCCGGTCACGACGCCAAGGATTACGTGACGCGGCGTGTCTTTGCACCGGCCAAGGATGGCGAGCTGGTGCCGGTGTCGCTGCTGTGGCATCGCACGACGAAGCTCGATGGCTCGGCGCCGCTGCTCCTCTATGGTTACGGCAGCTATGGCGTCTCCATGCCGGCCTCGTTCTCGACGACGCGGCTGTCGCTCGTCGATCGCGGCTTCGTGTTCGCCATCGCGCATGTGCGTGGCGGCAAGGACAAGGGCTATCGCTGGTACACGGACGGCAAGAACAGGAAGAAGCTCAACACGTTCACTGATTTCATCGCCGCCGGCGAATACCTGGCGGAGAAGAACTTCACCCGGCGCGGGCGCATCGTCGCCAACGGCGGCTCGGCCGGCGGCATGCTGATGGGTGTCATCGCCAACATGGCGCCCGAGCTGTTCCTCGGCATCATCGCCGACGTGCCGTTCGTCGACGTGCTCAACACGATGCTCGACAAGGACTTGCCGCTGACGCCGCCGGAATGGCCAGAATGGGGCAATCCGATCGACAGCCGGGAGGAGTTCGAGGTCATCCGCTCCTATTCGCCCTACGAGAATGTCGCGCGCCAGGCCTACCCGCATATCTTCGCCTATGCCGGCCTGACCGATCCGCGGGTGACCTACTGGGAGCCGGCGAAGTGGGTGGCGAGACTCAGGACGCACAACACGAGTGAGAACCTGATCCTGCTGAAGACCAACATGGACGCCGGCCACGGCGGCGCCTCGGGCCGCTTCGACAGCCTGAAGGAGATCGCGCTGGACTATGCCTTTGCGCTGAAGGTGGCGGGGAAGGTGGGGGTGTGAGGGGGGCGGCTGGCCGACAGCGGCGCCATGCCTATTGAGTTATCTAAACTCCCCGTGCCCAGTCTCGCCACCATTAGCAACCGTCCGTCAGCGGACGTGGGCGGCGCCGAGCCGTCTGGCTTGGAAATCAACGAGCACCAGGCAGGCGCCTGCGCCAATATGCCGGTCGCCGCTTCCAGTGGGCAACAGCGACGATGACGATCTCATTGTCGCGGACGAGGTAGACGATGCCGTAGGGGAACCGGTCCAATCCCCGCTTTCGCACACCGTGGCGCCTGGGCATTGAAGTCATCGGATACTGCTTGATGAATTGCGCTACGCGCATCGCCTCGTCCAGGAACTCGTCGCCCAAGCCTTGCTTGCGCCTGGAATAGAAATCCGCAGCCTCGAACAGCTCCGCGCGGGCCGCCAGCATGAAGCGAAGTCTCATGGTTTGGCGAGGCGCTGCCGCAGCTCCGCAAAGACGGCGTCCGCGTCGTGAAGCTCGACCTCGCCGCGGTCCAAGGCTGTCACCCGCGCCTCGATCTCCGCGTCCCAGGCCTTTTCGATCTTCGCGTCCGGTTCATCCACGACGCTGGCCATCAATGCTTCCGCGATCTCGATGCGCTCCTCCGGGGAGAGCGCGCGAGCTTGCTCGATGAGAATGTTGGCCTTGTCAGTCATAAATCGAGGATACCAGAAATTGAAGCGTCGTGCTGCCAGCACGCGTCAATTCAACCTCAACTGCAGGATATGCGCCGGATCGGGCGCCAGCTCGCCGGTCTCGACGCGCTTGACGATGTCGGTGAGCGCCGCGTTGGCGCGGCAGGGCAGACCGAATTTGGCGCCCTCGCGGACGATGTAGCCGTTCAAGAACTCGATCTCGGTGCGCCGGCCCTTCTGCATGTCCTGGCCCATCGATGGGCGCTGCGCCGGCGAGGTGCGCTTGGAATCGCGCAACCGGATTTCATCGGTGGCGGCAATCGACGCCGCGTCGCCCTCGCCGGCCTTCGCCAAAGTTTCCAGCGGCACGTGCATCACGTCCTCGATGTCGTAGCCGAGCGCCTGGCCGACGCGGATCGCCTCGCTGCCGAGCCGGTTGGTGAAGTGGCGCAAGGCCGGCGTCTCGACGATGCTGCGGCCGGGCAGTCCCGTGCAGGCCGACATGCCGTTGCCCATCACATTCGTCACGAGCTTCGACCAGCGCTCGCCCCACAGGTTGGTGGTGACCAGGGCGCTGTCGGCGTGGGCGACGAGGCGGCGGATGTCTTCGGCGCGCTCGGTCTTGCGGCCGTGCACCTCGCCGACGCGGAACACGGTGTGTCTCTCGCCGCCCTTGCCGGCGCCGCGATGCACGAGGCCGGGTTCGGGCAGGTTGACCATGATCGAGCTGGCGATGCAGCCGAGCGTCTTGCCCCAGCCGACGACGCCGGCCACCGTCGCCTCGTTCATGCAGTTCTGCAGCGAGACGACGAAGCCGTCAGGCGCCAGGTATTGCGAGATCATCATCGTCGCCCAGGCCGTGTCATAGGATTTGACGCAGACGAAGGCGATGTCGATCGGCGCCTCCTTGGAAAAGTGCTGCAGGTCGGTGATGTGCAGCGCGCGCACCGGCACGGTGAACGGCGGCTCGTCCATGGCGTGCGTCACGGTGAGCCCATGCTTTCTCATGTGCTCGACGTGCTCCGGCCAGGCGTCGACGAACGTCACGTCCTCGCCGGCCTTGACCATATGCCCGCCGGCATAGCCGCCGACCGCGCCGGTTCCGACGATGACGATTCTCTTGCCCATGTGTGCCTCCTGGAATGATCGGTGGTGAGGGTAGCGCGCTTGTCGCTTGGCACCAAGCGGGGCGATTGCCGGACGATGGCATCGGCGGGTGTGACCGTACGTGACGCGCGTCAGGACCTGGCAAATGCAATCAGCGGAGCCATGTCGTGATTGTCGGCCGCTCTGAGCGCGGCGATGTATCTGGCTCGAAGTTGCCCAACATCGCCGAGACCGCCACCGCCCCAGCTGAATGATTTCCCGCCGAGGCGCTCGATCAGCAGATCGGCCATCAGACGCGCGTGCCGTCCATTGCCGTTGGGGAACGGATGGATAGCGACGAGACGGTGATGCAGCCGCACGGCAATTTCGTCAGGCGGAAACGTTTTGTTCTCGACCCAGTAGCGAACGTCGTCGAACATCATTCCCGTGTCGTTGGCGATGCGGTGGGCTTCGATGCCGATGTTGCGCTCCTTCAGGCGGTAAGCGCCGGCCCAGCGCCAGACATCGCCGAACATCCGCTTGTGCAGCGACCTGGCAAAGTCCGGGTTGAGCAGCTCTTTGCTCCGTTGTCGGCGCGCATGCGCCCAGGCGGCGCCTTTGACGATGTTCTCCTGCTCGGCCTCGTTGAGGTCGCTGCGATGTGTGATCCAACTCTGCTTGAGCCCGAGCCGCTCTTCCGGTTCCAGAGGGGTTGCATCATCGGGTTCCTGGAAGAGATCAGTCACGGGTGGCCCACAGGTCGCGGTCTTTGATCATGTCGCGGACGTAGGCCTCGATGCGGGCTTCAAGGTCGGCGTCGCCGACGCCCTGGTTCTCCAGCTTCATCGTGTGCGCGACGCGTTGCAAGTCCCGCATCGCGATACGTCTGGCGCGCGTTTGCACGGCGCCTTCGAGCGATGTCTTCGGGACGAGGGCGTAGACGAGGGTGCAGTCGAGCGCTTCGGCGGCGCGGCTCAGAGTCTTGAGCTGGATCGATCCGGTTGCTTCGGACTTCTCGATATCGGCCACGCTCTGGGGCGTTATTTTCAGCCGGGCGGCAAACTGCGGCCCGGTCATGCCGAGGGCATCGCGGATGGCGCGCATCCAGCCCTTGGGGGGCGGCGTCAGCCTGTTCTCCGGCTTGAGGCGGCCAAGGCGCTCATCCAGTCGCTGCCTTGCGCGTTGGCGCAGAGTGTTTTTCATAAGGTCACTGCCCGTATTTTCGCAGTTAAATCAGGTTGAAGCCATATATATAACACATATTATAAGGCTATTGCCTTAACTAATATATTGAAAAATCAGGTTGCAGGTTTATTTTGGCAGGAAAGGAGGTGCGGTCGGACTTGGGCCGCGCGAGTCGTGTCGTACTTGCGTCCCGCGTCTCTGTCGATGCGAGCAGGACATATCGGGCCATGCACGCCTGGCTCAACGACGTCGGTGCAGGGGATCTTACGTTGGCTAGCGGGACGATGCTACATACGCCGCGCAACGTACCGGGGGACCCATGCTCGACATTCTCATCATCTGGGGCGAGGCGTTTCTGCGCTGGCTGCACGTCATCGCCGGCGTCGCCTGGATCGGCAGCTCGTTCTATTTCATGCACCTGGACTACTCCCTGCAGCGGAAGCCGGGGCTGCCCGAGCGCGCGCATGGCGAAGCCTGGCAGGTGCACGGCGGCGGCTTCTATCACATGGTGAAGTACCTGGTGGCGCCGGCGCGCCTGCCCGAGGAGCTGACCTGGTTCAAGTGGGAGGCCTACGCCACCTGGTTCTCGGGCCTGGCGCTGATGGTCGTGGTCTATTACTTCAGCACCAGCCTGACACTGATCGATGCGCGCGTGCTGGCGCTGTCGCCGGGGGCCGCGATCGGCCTCAGCGTCTTTGCGCTGGTGCTCGGCTGGATCGTCTATGACGGGCTGTGCCGTTCAGCCCTCGGTGACAATGAAGCCATCCTGTCGGCGATCGGCTTCGTTTTTCTCGTCGCTTGCGCCTGGGGCTTCGCGCAGGTGTTCTCCGCCCGCGGCGCCTATATGCAGATCGGCGCGCTGATCGGCACCATCATGGCCGCCAACGTGCTGATGGTGATCATTCCAGGCCAGCGCAAGGTGATCGCCGACCTGGTGGCCGGCCGCACACCCGATGCCATCCACGGCCAGCGCGGCAAGCAGCGCTCGACGCACAACAACTATCTGACGCTGCCGGTCATCTTCGTGATGATCTCGAACCATTACCCGCTGGCCTATGCGACCCGCTACAGCTGGGCGATCCTGGCGTTCGTCATCATCATGGGCGCGGTGATCCGGCATTTCTACAACGTGCGGCACAAGGGCCTGCCAAGCCCATGGTGGACGTGGGGCGTGGCGGCGATGTGCGCCGTGCTGATCGTCTGGCTGTCGACGCTTGGTCCGGCGCAAGGCAAGCGCGCCGAACCCGTGGGAGGGGCAACGATCCGTTTCGCGGCGGTGGAGGAGATCGTCATCAGCCGCTGCGGCATGTGCCATGCGAGCGAGCCGGTCTGGGATGGCATCAGGATCGCGCCGAAGGGCGTGATGCTCGATACGCCGGAGCGAATCAAGGCGCACGTCCGCGCGATCGCCGTCAACGCCGTGTGGTCGAGCGCGATGCCGCCGTCTAATGTCACCGACCTGTCGGATGAGGAGCGCCGCGTGCTGGCGGCCTGGGTCGCCGGACCTGTCCGCTGAGTCGCCACATTGAGGCACTCCATTGAGGCACTGGGGCAACGCGGGACGGGATGGCGCCTCTATTTCCCTTCATTTCTGTCTCAAAAGCCGTCGGATAGGGCTAGTCTGAGGCACAGAATCGGGCCAGTCGGTCACCATCTATTGCCAGGGAGGTCAGCATGAAGCTGTCAGCGCGTTGGATTATCGCCGCGGTCGTCTCCGCGTTCGCCATCACCAGTGCCGCCGCGCAAGGGCAGAGCTGCCCCGGCAACATCAACGCGCTGGGCGTCAGCCGCACGGTCGAGATCGATACGATCGGCGGTCCCGGTTTCGGCATGGAGCACTATCGGGCGCACGATTTCCTGGCGGACAAGGAAGTGGTGCTGACCTTCGACGACGGCCCGCAGGTCAGGACCACGCACGCCGTGCTGCTGGCGCTGGCGGCGCATTGCACCAAGGCGACCTTCTTCTCGATTGGCAAGATGGCGCTCGGCCTGCCCGAGATCCTGCGCGATGTCGTCAAGGCCGGCCACACGGTCGGCACGCATACCTGGTCGCACAAGGATCTGTCGAAGATGCCGGCCGACCAGGCCAAGGACGAGATCGAGCGCGGCATCAGCGCAGTGCGCCGTGCGGCCGGCGCTCCGATATCGCCGTTCTTCCGCTATCCATTCTTGAAAGACTCCAAGGACTCGGCCGCCCATCTCGCCGGCCGCAACATCGCGATCTTCTCCACCGATATCGACAGCTTCGACTTCAAGTTCCAGAATCCGGAAGCCCTAGTGAAGAGCGTGATCGGCAAGCTGGACAAGAAGGGCAAGGGCATCGTGCTGCTGCACGACATCCAGCCCGGCACGGCGAAATCAGCCTCCGCCTTGCTCGATGCCCTGAAAAAGGGCGGCTACAAGATCGTGCACATGCGCGCCAAGGGCGAGGTCAAGACGCTGGCCGAGTACGATCAGGCCATCGAGAAGGACGTCAAGGGCTTGCCGGTGTCGGGCGCCGAGAAGCCGACCTCCAGCATCGTCAGGACGGTGAAGGAATAGCCGCGGCCGGATCGGTGCCGCTGGCCGGCAGCCCGAATTCCTTGGCCAGCAGTGTATAGGACTGTCGCCGCGCCTCGGGGTCGTGGGCCCAGGTCAGGATCGCTAGGTCCTGCACCTGCAACTCGTCGGTGACGGCCTTCAATTTTGCCGCCACCTGCGCCGGGGCGCCGACGAACGACGACTGGCGGATGTCCTCCAGCCGCCGCCGGTCCATCTCCGAATAGTCATGCGCCGCGGCCGCTTCCGGCGTCTCGACCGGCAGCCAGACGCCGCGATCGCGCATCAGGCGGGTGCGGGCGCGCGACCAGAACAGGTGCTGGGCTTCGTCCTCCGTTGGCGCCGTGATCGCCCAGATGCAGACGGCGGCCTGTGGCTTGGGATGGCGCGGGCTCGGTTGATAGGTCTGACGATAGAGTTCGAAAACGTCTCTCGCGCCGCGCCCATCGGTGATGAACCAGGCGTAGCAGTAGGGCAGGCCGAAGTGGGCCGCGACCTGTGCGCCGTAGTCGGAGGACCCCAGCACCCAGAGTTCCGGTGCGGTCTCGCCCGCCGGCAGTGCCTTAATGGCGCCGAACGGGTGGCCCTCCTCCAGCGCCGCGCCACGCACCCAGGCGGTGAGATCCTTGAGCTGGCGGGGAAAGTTGTCGGCTCCGGTGCCAGCTCCCGCGTTGAGCGCCATCGCCGTGCGCCCGTCCGAGCCCGGCGCCCGGCCAACGCCCAGATCAATGCGGCCTGGCGCGATGGCATCGAGCACGCGGAACTGCTCGGCCACCTTCAGCGCGGAATAGTGCGGCAGCATGATGCCGGCGCTGCCGACGCGGATCTTGCTGGTGCGCGCCGCGATCGCCGCCATCAGGATCTCGGGCGCGGTGCCGACGATGGTCGGGTGATTGTGGTGCTCCGACACCCAGAAGCGGTGATAGCCGAGGTGTTCGCAGTGCTGCGCCAGGGCGATCGTGTCCTGGATCGAGTCCGTGTGACTTCTGCCGACGACGGCGGTGGACTGGTCCATGGCGGATAAGCGCAGCACGTCACGTCCTTTCTCGGTCAGTCTTGTTTGGGATTGCCGCCTCATACGCGAAAGTCGGCGTCACGCCAACTTGTCCCACGCCTTGAGGAAGAAATTCGGCGCGCCGAAGTTGCCGCTTTTCAGCGCCACGACCAGGTCGCGGCCGACGGCGCGGGTCCAGGGAACGCCGGGATCGATTTCCGGGCCGATTTCCAGTGCCTGGATAGCAAGACCATTGACGACGGCGCCAGAGGTCTCGCCGCCGGCGATGATCATGCGCGTGAAGCCTGCGTCGACGAGCTGCTTGGCAATGGCCGCCAGTTCCCGTTCGATCAGGGCGCCGGCTTCATGGCGGCCGAGCTTGTCCTGCACGGCGCGCACGGCGTCGGGGTCGGCGCTGGAATAGATCAGCACCGGCCGGCCGGCGGGTTGCTGGATTGCCCAGCGCGCAACGTCCTGGTTGCCGACCGAGCCGCTGGCAATATCAGCCGGATCGAGCTTGAAGGCCGGGATGCCGGCGTCGATGGCGGCCTGGACTTGAACGCGCGTCGCCACCGAGCAGCTGCCGGCCAGGATCGCCGCCCGGCCCTTTGGCGCGGTCATGTGCGCCGCCGGCTCGGCGGCATTCATCAGGCCCTGGCGGATGAAATTGCCGGGTAGCCCCATGGCCACGCCGGAGCCGCCGGTGATCAGCTTGTGCTCGGCGGCGGCCTCGCCCATGGCGACGAGGTGCCGGTCGAGAATGGCATCGACGACGACGAAGCTCTCGCCGGCGGCACGCGCTGCATCGTAGGCCGCGCCAACCGCGCCCGCGCCCTGATCGACGACGCTGAACGGCACCAGTCCGACCTTCAACGTGGTTTGGCGTTGCAGCACACGCACAAGATTGGAATCGCGCATCGGCGTCAGCGGATGGTCCTTCATCGGGCTTTCCGCCAGCGGCACGTCGCCGGCGTACAAGTTGCCGAGATAGACCGTGCGCTTGTTCAAGGGAAAGGCCGGGCAGGCGATGGCCAGGCCGCCGCCAACCTTGCGCAGCAGCGCTTCCGCCACCGGTCCGATATTGCCCGCATTGGTGGAATCGAAGGTCGAGCAATACTTGAACAGCAGCTGACGCGCGCCGAGGGAGAGCAAGGCCTCGGCGCTCGCCAACGAAAGTTCGATCGCCTCGCCAACCGGGCAGGTGCGCGTCTTCAGGGCGACCACGACGGCATCGAAGCCATCGAGCTTGGTTTGCGCGCCCGGCACGTCCATCACCTGCACGGTGCGCATTCCCCCGCGCGTTAGCATCAGCGCCAGGTCGGTCGCCCCGGTCAGGTCGTCGGCGATGCATCCGAGAAGCATGGGAAGGCTCCAAACAAGACGTGAGTCGTGAGTCGTGAGTGGTGCGATCACGCTCGTGGTCACTTCACGACTCACCACTCACCCCTGCACTACCTCGAACACAACCGTCTGCCGCACAGGCGCCACCGCCTGCACGCGCGCGCCCGGCTTGATCGCCTCGCTCGGGTCCTTGAGGCGGCCGGTCACCTGCACACCGCTATCGAGCTTGACGATGGCGACCGCGTACTGGCCGTCCTCGCGGTATTGCGCTGGCGGGCGGCGGATCAGGGTCCAGGAGACGAGTGAGCCGGTGCCGGGCGTGGTCGACGGTTCGAGGGCCATTTTGAAGCACTTGGGACAGATCTCGCGCGGGCCGGGATCGAGCGCGCCGCAGGCCGAGCACTTGACGATGGGCACGGAGAGAGCTTCAGGCATCCGAGCGCTCCAGGATCGTCACGGTGCACGCCACACCCGCGCCGCCGACATTCTGCGCCAGACCCAGCCGCGCGCCCTTGACCTGGTTGCCGTGTTCGCCGCGCAACTGGCGGGCCACCTCGTAGATCTGGCCGACGCCGGTGGCGCCGACCGGATGGCCCTTCGACAAGAGGCCGCCCGAGGCGTTGATAGCGATGTCGCCGCCGACTTGCGTGCGCCCCTCCGCCGCCCACTTGGCGCCCATGCCGCGCGGCACCAGGCCGAGATCCTCGCTGTGGATCACCTCGGCCATGGAGAAGCAGTCGTGGATTTCGGCGAGATCGAGATCGCTCGGCTTGATGCCGGCCTGGGCGTAGGCGCGCTCGGCTGCGCGCCGCGTCGTCAGAAAGCTGCACAAATCTTCGTGGCCGGCGATGCGAGCCGGGCCGCTGGTCTGGATGGCGGCGCGGATGCGCAGCGGCAGGTCGGGTGCTCCCCTGGCGCGATCGGCCGCCACCACGACCACGGCGGCCGCGCCATCCGACACCGGGCAGCAGTCGTAGAGCTGCAGCGGATCGGCGATCATCGCCGACTGGCGGATGATGTCGGCGGTCAACGTCGCGCCCATCTGCGCCAGCGGGTTCTTGAGGCCGTTGGCCTTGTTCTTGATGATGACGGCGGAGATCTCGTCGCGCGTCGTCCCATAGCGTTCCGCGTGCAGCCGCCAGGCCAGGCCGAACAGGCCGGGGAAGGTCAGGCCCGATGGCCCCTCGGCGCGGTTGTCCATGGCGAGGTTCAAGGCCTGCGTCACTTGCGCGTTGGACGCCGCCGTCATCTTCTCGACGCCGATGACCAGAGCGGCGTCGCACTGGCCGGTGGCGACCGCCAGCATGGCGTGGCGGAAAGCAATGCCGCCCGAGGCGCAGGCGCCTTCGACCTTGGTGCAGGGGATGCCGCCGGTCAGCCCGAGGTCGTCAGCCACCATGCCGGCCAGCACCTCCTGGCCGGCCAGCGGGCCAGCGGCGAAGTTGCCGAGGTAGACGGCGCCGATCTCGCCGCGCTCGACGCCGGCGCGATCGAGCGCCATGCTGGCGGCAGCGACGGCGAGGCTTTCAATGCCTCTGCCATCGAGCTTGCCGTAAGGGGTCGACCCGATCCCCGTGATCATCACCTCGCGCATGTCGGTCCTCCATCTAATCCCAGCCGAGGCTAGCATGCGGAGGCGAGCGGGCTCCAGGGGCAATGACTTCTGCTGGCGGCGTTGCCCGAATCGGCTGCAAACTGCAGCCAGGATCGGTGGGCGCGCTGGCGCCATGACGAGATCGCCGACCACAGCAGAGCTCGAGCAACATGATCATCGATCTCACCTTCTACCTGATCATCCTGGCCATTCTCGTCTTCGTGGCGCGGCGCAGGTTGCGCACGCTGACGCAGCGGATCGTCAAGGTGGAGGCGGATATTGCCGCTATTCGTGGCGACATCGATGCCTTGGCGCGAGGCCAGGCCGGCCCGGCAGGGTTACCTGCGGCAGCACCGCAGCTGGCAACGCAGGTCGAGCAGGTGGCGGCTGCGCCTCGCGCGCCCAGCCAGCCGGCCTCGGTTCCCCCTGTCTGGGCTGCACATGATGTTCAGCCGCCACCACCCGCCGGCCCCAGCCTCGAGGAGCGCCTCGGCGCGCACTGGGCGGTGCTGGTCGGCGGGCTGGCGCTGGCGCTCGGCGGCATCTTCCTGGTGCGCTACTCGATCGAGGCGGGGCTGCTGGGGCCCGGCGTGCGCGTCATCCTCGGCGGCATCCTGGCGCTGATCCTGATCGGGCTCGGCGAGAAGACCCGGCGCGGCGAGATCCTGCACCGCATTCCGCAGTTGCCGGTGGCCCACATCCCGAGCGTGCTGACGGCGGCGGGAACAGCGGTGGCCTTCGGCACCATCTACGCCGCGCACGCGCTTTACGGATTCATCGGGCCGGCGGTTGCATTCCTCTTGCTCGGCGCGGTGGCGCTGGCGACGATGTGGTCGGCCATTCTGCATGGACCAGCCCTTGCCGGCTTCGGCCTGGCCGGCTCCTACGTCACGCCGCTGCTGCTGTCCTCGGATGCGCCCTCGCCCTGGCCGGTGATGGTCTATCTGCTGGCGGTGACGATCGCGGCCTATCTTCTGGCTCGCTTGCGGCACTGGCTGTGGTTGGCGGCCACGGCAGTCGCCGGCGCGGTTCTGTGGGGCCTGATGTTCGTGTTCCAGGCCGACCGTTTGCAGGAGCCCTGGATCACCGCCGCCATGCTGTACGCCGGGCTGCAGACCGTGCTGGCCATCGGCTGCATGGCGATCGAGCCGCACATTGGCATGCGCGACGAGGATGCTGAACCCGACTGGATCGGTACGGGGGCGCTGGCGGTGCTGACCTGGCTCGCCGTGCTGGTGCTGTCCACCGCACCCTTCACGCACGTGCTCTGGTTGCCGTTCGCGTTCATCGTAACGGCATTGCTGGCGACCGCGGGGTTGGTGAGCGCGCCGGTCGCGGCGGCGTCGGTGCTGGCCGGGATCGTCGGCCTTGCCGTGGTCGGGAGCTGGCCCGGGCTGGCCGCGCCACCAACGTCGACGATGCTGGCAACCGAGATGGCGCGGGTGTTGCGGCTGCCGGAAAACGTGCAGCAGTTCCTGATGTTCTCAATCCTGGCGGTGGCGCCCGCGGGCTTCGCAGCCGAGCGTCGGCTGCGCCGCGGCGCGGACTTGCCGCTGCCGACGGCAGCCCTTTATGCCGTGGCCGCCACCGTGCCGGTGCTGCTGGCCCTGATCCTCGCCTACTTGCGTGTGACCCAGTTCGACAGCTCGATCACGTTCGGCCTCGCCGCGCTGGTGCTGGCCGCCTTCATGGCGTCCTCGGCCGATTATTTCGAGAAGGCGGAAGCCACCGCGCGCGCCGCCGGCGCCGAGCCGCGACCGGCATTGAATCTCGCCGCCGGCGCGCTGGCCGCCGCTGCCATTGCCGCGTTCAGCTTTGCCCTCGTCACCACCTTGTCGCGTGGCTACCTGACGGTCGCCCTGGCCCTGTCGGCGCTGGGCACGGCACATGTCGCCACGCGCAAGTCGATCCCGCTGCTGCGCTACGCGGTGACCGCACTCGGCGCCGTCGTCCTGGCGCGCTTGGCCTGGGATCCGCGCATCATGGGCACTGGCGTCGGCACCACGCCGCTGTTCAACTGGCTGCTGCTCGGCTACGGCGTCCCGGCGCTGGCCTTCGCGCTGTCGGCCAACCTATTGCGGCGCCAAGGCGATGACGCCGCCGTGCGCATTGCCGATGGCCTCGCCGTGCTGTTCACGGGCCTCTTCGCATTTTTCCAGCTGCATCACGCCATGGCCGGCGGCGACCTGACCAAGCCGATCACCGGGCACGTCGAGCAGGGGCTGCTGGCGACGCTCGGCCTGGGGTTCACCCATGTGCTGACCCGGCTCGATCTGGCGCGCGGCAACGTCATTTTCCGGACGGCCTCGCACCTATTCGCGGGCCTCTCCCTGCTGATGATCGTGGTCGGCCTCGGGTTCATCGACAACCCGCTGTTCAGCCGGGACGTAATCGGTGGTGCCGTGATCTTCAGCTCGCTGATCCCGGCGTATCTGCTTCCCGGCTTTGCCGGGCTCTACGTGGCGCGTGCCGCACGCGGCGTCAGACCGGAC
Organism: uncultured Devosia sp.; assembly: GCA_964498125.1. Lineage (GTDB taxonomy): Bacteria > Pseudomonadota > Alphaproteobacteria > Rhizobiales > Hyphomicrobiaceae > CAMDBL01. The sequence goes on along the minus strand of CAZCGE010000058.1, from coordinate 5,429 downwards.
TGGTTTGTGCGCATTGCCGGATCGATAGCGATCGCGCTGATCTTCGCCTACGTCACGCTGGAGGTGCGCCACATCCATCAAGGATCGCGCATTTACGTCTTCCTGCCCTCGAGCAGCGCTGAGATCTGGGGCTACACGGCGGCGTGGCTGGCGCTGGCCGTGGCCTTCCTCGCCTACGGCCTGTGGCGGCAATCGCTGGAGGCGCGCATCGCCTCGGCGCTGTTGATCGTCGTCGTTCTGGCCAAGGTGCTGCTGATCGACCTCGCCGGCGTCTCCGGGCTGTGGCGCGCGCTGTCATTCCTCTGCCTTGGCGCGGTCCTGGTCGGCATCGGCCGCGTCTACCAGCGACTAATCATGGCGCGCGTGGAGTCGCCGGTGCCGGGCGGCGGCGACTTGGGCCGCCCCCGGGCCGGTGCGTGATCGGATCGAGTGGCGACGACGCGCGCCCTTCGCCGCCCTATCAGGGGCTCAGCGCGATGCTAGGCCGGGGGTGATTTTCAACGGCGGCGGGCCAACCCTTGTCGCGGTTTGCAACCGCGCCGCCAGCGTCGGGGGAGTTGGCATGGCAGGCGAAGCGTCCTGCATTTCGGGCGCGGCCTTGCCACGCCGCCAAGCGATGCGGCTGAACCAGGTGGCGGACTTGCTGTCGTCGGCGGGCAGGAACGGCGTGGCGTGCAACGTGGCGCCAGAGGCGGCCGCGGTTTCGGCAATCAAAGCGAGCATCGGCGCGGGTCCTGCCGCGAATACGGTATCGCGCGGCAACACCGGCGGCATGTAGTCGGTCGGCCGCCCGGGCAGGATGTAGCGGGTGAGCAATTGTTTCTCCTCGCTGATCACCAGGATGCGCACGTTGGGACAGGTGGCCATCATATCGAGGGCCTGCACCATGTAGAGCGCGTGCACGGAACGCACACCGACAATCAGCAGCATGGACCGGTTCGGCCGCTCGCGCAGCGCGGCGTCCGCCACCGCCCACATCGGCGCAAAGCCGGTGCCGCTGGAGACCAGCACCAGCCGGTTCTGCAGGCCGGGGCGCAGGTAGGCGTCGCCATGCGGTCCGGTGAGTTTGACGCTGTGGCCGACCTTGATGGCGCGGCTGAGTTCGCTCGAAACGCGCCCCGCGGCAAGACGGCTGACATGGAAGCTCAGCATGCCGTCGGCGGGCCGTGCGTCCAAAGCCGGAGTCGGGCAGAAGGCGCGAGCCGGAAACCCGGCGAACGCGATGTCCATGTGTTGGCCGGGCAGAACCTGGCAGGGGCTCGCCGGCTCGATAACCAGCTCCACGACGTCCTCGGTCAGCGCGTTGATCGCCGCCAGACGGCCTTGCCGGGTTTCAACCGGCGGCACGTCGTCGGTGCTGGCGGGGAGGGCGCGCTTGGCGAACGCGGGACTGATGAGCTTGAGCATCGAGGGGTCTCCAATTTCGACCCGGCGGATGGGCCGGGATGCGTTGAGTTTGCCTGGCAAGGCCCAGGCCAGAGGCCATCAATTGGCGGCGCTGGAGGGTTGCGCCGAAGGTGATCCAGGCGGCTCGGCATGCCGTGGTCTGAGCGACGTCTCGAGTTGCCCTGCGCCGCCCTCCGCCGTCTCCTTTGATCTGGGTTCGAGTGCGAAGGATTGCGGCCGCCGCCCGCGCTCGGAGACCTGCGCATAAGTGATGCGCGTGGTGCTCGGATCGATCCACAGCAGGACAGTGCTGGTGCGCTCGAAGAGGCGCCAAGTCTCCTCCTGGTGCTGGTAAGGCGCGGGCAGCTGATCGTGTTGCAGGCGGCTGCGGAACGAGGCCGCGAGTTCGAGGCGCCAGAGCTTCTCATTCTCACTCCAGGCGAGCGAATGCTTGCCGGTGAACATGAACAGGGGCATGAAGAGCCCGGCCAGCGTATCGGGCGCGACCCGGGTGAGACCGGACTCCTTCAGTCCCTTGGACAGATCGTTGCTCTGTGGTCCCCATAGCGTGCGGTCGGACAGGGCGTCGCGGAAGACGGAGGCGCCGGTCAGCGCCTTGCGGCAGGCCTCGAAGGCCGCGAGGCTGTCGGGTGCCGCGCGTGGACAGGCGCGGGCCAGCTCGGCGGCGATGCGGCTGGCTGCCGCGCGCGCGGCATCTTCGCCAGCAGCCGTGTCCGTGTCCGTGGCCGGGCGTGTCTGCGTTGCAGCGGTGGATGCCCGCGCAGTCTTGTCCTTGCTGGCCTGCCGCGCGTCTGCCGCCTTTGTCGCCGCCGAAGCCGCCAATACATTGCGACAGTGCTCGGCGCTGACACAGGCGGTCAGTAGAATCGAGAGCAGCAGCAGGCCGCAGAACATCACGACTTGGCGCATGACGGACTGACCGGCGGCACAACGCTCACTCTCTGGAATATCGATCTTTTCTAACAGCATGCGGCGCCTCCGGCCGGATTGATGAATGCAGCCGATGCTGCGCCGTCATGGACCTGCGGCAACGGTGGCGGAGCCAGGACACAGCCGGCTTGGGCGGAGCAGCGGGCACGCGCGATGGCGTGAGCTGCAGAGCAGCCGGCTGCGTCGGATGGCCCCGCGGTCCGTCGACGCCGTGTGAAGCCCATTGCCTTCCTATCCCGGCAGACAAACGGGCTCCCCGTGATGCGGGCGTCAGGTCGCCGGGACCCTTCGTTCCGCATCAGCAGTCCAACTTGGCGAGCCGAGATCCCCCCGGTTCGCGGGCGCAGCCGTTGGCTGCGAGCGCGGCCTCCGGTTCCCCCTGGAAGCCATTGTGCGATGCCCCGCCTTGTCCCGGCGCCGTCGCGACAGGCAACACTTGGCGATCTGAATGCGGAAGCAGTGTGGCGCGAGCAGGATAATTTGGCGGCATCGCTTCAAATAACGGTAAGAAACCGTAACAATGTAAGTATTTATCATATTGAAAAATATCTGCATTCAAGTGGAATAAAATGGCCGTCCCCATGGTCGCCCGCCGCCCGGGTCGCCGGCTCCGGGAGAAGCAGCGTTTGCGGAGCATTGCGCCGCCCGGCCTCAGGCTATGGCGCGAGCCTGGCCGCCCCAGTAGCGGGCGCGCAGCACGACCTTGTCGGGCTTGCCGAGCGGCGTCAGCGGAATGGTATCGACGATGTCGACGGTCTTGGGCGCATAGACGTTGCCCTTGGCCGCCTTCACGGCGGCGATGATGCGCTCGACGTCGATGCTGGCGCCGGGCTTGGGCACGACACAGGCCTTGACCGCCTCGCCCCATTGCGCGTCGGGTACGCCGATCACGGCCACGGCGGCGACCGCAGGGTCCATGGCGATCACGTCCTCCACCTCCTTGGGGTAGACGTTGAACCCGCCGGAAATGATCATGTCCTTGGCGCGGCCGACGAGATAGTAGAAGCCGTCCTTGTCGCGCACGGCGATATCACCCGAATGCAGCCAGTCGCCGGCCAGCGTCCTCTCCGTCTCCTCGGGTCGGTTCCAGTAACCTTCCATGACGCTGGGACCACGCGCGCACAATTCGCCGGGCTGGCCGTCGGCGACGGGTTGGCTGTTGGCGTCCAAAATGGCGATCTGCATGCCGGGATTGGCGATGCCGCACGAGGCCAGCCGCTCGGGATGCTTCAGGTCATGCAGATGGCGCGGCAGCACCGTGAAGCAATTGGGCGATTCCGCCTGGCCATACAGCTGCACGAGGTTCTGGCCGAAGCGTTCGAGCCATTGCTTCAACCGCTCCGGCGCGATCGGAGCGGCGCCATAGAGAATGCAATGAATCGCCCGTACGGCTGCCACGTCGAGGTCGGGCTCATCGAGAATGCGCAGCATTTGGGTCGGCACCAGGAAGCCGCAGGTGATGCGTTCGGCGCGCGCGATTTCGGCATAGGATTTCGGCGTGAAGCGCGGGGCGATATGCATGGCGCCGCCCTGCAGCGCCACCGGCAGGAACATGGTTCCCGACGCATGCGACAGCGGTGTCACCGACAGGAAGCGCACCTCGGACGGCCAGTCCCAGGCGGTGCGCGTCAGGATCGCCGCCATCATGTTCGAGCGGTGGCGGTGGATGATGCCCTTGGGCTTGCCGGTGGTGCCGCCGGTGTAAGAAATGCGCGAGATGTCGCTGGGCTCGGCGTCGATCGTCCAATGCGCGCCCAGATAGGGCTCGGCCAGCGTCGACAGGCCACTCCCCGCGCGCGAGCCGAGCTGCACGACCTTCAGCTTCGGCAGTGTGCGGGCGAGCGCTTCGGCGCGCTCGGTAAACTCGCGCTCGCAATAGACCAGGATATCGGCGCCGCAATCCTCCAGCACGAAGCGGTGGTCGGCCTCGCCGCCGATCGGGTGCAGCGCCGTCGTACTCATGCCGAGCGATTGCGCGGCATAGGTGACGACCAGGGCGTCGGGCCGATTGCCGGCAAGCAGGCAGCAGCGCATCCCCTTTTTCATGCCGAGCGCGCGCAAGGCTTCGGCCATGGCGGCCAGCTCACACTCCAAGCCGGCGTAGGTCAGCGTGTGCCCGGGCCAGACCAGCGCCGGACGCTCGGCATGGCGCAATCCCGCGTGCTTGAAAAGGTGCGCGGTGGTCGAAGTGTCGGTGAGGGTGGCGTGGGACATGGGGGGCAATGCTAGGTTTGGCCCGAGCGATGACGCCCGTCCCTGAGGGGTTACGAAATGCTGTCAGCTGACTTCACCGGATCGGGCGTGGATCGATACCGGGCTTGAATGCGAGCGCTTCTTTCACGACGTCGGGAGCATAAGCGATGACCTTCAGGTAAGCTTTAGCCAGCGCATCGGGCTCGCTGTGGCGCAGTTCCCATGCCTTTATGGTTTCCAGGGGAATTCCGAAACGTGCTGCAAAATCCTCCTGCGAGAGCTTGAATGCGCGGCGGACGGTGCGCACCCTGGGGACACGGCGTGCCCGCGCCCATTCCTCGTCGGTCATGGGGCGCGCGTCCGGATCCGCCATCGCGGCGGCGTGGCGTTCCTCCTCGGTCATGGCGTCGACTCGCCTCCGGTCATGCTGAACGTCAGCGTCTTTCTTCGTGGTATCTTCGCTGCTCATGGGGTTCGGCACCTCGCGCCGAAATGATCCGATGGCGGTGCCCTCGCACCGTGTAAGTAACGTGCAACAGGCGACCGCCGGCGAAGCCGATCAGAACGAAGCGATCCTCGTCGTAGTTCTCGCGATCGTCGTCCATCTCGACGGCAAAGGGATCACTGAAAGCGTCGCGTGCGAGTTCGAACGAAACATCGTGGTCGGCCAGGTTGCTGGCCGCTTTCCGGGCATCCCATTCGAAATCATCATCCCGCATGATACTATAGCTCGCTCGAATTCAAAAGGGCGCAAGCAAGAAGGTAACGTATGGAAGATTGTGTCAGTCTCGGAAGGGGGTACTCCCTTGGATTGTCTAGGTCCAAGCAATGGAGCACCCCCATGTCGCACAGGGCGACGATCAAGAGCCTACCTCGGGCATTCGAGATTATGAAGGCCA
>CAZCGE010000057.1:0-41843 GCA_964498125.1 uncultured Devosia sp. | reverse complement strand
CATGGCCTTCATAATCTCGAATGCCCGAGGTAGGCTCTTGATCGTCGCCCTGTGCGACATGGGGGTGCTCCATTGCTTGGACCTAGACAATCCAAGGGAGTACCCCCTTCCGTGACTGACACAATCTTCCATACGTTACCGGTACCACTGGCTCCGTCGTACTACTGCCCGAGCCAGGCTGCGCCCAAAATCGGGCCGGCCGTGCCTTGCTGGATCAACACCGCGCACGTCTCCGCCCCGGCCCGCATGACCGATTGGCGCTCGAGGCGAATGGTCTCCGCCTTGCCGTTCCACATGCCGATGGGCGTCAGTTCTCGCACCACGTTGGCGTAGGTCAGCGTACGGCCACTGTTCTCGCCCTTGCGGACGGCGATTTCGGCACTTGTCTGCACGGTGGCGAGCCAGATCGTCGCCTCTGCCGGTAAGCCGTTCGCACGCGTGCCGGTCTCGATCACGAGTTGGCCGCGATCAGCCCAGACCTTGAGCGAGATTTCAGACGCCTTGAATTGTGCGGTGGTCTTCTCGATCGCCCGCTCGATGTCGCTGTCCTTGGCGCCGTTGACGTGGGCGAGGCCGTTGACCACCACTTGCGGCGTGTAGATGAGGCCATCGCCACGGTTCTTGGCGTAGGCGCGCTGGCGCTCGCTATAGCGGGCGGACGCGAAGGTATCTTTCCAGCCCAGGTAATCCCAGTAATCGACCGGCAGCGTCAGGGCGATGATGTCGCGGCGGCCGGCCAGCTTGCGCAACAGGGCATCGGCTGGTGGGCACGATGAGCACCCCTGGCTGGTGTACAGCTCCACGACGGCCTTGAGCCCGGCCGGCTTGTCGCCGCCGGCTGTCTGCGCGACGGTGCCGGCAAAGGGGACCGACGACATCGCACCGAGCAACAGCAGGGCTTCGCGCCTCGAGATCATGGGCATCCGTTTCGCATGGCTACTATCGAATCTGTTCGCAGTATCCGGATCACCGCCTTCAATTGCGAGTCACGAATGGGTGAGACCCAGTGCTTTGCGGCTAGGAAGCTCGGCATGGTAAAATAAGTGTGAGCGGAACCGCGCCGGGTTTCGCTGACAAAAACCCTGGATTTCAGGCCGCCGCGGCCAGGTTGCGCAGCACATAGTGCAGAATGCCGCCGTGCCGGTAATACTCCAACTCATCGAGCGTATCGATCCGGCACAGCAGCGGCACCTGCTCGACCTTGCCGTCGGAACGAGTGATCTCGGCCACCATCTTCTGCCGCGGCTTCACGTCCGTGAGGCCGTTGATGGTGACTTTCTCGTCGCCTTTCAGGCCAAGCGTCTGCCAGGACATGCCTTCCTCGAAGTTGAATGGCGCAATCCCCATGCCGACCAGGTTCGAGCGGTGGATGCGCTCGAACGACTGGCAGATGACCGCGCGCACGCCGAGCAGCGCAGTGCCCTTGGCCGCCCAATCGCGCGACGAGCCGTTGCCGTACTCGACGCCCGCGAACACCACCAGCGGCACGCCCTGTTCGGCATAGCGCATGGCCGCATCGTAGATCGGCATCACCTCGCCCGATGGATGATGCGTGGTCATGCCGCCTTCCTTGACGGCGCCACTGGCATCCTTGTTCATGAAGTTCTTGATGCGGATGTTGGCGAAGGTGCCCCGCATCATCACCTGGTGGTTGCCGCGCCGCGTGCCGTACTGATTGAAGTCGGCGGGCCGCACCTGGCGCTCGATCAGGTAGGCGCCGGCCGGGCTCTCACGCTTGATGGAACCGGCCGGCGAGATGTGGTCGGTGGTGATCTTGTCGCCGAGCAGACTGAGGATGCGCGCGCCGACCACATCCGTGAGCGGCTTGGGCTCCTTGGTGATGCCGGTGAAGTAGGGCGGGTTCTGCACGTAGGTCGAGCCGCTGTTCCAGTCGTAGGTCAGCCGCGGCGTCGCCTTCACCTTGCGCCAGTTGTCGTCGCCCTTGAAGACGTCGGCATACTTCGCCTGGAACATCTCCTTGGTGACGTTTTCCAGGACGAACTGTGCGACTTCCTGGCTCGACGGCCAGATATCCTTGAGAAAGACGGGATTGTTGTTGCCGTCGCGGTCAAGCGGTTCCGTCGACAGGTCGATATTGACCGTGCCGGCCAGCGCATAAGCGACCACCAGCGGCGGCGAGGCCAGGTAATTGGCCTGCACGTCGGCGCTGACGCGGCCCTCGAAGTTGCGGTTGCCGGACAGCACGGCGGCGGCGACCAGGCCGTTGTCGTTGATCGCCTTGGAAATCTCGGCCGGCAGCGGGCCGGAATTGCCGATGCAGGTGGTGCAGCCGAAGCCGACCAGATTGAACCCGACCTGGTCGAGGTAGGGCTGCAAGCCCGCCTTCTCCAGGTAGGCGGCAACCACCTGCGAGCCCGGCGCCAGCGAAGTCTTGACCCACGGCTTGGCTTTCAGGCCCTTTTGGGCGGCGTTGCGCGCCACCAGACCGGCGGCGATCAGCACGCTCGGATTCGAGGTGTTGGTGCACGAGGTGATGGCGGCGATCACCACATCACCGTGGCCGAGGTCGTGATCGCGGCCTTCGACCGTGACGCGATTGGACAGCTCGCCGGGCTTCTTGTACTCGCCCGCCAGCGCGGTTGCAAAGCCAGCTTTGACGTCGGGCAGCGAGATGCGGCCTTCCGGGCGCTTGGGCCCGGCCATCGACGGCACCACCGTGCCGAGATCGAGCGATATCGTGTCGGTGAAGACGGGATCGTCCGCGCCCGAGGTGCGAAACAGGCCCTGCGCCTTGCCATAGGCCTCAGCCAGATCGATGCGGTGCTGCTCGCGGCCCGACATCGTCATGTACTTCAAGGTCTCGGCGTCGATCGGGAAGAAGCCGCAGGTGGCGCCGTACTCGGGCGCCATGTTGCCGACCGTGGCGCGATCGGCCAGCGACAGGGCGTCGAGGCCGGGGCCGTAGAACTCGACGAACTTGTTGACCACGCCCTTCTTGCGCAGCATCTGCGTCACGGTCAGCACCAGGTCGGTGGCGGTGACGCCCTCATTGAGCCGGCCGGTCATCAGGAAGCCGACCACCTCGGGGATCACCATCGACTGCGGCTGGCCGAGCATGGCGGCTTCCGCCTCGATGCCGCCGACGCCCCAGCCGAGCACGGCGAGGCCGTTGACCATGGTGGTGTGGCTGTCAGTGCCAACGACCGTGTCGGGGTAGGCAACGGTGGCGCCATCGGCCATCTGGTTGATCCAGACCACCTGCGACAGGTATTCCAGGTTGACCTGATGGCAGATACCGGTGCCGGGCGGCACGACGCGGAAGTCGGCGAAGGCGCCCTGGCCCCACTTCAGGAAGTTGTAGCGCTCGCCGTTACGCTCGTATTCCAGCTCGACGTTCTTGGCGAAGGCAGCCGCGTTGCCGAAGTGGTCGATGATGACCGAGTGGTCGATGACCAGGTCGACCGGCACCAGCGGATTGATCTTCTTGGGATCACCACCCAGGCTGACCATGCCATCGCGCATGGCGGCCAGGTCGACCACGGCCGGCACGCCGGTGAAATCCTGCATCAGCACGCGCGCGGGACGAAAGCCGATTTCCTTGTCCGACTTGCCCTTGGCGTCGAGCCAGCCCGACATCGCCATGATGTCGTCCTTGGTGACGGTGCGGCCGTCCTCGTTGCGCAGCAGGTTCTCCAACAGCACCTTCATCGAATAGGGCAGCGACGAGACGCCCTTCAGGCCATTCTTCTCGGCCTCGGGCAGCGAATAATAGGTGTAGGTCTTGGACCCGACGGTCAGCGTCTTGCGGCACTTGAAGCTGTCTTTGGATACGGGGGTCAGGGCGCTCACGGATTGATCCTCCTCATTGCATCGATCGGGCAGTCTTCGACATGCCGGCGTGGCGCCGGGGGGCGCTCGCGCCGCAGGTCGCGCCGGCGGGTGTGGTGGCGGCCGAGACAACCGCCGGCCAATCGCCATGGCGGGTCGCGGGACCACAACACCCCGATTTTTTGCGCTAGCATCGCTTAGAGCGAGAACCTTATATAGGGCTTGACGCCGAAGAGCCACTGGACTTGCGGGCTGCCGCACCCGCGCCTTGTCGCACCCTGCCACGCCGGAATATCCCGCCATGCCGCTCGCACTGAGTGTCGAGGATCTCGCCGTCGAGCGCGGCGGGCGCGTGCTCTTGTCGGGGCTGTCTTTCATGGCGTCGGCGGGTGAGGCCGTGGCCTTGACGGGCGCCAACGGCGCCGGCAAGACCAGCCTGCTGCGCGTCCTGGCTGGCTTCAGCCGTCCCCACGCCGGCCGTATCCGGCTGCGGGATGGCGCCGATGTGCAACCCATCGCCGAAAGCTGTCATTTCGTCGGCCACGCCAATGCCATCAAGCCGGCGCTCAGCGTGGCGGAAAACGCCGCCTTCTGGGCGGACTACCTTGGCGCTGGGCGGCAAGGCGTGCCGGCCGCCCAGCGCGCGGCCGCGGCACTCGATCGTTTCGCCTTGGGCGATCTGGCCCATGTGCCGGCCGGCTACCTGTCCGCCGGCCAGAAGCGGCGGCTGGCCCTGGCGCGGCTGCTGGTGGCGGAGCGCCCGATCTGGCTGCTCGACGAGCCGACCGCCTCGCTCGATGCCGCCAGCAGCGCCATCGTTGCCGAGGTGATCACCGCCCACGTGGCGGGCGGCGGTATCGTGATAGCCGCGACGCATATCGCGCTGGGCGTGGCGGCGGCGAGGGAGCTGAGGCTGGGCGGGCAGGGGGTGGGGCAGGGGGGCGGGTGAGGCGGTGCGACAGTCCGTAGGGTGCAATAGCCCGCAGGGCGTATTGCACCGCAGTGGCGCGACCTCGGGCGTGACGGTGCAATACGCTTTCGCTATTGCACCCTACCGCACCGTCTGCACTCGGCCCACTGCCGACCTCGCCTTACCCCTCACCCCTTCTCCTCATCCCACACCTTCTCCGGCATCGGCAGGCCGGCCCACGTCTCGGGGCCGAGCGGCGCCAAGGGGACGATGCCAATAAAAGTGTCGAGCGCGCTCGTAGGGCGCAATAGGCACTTGCCGTATTGCGCCAGAGGCCGGGCGGGACGTCGCATGATCACTCCCGTTCCCCGAACCGAACCCCTGGATTGGTCCGGGCATACTCGGCGCACATCCGCTCAAAGTCACCCGGTTTTGGCGCGTCGCGATGGTCCCGGTGGAACGTCGAAAATGGCCAATCCTCGACATTGGCAACATGCCCATGCTTCACCGGATTGAACCAGCAATATTCGATATGAGCCCGCAGGTCCCGCTCGTCGCGAATGAGATGCTCCCAATACCAGCGCTGCCAGATGCCGCGCTCACCGCGCGCCTCGCGGACGCTGCTCAGCCGCTCGCCCTTAGGTATCGATTTCGAGAACCGGATCTTGATCCAACGCCAACGCACAGAGAAATCCGCATCGCCCTCTGGCAGTGTCCAAATGGCATGGATGTGATCAGGCAGGATCACCATGGCGTCGATCTCGAAGGGAAAGCGGCGTCGGGTGTCGCGCACGGCGTCGCGAAGACTGTCAATATGCTCAACCAACAAACAGCTATCGCGGTCGAGCAGGTTGACCGTGAAGAAGTAGCAGCCACCTGCAACAAACATGCGACGATAGTTGGGCATCCGGCAGACTATGCGCAGCGTTTGGCTCGGCGCAATACGGCAAGTGCCTATTGCGCCCTACGATAATCTCCCGCGTCACTTCATGCCCCCCTGCCGACCTCGCCTCACCCAGCCGCCCTCTCCTCATCCCAAACCTTCTCCGGCATCGGCAGGCCCTGCCACATCTCGGGGCCGAGCGGCGCCTCGGGGGCAATGCCAATAAAGGTCTCGAGGATCATCATCATCTGGCGCACGTGCTGGCCCGCATGCCAGGTCGAGCGCTCGAGGAACTCGTGCAGCGTCTGATCACCGTAGTAGACCGCCGCGGCATCCTCGTAATCGAGGTGCTCACCCTCGGCTTCCCACCACGCATTGAAGCGGCGCTGCACATCCATGCCATAGGCGAGAATATCGGCCTTGCTCTCCTTGCCAAGCGGCGCGTTGCGACTGTAGGCCTTTTCGTCGAGGGGCTTGCCGTCGACCACCAGCTCGAGCCAGGCATCGATGACGTTGAATGTGTGCCAGGCCAGATTGGCGAAGCTGCGCGGGCGGCCGGGAACCTGCCCCTGCATCTTCTCCTCCGGCATCTGGCCGAAAAACCGCTGCTCGGCGGTCAGGATCGTGTCGACGCGCCGCGCCAGCTCCGCGGGCGGCAGGATCTGCTGCGCGCCGAGCACGATGCCGGCAATCCGCGCCACGTCGCGCAGAACCTGACCGTTGGCCCATTCCATGCCACGCGTGACGATCGGCACCCGCCGCAGTCCGAACAGGGCAAGCTCCGCCCACGCTGTCGCGTCCTCGACAACGTTGCGCGAGATGAACGGCACGCCATGCTGACCAAGGAACTCCTTGGTTCTGAGGCAGCTGGTTCAACCAGGGTGCCAGTAGACGCGGATCGCGCCGTCGGTTTGCGTGGCTGTCATGTGTGCTCTCGACCTCATTGCGGAAGGCCACCTTAGACCCGCGGCGCGAAGGCGCGCAACGATCTGTTATTGCAGTTCTCCTATCGCGATCGAAGGAGTAGACAGCGTGGCCGGAGCGAAGCGACGTTTCTTCGTCCGAGCACGTGCGGGCCGGTTGTGGCTCCAAGCAGTCCGAGCGAGCGGACGCCGACGACCTGGACCGCCATGACCTGCTTCCTCACTTTGCTCCGCCGCGATCTCGCCCTGGCCTGGCGCGAGGGCGGCACGCTCGGCACGGCGCTGGGCTTCTATGTCGTGGTCGTCGCCTTGATGCCGCTCGGCCTCGGCCCCGACCTCAATCTGCTCGGCCGCATCGCGCCCGGCGTGCTGTGGATCGCGCTGCTGCTGGCGGCGCTGCTGTCGTTGCCACGCCTGTTCGAGACCGACGACGAGGACGGCTCGCTGGAGGCGATCGCACTTGGGCCATTGCCGCTGGAACTCGTGGTGCTGGCCAAGGCCCTGGCGCACTGGCTCTCCACCGGCATCCCGCTGACGCTGATGGCGCCCGTGCTGGGACTGCTGCTCAACCTGGAAATCGGCGCCAATCCGATCTTGCTGGCGACGATGCTGCTCGGCACGCCGGCCGTCAGTTGTCTTGGCGCCATCGGCGCGGCGCTGACGTTGCGTGCGCGCCGTGGCGGCCTGCTGCTGGCGGTGCTGGTGCTGCCGCTCTACGTGCCGACGCTGATCTTCGGAATTTCGGCCATCGCCGCCGGGCTCGGGCCGGCGGGCGCTGGCGCGTCGTTGCTCGTTCTCGGTGCCATCTCACTGGCTTCGCTGGTGCTCGGTCCGATCGCCGCGGCGGCAGCGATCAGGGCGCAGCAGTGCTGATCCGGTCCAGGTTGATCGGTATCAAGAACCAGCATCGCGATCGGTGTCGTAGTCTTCGCGCTGGCTCTCACGATACTCGCGGCCCAGCCGGATCATCTCGTCGAAAAGCGGATCATCCTTGCTGGTAGCGCACCAGGCGCGCCAGTCCTTCTTGACCCGCTTGCCTGAAACCTCACGCTTGAGCTGCTCCACCTCTTTCTCGAGGTTTTCCATGCGCTCCGCCAGTGTTGCATCTTCCATGTCACGTCATCCTACGAAAGCCGGCTTGTTCGGCTGCATCACAATACCACAAAGCGCAGATAGGTGAAGGCCACACCCGTTCATTTGCGCTTCGGGCCGCGAAGCCTTAGATCATCACCCATGTCGCAAACAACTCTCACCCGCCAGCTGGAAGCCCTCGCCAACCCGACCCGGTTCATGGCGCTGTCGGCGCGCCTGTTGCCATGGCTCGCGGGCCTCGCCGGCCTATTGATCCTGGCTGGGCTGTGGCTTGCCGCCGGAGCACCGCCGGATTACCAGCAAGGCCATTCCGTCAAGATCATGTTCATCCACGTGCCGTCGGCGTGGCTCGCCCTGTTCGCCTACCTGCTCGTTGCCGCCTCGAGCTTTGGTCTTCTCGTCTTCCGCCACCCGGTGGCCGACGTCTCGGCCAAGGCGGCCGCGCCGATTGGCGCTGCGTTCACGCTGCTGGCGCTGGTCACCGGCTCGCTCTGGGGCAAGCCGATGTGGGGCGCTTATTGGGTGTGGGACGCGCGGCTGACCAGCGTCTTGATCCTGTTTTTCCTCTACCTCGGGCTGATCGCGCTCAGGTCCTCGATCGAGGACGAGACGCTGGCCGCACGCCTGACCGCCATTCTCGGCCTGGTTGGTGTCGTCATCCTGCCGGTGATCAAGTTCTCCGTCGACTGGTGGAACACGCTGCATCAGCCGGCCAGCGTGCTCAAGCTCGATGGTCCAGCCATTCATGCCTCGCTGCTGACGCCGCTCATGGTGATGGCGGTGGGCTTCACGGCGCTGTTCATCGCGCTGCATTTGAAAGCGATGCGCAACGAGATCCTGCGCCGGCGCGTCAAGGCGTTGCGCCAGCGCCTCGTCGAACGCGCGGCGGCAAGCCGATGAGCAACTGATGATGGATCTTGGACCGCACGCCGCGTTCATCTGGGCCGCCTATGGCGCGGTGGCGATTGTTCTCGCCGGTCTGCTGGGCTGGCTGCTGATCGACGGCCGCCGGCAACAGCGCCTGCTCGACGAGATCGAAGCCGACTCCGGCCGCCGCCGGGGCAGCGACGCATGAGCACGTCATGACCGACCTGCGGACACCATTGCCCAATCCGGCGGCGCCCGGCGGCCCGCGGTTGGGCTGGGTCGCGGTACCGGCCGTCATTTTCGCGCTGATCGCCGGCCTCTTTGCCTTGGCGCTGATCTCGGGCGACCCGGCGAAATTGCCATCGGCGCTGATCGGCAAGCCGGTTCCCGCCTTCGACCTGGCGCCGCTGGATGGCCTCGTCGAGGCCGGTCGCGCGGTGCCGGGGTTCGCCGCCGCCGACCTCGCCAAGGGCCAAGTCTCCGTCGTCAATTTCTGGGCCTCCTGGTGCGTCCCCTGCGTCGAGGAGCATCCGTTGCTGATCGATCTGAAGCGGCGGACGGGCGTTGTCGTGTGGGGCGTCAACTACAAGGACCAGACCACGGCCGCCCGCCGCTTTCTCGGTAATTTCGGCAATCCCTATGCCGGTGTCGGCGTCGATGCCTCGGGGCGGGCCGCGATCGACTGGGGCGTCTACGGCATGCCTGAGACCTTCGTCGTCGATGGCCAGGGCCGCATCGTCTACAAGCATGTCGGCCAGCTGACGCCCGCCTCGCTCGAAAGCAAGGTGATCCCCGCAATCGAGAAGGCGCGGCGTGCGGGCGGGGGCAAGTAGGAGAAGCGTGGCGGAAGCAGGCTGCGACGGGGTCGGCCAACCTGCCGCCTTGCTCCATGCGCTCGACCGGTGTACCCCAGGCGCAACCAGCAAAACCTGCGAGACATCATGGGCTTCAAATGCGGTATCGTCGGCTTGCCCAACGTCGGCAAGTCGACCCTCTTCAATGCGCTGACGCAGACCGCGCAGGCGGCGGCGGCCAACTATCCCTTCTGTACCATCGAGCCCAATGTCGGCGAGGTCGGCGTGCCTGATCCGCGGCTCGACAACTTGGCCCGCATCGGCAAATCGGCGCAGACCATCCCGACGCGGCTGACCTTCGTCGATATCGCCGGTCTGGTGCGCGGCGCGTCGAAGGGCGAGGGCCTCGGCAACCAGTTTCTCGGCGTCATCCGCGAGGTCGATGCGGTGGCCTACGTGCTGCGCTGCTTCGTCGACGACGACATCACGCACGTCGAAGGCCGCATCGATCCGACGTCGGATGCCGAGGTGGTCGAGACCGAGCTGATGCTGGCCGACTTGGACAGCCTGGAAAAGCGGCGCACGCCCTTGGAGAAGAAGGCGCGGACCGGCGACAAGGAGGCCAAGATCCAGGTGGCGCTGATGGACAAGGCGCTGGACTTGCTGCGCGAAGGCAAGCCGGCGCGCCTTGCCAGTGTGACGCACGAGGAGGAAGCGGCCTGGCGCGCCCTGCAACTATTGACGGCCAAGCCCGTGGTCTACGTCTGCAACGTCGAGGAGGCCTCGGCCGCCACCGGCAACGCTTACTCGAGGCAGGTGGAGGCGCGCGCCAAGGCCGAAGGCGCCGGCTGCGTCGTCATCTCGGCCAAAATCGAAGCCGAGTTCGCCGGCCTGGCGGCCGAGGACCGCGGCGCCTTCCTCGCCGATTTGGGGTTGGAGGAGCCGGGTCTCAACAAGCTCATCGGCGAGGGCTACAAGCTGTTGGGCCTGATCACCTACTTCACCGTCGGCCCCAAGGAGGCGCGCGCCTGGACCGTGACCAGGGGCAGCAAGGCGCCACAGGCCGCCGGCGTCATCCACACCGACTTCGAGAAGGGTTTTATCCGTGCCGAGACCATTCCCTACGACGACTTCGTTGCTTGCAACGGCGAGGCCGGCGCCAAGGAGGCCGGCAAGATGCGCCTGGAAGGCAAGGAATACATCGTCAAAGACGGCGACGTCATGCATTTTAGGTTTGCGAATTGAGGGGGCAAAAACAGCGTTGCACGCTGATCTACGCCTCGTCCCCATACGCCGCCCGCGCCACCTCCCCCGTCACCCGCCCCTCGCGGATATCCTCCGCCACCGCCGCGCGGTCTCGCCGCAGCGGATCACCCAGGCCGCCGCCGCCGGAGGTCATCAGCACCAGCCGTTCGCCGGGCGGCACGGCTTGGGTGCCCTTGCCGGCGAGTGTCTGGCCGGAGGCGAAGCGGACGGCTCCAGGTTCGCCGTTGCCGCCGCCATCGCGACCGCGCGGAGGAAAGGCGATGCGGTCGAAGGCGGCGAGCAATTCGAACGGCTGGCCGATGCGGCTCTCGATCTCCATGATCTGGCCGAGGCCGCCACGCGTGCGACCCGCCCCGCCGGAATTGGGCCGCAGTTCTTTCCTCCAGAACACCAGCGGCATCAGCTGCTCGGCGATCTCCACCGGCGTGCCCTTGACGCCCGAAGGATAGGCTGTCGCCGACAGACCATCCGACGCCGGCCGCGCGCCGGTGCCGCCGTTCGACGTGAACGTCGTGGCAAAGCCGTAGTTGCCGGTGTCACCGTCTTCCAGCCGGCCGCGCAGCGTGATGTTCCACAGGCACGAGGTGCCCTCGGCCGGCACGCGGTCGGGGATCACCTGGGCGAGGCAGCCGAACACCATGTCGGGCAGCATCTGGCCGGTGACGTGGCGGGCGAGCACGGCGGCGGGCTTCAGCGCATTGAGGATCGTGCCGGCGGGCGCCGACACGCGATAGACCGACAGTGAGCCGGCGTTGTTGGGCACGCGCGGCGACAGCGCGCAGGCGAGCCCGAATACCGTGTACGCCGTGGTATAGGCGAGCGGCACGTTGATGCCGCGTCGCGCCATCGCGCTGGTGCCGGTGTAATCGACGTGGATTGCATCAGCGCTGACCGTGGTCGTGGCCCGCAGCGTGATCGGCGCCTCGAAGCCATCGACTGTCATCACATGGCTCCAGCTGCCGGCTGGCAACTTGGCGATTTCGGCGAGGACGGCCGAGCGCGAGCGATCGCAGATGTGGTCGGCCAGCGTGTCGAGGCTGTCGAGGCCGAACTCCTGCATCATGGCGATGAGACGCCGGCGGCCGATCTCGTTGCAGTTGGCCAGCGAATAGACATCGCCGATGGTATCGACCGGCAGCCGCGTGTTGGCGCGGATCATGTCGAACAGCGTGGCGTTGGGCTGGCCGCGATCGAACAGCTTCAGGAAGGGGATATAGAGCCCTTCCATGAACACGTCGGTGGCGTCGGCGCCGAAACCGATGCCGCCGATGTCCATCAGATGGCTGGTGCAGGAGAACAGGCCGACCAGCCGGCCCTCGAGGAAGCACGGCGTGGTGACGACGAAGTCGTTGGTGTGGCCGGTGCCCATCCATGGATCGTTGGTGATGTAGACGTCGCCTTCCTGCATGTTCTCCAGGCCGAAGTGGGCGATGAAGTGCTCGACCGACAGCGCCATGGAGTTGACGTGCCCCGGCGTGCCGGTGACGGCCTGCGCCAGCATGCGGCCCTTGGCGTCGAAGATGCCGGCGGACAAATCTCCGGCCTCGCGCACGATCGGCGAGAACGCGGTGCGCAGCAGCACCTGCGCCTGCTCCTCGACCACCGCGATCAGCCGGTTCCACATCACCTGCAGCGCGATGGCGGAGGCGGTGTCTGACCTGGGGCCTGACACCGCCTTCGCCGTCAGCACCAGCGCCGCGCCGGCATCGACGGCGACATCGAAGCGCTCCGAGACGATGGTCGAGGTGCCGGCTTCGAGGATGATGCAGGGGCCTTCGACCCTGGCGCCGGGACGCAATGCGGCGCGATCATGCACCGGCACGTCGCCGCGGCTGCCGGAGCGGGCGCCGATGATGCTGCGTTGGCCGATGGGTGCGGGTGCTGCCTGCGATCGAACCGCGCCGAGCCGCGCCGGCGTTTCGGTTGCCGTCGATGACAGCACCGTCCAGCTCATGATCTCGATGCGGGCGCCGGGAATGTGGCGGGCGAACAGCCGATCGTACTCGGCCTCGAAGGCCGTGCGCAGGCGCTCGGCGGCGCCGTCGGCGAACGGTCCCTCCGGCAGCGCCACCGCGATCTCGTGACCCTGGCCGACATACCGCATGAAAGCCTGCCGCGTGACGCTGAGCGCGGCTCCACCCGCGGCCGAGCGCGCGAGTTCCGCCGCTTCCCCGCACATGGCGTCGAGCAGTGCGGTCGCAGCAGTCGCGTCGAATGCCTCCAATCGCATGTGGCGCGAGCGGACGATCTCGAAGGCGGCCGGCGCCAGCAGGAAGCCGATGGCCGAGCCGACGCCGGCATCGGGCGGCACGACGATTTGGCTGATGCCGAGCTTCTCCGCCAGCCGGCAGGCATGCAATGGCGCCGCGCCGCCGAAGGCGACCAGCGTGCGGCCGGCGAGGTCGAAGCCGCGCTCCACGGCGTGCACGCGCGCGGCGTTGGCCATGTTCTCGTCGACGATCTCGCCGACGCCCCAGGCGGCGGTCTCGACGTCGAGTTCGAGCGGGCCGCCGACATGCTCGGCCAGCGACGCCTCGGCAGCGCGCGGCGTCAGCGTGATATTGCCACCGGCAAAGCGCGCCGGATCGATGCGGCCGAGCACCAGATCGGCGTCCGTCACCGTCGGCCGCACGCCGCCCCGCCCGAACGCGGCGGGACCAGGCTCGGCGCCAGCACTCTCCGGGCCGACATGGATGCGCCGCAGGGCATCGACCCGGGCGAGCGAACCGCCGCCGGCGCCAATCTCGACCATCTCGATCACGGGAATGCGCACGGGCAGGCCGCTGCCTTTCAGGAAGCGCGAGGCGCGGTCGACCTCGAAACTGCGCGCCTTGAGCGGTTTGCCGCCTTCGATCAGGCAGATCTTGGCGGTGGTTCCGCCCATGTCGAACGACAGGATCTCATGCAGGCCGCGCTCGGCGGCGATGCGGGCGGCGAGTATGGCGCCGCCGGCTGGGCCGGACTCGACCAGCCGCACGGGGAACCGGCGGGCGGCATCGAGGCTGGCGAGGCTGCCGCCGGAGGTCATGAGATGGATCGGCGCGGTACAGCCGCGCGCGCGGAACACCTGCTCCAGCCGGCCGAGGTAGCCCGCCATCAGCGGCTGCACGTAGGCGTTGGCGATGGCGGTCGAGGTGCGCTCGTACTCGCGCACTTCCGGGCAGACCTCGCTGGCCAGCGTCACGGCTAGCCGCGGCAGCCGCTTGGCCAGGATCTCGCGCACCATCTCCTCATGCGCCGGGTTGGCATAGCCGTGCATGAAGGCGACGGCGACCGCCTCGATCCGTTCACGCTCCAGCGCGGTCGCCACTTTCTCCACCGCCGCGTGGTCCAGCGCCAGCAGCACACGGCCGGCCACGTCCACGCGCTCGGGCACCGTGTAGCGCCAGGCGCGCGGCACCAGGGGACGTGGCTTCTCGATCAGCACGTCGTATTGGTCGAAGCGGCTCTCATCGGCGATCTCGACGATATCGCGGAACCCCTGGCTGGCGATCAGCGCGGTCGCCGCGCCCTTCCTCTCGATGATGCTGTTGGTGGCCAGCGTGGTGCCATGCACGACCAGCGCGATGTCGGCAAAGTCGAGCCCGGCCTCGCCCAGCAGCCCCACGGCGCCATCGAGCACGCCCTGCTCCGGCGCTTGTGGCGTCGTCAGCACCTTGCTGGCCAGCCGGCGCGTGCCGGTATCCAACACGATGTCGGTGAAGGTGCCGCCAATGTCGGCGGCCAGGCGGAGGCGTTGGGTCATGGCCCCCACCAATCGCAAACATCGCGTCGTCTTGCCTGCCGCACCGTGCCCCCCGCGTTTGGTCCGGGCCGGATGTTAGTCGAGGCCGGCGCAAGGCGCCAGCGTGACGCCGAGGTGTCTGACATCATGTCAGACACCGGCCCCGTCACATCCGCCGGCGAGCGCCGGTGTCGACGTGGAACAGGCCGCCGCCGTAGTGCTTCAGGCCGCCAACCAGCACATGGCTGCGCAGGTAGGCGGCGACAGAGCGGGCGTTGCCGAACACGCGGAAATCGACGGCGCTGCCGGTCAGGTGATAGGAGCGCCTGGCGCCGCCAACTCTGGCGTTATGGCGGTGCGACCGGCAGGTCGAGTTGACGCGCACGGGACCGAAGTTGGCCGCCACATCGGCCACCACGCTGGCGAGTTGGCCAGCAAGGCAACCGGCCTGAGCTAGCCAGGCGATTTTGCCGGTCAGCGA
Source organism: uncultured Devosia sp. (assembly GCA_964498125.1). Classification (GTDB taxonomy): domain Bacteria; phylum Pseudomonadota; class Alphaproteobacteria; order Rhizobiales; family Hyphomicrobiaceae; genus CAMDBL01. The sequence continues at coordinate 27,114 of CAZCGE010000057.1, read as the reverse complement.
GGGCTGCCTGGCGACGAGGTCTTCAGCCGGCTCCCGGCCGAGGCTTGCGACCTGCTTTCCCGCCTTGCCGCGCCGGGCCTGCTTCTCGCCGCGCCCGCGTGTTGCCGGCTGCGCATCGGACATCGTCTCGCCCTTGCTGCTGCGCGCCAGCGCCGCTTGGCGGCGCGTGGCCGCTGGCCCCTCGCCGTCGAGCATATTGGTGATCCAGGCTGTCTCATCGTGTGGCCCCGCCACGGCCGACCCCGGTGATGCCACCGCGCACGCCAGCAGCGCCGTGGCCGCGACCAACCCGCGCGACAGCGCCTTGGCCGGGCATACGATCCGCACACGCCTTGAACGATACTGAAGTGTCATATCGAGTTCCCCAGATCGGGCCTGGAGGGATCTTTGCCGCCGACCCTGCGAAGGTGTCGACTGTCCCTGCCGTGCCTCATTCCCACCACGAACCCGCTCCTACACGGGCAGCCGCCCGGCGCGCGCGTTAATCATAAATTCATGGTTAACGGCCTGATGCCGAAGATCCGTCATCGCTTGCTGCGCGGATTGCGGTTTTGCCGCCGTTATCTTGGGGATCTTTCCGCGGAACGCGGACCCGCCATGATGATCGTCTTGCGGATCATCATGCAGCGCCTCAGTTGGTCGGGTCTCCCCCGGATCAAGTGTCCGGGGTCGACCCGACCTACGCGGACATGATCAGCGGGCCGGACGGCGCAGCGCGGCCAGGTGGGACAGCAGGGGCGCCGCCGGCGCCCGCGTCAGTAGACTGACGACAACGGCGGCGACCATGCCGGCGGGCATTGCCAGCAGCGCCGCCGCCGCATGGCGCAGGCCCCACCAATTGGCGATGCGCTGCGCGTGACTGTCGAGGGCCAGCCAGGCCGCGTCCCTGGCCGCCCCAGGCGCTGCGACTGTCCAGGCCTGCTTCAGCGCATCGAACCGGCGTGCGTCGGCAGGCGCCACGTCGGCAAGGGCGGCAAATGCCTCATGGAACTGAAATGCGAAATAGCGCGTACCGACAATATAGGCCAGGCAGACGCCGAAGCCTGCCAGCATGCCGGCGGTAGCTCCCGCGGCATTGGCGCGCCGCCACCAGATACCGAGCAGCAGCGCTGGAAACACCGCCGCGGCGGCGAGCGAGGACGCCCATACCAGCATGTTCAAGGCGCTGGTTGGCCGCGCCAGCGCGATCAGCGTCGCCGCGACCGCCGCCAACGCCAGCAGCCACGTTGATCCGGCAGCCTCGTCTCGAGGGCCGGTCGCGGCGTCGGATGCAGGCGCCCTGACATCGCTGGCCAGGCTCGAGGCAACCGCCCGCAGCGGCGGCTCGATGACGGCCAGCGCGGCAGCCAGCAGCCCGGCCGCCAGCATGGCGGTGACGGCAAAGGCCAGACCCGTGATCTGCGGCAGGGCAAGGAGAAGGACCTCGACGTCAATCGCCAGATCCTGCAGCCGCAACATGCCGGGGTGGCGCGGCAGCGCGCCGCAGGCCGCGGTCACGGCCTGCGCATCGACAGCCGCGGCACCGCAGATCTTGACAACACCCATCTGGCCCCAGGCGTACATCCACTGTGGCAGGGCAGCGAGCCGCGTGCCTTTGCCGATCAGTTCCAGGATCTCGAGCCTAGCCAGCACCACCAGCGCCGGCAGCGTGGTCGCCGCGATCACGAAGAAGCATAGCCCCCAGGTGAACGACCAGCGCGCCGCCGGCCCGGTCGGCGAAATGCAGGCACGGCCGAGCAGATGCGGCAGCGCCGCCGTGCCGAACATCAAGGCGAGGGCGATGCCCAGATGATTGGTGGTATCGAACGTCACAAACGGCGTCAGCAGCGGCTTCAGAGAGCGCGCCTCGGCCAGCGCCCGGCGCACGAGATCCTGTTCGAGCCTGACCACGTCGAAGACGGCCGAACCGACACCGAGCTGGGCGAGCGGAAGGCCGATCTTGACGGCCGCCATCAGGATCAGCGACCCGAGCAAGGCGGTGGCCGTGATGATCCACAACACGGGTTGCGCCCTAATGGTCCCCCCGGCGCCACCGTGCCAGGCCGCCAACAGCACGACGGCAGCGCCAACGGCAACGGCCGCCGCATACGGGACACCGGTCAACCGTTCGCCGACATGGCCGAGGAATGTCAGTTGGGCTGCGGCGAACAAGAGGCTGATGCAGACAAGGGCGCCAACCGCCAGCAGGCGCGGCCAGCGACCGGCATACCGCAGCGCCATGAACCCCGGGATCGTCTTGGCGCCAGAACGGCTGAGCGGCGCAGCCAACAGGATCGGAATCAGGGCCAGTCCCGCGGCCATCCCGACGAGATAGACGAGACCGTCATGGCCAAGGGCAAGAACCGCGCCGAACAGGCCGAGGAGAGCGGCCAGAGACAGGCTCTCGGCGGCAATGCCCATGCCATTGAGGATCGGCGGCATGCCGCCGGTTGCACCGGCCTGGACCGCCGCCCCGCCACTCCAGGCGAAGACGGCAAGCGTCACCAGCAGCAGGCCGCCCAACAGGATCGGCCGTGGCAGCCCGACGCTGTCGAGCAGCCCAACCAGGGTAACGGCCGCCGCGAATGCCGCCGCACCGCGCCACAACCTGCGCCACTGCGCCGTCGTGGCATTCACCTCGGGCGCCAGGTGTCGCACCATGCCGTCCCCCTTGCCCAACCCGAAAGCCGCACGCCAGCCCACTCCAAGACGGCCCACGCCAAGACGACTTGCTTAGCGCAATCGCCGCATGGGTCAATTGCAACGGGCCGCGTGACGATTTTGCGGCGCTGCGATAAACCTTGCGGCGGGCTGGCAACACCGCAATGTTGTCCGCCAGCCATTTCGCGTGCCCGCAATTTCGCGTGTCAGCCATTTCGCCAGTGGCCGTGCCGGCATTCTGCCGCTACAAGAGGCCAAACGTGGCCCGGCAAAGCGCCGAAGCCGACCTTTGGCACACAGCACAACACCGAGTGACATGAGAGAATTCAAGGACAAGAGCTTCAACGAGCGGCTGCAGACAGCGGCCCAGGCGAAACAGGACTTGCTGCGCAAGATCCGGGCGATGCCGGGACCTGATGATCCCGCCGTGATCGCCAAAAAGGCGGAGTTGCAGGCCGTCGCCGAGGCGCGCGAAGCCCGGCGTGCCGCCAAGGCGCAGGCGGAGCAAGAGCGCGCGGATCGAGAAGCCGCCGGGCAGGCCGAACGTGCCGCCGCGGCACAGCTTGCCGCCCAGCAGAAGGCGGTCGAGGACGCGGTCCTGACCGATGAGCAGAGGGCCGCGCAAAAGGCTGCCCGCGATGCCCGCTACGCGGCGCGCAAGGGCCGCAAGAAATAAGCGGCGCGCCGCCTCAGCGCACCAGGAACAGCGGGCACTCCAGCGCTGTCACCAGCGGTTTCAAGTCATCGTTCTCAGGCACCACCAGGCCGCCGTACTGGGCGATGACGAAACTACCGCCTAACCGGCGCAAGGCTTCGGCTGCGACGGCGGGCGCGCCGCGAGCGGGCTCGACCGCGGCGATTCTGATCTCGCTTTGCGCCCCGAGCACCAGCCGCGTCTGCGCCTCCATCAAGTTCGCCCGCTCCTCCGAACTGCCGATCAGCAGCAGCAGGATGGCGCTCGACTGGACGGAGGCCAGCCGCTCGGCGGCGCGCAACATGCCCGGCAGCCGCTCGATGTCTTCAACCGCTGCGATCACCGGGCCGGTGCTGCGCCGCGCCTTCGGCCCCACCAGCACGATGCCGGTGGTGCCGATGACGGTATCGAACAACTCTTTCAGCGCCGGGCTGTGATAAGGCGTGAACGGCTCAGCCAGCGCCACCACGTTCCACGGCCCGCACTCGGCGCAGGCGGTGGCCAGCACATCGACGGTTTCACCCCGGACGCTGCGGCCCCGCACCGGCACATCGGCCCTGCGGGCGATGGCCTCGACCCGGCGCATCCAAGCGGAGGCAACCATGCGCATGTCCCGCTCGATACCGGCCGGCGACAGCGCCCGCACCTGGCGGCCAGAAAACGAGACCTCGCGCGCGAACGGAAAGCTCGCCAGCTCCAGCAGCTGCTGCTCCACCACGAACAGGCTTTCGACCTCGGACTGGAAGGCCTGGGCGACGCGCACCGCGGCCTCGAGCGCGAACTCGCTGGAATGCCCCGACGACGACAGCCGCAGCACCACCCGGCCGCGATCCTCCCCTGCACTGGCGACATGTGCGATCATGACGTTACCCCATTGCCGGCGGCGCCGTTCGTCGGCCCCTGCGCAAAGCCGCGCGCGCGCTCGGCGAAGGCTTTCAGCTTGTCCTCGACGAGGCGGCTGATGGTGCCGGCCGGAAACGCTCCGTCGGGACCTCGCACGCCGGCCTTGGCGCCGGTCAAAACCTCGATGCCCTGGTCGATGCTGGCGATGGCATGGATCGAGAACGTGCCCTTGGCACAGGCCTCGACCACATCCTCCCGCAGCATCAGGTGCTGCACGTTGGCGGCCGGAATCAGCACGCCCTGCTCGCCGCTCGCCTTGCGCGCCTTGCAGACGTCGAAGAAGCCCTCGATCTTCTCGTTGACGCCGCCGATCGCCTGCACCTCGCCCCACTGGTTGACCGAGCCGGTGACCGCCAGGCCCTGCTTGATGGGCACCTCCGACAGCGCCGACAGCAGCGCATAGAGTTCCGTCGAGGAGGCACTGTCACCGTCGACGCCGCCATAGGACTGCTCGAACACCAGGCTGGCGGCGAGCGCCAGCGGCACATCCTGGGCATAGCGCCCGGCCAGGTAGCCCCACAGGATCATCACGCCCTTGGAATGCAGCGGCCCGCCGAGCTTAACCTCGCGCTCGATGTCGGTGACGCGCCCCTGGCCCATGCGCACGCGCGCGGTGATGCGGGTCGGCCGGCCGAACGAGAAGTCGCCGAGCTGCAGCACCGACAGGCCATTGATCTGGCCGACCTTGGCGCCCTCGGTGTCGACCAGCACGATGCCGCGCTCGATCGTCTCCTGGGCGCGGTCGCGCAATCGGCCCGAGCGCTGAATGTGCTCGTCGATGGCCTTGGCGACGTCGGCGCGGGTGATGGCCGCGTGCTTGGATTTCCCGGCCCAATAGTCGGCCTCGCGCACGATATCGGCGACCCTGCCGATCTCGATCGACAGCTTTTCGCGATCATCGGCGAGCCGCGCACCCTCCTCGATGATGCGCGCCACACCCTCGGCATCGACGGCGCGCAGCTTGTGTTCCTTGACGATCGAGGCAATGACGCGGGCATAAGCCTTGTCGTTGTCGGGCGAGCGCGCGATGCTGTCGTCGAAATCCGCCTGCACCTTGAACAGGCGCGAGAAATCCGGATCGTGCGCCGCCAGCAGATAATAAAGCTCGCGGTCGCCGAACAGCACCACCCTGAGATCGAGCGGGATCGGCACGGGATCGAGCGTCTGCGTCGACATCAGGCCGCTGGTCTCGGCCGGCTGCTCGATGCGGATCTCGCGGGCCTTGATGGTGCGCTTCAAGGCTTCCCAGGCGAACGGCGACAGCAGCAGCTTGCGCGCGTCGATCAGCAGATAGCCGCCATTGGCCCGATGCAGGGTGCCGGGCTTGATCAGCAGGAAATCGGTGACCAGCGTGCCCATCTGGGCGAGGTGCTCGATGCGGCCGATCAGGTTGCCGTAGGTGGGGTTCAGATCCTCGACGATGGGCGCGCCGGTCGGCGCCTCCCCGTTGGCCACCATCGGGTTCACCATGTAGCGGCGGAAGCGAGGATCGCGCGAGGTATCGGCCGGCTGCTTGACGATCTCGTTGTCTTCCCCGCTCGGCGCCAGGAACAGGCCGACATTGCGAATGAGATCGCGTTCGGCGGCGGCGAGGAAAGCCAGCACCTCCGCAAGATCCCCGAACGCCGCCATCTGATCATCGAGCGCGGCGCGGACAGTGACGGCGCCGATCTCGGCATTGAGCGTCGACAGCTCGCCGCGGCGCACCTTGTCGACGCGCGGCGCCTGCGCGAGGATGCCCTCGAGTTCCGTCTGCAGCACCTCGATCTTGGACTCGACGTCCTTGCGCATGACTTCGGGCAGTTGGTTGAAGACCTCGGGCTTGACCACCTTGCCTTCGTGCGTCGGCGCCATGGCAAAACCGGTGGGCGTGCGCAGGATGGCAATGTTCAGGCCCATGGCCTTGCGGTTGAGGGCCTCGAAAGCATCCTCCTGGCCCGAGCGAAAGGTTTCGTCGATCGCCCGGCGCCGCGCCTGGTAATCCTCGCCTTCGAACGTCGCGGGCAGCGTGGTGCGCAGCTCATCGATGGCGCCGACCATGCCGCTGGCAAGCTGCTTGGCCCGCCCGTGCGGCAACCGCAGCGCCAAGGGCCGGTTATGGGTGTCGAAGTTGTTGACGTAGACCCAGTCGTCGGGCGTCGGCTCGGCCTTGGCCTTGCGCTCGAGATAGGCCTTGACCGCCGTGCTCTTGCCGGAGGCCGGCGGGCCCAGCACGAACATGTTGAAGTCGGCCGCCTTGATCGTCGCCCCGAACTCGATGGCGCGCAGCGCCCGGTCCTGGCCGATCAGCCCGGTCATGGGCTCCAGTTCGGCCGTGGTCTTGAACCCCAGGTTCTTGGCATCGACCGTGCGCCTGAGTTCGCTGACCGGCAAAGGCTCAGGCCGCGCCGCGGCCTCGGCGACAACGTCGCCGGCCTCCGTGATCGCGCCCGCGACCGTGCTGGCCGCGGCAGGCTTGTCCGGATTGGCACGGCGGAAGAACATGGATGCGGCACCCCATCGACTGCGATAGTTTCATACGAGGTTAGGTCATCAGGTCAAGCGTGCGCCAGCGTGAAGATGCAACCGCAACGCCGATGACGCGGTGGAATTCGAGACGCCGGCACTGGCAACCTACAGGCAGGACTCCGATGATACGCCACCGGGAGATGGCGAGAGCATGACCGAGGTCAAGCAAGATGCAGGACTGGTTTCCAATGATGGCCGCCAGTCGCAGGCGGCCCTGGCCATCGCCCGCGGCACGGGCCGGCTGCTGCTGTCGCTGGGCCTGGCCAGCCAGCCGGAAGTGCCGCTGCCCAATGGCCGCCGCGCCGACCTCGCGGCGGTGACGGGCACGGGCGACATCTGGATCATCGAGGTCAAGTCGAGCATCGAGGATTACCGCTCCGACCAGAAATGGCCGGACTATCGCGACTTCTCCGACCAGCTTTACTTTGCCGTGGCGCCGGACTTTCCCATCGGCATCCTGCCCGAAGACACCGGCATCATCGTTGCCGACCGCTATGGCGGCGATATCCAGCGGCCGGCGCCCGAGCACCGGCTGGCAGCGGGCCGGCGCAAGGCGATGTTGCTGCGCCTGGCGCGTTTGGGCGCCTTGCGCCAGCAGGCGCTAGCCGACCCGGAGTTGGGGCTGCAGCCAGGCCTGAACATGTAGGCGGGTCGATCCCGGACAATTGATCCGGGGGAGACCCGACATCTGCGCCCACCGGGAGTTGTCGGGTCTCGCGAAGGGCTCGATCCGACCTACGGCGACGGCGCCTTGCCCGGGCGGCGAGCTGCGCCTAAGTTCGGCATCCAACCTCAACGTCCACAACTCGAAACTGGATGCGCTGCCCCATGCCAACCGTGTTGATCACCGGCGCCAATCGCGGCATCGGCCTGGAAATGACCAAGCGCTATGCCGCCTCCGGCCACGATGTCATCGCCACCGCGCGCGCGCCGGCCAAGGCCGAGGCGCTCAATGCGCTGGCGAGGCAATCGGGTCGCGTCACCGTGCTGCCCCTCGAGGTCGGCAGCGAAGCCTCGGTCTCGATCCTCGGCAAGGCTTTGTCGGGCCGCCCGCTCGATATCGTCATCAACAATGCCGGCATACTCGGCGGCCGTGGCGGCTGGGACGATCCATGGCACAACCTCAAGACCTGGACCGACGTGCTGGTCACCAATGTCGTCGGACCCTATCTCGTCTCGCGCGCGCTGATCCCCAATCTCAAGGCCTCGGGCGCCGGCAAACTGGCCTTCGTCGGCTCGCACCTGGGCTCCAGCACGCTGGCCAAGGGCGGCATCCTGCCCTATCGCGCGTCCAAGGCCGGCGTGATCAACCTGGCCCGCAACTTGGCCGTGGAATTGCAGCCGCTCGGCATTGCGGTCGCAGCCTTCCATCCCGGCTGGGTGCGGACCGACATGGGCGGCGCCAATGCCGAAACCAAGGTGAGCGACAGCGCGCAGGGCCTGATCGACCGACTCGAGGCGCTGACGCTGGCCACCACCGGCGTGTTCGAGGACTACCGCGGCACGGCATTTCCGTTTTGAGGGAATGGGGAGTGGCGAGTAGGGAGTAGGGTGCCATCTGCCACTCTGTCGTCGCTCCGCGCCTTGCTCACTACTGCCTACTGCCTACTGCCTACTGCCTACTGCCTACTGCCTACTGCCTACTGCCTACTGCCTACTGCCTACTGCCTACTCCCCACTCCGGATCCACCATGCGTTTCACCGGCACGAAAACTTATGTCACCACCGACGACCTGAAAGTGGCCGTCAACGCCGCCATCACGCTCGAGCGGCCACTGCTGGTCAAGGGCGAGCCCGGCACCGGCAAGACCGTGCTGGCGCTGGAGATCGCCCAGGCGCTGGGCTTGCCGATCATCGAGTGGCACATCAAGTCGACCACCAAGGCGCACCAGGGGCTGTACGAATACGACGCGGTCTCGCGCCTGCGCGACAGCCAGCTCGGCGACGCCCGCGTCCAGGACATCAAGAACTACATCAAGAAGGGCAAGCTGTGGGAGGCGTTCACGCATGCGACGCGCCCGGTGCTGCTGATCGACGAGATCGACAAGGCCGACATCGAGTTTCCCAACGATCTGCTGCAAGAACTCGATCGCATGGAGTTCTTCGTCTACGAGACCGGCGAGACCATCAAGGCTGAGCAGCGGCCGATCGTCATGATCACGTCAAACAACGAGAAGGAGCTGCCGGATGCCTTCCTGCGCCGCTGCTTCTTCCACTACATCAAGTTCCCCGACGCCGACACCATGCGCCAGATCGTCGACGTGCATTTCCCCGGCCTCAAGGGCCGCCTCGTCGCCGAAGCCTTGAAGATTTTCTATGACATCCGCGACGTGCCGGGCCTGAAGAAAAAACCGTCAACGTCGGAGCTGCTCGACTGGCTGAAGCTGCTGCTGAACGAGGACATCAGCGCCGAGACACTGCGCGAGCAGGACCCGAGGAAGCTGATCCCACCGCTGCATGGCGCCCTGCTCAAGAACGAGCAGGACGTGCACCTGTTCGAGCGGCTGGCCTTCATGGCGCGCCGCAAGAGCGAGTAGCGGGCCAGATCGGGGTCAGACCCTGCGGGTCTGACCCCAGGGCAGGGCGCCAATAGCAAGGGCATCCAGACACCCAGGCCAGACGGCAACGTCGAAGCATGGGGTCAGACCCGCGGGGTCTGACCCCGATTCTCGACTCAGCTCGCAGCCGCCTTCTTGCGGTTGCCCTCGAGCCAGCCTTCGACCAGCGTCACGATCTGATCGACGGCGTCGAGCCGCTTGCCCTTCATGCCAGCGATGATCTGCACCAGCTTGTCGACGCGCTCGATATTGGGCGCACCGGCCGCCAAGGCGCGTGCCGCCGAGGACGGGGTCAGCAACGACTGCGCGGCGGCGGCGTACTTCTCGAACGGCACCATGTCGCGGCGGTCGGCGCCGATCGACACGCACAGATCAACGACCCAGTTGTAGACCGCGCGCGAGGCGTCGAGGTCGCTGTGCACCGCCTCCTTGATCGGGCGCATGGCGTCCTTCTGCACGCAGCGATAGTTGCCGGCGAGCAGCATCGCCCACTTGGCCAGCGGCACGAAGATCGAGTCGTGCACCTTGAGCTTGACCGGCAGCTCGATTGGCTTGCCGTCACCCGCATCAAAGCGCGCGGCGTCGATGTCGGCCTCGAGCTGGCGCAGGATGGCGGTGTGCTTGTCGGAGACGAAGCGCGCCGCCTTGAAGTTGGTCGGCAGCCGCACCTGCAGCACGTTGATCTTCTCCTCGGGCGGGCGGAAGGCCTGCGGATCGGGGCTGCACAGAGTCATCATGTTGGGATCGAAATTCTGCCACACCGTCGGATCGGCGAAGCACGGCTTCAAGGCATTGGTATCGAGGCCGGGAATGCGGGCGAGGTAGGGCAGCGGCGGCATGTTCATGATCGACATGCACGGCACCTTGGACTTCGCCACCGCGTCGAGCAGTTCGCGCGCGCCCGGTGTCCGGTACTGCGGCTCCTGCATGGCCAGGCAGATCAGGTCGTAGTCGGCCGGTTTCAGGTTGGCCGGCACGTCGGCGGAGAGCTTGCCGGGCAGCTTGCGCGAGTCGACCTCGACCAGGCCCTCGCGGCCCTTGACCGGCATGCGCACGCGCGCGCCTTCGGAATTGATCAGCGCCACCTCGGCCGGCAGGCAGGCAAGCTTGACGTTGTGGCCGGCGAGCGCCAGCTTGGTGCCGAGCAGCGAACCGTAGGACGCGCCCATGATCATCACGTTGTACTTCTGACCCATCAACCTGCCTCCTCCTGGAATGGCGATGCCATCGGGGGCGCGCGCATTTCGCGGCACGGACATCCCCGGCAATCCGCCGCGATGGAGCGATGCTAGTCAGTTGCTCGGGTTGGTGCAACGACGTTTGATACGGGATGAGGTGTCTGACCTCAGGTCAGACACCTTGGCACGGTCGCCCCCGGTGTCGGACGCGGAGCGTCAGACACCGTCGATTGGCCCCTTCAAAAACTTGGGCTCTGGTAGGCCTGGGACGCGCTCATCTCATAGCCCCAGGGCAGGCCGGCGCCTTTCCAGCCGGGGCCGGCGGCGGCGCTGCCGCCCTCGAAGCCATCGACCATCGTATAGACCCGGCTATAACCCGAGGCCGCCAGCAGCGCCGCCGCCTTGGCGCTGCGCTCGCCGACCGTGCAATAGAGGATCAGGATGGCATTCGGCCCGTGCTTTTTTTCAGCCAGCAGTACACTGATCGCCTTGGGAAAATCCGGGTTGGCGACCAGCTTGTAGCGGCGCTGGCCGGCGTCGTAGGCGTGGCCATCCTCGATGACCAGGTAGGGGATGTTGCGCGTCATCGGCGTGGCCAGGCCCGAGAACACCACCTCACCCGGCGTGCGCACGTCGATCAGCAGCACATCGCCGCGCGATTGCAGGCCAGCGTAAGTATCGCGCGCGGTCACATAGAGCCCTTGCGGCGTGCGCCTGACCAGCGGCACGCTGGCGACGGTGGCGGATGACGCCAGTGGCGCCGGATCGCCCCCTTGGGCATGGCCAGGCAGCGTCCAGGCGGCGGCCAGCATGGCGCTCGTCAGCAGCAGTCCGGCCCAGCGCGTGCGTGACATCGGCCACCTCCCGGCGACCCAAAGATACCCGGTGAACCCGCTGCCGGCTAGGTGGAAACTGAACAGATCGTGCGGTGCCGTCCGTCGCCTTGTATCAGCCGAAAGATTACTATTGAACATCGTTCATTATCACGCTATACAGAATTGAACGTTGTTCATTTTATCGCAAGGAGATCACACATGTTGCGCAAATTGGCGGATTTGATGCTGGGCGCCAGCGCCCGTGCCGGCGATCTGGTGCTCGACGCGGACTTGGCGCTGGTGATGCCGGTTCGTGGCACGTGCGCGGCCCATTCCCAGGCCGCGGATCACGACGCGGCAGGCCGCGGCGGCAATCGCGCCATGGGCCGGCAGGCGCTGACAGGCCGCCAGCCTGTCGTGAGCCAGCGTTAACCACTTTCCGGCACAATTCGGGGCCACCCTGAGTGTGCCGCAAGCGTTGCATTCCCATCCATCTCGAAAACTCCAGCGGACCCCTGCATGTCACAGAACCTGATGGCCACCCGGCGCTTCGCGCCGCTGTTCTGGTGCCAGTTCTTCTCGGCGCTGAACGACAATTTCGTGAAGAATGCGCTGATCATCTTGATCCTGTTCAAGGTCGGTGGCGAGGGCAGCACGTCGCTGGTGACGCTGGCCGGCGCGGTGTTCATCGCACCCTTCTTCATCCTGTCGGCCTTGGGCGGCGAGCTCGCCGACCGTTACGACAAGGCCGAGGTCGCACGCAGCTTGAAGCTGGCCGAGATCCCGGTGGCGGGCATTGCCGCCCTCGGCTTCCTGCTGCACTCCGTCGCCATCCTGTTCCTGGCACTGGGGCTGATCGGCTCGATCGCCGCGCTGTTCGGTCCACTGAAATACGGCATCCTGCCCGATCACCTGGAGACCCGCGAGCTGCCGGCCGCCAACGCCCTGGTCGAGGGCGGCACCTTCCTCGCCATCCTGCTCGGCATGATCGCCGGCAACCAGGCCGCCGACGCCGAGCCGTGGCTGATCGGCTGCGCCATCATGACCGTCGCCGTACTGTGCTGGGCCTCGTCGCGGTTCATCCCGAGCACCGGCCGCAAGGCGCCAGATCTCGTCATCACGCCCAACCCCTGGACCTCGACGCTGCGTCTTTTGAGCGACCTCAAGTCCGACCGGCGGCTGTGGATCGGCGGCCTGATCACCTCGTGGTTCTGGCTGGTCGGCGCCGTCGTCACCGCCTCGTTGCTGCCGGCGCTGATCAAGACCCGGATCGGCGGCGATCCTAGTGTACTGACCATCTGCCTGTTCGTGTTCACGATCGGCATCGCGATCGGCTCCGGGATGGCCGCACGCGCCAGCCGCCTGCGCCCGAACCTGGCGCTGGTGCCGGTCGGCACGCTGTTCATGGGCGTCTTCATCATCGACATCGCCTGGACCATCACCGGCATGGAGCCGGCCGCGCCGCTGATCGGCGCACTGGCCTTTGCCCAGAGCCTCAAGGGCCTGCGCCTGCTCGTCGACCTGTGCGGACTGGCCATCGCCGGCGGCCTGTTCATCGTGCCGTCGTTCGCCGCGGTGCAGATCTGGGCGCCGGTCGACCGCCGCGCCCGCGTCATCGCCGCCTGCAACGTGCTCGGCGCGCTGTTCATGACCGTGGCGAGCGTCGCCTTTGCCGTATTGCAGGCTATGGGAGTGAGCCTGCCCTGGCTGTTCCTGATCCTCGGGCTCGGCAATCTGCTGACCCTGGGCCTGGTGCTTTGGGCCTGGGGCGCCCACGGCGTGCAGGACCTCGCCCACTTCGTCTTCCAGACCCTGCTCGGCCTGGAGGTGCGCGGCATGGAGAACCTGCCCGCACCAGGCACGCGCGCCATCATCGCGCCCAACCACGTCAGCCTGCTCGATGCCTCGATCATGCATGCGATCCTGCCCTCGCATGCCGCCTTCGCCATCGACACCGGCATGGCGCAGCAGTGGTGGGTGAAGCCATTCCTGAAACTCGTCCGCTTCGAGCCGATCGATCCGTCCAAGCCGATCGGCACGCGCCACCTGATCAACACCGTCAAGGCCGGCGAGACGCTGGTCATCTTCCCGGAGGGGCGCATCACCGTCGTCGGCGGGCTGATGAAGGTCTACGACGGCACGGCCATGATCGCCGACAAGGCCGACGCGGTTATCATCCCTGTACGCATCGACGGCCCGGAGCGTTCCGGATTTGGCTATCTCAATAAGTCACAGACCAAGAAGGCCTGGTTGCCGAAGACCATCGTCACCATCCTGCCACCCGAGAGACTGACGCTCGACCCGACGCTCAAGGGCCGGGCGCGGCGGCAGTCGGCCGGCGCCAAACTGCAGGACATCATGGTCGAGAGCGCAGTGAAAACGGCGCCGATCGACGAGACGCTGTTCGAGGCGTTGGTGCGCGCCTACAAGACCCGCGACACCGGCAAGCCGATCGTCGCCGACCCGCTCGGCGCCAATCTCAGCTATCGCAAGCTGATCCTCGGCGCCCAGGTGCTGGGGCGCAAGCTGATGCCGCTGGCGGCGGAAGGTGCGGCGATCGGCGTCATGCTGCCGAACGCCGCCGGCGCAGCCGTGACCTTCTTCGCCCTGCAGACGATCGGCCGCGTGCCGGCCATGATCAACTTCACCGCCGGTGCGCGCAGCATCGAAGCCGCCTGCAAGGCCGCCGAAGTCGAGGTCATCCTCACCTCGCGCGCCTTCATCGAGAAGGGCCGGCTCGGCGATCTCGTCAAGACGCTCGAGAGAACCGTGCGCTTCGTCTACCTGGAGGATGTGCGCACCAGCTTGACGCTCGCCGACAAGCTCGCCGGCATGTGGGCCGGCTCGCGCGCGCAGGTCGTGCGTCAAGCCAACGACCCCGCCGCCATTCTGTTCACGTCGGGATCGGAGGGCACACCCAAGGGCGTTGTGCTGTCGCATCGCAACATGCTGGCCAACGCGCTGCAATGCCTGACGCGCATCGCCGTCAATGGCCAGGACAAGGTGTTCAACGTGCTGCCGGTGTTCCACTCGTTCGGGCTGACGGCGGGCCTCATCATGCCACTGGTCGGCGGCATTCCGGTCTATCTATACCCGACGCCGCTGCACTACCGCATCGTGCCGGAGCTGGTCTACCAGACCAACGCCACCATCCTGTTCGGCACCGACACCTTCCTCAACGGCTACGCGCGCTCAGCCCACCCCTACGATTTCGCCCGCGTCCGTCTGATCCTGGCCGGCGCCGAGGCGGTGAAGGAGCGCACGCGCCAGCTCTACATGGAGAAGTTCGGCGTGCGCATCCTGGAGGGCTACGGCGTCACCGAGACGGCGCCGGTGCTGGCCATCAACACGCCGCTCGCCAACCGCTCCGGCACGGTCGGCCGGCTGGCGCCGTTGATGCAGGCGCGCCTCGAGCCGGTGCCCGGCATCGACGAAGGCGGTCGCCTCTTTGTCCGTGGGCCGAACGTCATGCTCGGCTACTACCGCGCCGAGAACCCCGGCGTGCTGGAGCCACCCGCCGACGGCTGGCACGACACCGGCGACATCGTCTCGATCGACAAGGACGGTTTTATAAAAATCCTCGGCCGCGCCAAGCGCTTCGCCAAGATCGCCGGCGAGATGGTGTCGCTGTCGGCGGTCGAAGCGCTGGCCGCCGAAGTGTGGCCGAGCGTCATGTCGATCGTCGTGTCGTTACCCGATGCGAGGAAGGGCGAGCGGCTCGTGCTGATGAGCGCGGATCAGAGCCTGAAGCGCGAGGATTTCGTGCGTCAGATCAAAGCCAAGGGCGCCAGCGAGCTGTCGATCCCCGCCGAGATCATGGTCGTGCCGTCGCTGCCGCTGCTGGGCTCGGGCAAGCCCGACTACGTGGCGGCGCTGGCGCTGGCCAAGGAGCGGGCGGGGGCGACGGCGGCGGCGTGAGGGGACAGATGGTGTCTGACCTCTGGTCAGACACCATGGGCAGGCCGGCGCATTACCGTACAGCGAGACGGAGGAAGGGTGTCTGACAAGATGTCAGACACCTTCATCATCAATGATTGTCCCGCGGCACGCCGCGGCCGGATTTGCCGACCAGGAAATCCAGGTCCGCGCCCTCGCTCGCCTGGTTGACGGTGTCGACGTACATTTTCACGTAGCCGCGCGTGGCGGGGGGCTTGGGCGGCTTCCAGGCGGCGCGGCGCTTGGCCAGCTCCTCGTCGCTGACCAGCAGCTGCAATCGCCGCTTGGCCACGTCCAGCTCGATCATGTCGCCGTTCTTGACCAGGGCCAACGGACCGCCGGCAGCTGATTCCGGCGCCACGTGCAGCACGACCGTGCCATAGGCGGTGCCCGACATGCGCGCATCCGAAATGCGCACGATGTCCGTGATCCCCCTTTTCAGCAGGCTGGGCGGCAGCGGCATGTTGCCGACCTCGGCCATGCCCGGATAGCCCTTCGGTCCGGCGCCCTTCAGCACCATGACGCAGGTCTCGTCGATGTCGAGCTTGGGGTCGTCGATGCGATGATGGAAATCTTCGATCGATTCGAACACCACCGCGCGGCCCTTGTGCTTCAACAGTTTCGCGGTGGCCGCCGACGGCTTGATGATGGCGCCGTCGGGCGCGAGGTTGCCGCGCAATACGGCGATGCCGGTGTTCTTCTTGAACGGCTTCTCCCAGGCGGTGATCACCTCGCGCTTCCAGCAGGGCGCCGCCTTGTTGTTGTCCCAGATGGTCCGGCCGTTGACGGTCAATGCGTCCTTGTTGAGCATGCCGGCCTGGCCCAACTCGCGCAGCACGGCGGGCAGTCCGCCCGCCTCGAAAAAGTCCTCCATCAGCCACTGGCCCGACGGCTTGATATCGACCAGGGTGTGCACGCCGGCGCCGAATTCATCCCAGTCCTCCAGGCGCAATTCGACGCCGATGCGACGCGCCAGCGCGATCAGATGGATCACCGCGTTGGTCGAGCCGCCGATCGCGGCATTGGCGCGGATGGCGTTCTCGAAGGCGGCCCGCGTCAGGATCTTCGACATCACCACGTCATCATGCACCATCTCGACGATGCGCCGGCCGGCCTCGCGCGCCAGCACGTTGCGGCGGCCATCCACCGCGGGGATCGCCGCGTTGCCCGGCATGCCCATGCCGAGCGCCTCCACCATGCAGGCCATGGTCGAGGCGGTGCCCATCACCATGCAGTGGCCGTGGCTGCGGTGCATGCAGCTCTCGGCCTCGTGGAACTCCTCCAGCGTGATCTTGCCGGCGCGCAGGTCCTCCGACAGCGAGAAGGTGTTGGTACCAGATCCGATGTACTCACCACGATAGGGTCCGCGCAGCATCGGCCCGCCCGACACCGCGATGGCCGGCACGTCGACACTGGCCGCGCCCATCAGCAGCGACGGCGTGGTCTTGTCGCAGCCGACCAGCAGGATGACGCCGTCGAGCGGGTTGGCGCGGATGCTCTCCTCGACGTCCATCGAGGCGAGGTTGCGATAGAGCATGGCGGTCGGCCTGAGCAGCGTCTCGCCGAGCGACATCACCGGGAATTCCAGCGGGAACCCTCCCGCCTCCAGCACGCCCATGCGCACGTGCTCGGCGATGGTGCGGAAATGCGAGTTGCAGGGCGTCAGCTCGGAGAAGGTATTGCAGATGCCGATGACGGGGCGGCCATCGAACTGGTCGTGCGGGATGCCCTTGCCCTTCAGCCACGAGCGATAGATGAAGCCCATCTTGTCCTGGCGGCCGAACCAAGCCTGGGAGCGCAGCTCGCGTTTTTTCGGGGTCTTGGCCATGGCGTGGGCGTTCCTCTGTTTGGCGGCTTCACGCGCGGCGGCGTGGCCGTGTTGTCGTGCTCGGGACCGATCCTATGCGGGATGGGGTGGGGCGAACAAGGGTGCGCAAGCCTCGACGTAGCCGCCACCCGCCAACTTGCGCTATGCTGCCCCGTCCGCACCAGAACGGACCGAAGCGAGGAGACGCGCACATGACGGACAAGGGCTCGAGCCGGCGCAGGTTCGTGACAGGAGCGGTGGCGCTCGCCGCGTTGCCAGCCATGCCGGACCGCCTGCTGGCCCAGCAGGCCCGCACCCCTGCCGCGCCCCTGCCCGCGCGCGGCGAGGTGCTTATCCGCGGCGCCACCATCCTCACCATGGACCCCGCGGTTGCCGACCTCGCGAGCGGCGACGTGCACGTGCGCGACGGCGCTATTCGCGCAATAGCCCCGCGCATCGAGGCGCCAGCGGCGCAGGTCATCGACGCGAGCGGCATGATTTGCCTGCCGGGCTTCATCGACACGCACTGGCACTTGTGGACCAGCCTGTTCCGCCCCTACATCCGCGCCGACATGCCTGCACAGGGCTACTTCCCGGTCACCAGCCGCCTCGGATCGCACATGACGCCCGAGGACAGCTTCCGCGCTGTCCGTCTGGGGTCGGCGGAGGCGCTCGCCGCCGGCGTCACCACCGTGCACAACTGGGCGCACAACGTGCGCAGCCCCGAGCACGCTGACGCCGAGCTCGCGGCCATGCGCGACAGTGGCCTGCGCGGCCGCTTCGCCTACGGCCCCGCCGTCGGCATGCCGGACGAGGCGCCGATGGATTTCGCCGGCATGGCGCGCGCCAAGAAAGACTGGATGCCGAACGATGGCCTCATCACGCTCGGCATCTGCTCGCGCAACGTCGGCGCCCTGAGCGTCGGCGGGGCGGCCGCCGCGGCCCGCGGTGTACTGACGATCGAGCAGATCAAGCGCGACTGGGACGGCGCCCGGGCCCTCGGCCTGCCGATCACCATGCACACGTCCGGCCCGAGCCCCATTGCGGCGCTGGAGCAGGCCGGCCTACTCGGTGCCGACGTGCAGCTCGTACACCCGCTGCTGACCACGGCGGAGGAGCGGGCGATCCTCAAGACGCGCGGCGTGTCGTATTCGATGTCGCCGGCTGGCGAGGCGCGCCGGCCGGCCAATCTTGGCGTGATCCAGCTCGGCGAGCTGCTGGAGGCCGGCGTCAAGGTCTCCCTGTCGACCGACCACACCACCGCCAACATCTGCGACCCGTTCGGCGCCATGCGCCTGCTGTTCTCGCTGCACCAGCACCGCGTCGGCGCCAAGGTGCCGCTCACCTTGAAGCGCCTGCTGCAGCTGGCGACGCTCGACGGCGCCGTCGACCTCGGCATTGCCGATCGCACCGGCTCGCTGACGCCGGGAAAACGCGCCGATATCATCCTGGTACGCACCACAGACATCAACACGACGCCGAACGGCGACCCCTACGAGGCGATCGTCTCGCTGGCACAGCCCGTCAATGTCGACACCGTGATCGTCGACGGCCGAGTCCTGCGCCGGGCGGGAAAATTCACCGCGCTCGACCACGGCAAAATCGTCGGTGAGGCGCGGGAGGCGGCTATTGCGTTGCGCGAGAAGGCGAAGTGGCCGACGTGAGTCATCGAGCACAGGAGTCCAGGATGTCCCAACCGCCCCTCTCCAACGCCGACCTCCGCGCTCGCTTCATCGGCATGTGGCGGCTGGTGTCGTCCAAGCGCAACGGCGAGGTGCATCCTGACCGCGGCGCCAATGCGACCGCGTTCATCGTCTACCATGAGAGCGGCCACATGGCGGTGCAGGTGATGCCGGGGCACGCGCGGGCGAAATTCGCCGCCGACGAGCCGACGTACCGACCTCACTCTCCCTCTGGCATCCTGCCCAAGTCCCTCACCCGCGCTCCATGTGTCACGTGAGCGATTTCGACCACGTCACGCGCCGCATCGACGCGGTAGAAGATCGTGTAGCGGTACTTCGACAGCGGGTGGCGAAAGACGTCGGGCTCGTCCGTCTTGAGCCCCCCGTACGGGCTCAGCACACACAACTCGATCGCGTGCTCGATCGCCAGCGAGACGTTGCGCGCACCCCATGGGCTACGTGCTTGGATGTAGGCCAGGATCTCATCGATGTCTCGCAGCGCACGCGGCGCATACACGAGCCTCATCCGCGATATTTGTCGTAGACCGCCCGCACCTCGGCCTCGCTGGCGATCTCACCGCGGTCGAGCTCGGCGAGGCCTTCGCGCACGGAACGGCGCTCGTCCTCGGTCAGGCGGTACACTTGGTCGCCCGCGGCCGCGATCTGCTCGAGCACCTCGGCGGCATAGCGCTGCCGATCCTCGGAGAGCGACTTGACTTTTTCGATGGCGGTTTCAAGCACCTTGATCATGTGCCGAACTCTAACATGGGGCGGCGGTCCGTCATAGATGCCGAGTAGTGCAATGCCGAGTAGTGCAATATACAACGAGTGGCATGGAGCGATCGCCGCAAACCTGCTATCGCTGCGGACTCCCCCACATTGGAGCCCCCCATGCCCCAACCAACCCTCTCCAACGCCGACCTCCGCGCCCGCTTCGTCGGCATGTGGCGGCTGGTGTCGTCGAAGCGCAACGGCGAGGTGCATCCCGACCGCGGCGCCAATGCGACCGGGTTCATCGTCTATGACGCGAGCGGCCACATGGCGGTGCAGGTGATGCCCGGCCACAACAGGCCGAAGTTCGCCAACGCCGATGCGCCGACGGCGGAGGAAGCCAAGGCCGCCTTGCGCGGCTACATTGCCTACTTCGGCACCTGGGACGTGGATGCGGCGCGCAAGACCGTCATCCACCACCGCAAGGGCAGCCTCAATCCTTCCACCATCGAGGACGTCGTACGCCGCTTCGAATTCGACGGCGACAACCGCGTCACGCTCAACCCGGTCGAGCACCCGGCCAACACGATCACCTGGGAGCGGGTGACGTAGGTCGGGTCGAGCCCCGGATTTAATCCGGGGGAGACCCGACAATGCGACGGCGCGGCGAGATGTCGGGTCTCGCGAAGGGCTCGACCCGACCTACGCGAAATGGAAACTACAAAGGACCCCCCCATGCCCGCCACCCTGCACATCGCCGTCTATCCTGGTGACGGCATCGGCCGCGAGGTGATCGCCATTGCGCGGACGGTGCTGGAGCTGCTGGAACAGAAGATCGGCGGCTTCAGCCTGACCTACGAGGAGCACGCAGCGGGGGCGGCCTATTACAAGGAAACCGGCGAGGAGATCAGCGAGGCCAGCATGCAGGCGGCGCACACCGCCGATGCCATCCTGCTCGGCGCCATGGGGCTGCCGGACGTGCGCCTGCCGGACGGCCGCGAGATCGCGCCGCACTTGCGCATGCGCGATGAGCTGGGTTTGTTTGCGGGTGTTCGTCCGGTCAAGGCTTATCCCAACACGCCGCGCCGCCTGCTGGACGAGCGCGCCTCGACAATCGATTTCATCGTGCTGCGCGAATCCACGGAAGGGTTGTTCTACTCGCGCACCTTCGGCGAGGTGATCGGCGACAGCGAGGCGCGCGAAACGCTGCGCATCACGCGGCCGGTGACGGAGAAGCTGTTCGACGTCGGCTTCAAGTTGGCGCGGGGGCGCAAGGCGCGTGGCGGCAAGGGGCTGGTCACCTGCGTCGACAAGGCGAATGTGTTCCGCGCCTACGCCTTCTTCCGCAAGATCGGCGTCGAGCGCGCGGCGCTGAACACCGACATTCAATTCGCCACCAATTACGTCGACGCGCAGGCGCTCGATCTGATCCGCCGGCCCTGGGACTTCGACGTTCTCGTCATGGAGAACATGTTCGCCGATATTCTCTCCGACCTCGGTGGCGGGCTGGTCGGCGGCATGGGCATGGCGCCGTGTGCGGAGCTTGGCGACAACCACGGCCTGTTCCAGCCCGCGCACGGCACCGCCCCCGACATCGCGGGACAGGGCAAGGCCAACCCGACCGCCACGGTATTGTCGGCGGCGATGATGCTCGACTGGCTCGGCGAGCGGCATGGCTTGCCGAAAATGGCGGAAGCGGCAGCCCTGCTGGACGCGGCGGTGGAGGAGGGCTTCGCCACGCGCGCGTTGCGGCCGATGGAGTTCGGCGGCGATCAGGGCTCGGCGGATTACACCAAGGCGCTGCTCGGCCTGTTGGATGGGCGGTTGACGTAGGCCATCTGGCTCCGCGGCTAACGGATCATCACCCTTGCCAGCCCAACCGAGGCGGCGGCCTTCGCGGCTCATATGCGAAAGTTATCCCCGCGTTACGCTGGTCGCCTATAGTTCCGGCATGATCCGATGAGTGCGTGACGAGCGGGGGCCAAGAGGCCTGACGCCAGCGGCCTCACCTTACATCACACCCGACCGCACGAGGACCGCAATGACGGCCAGCGAGGAGACGTGGGCCGAAATCGAGCGGGCCTGGCGCGAGACGCTCGATCCGCCCGGTGAGATCGGCATCCGCTTCGGCGTGCATGTCCTGGAGATCTGCACCCACGCGAGGTTGGAAAACTGGATCCGCCCGAACGGTTTGGTGTTCTCGACGCCGCCGAAGGCAAGGCGAACCTTGGCCGCGAAAAGGAAGCGCACCGCCCCACTCAAGTCGCGGCGCGCTTCGACCGCCAAGGTCGAGCGAACGCCAGCCGCCAAGGTCAAATCCAAGACAGCGGCCGGCCCCGCACAGCCGCCAAGGCCGAAACTCACGCGCAGACCCGGCGAGACGATATCCGACCGGCTGCTGCGCCTGGCCGACCGCAATCTCGATTTCCTGGAGGAGCAGATGGAAAGTCCCGACGGCCTCAAGAACCCTGCCGACCGCGAGCGTGCGACGAAGCTGCTGGATGCCACGACCCGGATTGTCGACAAGCTGAAAGTGATGCGTACGGATGACGAGCGTGCCAACGACCAGCCCGGATTGCTGTCTGGCGCCGATATCGAGCGCCGGCGCATCGAGATTGCGGAGCGCCTTGAACGCATCCAGGCACGGCGGAAGGCTACTGCAGGATCTGAGTGAGCTCGGGCCCGCGGACATCGTCCTCATCCACGAGGACTGGATGCTGTGGGCACGCGACGACCAGCTGCCCCCGCCCGGCGATTGGCGCACCTGGCTGATCCTGGGCGGGCGCGGCGCCGGCAAGACGCGGGCAGGCGCCGAGTGGGTCAGGGCGCAGGCGCTCGGCATTCCGCCGCTGGCTTCCGGCCCGGCCCGGCGCATCGCGCTGGTTGGCGAGACCTTGGGCGATGTCAGACGGGTGATGATCGAGGGCGTGTCGGGCCTGCTTGGCGTGCATGCGGCGCATGAGCGGCCAGAATGGCGGTCCTCGCTGGGCCAGCTCGAATGGCCGAATGGGGCGATGGCGCAGGTGTTTTCGGCGAGCGAGCCGGACAGTCTGCGCGGGCCGCAGTTCGAGGCGGCCTGGTGCGACGAGCTGGCCAAGTGGCCGGAGCCGGAGAGGGCGTGGGACATGCTGCAGTTCGCCTTGCGGCTCGGCGCCTTGCCGCGCCAGGTGGTGACGACGACGCCGCGGCCTATTCCGCTTCTGAAGTCGATCATCGAGGACGCCATGACCGTGACGACGCGGGCGCGCACGGCCGACAACGCGGCCAATCTGGCGGACGGCTTTGTCTCTGAGATGACGCGGCGCTATGCCGGCACCGCGCTCGGCCGCCAGGAGCTCGACGGCGAGATCATCGACGAGCGTGCCGGCGCGCTGTGGCGGCGCGACTGGATCGAGGCGCATCGCGTGGCGGCGGCGCCCGAGCTGCGGCGCATCGTCGTGGCGGTCGACCCGCCGGTGACGGCGACGGCGACTTCCGACGCCTGCGGTATCATCGTCGCGGGTCTCGGCACCGACGGGCGCGCCTATATCCTCGCCGACCGCACCATACAGGGCCGCGAACCGCCGATCTGGGCGCGGGCGGCGGTCGCTGCTTACACGGAGTACATGGCCGACCGCGTCGTCGCCGAGACCAACCAGGGCGGCGACCTGGTCGAGATGATCCTGAAGCAGTCGGCCAGCAATGTGCCGGTGCGGCAGGTCAAGGCGACGCGCGGCAAGTGGGTCCGCGCCGAACCGGTGGCTTCACTTTATGCGGAAGGCCGGGTGGCGCACGTCGGCGTCTTTCCGCAGCTGGAAGAGCAGATGTGCGTGTTCGGCGCCGACGGGCTGGCGCGGGGCAAGAGTCCCGACCGGCTCGACGCGCTGGTCTGGGCGCTGACGGATTTGATGATCGATACCGCGCCGATGCCGCTGATACGGCGGCTGTAAGCGTGAGTGGTGAGTGGTGAAGCGACCACCAGCACCATTCCACGACTCACGACTCACGACTCACGACTCACCACTCACGTTTCATTCAAGGACATCCGCATGTCTCGTTTCCGCGAGGCGCTGACCCGGCTTGTCGCCGGGCGGGCGCCGCTGCCTGCCCAGACCAAGGCGAGCCTGACGGGCCCGCTGCTGAGGATCGAGACGCTCGGCCAGCCGGTGTGGGCGCCGCGCGACTATGCCACCTTCGCCCGCGAGGGCTATGCGCAGAACGCCATCGTGCATCGCTGCGTGCGCATGGTGGCGGAGGCGGCGGCGTCGGTGCCGCTGCTGCTCTATGAGCGCGAGGCGGAGCTCAGCGAGCATCCCCTGCTCGACCTGCTCAGGCGGCCGAGCCCGGGCATGACCGGCGTCGATCTGCTGGAGAGCTGGTACGGCTTCCTGCTGGTCGCCGGCAACGCCTACATGGAGGTGGTCGGCATCGACGGGCAATTGCGCGAGCTGCACGCGCTGCGTCCCGACCGCATGAAGGTCGTCCCTGGCCCGGACGGCTGGCCCGAGGCGTGGGAATACCAGGTCGCCGGGCGCTCGGTGCGCTTCGAGGGCGAGGTGGTGGATAATGTCCGCCCGATCCTGCACCTGAAGCTGTTTCATCCGGGCAACGACCACTACGGCCTGTCCCCGATCGAGGCGGCGGCGACGGCGATCGACATCCACAACGAGGCGGCGCGCTGGAACAAGGCGCTGCTGGATAATTCCGCCAGGCCGTCCGGCGCGCTGGTCTATGCGGCCAAGGACGGCCACCTGACCGGCGAGCAGTTCGAAAGATTGAAACGCGAGCTGGAAGGCAGCTTTCAGGGCACGCGGCACGCGGGGCGTCCGCTGCTGCTGGAGGGCGGGCTCGACTGGAAGCCGCTGTCGCTCAGCCCCAAGGACATGGACTTCATCGAGGCCAAGAACGGCGCCGCCCGCGAGATCGCGTTGGCGCTCGGCGTGCCGCCGATGCTGCTCGGGATACCGGGCGACAATACGTACTCGAACTATCAGGAGGCGAGCCGGGCGTTCTGGCGCCAGACCGTGCTGCCGCTGGTCAACCGGACGAGCCGCGCGCTGTCGGGCTGGCTTGGCGGCGGGGCGCTGGAGCTGCGCGCGGATCTGGATCAGGTCGAGGCACTGTCCTCGGAGCGCGAGGCTCTATGGGCGCGGCTCGACAAAGCAACCTTCCTCACTCGCGCGGAGAAACGCGCGGCGGCGGGGTATGGGGAAGGGGGCGGCAAGGACGGTGAGGCCGGTCTCAAGTTTGACCCCGAACAGCCCCGCGTGCCAGTCGGTCGACCGGATGGCGGCGAGTGGACCAACGACGATGATGGGTCTGGAGCTGGACTGGACATTATTCAGGTTGTCGACGACGCCGTTTTGAGCAAGTACATTGTGGACTTGCTCCAAGAGGAAAAGATGGGAGGGCACACTCTTCGCAATCATGTCGGGAAATCAGACGAGTACTTATTGGATGTTGTAAGAAGGTCAGTTCTTCACACTCCATCACAGTCGTATTACAAGAAGGCAGAGGGTACCTTTCTGTCCAGGGAAGCTGCGAACGACTTCACCAACAGAGTCCTTCAAGAGAGTGCCGGCATCGTTGACGAGGTGGCGAAGGGCATGCGTGCAGATGCTTGGCTAGAGGTGGGAGTAGGTAGTCCAACTGGGAAAGAGGCATTCAGACCTGATCCCAACGCGCAGCCATATATACGAGATACCTACAATGTAGGCGTCTACATCATACACAATCGTAGGTCCAAAAACGGCTATTCCGTCCGTTCAGCATATCCCCTGAACGACTACCCAGTGCAATAAGCGGAGGATCATAATGAGCGCGCCACGAGAGTTTGAGTCATTTTGCAATCAGATTTTTTTTGCAATGAAATATAATGATATGGATCCAAAACAATGGATCTTGGCCGCAAAAAATGAGACGAGTCCAAACGCCCTCCGAGTGGTGCACCAATACTTGGAAGACATCGCAGCCAGCGAAATGAGCATAATGGAACTGCAATCTCAATGGAACACCTGGCAGCATCGGTTCGGGGTGGCCATTGATGGAGACCTGCGAGAATTTCTCGTGATGGTGCGCGACATCATCAGATAGCACAGTTTCGGTCTCACGAACGCGGGCAGGCCGGGCCTTCTGGCGGCAGGTCTTGCCGAAGGCGAACAAGCAAACAAGTGCTGCCGCTGGTCAACCGGACGGCGCGGGCGCTGAGCGGGTGGCTCGGGGGCGGGGTTCGGCGGCGCGCTGTAGCTGCGCGCGGACCTGGATCAGGTCGAAGCGCTGTCCTCGGAGCGGGAGGCTCTATGGGCGCGGCTCGACAAAGCGACGTTCCTTAGTCGCGCGGAGAAGCGCGCGGCGGCGGGGTATGGGGTTGCGGGTGCCGATGACAGTGCGGTTGATGTTGGCGAGAAGTTCAATCCCTACCACGATGAGGAAGGACTTTTCACGACCGAGGACCAGGCCGTCGAGCCGCAGGGCAGGCGGCCACGGGATCTGGACAAGCCCTTTGGCGTCGCACCCGACGGAACGCCGGTCGATCCGGCGGCTGGACGCGGCGGATCGAGACGACCGCCTACGCCGCCGGCCACGCCACCTACGCCTGCGCCTGCGCCGCCCCCTCCTCCTGCCGCTTCGCCAAAGCCGGCGGTGCCGTCACCGTCCGAGCCCAAGCCACTCAAAGATGTCCTCATGCCCGGTGGCCAGGAGCTGGGGGTTCGCAATCCCGGGGCCGGCACAGAAATCAGAACGGTGACACCATCCGAGTTCGGTCGTATTGAGTCGGAGCTCTTGAAAGGCGCCAAGCCAATCCCATCGACGCCTCCCTACACGGGGAGATGGTACGAGCGTCCAGATGGTACTGTGATCGGAACTCGCCAAAGTGACAGTGGGCCGGTAATCGAAGTCATTCGGAGCAATGATCCAGTTCTGAAGCAGGGATACAAGGTGCACAGCAAATGACGCAAGAACCAAGGCATAAAAGGCACGGGGACACGATCAGCGAATGGATTGCGCTGGTTCCTGGCGAACTTACAATAGATGCAGTGAATCTTCCCCAAATACTGTCCGCAGGGCAGTATGGATTCGAATTGGAAGGTGCAGATCTCGTCGATTTTATTAGGCGGAACATCATTGCCCTGCTCGACGCCGGCGCGATTCCCGTGGATGGTGGCGCGGGGACCGACTACGAATGGGTCGCCAAGCATAACTATGGCAGCACCAAGGATGAAATCGCGGACGGTGTCGTCGCGGAGTGGCTGGCCTCCGACGGCGACGAGATGTATCCGTGGTCTGTCTGGTTTGCTCGGCCGCGAAGCAACCCAATGTACATCAAGATGTGAATAAGCACTTCGAAGATTTAGCGCACGGTTGTCGCCTGCTCTTGAGGCGCGTCCGGATTTGGCTCGCCCGATCCTGCACCTGAAACTGTTTCATCCGGGCAACGATCACTACGGCCTCTCCCCGATCGAGGCGGCGGCGACGGCGATCGACATCCACAACGAGGCGGCGCGCTGGAACAAGGCGCTGCTGGATAATTCCGCCAGGCCGTCGGGCGCGCTGGTCTATGCGGCGAAGGACGGCCACCTGACGGGCGAGCAGTTCGAGCGGCTGAAACGCGAGCTGGAAGGCAGTTTCCAGGGCACGCGGCATGCGGGGAGACCCCTGCTGCTGGAGGGCGGGCTCGACTGGAAGCCGCTGTCGCTGTCGCC
>CAZCGE010000056.1:0-5703 GCA_964498125.1 uncultured Devosia sp. | reverse complement strand
GACTTCACCCCTCGATCCTCGAGACCGGGCACTTCCCATCCCGTTACCGCGCGCTCCTGCTCACATCACTTCCCACCAATCCGCCAACCGCTGTTCCCCGCGCGCCACAGGCTGGCGCGTAGCGCCTTCGTTCGCTGACCCGAACCGGAACATGCGATCGGTGATTCCGGCGGATGTGCTAGCGTCAGCTATCGAGGAAAGCGGACGCACACGGGATGAGGAGCCCAGAGCGAACGGGGTCTCACCTTGTGGCCAGTGAGCGGACCCGCTCGTCGCCAGGCGGGAGGAAGCTGCGATCGAACACTTCGGCGACGCGTGGCTTCCGGGGCAATTTCTTCACCGCCACGATGCGATCAATCAATTTGGCGAGCCTCGTGTCGTCCATATCGCCAATGCCAAGGCGCGCTCCTTCCGGATGCGCCATTTCAATCCGGAGTGTTCCAACAAGGCGCGCCAAATTGACGTCGCGGTTCGCTCCGGGGCTTACCTTCGTCAACGCGTCAATTGCCGCCGTTGGCGTGTCGACCGTATCGGCCAATCCGCGATTGATTGCGCGGACGAGTTTCGGCAACGCGGCCGTACGATTGCGGTAGGCTTCGCGTGTCACGAACAGGGTGTTGCCGTACATTTCAGGCACATGCTCGGCGAAATTGATAAAGCGCAGCCGGCGCGGATCGACGCCCAGCGGCGTGATAGATGCGATGATCGTGTTCACGAAGCCGAAGACACCATGGACTTTGCCGTTGGCGAGCATGTCGGCAACCTGGCTGCCCATGCCGGACATGGCTGGTGCGATGCCGACTTTGGACGTGTCTGTGCCTGTTGCCGCAGCAAGCAGGTCGAACATGAGAAGGGCTGCATCTTCAGAATGTCCTGTGATGATGCGCCCTTCGAAGTCCTTTGGGGATCGGATCGGTCCGGCAGCGTCAACCGCAATGGTCAGCGGTGTGGCGTTGAAGGTCGTGTAAATGGCAACAGGCCCTTCGTCTGGGCGAGAGCGCGCGATCAATTCGATCAGCGCGCAGATATCGCCGTATCCGGCATCAAAGCCACCTGGGACAACTTGCGGAACGATAGCTGCCGCGCCGCCGCCCGGAGACATCGAGAGGTCGATCCCTGCGTCCTTCAAGTAGCCGCGCTGCTCAGCCAGCAAGAAGAATGCAACGGGGCCGGAGTAAGACGTATTGAGCAAGAGGCGCATGCGGGTCGTCTGTGCGGAAGCTGGTGCCACCAACGCGGCAAGGCCCGCGGCCAGCGTTAACACGCGGCGTCTGTGGATACAGATCATCGTTGGATCTCCAGGTGGTCACTTCGCCAAGGATGTCACGCGTTCCGCCAGTGGCGGCAGAAACGCACGCGAATAGACATCTTTGAGATCCGGGACACGCGGCAGGCCATTGGTCGCGGCGAGCATCGCAATCGAACGCATGAGCCGTGCATCGTCAACATCGCCGATCCCAATGCGCCGCCCTTCAGCATGCGCCATCTCGATATCGAGTGTCGTTCTGAGCCGCAGCAACTCGACGTCGCGACTGCTGCCTGATCGCTTGAGGACGGCGTTGAGGCCAGCGTCCATATCGCGCAGCAGTGCGACAAGACCGGAATTGAAACCGCTCACCATGGCGCGGACGGTCTCGGGTTCGTCCTTGAGCATGCGCTTCGACGCGAACAGTGCACTACCGTAGAGGTCTGGCGCGTGGTCTGCGAACTTTAGGTAACGGACCCGCTTTGCAAGGTCGGGCTTGGACGCAGCGATGGCCGCCGCTAGCGTACTGACATAGCCAAAAACGCCGTGGACGTCGTCGGAGCCGATCATTTGCTCGATCATTCCGGCCATGCCACCCCCGGAACCAATGCGCACACGCAGCCGATCGATCCCGGTGAGCTGGCAGAAAACACCAAAGGTGCGCAGCGCCACGTCGGTGTCATGGCCGATCACCTGTCGCCCCTCAAGATCTTTCGGCATTTTGATGGGGCCGTCGACATCAACCGCGACTGTCGATGGCGACGCATTGAAGGCGACAAAAACTGCGACAGGCGCGCGCTCAGGATCGCGTGCCGCGACCTCGATCAGGGCATTGATATCGCCGTAGCCGAAATCGAACGCGCCAGCTGCGACACGCGGTGCCGCTGTGTACGCACCACCGCCGGGCGTCATTTCGACATGGAGACCTTCGCGCCGAAAATAACCGAGATCATCAGCAAGCAAAATCCACGCCTGCGGTCCAGAATACGATGTGTTAAGCAGCAATCGCACTCGCTTCAGAGAGTGCTGCGCACGAGCCGTCGATGGAACAGCGACGCCTCCAAGACCGGCCGCAGTCAGCAATGCCATGACAGTTCTGCGATCCAGGCCCGGTCTCTTCACGGCCACCTCTTCCGGTAATCGGGTGGGCCAATAGCCCACCCTCGTTGAGACTGCTCGCCTTGCAAGCGGCAAAACTGAGCAATCAGTCTGCAGCGAAGCAATAGAACAGACCAGCGCCGCCGGTCTTCTTGAGAGCGTCCTGGCTGCAACCAGCCGAACCGTGCGACGAATTCCAAGACTTCATATGCCGCGTGTCCTTGAGGCCCATGCGGTCGTGGTGACCAACAATGGCAGAGCCATCGCCGTTCTTTGTCCAGTTCCCACAAGTCGTATCGCCACCGGCTGTGGCATACATGCCGAGTTGATCAGACCCGGTCAGGACGTCGTGCATGTTGACGGCATCGCCACGGCCACTGATCACTTCGCCTTTTTCCGTCAGGCTGGTCTGTTTCGTCAGATTGTTCTTCGAGCCGTGAAGATCGTCAACGGATTTGGCAACCACCGCGCCTTTGGCGTTGCGCCACGGGCCTTTGCCGATCCGATCGCGCGCATTGATTCCGGCATCGCCGCCCGGAGCCGTTGTGCTAAGGTAGGCGCGCCATTGCTTCTTGTTTGATCCCGCTGCCTTCGCAAGTGTTGCACAATGAGCGTCAGCGCCCTCGATGCCGCCGAGGTTCGCGCCATCGCCTTT
The DNA here is from genome assembly GCA_964498125.1 of uncultured Devosia sp. GTDB lineage: Bacteria > Pseudomonadota > Alphaproteobacteria > Rhizobiales > Hyphomicrobiaceae > CAMDBL01. Next base: position 2,704 of record CAZCGE010000056.1, on the reverse strand, counting down.
GCCGACGCTGGTGATGAAGAAGGACATGTTGGCTTGGTTGGCCTGCACGGCCGTCAAGCCTGTCGCAAGGAAGGCGGCGGCGGCGCAGATGCGGAGGCCGATACTTTTGGTCATGGTGTGTCTCCCGACTGAGATTTTGCGGCCGTCAATGGGCCGACGGCATCAACTAGCATCACTTCCCGGCGGGCAGCGTCGGAGTTGCCACCTATCGATCTACGTAAAACTACGTAGTTCGAACTCCGTTTGACTACGAATGTGGCTCACGGCTTGGCGCTCCGTGCGATGCGCGCGATGTCGACCGCGGAGGTGGTTCCGAGTTTCGCTGAGATGTGGGCGCGATGGACATCGACAGTCCGCGGCGAAAGATCCAAGGCCAGCGCAATATCTTTCGTCGCCAAACCTCGTGCGACCATCTCGAAGACTTCGCGTTCCCTCGGCGTCAGCGTGTCCACCAGCGTTCGCGCCTCTGCCGCTTCAGCGGCGCGCCGGGTTTCCCGTTCGAGGTCCGACGTGGCCTTGTCGATGGCGCTCAGGAGGTCGTGCTCATCCACTGGCTTGGTCAGAAATTCGACCGCGCCGGCCTTGAATGCACGTCGGCATGCATTGATGTCGCCATGGCCGGTGATCACGATGATGGGCCAAAGACAGCCGCGCGACGTCAAGTTTTCCTGAAGTTGAAGGCCGCTGATGTGCGGCATCCGGATGTCCGTGATCACACAGCCCGGCCTCAATGCTGAAAGCTTCCCGAGGAAACTCGCCGCATCGTGAAACGCAGTTACGGCTCGACCCGATGTGGCAAGCAGCAAAGCCAGCGCTTCGCGCACATCAGAATCGTCATCGATCAGATATATCTGAGCCACGCGCGGAGCCTCCCTCAGTTTGGGCGCCAACATAGTGCGGCAGAACGACGGTCATGACCGCGCCAGAGCGGCCATCGTCACGATTGGCACCGTAGATCTCGCCTGAAAATTTCTCGATCAGGCGACGACAAATCGACAAGCCGAGCCCCATGCCGTCGGGTTTCGAGGTGACAAATGGCTCAAATAGACGCTCTTTCATGTCATCCGCGATGCCCGTGCCCTCGTCCGTGACGGTGAAACCGACCCGATCCGCAGAGGCGAACGTCGCAATGGTGATCGCTGTGCCGACAGGCGAGACGTCGCGCGCGTTACTGATCAGGTTCTGCACGATCTGTTCGACGCCGATGCTGTCGGCGGACGCGCGCGGCAGCGTTTGCGCAAGGTCGAGTTTCAGGTCGACGCCCCGCGTCTTCAGCTCCGCCCGATTGAGTGTGGCGATTTCGCTGATGAGCCGATTGAGATCCACGTCTTGCAAAGCGGGTGGGTCGATCGAGATCCAGTCGCGCAGTCGGCTCAAGAGTTCGCCGGCCCGCTTGGCAAGACGCGCGTTGGCTTCAAGCACACCGGCAATCGCGGACGGATCGGTGTCAGCCGATTTGATCATCCGCAGTCCGGCTTGGCTTTGACTGAGGAGTGCTGCAATCGGCTGCGCCAGTTCATGAGCAACCGCCAACGACAATTCTCCCATGGAATTAATTCTCGTCGCGTGCGCCAAACGCGCCTCCTGCGCACTTGCGGCCGCATTGCGAACCGCATCGCGTGCGGCAGTGCGCGCCATGGCGATCGCGCGCAGCAGATAAAGGATACTCGCAATAGAGAGCGTCGCCGCAGCCGTGCCCGCCCACGGAAAAATACCGGGCAGCGAGATGTCTCGGGTGATCAAAAGTTGCAGGGGTTGGCTCGCGCTCGTAAGCGTCTTCTCTGCGCGCAATTGCTGCGTCGCAAACAGGCGGTCGTCTTTCTGCGTGGGAGACGCGTAAACGGCCGCCCCGGTCGGTTCGGCCAGCAGTGCAATTTGGCTAAAGTCCGCGACCGTATCCGTCTCGATAAGTTGCTTAGCATCGATTTCCAACGACACAACGTAACGCAGCGTTTCACCTGTCGGCACAAGCTTGATCAGGATGTAGCGACCGCGCATCTGAGGCGTGGCGATCAGTTCTGTTTTGGCAACGGCGTACCGCGCTGCCTCAGCAATCCTTCCAATATCGGCTTCATTGGCATCACGTCGGCTTGACGCCAACAATGAGACTTTGGGAGACAAGGCGACGACATCGATCGCAACGATACGTGGATAGAATTGAACAATGTTGGCGGCAACCGCCTTCAATGAAGCTTCCGGCTGCCAATCGCCCGCCCCTGCAAGGGCTGATAGAGCTGTCATGTGAGCGTCGTGCTGCTCTATACGCTGTGAAACAATGCGATGCAGTGTCGCCGCGTCGCGCTCGAAGGCGGCAACAGCGGCCGACCATTGCCAATACAGGGCCACGCCTGCGCAACAGCCCGTCAAAGCGAGCCAAAGCGCCAGAAGATGCCAACGAGCTTTCATGGCAGCGCTTATAGCACGCACTTGTGGAGCATCGGACTTGATCCCAGTCAGCAATTGCCGACACCTAAGCATCAAGGTTCCGGACGCAAGATTTCGGCTTTACAGCCCTAAAGCTGCCGATCCGGGCGAGAACTCTATCGCAAAAAGTCATGTCCGTTGCTGTGACGGGTTTCGGATGCCGGCCACACGGACGTCTCCACGCGCACCGAGGCCGGCGTTCGAAAGCCGCCAGGGAAGGAAGGCGCGGGGTTTGGGGCACCCGGATCAGCGGGCGCTATGGGGATTTCGCAGGCTCCGT
>CAZCGE010000055.1:0-41257 GCA_964498125.1 uncultured Devosia sp. | reverse complement strand
GACCGCGGCCACGCTCGCCGGCGTCAACGACGCCAACACCGTATTCTCCATCGCCGTCAATGGCGCGGGCGTCGTCACCCTGACCCAGCACCAGCAGATCGACCACGTCGAGGGCGCCCCCGAGGATGCCGTCATCGCGCTGGCCGCCGGCAAGGTCACTCTCACCGCCACCGCCGTCACCACCGACTTTGACGGCGATACCGCGACGGACTCCGCCAGCATCGACCTCGGCGGCAACATCCGCTTCGACGACGACAACCCCAGCGTCGGCCCCAATGCCCCCATCGACCTTAATCAAGGCGATTTTGGCGAGGACGATCACGAGGACGAGGACGACGAAGACGAAGATGACGATGAAGACGAGGACCACGGTGGCGACGATGACGAGGATGATGACGAAGACGAGGACCATGGCGGCGACGAAGGCGAGGATGAAGACGAGGACCATGGCGGCGGCGACGAAGACGAAGATGAAGGTGGCGACGACGAGAAAGAGGGCAAGAACAACAACGACGATGGCGAGGATGATTGCGACGGCGAGCCGGAGGACGACGACCATCACTATCCCCCGCCGCCACCTGCCGGCGGTCCGACGGCGGACGGCACGCTCAATCACGCCTACAATGCGGATGGACCCGGCTCGACCTTATTCTCCGGCATGGTCGCACTCGCCGGCTTCACGTCCAGCGTTTCGGCGGGCGGCACGGTCCTGACCATCTTGCAGGACAGCACCGCGGTGCTGCGCGTGACTCTGGCCGACACCATCTCGGGTGACTTCACCGTCGAACAGTTGACGCCGATCATGAACGCGTCCGGCGGCTACAAGGATGACGTCACCTTTACGCTCACCTACGCCGTCAAGGATTTCGACGGTGATATGGCACCGGGCACACTGATGATCGACGTCGAAGGCGATGCCATAGAAGGCACGGCGGCGGCCGAGTGGATCATGGGAACGACCGGCTTCGATGTTGTCGATTATTCCGACAGCGTCGGCGCCGTCGCGATCAACCTCGACAGCCACGGCGATGCCTCGGACCAGCCGTCGCCGTTCAACAACCCAGGCAACGGCGAGATCGGCGGCGGGTTTGCGGCCGGCGACGAGCTGATCGACATCGAAGGCCTGATCGGTGGCTTTGGCAACGACTTCCTGGCCGGCAACAGCGGCGACAACTACCTGGAGGGCGGCGCCGGCGCGGACAAGCTGTGGGGCGAAAGCGGCAATGACATGCTGGTCGGCGGCAGCGGCGCCGATACGCTGCTCGGCGGCTCGGGCGACGATACCTTCGTGTTGGATTCGCTACCCGACCTGCCGGACCTCATCGTCGACTTCAGCGGCGGCGAGGGCGACAAGATCGACTTGACCGCACTGTTCGATGTCGCCACCGGCCAGACCCTGAGCAACTACGTGCAATACAATTCCGGCAACGGTCAGTTGTCGGTCGATGCCAATGGATCGGCTGGCGGCGCATCATTCCAGACGGTCGCAACCCTGCAGGGTGCGCCGTCGGCAAGCTCGATCACGATCATCTTCGACGACAGCTCCGGCACGCACAACGGATCGCTGTGATCGACGCCATCCCGCGAACGGACTTTTCCAGGGTCCGCTCGCGGGGTCGGCTACTGACCGCCCGCGCGCTGCTTGACGAGCGCTTCGATCACCTTGTCGCGCGGCCCGTCACCGACGACGCGGCCGTTCTCGATCACCACCAGCCGATCGACGAGCTGCAGCATGGAGTTGCGATGCGTCGTGACAATTAGCGTCTGATCGGGCCGCAGCGCCTGGCGGACCTGCTCGATGAACTGGCGCTCGGTCTGCTGGTCCATGGCGCTGGACGGCTCGTCGAGGAACAGAACGGCCGGATCGGTTAGGAAGCTGCGCGCCAGAGCCACGCATTGGCGCTGCCCGCCGGATAGCCGGCTGCCGCGTTCGCCGACGTTGAGATCGAAGCCCTTCGGGTCGGCGGCAATGAAACGCTCGGCCCCTGATCGCCGCGCCGCCTGTACAATCGCCTCGTCGCTGGCGGTCGGATCTCCCATGACGATATTCTCGCGGACCGTGCCGTAGAACAACTCCGCTTCCTGACCAACCAATGCGATCGCCGACCTGACCTCGTGCGGGTGATACTGCTGGATGTCCACCCCGTCGATCAGGATTTCACCCGACACCGGCTGATACAGGTTCGTCAGCAGCCGCCCGATCGTCGTCTTGCCCGACCCGATCCTGCCGATGATGCCGACGCGCTCGCCGCGCTTCACGACAAGGCTGAACTCATCGAGAATCAAAGCCTTGCTGTTGGGATAACGAAACTGGACTTTGCGGAACTCGAGATGACCCTGCGCAATCTTGCGATTGACGAAGCCGCTTTGCGCCACCAGTTCGTCGGTCTTGTTCATGATTTCATCGAGGCTGTGCAGCGCCAGGGCGACATAGCGCGCGCGCGTGAACATCTGCGCGATCTGCGACAGCGGCGCGATCAATCGATTGGACAGCATGACGCACGCGATAATGGCGCCGGTCGACATCTTGCCAGCAGCGAATTCGTAGCAGCCAGCCACGACAATCAGCACGAGGACGACTTGCTGAATGAAGCCGGTGACATGCAACCCCAAGGCGGAAAGGTACTTGGATTGCTCGGCGCTCTCGGCCGCGGCCTTGGCGTAGCTTTCCCACCGCCGCAATACGTGGCCTTCAGCCCTGATGCTCTTGATCGTTTCCAACGATGAAACGGCTTCCACCACGACGGAATGGCGCAGCGCCGCCTCGCTTTGCATGTTCCTGATGACGTTGGTCAAGCGCGACTGCAACAAGAACCCCAAGCCCACGACCAGCAATAGCGCCGCCATCGGAATGACCACAATCCAGCCGCCAATGGCATAGATGACGAGCGCGAACAGGAAGAAGAAGGCGATGTCGACGAACATCATGACCGTGTTCGACGACAGGAACTCGCGGACGGCTTCATACTCCTGGAACTTGTTGGCCAGAATGCCGGCGGTCTCCGGGCGCTCCGAAAGCCGCGCGGTCAGCGTCTTGCGCAACAGCGTAAAGGCAAGCTCGATATCGATCTTGCGGCCGACCCGATCGAGAATCTTGGAGCGGGCGAGTTTCAAGGCGAGATCGAAGCCGAACGCGACCAGCAGGCCGGCGACGAAAACCCACAACGTCGCCACTGCCTTGTTCGGGATGACGCGATCGTAAACGTTCATCGTGAAAACCGGAGCCGCCAGGGCAATGATGTTGATCATCACCGCGGCAATGATCACCAGGGAATAGCTGCGCCAGTACCCACTGATCGCCCCCCAGAACCACGCCCGCGTATCTGTTTTGACCTGCCCCCCCGCGACCTCGGCTTCGTAGCTGGGCTTCATCTTGAAACATATGCCGCTATAAAGCGCCTCCAAGGCGCCGGCGGGAACCTTGCGCGCCTCGCGCTCTTCCGGAAAGAGCACGGCATAGCCGGCCTCGGGGCCACCCCCGAACAGCACCAGCATCTGGCCACCCTCGCAAACCAGGATGGCCGGCACGTCCAGCGGCACCAGATCCTTTATCTTCGCCCGCTCCTGCAGCGCACGGATGCCGATCCGTTCGGCGGCTTTCGGCAGCAGGGCTGGCGTGAGCTTGCCCATTTCCAGGGGCAATCCTGCTGTCAGCACCACCGCCGACGTCGAGCGGCCGTAATAGGCCGCCACCGCCTCCAGACACAGCAGTAGATCGTCGGAACGTGCACTGACCGATCCGCCGAACTCGCCTGGTGCGTAATCATTGTGCTTTTGCATCAAATTTCCGTCTCTTATTGCGCAATATCAGCGGCAATCCGCCCGCTCACTCATCCATGACATTCAGCTCAGGATCATCACCAGCATACCAATCGCGGGGCCCTGAAGCGGATTGATCCCGACGATACGTGCCGTCCGGTGCAAGGTATCCTCGCCCGTATTCAGTCGTACCGTTTCCTCGATATAGGCGGCCCGCGAGACAATCAGGCTGTCGCGGACGGCGGCGATATCCCTGCCAAAGCTGACGCGCACCTTATCGATTTTTGCCTTCGTGGAGTCGCGCGATGCCGCACCCAGCAGCGCAATGAACAAGTCATTGTGAGCCGTGATGGCGTTGTTGGCGTCGATGGCGATGCATGGCAGCGGCGTGGATTGCACGACCTTTGTCACGAACCGCGGACTCAAGGCGCGTGCCGTGGTCTCCGCCAGCCTGTTGCTGATCCACTCGGCGGCATGCGAGCGCAGCATCGACGTGCGGTTCACGTTGGGGCTTGCGGTCTCCAACAGCGACGCAACATAGGCGCCCATGCGCTGCTTGCGCGCGTTGGCCGCCAGCTGAATGATTTGCCAGAAGATTTGCTCGAGTTTGAAGGCGTGCTTCTTACCCTCGTGCGTCAGCACCCTGAACTCCGCCAGGTTGGCGACCGGCAGCGCAACGCCACCGGCACCGTCGCTGGCGGAACCGATATCCCGGCTGTTCGTGTCATTCGCCTGCATGGCCTGAACACTCGAAGTGAGATCACCGCTCACGAAAAGCCGTCTCCCGCGCCTTTTGAATCGGTTTGAGCAGATACTGCATGATCGTTTTCTTGCCGGTCATGATGTCGACGTTGCAGACCATTCCTGGAATGATCTCGAGATTCCCGGCTCTGCCCTGGAGTGTCGAATCTTTAGTCCGGACAATCACCGTGTAGAACGGCTCCTTCGTTGTCGGGTCGATCAAGGTGTCCGCCGAGACGTTCTCGACTAAACCATCCAGGCCGCCGAAGATCGAGAAGTCGAAGGCGGTGACTTTCACCACCGCCGGCTGTCCGTTGTGGATGAACGCGATATCAGCCGGCCGCACGCGCGCCTCGACCAGCAGCTGGTCCTCGGCGGGCACGATGCTGACGACGCGCTCGCCCGCATTGACGAAAGCGCCGAGCGTCGTCACCAGCACCTCGTTGACGAAGCCGTCGACGGGGGAATGGATATCGGTCCGCCTGACGCGCTCGGCGGCGCCTTGCATCGTTTGCTGGACTATCGAAAGCTGGGCACGCTTCTCGTTCAACTCCTTCTGTGCGGTCTGCTTGTAATCGAGCACTTGCTCCTCGACCTGCAGATTGGCTTCGCGCAGCGCCGCCTCCGTGCGCCCCTTGGTCTCGAGTGCGGCATTGAGCTGGCCCCGCGCATCGGATAGCCCGCGCTGCACGCGTATAAGCTCGGTATCGGCGATGATCTTGCGATCGGCCAGCGGCTTGATCATCTTCAATTCGCGATCGGCCAGCGCCAGGCTCTCTTTCAAGCGCTCGACATTTGCCGCCACCTCATTGAGTTCACGACTTTTCTGCTCGCTGCGCTCCTTGAACACCTTGACCCGGCTGACGAGATTGCTCACCCGCGCCGCGTAAAGCTTCTGTTCGTTGTCGCAGAGCGCGTTCCAAGTCGGCCTCAGCTCGGCTGGGCAAATATAGGGGGCACGGCCCTCGGCCTCATGCTCGAGTTCCAGACGGGCGATTTGGGCGGTCAGCGCCCGACTTTGAGCCTCCACCTCGCCAAGGCTAGCGGCGGTCGTCGACTTGTCGATGCGCATCAACAAGTCGCCCTTGGCGACACGCTGGCCCAGCCGGACGAGCAGCTCCTTGACCACGCCAGGCTCGGCACTTTGCACGATCTGAGTTTTCTGCGACGGAATGACGCGACCATCGCCCCGCGTCACCTCCTCGATCTCGGCCAGGCAGGCCCAGATCAGGAAGCTCGCGAGCAAGCCGGAAACCAGCAGAACGACCCTCGTGCCGGCACCGCCGAACTCGTCGCGCAGCTCGAGAGATCCGATACGCCTTGCCATCACTTTTCACTCTTACTGAACAGCGCCTCGTCGGCGGCCCGCCGCCGCGAACAATCGTCAGACCTCAATCCGACAAAGATGCAAATGCAAGAGAGGCAAATGCAAGGCCAATTCGAGGTCCTGCTTGCGGCTGACCTGCGACCGTGGCCCCGGGGCCAGCGGTCCATGATGCTATCCGTCAGCGCTTGACCTCGACATGCCAGGAATTGCGCCGGTCGGGACCACCATAGCGGCGGGCCTCCTCGACCGCCGGCGGCGGCGGCACCCTGGCCTGTTCACGGGCATAAGCCGTGGCGGCTGTCGGCGGCTCCAGACCCAGCGACCGGACGAGGCCGCCAGTGGCGGCCATGATGCGATACACGGCGAATGCCTCGGCATATTCGGCGGTCTCGACCAGAACGCGCGTGGCCGTATAGGTATTCTGTGCGCTCAGCACATCCAGCAGCGTGCGCCGTCCAGCCCTGAACTGCTCGCCATAGGCGTCGACGACCTGCCGCCCTGCCGCGGCCTGCGATGACAGCGTAATGCGCAGCTCGCCCCGGTTGACCCGGTTATTCCATGCCGAACGGATGGCTTCTTCCACTTCCCGGTGCACCGTCGCCAGCCTGAGCTTTTCCTCGCTCAATCGGCGCAGCTGCTCCTGATGATTGGCACGGTCGATACCGCCATTGAAAATGTTCCATTTGGTGACGACGCGACCTTGCAAATCGGATGTACGGTCTTCGACGCCGTCGATCTCGCGGCCGGTCCTGGCGCGCCCCTCGAGCAGAACCTCCGGCAGGTAGCGTGCGCGGGCAGCTTTTACCAGCGCCGCCGCCGCGTCGACGTCGGCCACGGCAAACTTGATGCGCGGATTGTTCTGGCGTGCCAGCTCGATGGCTGACGGAAGCGACTTGGGACTGGCTGGCGCCAACGATTGGTAGGCCCGCAAACCGGAGGGGGTCTGGCCCACCAGCTTGAAGAAGCGGATGCGGGCCGTCTCCAACTCTTCTTTCGCCTCGATGATTCGGGCACGTGCCGCGCGCTGCCGCTCCTCGGCCTGTTGGTTGTCCGCCGTGGTGTAGGAGCCGCCGTTGAGGCCGGCCCTGATCCGGCCGGCAATGCCCTGATGGAAGGCTATGTTGTCTTCCGCGATTTTGAGGATACGCCCCTGCAGCAGGATCTCGAAGTATTCCTTGGCGATAGCCAGGGCAATGAATTCCGACCGCTCGAACACCCGATGGGACGCGCCATCCACGCGCGACGCCTGGCGTTCGATCTCGGCCTCGCGCCCGAAACCGTCGAACAACTTCAGCGTCACGGTGCTGCCGATTTCACCAGGGCGCAACGTATCATCTGAAGTGCCGATGGCCCGCCGTCCGGGACTGTCGAACCGGCGTGCGCCGTATGAACCTTCGAGGTCAATGCGCGGCAGATAAAGCCCGCGCGCCTGCCTCAGCTCGAACTCGATTGCTTCACGATTTTCAATGGCCTGGCCGATTTCTGGATTGGTTTCCAGCGCCGTAGCCACGGCCTCCTTCAGCGAAATCGCCAAGGCGCTATTGGCGCACACCGCCAAGGCTGCAACTGCAACTCCGATCAGGCGACCAGCGTGAGTCCGCTGTCGGGCCCGAGAGACCGCATCCATCCGCATGACTTTTTCCCCGCCTTATCAATGCGTAAACACCCGACTGAGCTTGCTGCTTAAAAAGACCAGGCAGCGACACCTATCGTGAGTCGGTAAACAACTATACACGCGGACAGGACACATGCCGACCGAATTATTTATCTGTGAACAATTGTTACTGAGGTGTTAAGAAACTTCAATCGCCAGGTGCGGCATGGTTTTACGCTAGCTATATGGTCCATCGTCTGAACCTACGCACTCTGCACGGATTTGACGGGAATATTGCAATGAATTTAGTCGCCCCCAATGATTTTACGGTGCCAAAGCTCATTCAGCACGCGCATATCCTGATTGTCGATTGCGACGCGGAAATGCGCCAGATCATGCGCGAAGCGATGGAAGATCACTGTCTACTCGTCGAAGAAGCCGCGAATCGAGAAGAAACGCTTCTTTCGCTGCAATCGCGCAAGATCGACCTGGTCCTGCTGGACCTCAATCTTCGAGCCGAAGATGGCAGCGATTTGGCGTTGGAAATTGTACGGCGGCACAAGATTCCGCTGATCATCGTTTCAAGCCGCTCGGACGTATTCGACCTCGTTGTGGGTTTGGAACTCGGCGCCGATGACTACATCCGCAAGCCGTTCCACGTGCGTGAACTCGTGGCGCGAGTCCGAGCCCTCTTGCGGCGCTCGCGCGGACGGGCCGAGCCGTCCACGGTCCCCGTCGAATGCGACGGCAGCGAACAGTACGCGATGAGCGGCGTGATCTTGGACCACGGCATGCGCGAAGTCCGCCGCTCCGATGGACGCGACATCGACCTGACGAGTTATGAATACAACCTTATGTACCTGTTCATGACTCGGCCGAAACGCGTGCTCAGCCGCAATGAAATCATGGACGCCCTGAAAGGCTCGGATTGGTCACCAACGGATCGATCCATCGACGTTTTGGTCGCAAAGCTGCGCAAAAAACTCGACACACCTGGCCGGCCGTCATTGATCAAAACCGTGCGTGGCGCCGGCTATATTTTCGGTGCCGAAGTCAGGCGCCAATAGCCAATTGAGCACCTGATAACCAAGCAAACTCCGCGGCTATAACAGCCGCATTTTTAGCGGGTTCGATGGGTCATGCCTGCCAATTGCGCCCCGCTGCCCCGCGGCGGCGTGCCGTGGATCCAGAAGCCGAAGGTGTTTATCGACAGCATCGGTTTGTAGTCGGTTACGTCCACGTCGCGGCGCACAGCGGATGCCAGGCTGTCGAGGATGAACGTTCCCTGCCCGTCCCGTACCGCCAGGACGGCATGCTTGAGCTTCAGCCCGACGCCGGCAACCACCACCACATGCATGTCCTGGCTGTTCCAGCCCAACTGCGCGAGCAGCCACATCTTCAAAATGGCGTAGTCCTCGCAGTCCCCGGTGCCGCTGGCCATCGTCTTATGCGGTTTCGACCAAACGTCCTGGACGCCGTGCGCCGCGAAATCATCTCGATAATCAATGCGTTCGTTGACCTTCCTGTTGACCCAATCAAGCTGATCGCGGCCGGACAGCGCGCGGGCTTTGTCAATAACGCCGCTCCAGATCGTCGGTAAGTCCGTCGCGCAATTGGGTTGCGTCTCCAACACACAGCCGGCCACGGTTGCCGCCGGCGCTTCGAACGCACCCCGGACCTGACGGGCGAACGGCATGTCCGGCGCCGAGATAGCCAGCGAGCCGAACACGTCCGGTCCGCGCGGTTCTAACGGCCTGGATTGGCTGCCGATACTGGGACGATCTAGCGGAACGGCGAGCGATGCGGGCGACGATTTGGATGGCGTTGCGAAGTCGTTATTGCGTACCGCCTCGAGACGATCATCAGCCCTGGGTGCCAAGGGGCTCGAGCCCAGACCAGTATCGCCGGGCTGCGCACGATCCGCGCGCGCTTCCAGGGGGCGTGCCGGGTCGGCAAGCGCATCGACTAAGTCGGGCCCAGAAACCGCCGCCGGTTCAGCCAAAACCGAAGCACGCGGCCGGTCGAAAGGGCTCGAAGCGGCCAACACCACACCGCACATCACGGCACCTGCAGCCAAGGTATGGCAGCAGCGTGCCCAGCATCGCTGGCGCACTACACTACGCAACATCTGACGCACCCCATTTTTTGTCGAGGATCGCCGATGCGCCTTAACAATTTAGAACTATTCGGGGGGCGGTTCAGGGACTGGTCAAGGTTGCGTTAAGATGTGCCGACGTCTGAGACGAGGGATGCGCCGCGCTGTAATCGGAGACCGAGGATGACACAACGCAAGCCAGGATCGCCGGATGCCACGCCGCGCCGCTTTCGCTCCAGCGTCATCGACGAGGGCCTGATCCGGGCGACGACGCGGGCGTTTTTATATGCGCTCGGCCAGGACGAGGACGAGATCAAGCGGCCGCGCGTCGCCGTGGTGCATACCGGCGGCGAGATGAGCCCGTGCAATCTCGGCCTGCGCGAGCAGGCGCTCAACGCCAAAACCGGTATTTATGCCGGCGGCGGCATGGGTCTCGAATGCCCTGTAGTGTCGGTGTCCGACGGCCTCTCCATGGCGCACTCGGGCATGCGCTTCTCGCTCGTCTCGCGCGAGCTGATCGCCGACAGCGTCGAGGCCACCGTGCGCGGCCACCAAATGGACGGCATCCTCGGTGTGGCGGGGTGCGACAAGAACCTGCCCGGCCTGATGATGGGCATGATCAGATGCAATGTGCCCTCCGTATTCCTGCATGGCGGCGCGGCACTGCCTGGACGCTTGCACGGCAATGACAAGACCGTGCTCGATACCTACGAGACGATCGGCAAGGTGATCGCCGGCGCCGCATCGATGGCCGACGTCGAGGCTCTGAGCCACGTCTGCCTGCCAACCGCGGGCTCCTGCCCTGGCCAGTTCACGGCCAACACCATGGGCATGGTCGGTGAGGCGATCGGCCTGTCACCGCTGGGCAGCGCCATGATCCCCGCCGTCTACAGCGAGCGCGCGCCGCTGGCCCGCCGCGCCGGTAAAATCTTGATGCAGGCCGTGCTGGCCGGCGGGCCGCACCCACGCGACATCGTCACCCGCGCCGCGCTCGAAAACGCCTGCGCCATCGTCGCGGCGACCGGCGGCTCGACCAATGCCGTCCTGCACATTCCCGCGCTGGCCAACGAGGCCGGTCTGGCCTTCGACATCGACGACGTGGCGGCCGTGTTCCAACGCACGCCGCTGATCGGCAACCTGCAGCCGGGCGGCAAATATCTCGCCCGCGACCTGTACGAAATCGGCGGTACACCCGTCATCCTGGCGGAGCTGCTGCGCGGCGGCTTCATCGACGGCCGCTGTCTGACGATCACAGGGCGAACGCTGGCGGAGGAATTGGCTGCCGCGCCGCCGGTCGACGCTGAAATCGTCAGATCCACCAACCAGCCGATCGCGGTGAACGGCGGCCTGGCGATCCTCAAGGGCAACCTCTGTCCAGAGGGCGCCGTGCTCAAGGTCGCGGGCTTGAAGGCGTTGCTGTTCCGCGGGCCGGCGCGCGTCTTCGAGAGCGAGGAGCAGGCGCAGGTGGCCGTGCAGGGCATGACGTACAAGCCGGGCGAGGTGCTGGTGATCCGCAACGAAGGCCCCAAGGGCGGCCCCGGCATGCGCGAGATGCTCGGCATCACGGCGCTGATTTACGGCCAGGGCAACGGCGAAAGGGTTGCCCTGCTGACCGACGGCCGTTTTTCCGGCGCCACGCGCGGGCTGTGTATCGGCTACGCCAGCCCCGAGGCCGCCGCCGGCGGGCCAATCGGCCTCGTCCATGATGGCGACATGATTGCTATTGATGCCACGCCGGCTGTGGCCAACATCACGCTGGAGGTTGCGTCGGAGGAGATGGAGCGACGCAGAGAAGGGGTCAGACCCATGGGTCTGACCCCGCCCGAGCGCCGGCTCGGCGGCGTGCTGGAGAAATATGCCGCCGTCGTCGGATCGGCCGCCCGTGGCGCCGTCACGCACAGCGGCGGCGTCGATTGGCCGTGGGAGGCGTGATGATCAGGTGTCGTCAATTCGGCTGGGCCGTGACGCCGTCCTGCAGCGCCAGCACCTGGCCCGCAAGGTAGAGCGAGCCGCAAATGAGGACGCGCTTGGGGCCGGGGAACAGCTGCTCGAGCCGCTGCAGTGCCGCCTCGACCCCCAATGCCGCCTCCGCGTCGAGGCCAAGACCGTTGGCAAGGCCGGCGAGCGCCTCGGGATCGTAGGTCGACTCGTGTGCGCCAGGGATCGGCACCGTCACGACGTGGCGCGTGAGCCCGCGAAACGGCGCGAGAAAACCCGCGGCATCCTTCTGTCCCATCATGCCGACGATGAGATGCAAGGGCTTGGGCGAACGCTCCTCGAGATCGGCCATGGTCTGGGCGATGACGACGCCGGCCGCCGGATTGTGCCCGCCGTCGAGCCACAGCTCCGCTGCCGGGTCCAGCAGCGCCGGCAGCAGCCCCCTGGCGAGCCGCTGCATGCGCGCTGGCCACCGCACCTCGAGCAGGCCGCGTGCAATGGCGCGCTCGCTGAGGCCGAGGTCGGCAAGCTGCATGGCGGCTGCCACCGCGGTGCCGGCGTTGCCGAACTGGTGGCGGCCGAGCAGCGCCGGCTTTGGTAAATCGAGCAGAGCCGATTCGAGCTGCACGACGAGGCGGCCATTCTGCTCGTAGGCATCGAAGTCCTGGCCGCCGAGGATCAGGCGGGCGCCGACCTTGGCGGCCGCGGCGCGGATCACCTGCTCGGCCTCGACCGGCTGTTGGGCGATGACGGCACCGACGCCGCGCTTCAGGATTCCCGCCTTCTCGCCGGCAATCGCCCCGATCGTCGGCCCAAGCTTGTCGGCGTGATCCATGGCGATGGGCGTGATGATGGTCAGCGCCGGGCGGGCGATGACGTTGGTGGCGTCGAGCCGGCCGCCGAGACCGACTTCCAGGATGACGGCATCGGCTGGCGTCTCGGCGAAAGCCAGCAAGGCGGCGGCCGTGGTGATCTCGAATTGCGTGATGTCGTCACCGTCGTTGACGGCCTGGACGCGTGACAGAACGTCGACCAGATGCTCCTCGCTGATCGGCTCGGTCTTGCCGTCGCGGCCCGCCAGCGCCATGCGCTCGTGAAATCGCACCAGATGCGGCGATGTGTAGACGTGGACACGGCGGCCGGCGGCTTCCAGCATGGCCGCGAGAAATGCGGTGACCGAGCCCTTGCCATTGGTGCCGGCGACATGGATCACCGGCGGCAAGCGCCGTTGCGGCTCGCCGAGCTTGGCCAGCAGCCGCTCGACGCGGCCGAGCGACAGGTCGATCAGCTTGGGATGCAGCGTCCTCAGCTCCGCCAGCAGGTGGTCGCTTCGTGCCATGGGGGGCTCGTTGATGATATTGGCCATAGGCCAGGCGCCGGTTCACGGCGCCAGAGTATGCACGCACGACACTGGCATCAAAACTCGTAGCAAAGGCACGGGATAAGTCAGGTCCGTGGCGTGCCCTTGCCTGGTTGGAAACGCTCGGCGTCGTCGACCGGCTCGGCCTCGATGACGGGTTCGTTGCCCCCCTTCCGCGCCGCCTCGATGATGTACGGGTCAGCGGCCGGGCCATTGACGTAGGCGGCACCGTTGCCCGATTTGCGCCGCCGCGACTCGAGCCCCGTCCGCCGGTCTGGCGCCAGCAGGCCGACCAGGCGCGCCAGCGTCTCGCGCAGCTTGTGGCGATGCACGACCATGTCGATCATGCCGTGCGCCAGCAGATATTCGGCGCGCTGGAAGCCGTCCGGCAGTTGCTCGCGGATGGTCTGCTGGATGACGCGCGGGCCGGCGAAACAGATCAGAGCGCCTGGCTCGGCGATCTGGATGTCGCCGAGCATGGCATAGGACGCCGTGACACCGCCCGTCGTCGGGTCGGTCAGCACCACGATATAGGGCAACCGCGCCTCGCGCAGGCGCTGCACGGCGATCGTCGTGCGCGGCATCTGCATCAGCGACAGGATGCCTTCCTGCATGCGCGCGCCACCGGACGCGGCGAACAGGATGAATGGCACCTTGAGTTCCACCGCCCGCAGCATGCCGGTGATCACCGCTTCGCCGGCGGCCATGCCGAGCGAACCGGCCATGAAGCGGAAGTCCTGGGCCACCGCCACGACAGGCTTGCCCTCGAGCTTGCCCTCGCCGACCAGCACCGCATCCTCGAGGCCGGTCGAGGCCCGTGCGTCCTTCAGCCGGTCGGTGTAGCGCTTGCCGTCGCGAAAACGCAGCGGATCCTGCGTCACCGCGCGCAGAACCAGCCGGGTGTATTCGCCGTCGTCGAACAGATGCGCCAGCCGTTGCGGCGCCGTCATGCGCTCGTGGTAGTTGGAGCCGGGATAGACGAACTGATTGGCTTCCAGGTCCTTGTGGAAGACAATCTGCCCGGTCTCGGGACACTTGCGCCACAGATCATCCGGCACATCGCGCTTCGTCGTCAGCAAGCTGCGAATCTTCGGCCGGACGATGTTATTGATCCAATTCACGCTCTCTTGGCTCCTCGACGCCTCGTTCTGGGATGCCCCTGGCATGACCTCCCATGGTCGTGCGTCATTTTTTTGTGCGACCGCGCCGTCCCGGTTCAGGCCGGTTGCAACGCCGCAGCCAAGTCTTTGACAAGATCGAGCACAGCACTTGCGGTGTGACTCGTTGCCTTGCCTTCGGGCGAAAGGCTCTGCTCGATCGCGCCAACCAGTGCCGAGCCTACCACAACTCCATCCGCGCCTTGGGCTATCGCCTTGGCCTGTTGAGGGGTTTTTACGCCGAAACCGACCACTACGGGAAGGGCCGTCGACGATTTGATGCGTTTTACTTGCTGATGCACGGCGGTGGCGTCGGGCGCCGCCGTGCCCGTGATGCCGGCAATGGAGACGTAGTACAGGAAGCCCGAGGTGTTGTTCAGAACCGCCGGCAGCCGCCTGGCATCGGTGGTCGGCGTGGCCAGCCGGATGAAGTTGAGGCCATGCTGCATCGCCGGCAAACACAGCTCGTCGTCGGCTTCGGGCGGCACATCGACGACGATCAACCCATCGACACCGGCCGCCTTGGCCTCAGCCAGGAAGCGATCAGTCGGAAACACATAGATGGGGTTGTAGTACCCCATCAACACAACCGGGGTGGTGTCGTCGCTCGCACGGAACGCCTTAACCATCGCCAGCGTTTTCTGCATGGTCTGGCCGGCTTTCAACGCCCGCAGGCTCGCGGCCTGGATGGCCGGGCCGTCAGCCATCGGGTCGGAGAACGGCATGCCGAGCTCGATGATGTCGGCGCCAGCAGCCGGCAGACCGGCGAGGATCTTGGCCGACGTCTCGAGGTCGGGATCACCCGCCGTGATGAACGTGACCAACGCGGCGCGGCCCTCTGATTTCAGGGCGGCGAAGCGGCGGTCGATGCGGGTGGCATTCGTTGCACTCAGTTCTCTCATCAGCACATCGTCACGCATTTTCGTGATAATCGGTTCGAGGTTCTGGAGGTGCACGGTCGCAGTATCCCAAATAATATCAGTGTCGATCCGATCATACTCGTGTCGCAGAACGTTTCCGATGGCGCGAATTCGCTGCCAAGGCACCTCGGGGTACCTGGCTTTATCCTCTTCAGGAATATGCCGCGACGCCTCCGATATGATCTCTAGAGCGCGCTCTACAGCGAGTTTGATGACCGGATCTTCAGCATACTGGCCCCAGGTCCGATTGCCTATCGCCAACCTCGCGTACGTGATGTTGTCCAGGATATCGTCGAGTCTGGCAGCAATTGATCGCATCGCCATCAGAACACCTTCACCGCGCTGCTTTCAATCGAGTCGCGAAGGCGGGGATGAAGACTGGTCCGCGTCGAAACGTCGACTTCGCGCCCAAAGAGGTCCTCGAGCATGAGGATCAGGCCTGTGTATTCGATGAAACCGAACTTTCTGCTCGGGTCGCGATCGATGAATACGTCCACATCCGAGTCTTCGCGCGCCTCGTCACGGGCGAGCGAGCCGTAAAGATGCAGATGCATGACCCCGAGCGCGCGGATGGCCTGTTCGTGCTCTTGCAAGAGCTTGATCACCTCGTCGCGCTCGATGTGGCGATCGCCGCGGGTTTCGGATGCCATGACCAGGAGTCGTCCTAAGCGGAACTCTCTCCTGGTCCTATGCGCACGATCGATCCGGGTCAAGCGTGAGCACGCCTGAGTTCTGGCAATGTGGCACGAATGCGCGGCGCCTGCGCTCTAGCGTGCCGGACGTCCATCGGCCGATGCCGCCATGCGTCAGGCCAGAGCCGCCGCGGTTGCCCATGGTCTGCGATCGCAGGCGATTGAAATCGTTCGTTAAGCATGACGGCGGAATACCCCGCAGCGTCGGCGGCCGTAGTTTCCGATGGAACAGCCGTTGTCTGAGCTTTTGAGCAAGCTGCGCCTCACCGACGATCCGGCGCCCTTGCCGGCTTCGAACAGCCACTCAAAACAGGACCTTCAAATGGCAAAGCCAATCGCCACGCTCGACCAATTTATCTACAGCCTGCGCACCAACTGGTCCAACTGGAATGACCAAGGCGAATATCGCGACTGGAATCATCGGACGAATGTTTCCTATTCACTTCCAGGCGGTTCCTCGGCGCCGATGACCGAAACCCAAAATGACTTTGCCCGCTATGCCTTCGAGGCCTGGGACGATGTCATCGCCATCAATCTCAACGAAACGACGGGCAGCTCCGGCGACATCACGTTCCGGCATCACGACGCGAGCACCAGCTACACCAGCACCAACGAAGACTGGTTTGGAACCGAGTTGAATGGCGCCGACATCTGGATCAGCTCGCAGTGGGGATCAACAGATCAGGATTCCGATTTCCAGTTCGGCAACTATTCCATCTCCATCTACCTGCATGAGATCGGCCATTCCCTCGGCCTGACGCATCCGGCCAACTACGACGCCTCGGACAGCGCAGACCCCACCTATGCCGACAACGCGCAATGGGCGCAGGACACGCGGAAATACACCGTCATGTCCTATTTCGATGCTGATGAGGACGGCAGCGGGACGGACCATCGCGGCGGCGACCTCAGTCAGACATATGCTTCGACTCCGCTGCTCTACGACATCGCCGCCATGCATCGCATCTACGGCGCCGACATGACGACGCGCACCGGCAACACCGTGTACGGTTTCAATTCCAACGCCGGCAAGTGGATCGATGGCGCCTACTTCAACCCCTTCGACTTGTCGGCGCATCCCGATTCTGTCTTCTGCATCTGGGACGCCGGCGGCATCGATACGCTGGACGTCTCGCAATTCGGCATGGACCAGTCGATTGACCTGATGGACGGACATTTCTCCTCCGTCGGCTGGCTGACGGACAACGTCTCCATCGCCTTCAATGCCGTCATCGAAAATGCCGTCGGCGGCCGTGGCGACGACATGATCCGTGGCAATACCGTCAACAATCATCTGTCCGGTGGCATCGGCTTCGACACGCTGGTCGGCGGTTACGGCCGCGACACGCTATTTGGCGGCCAGGGCGACGACCGCCTCTACGGGCACACCGACGGCGATGCATCGGAAGAGTTCACCGTTGAGGCCGACACACTGTTCGGCGGCCAAGGCAATGACTTCTTGTACGGTGGCAATGGCAATGACGTCCTGGAGGGCGGCGATGGCATCGACGACTTGTTCGGTGGCCGTGACCATGATCGCCTCATCGCCGGCGCTGGCAACGATCGCCTGTTCGGCGAGGACGGCGCCGATGTGCTGCGCGGCGGCGACGGCGACGACTATTTGTCGGGCGGTGAGGGCAACGACAGCCTGTTCGGCGGCTACGGCAACGACACGCTGGAAGGCGGCGCCGGCGCCGATGTCCTGAACGGCTTTGGTGAGACCATCGTCACCGATCCGCAGCTGGCGCTCGCCGCCAAGACCGCCCTCGTGCTCGGGCCCATGACCGAGAACGGCGGCATCGATACCGCGAGCTACGCGCATGCCAGCGCCGCCGTCACCATCAATCTGATGAACGGCGCGCTCAACACGGGCGATGCCGCCGGCGACCGTTATCTCTCCATCGATCGGTTCGTTCTCAGCCAGTTTGCCGACACGTTCGTCGGCTCGAACGTGGCGCCGACCGGCGAGACGGTTTCCGCCGGCTCGGGCGCCGATACCATGAACGGCAACGCCGGCAATGACGTCCTCAGCGGCGACGACGGCGCCGACCGCATTCTGGGCGGTTGGGGGGATGACGCCCTGTTTGGCGGCCATGGCAACGACGTCATCACCGGCGGCGTCGGCAACGACCTGATCGAAGGCGGCGATGAAAACGATTGGCTGGGCGGCGATGCCGGCGCCGACCGCATCGATGGCGGCAACGGACGCGATACCATCGTTGGAGGCGGCGAGGACGACATCATCACGGGTGGCGACAACGTCGACTGGTTGGCTGGCGGACTGGGACACGACACCTTCGTCTATCGCAGCACCGCCGACTCCTTCGCTACGCTGCTCGGCCTGCGGCAGGTGAACAGGTACGACACGATCACGGATTTCACCAGCGCCGAGGACCTAATCGACCTGTCCGCGATCGACGCCAATCTGCTGACTGCGGAGATCGACGACGCGTTCGTGTTCGGGTCGAGGCCCGAACCGGGCCTGTTCGAGAAAGGCGCTGATTTCACGGGGCGCGTCTGGGCCGAAAGCACGGACAGCATGACGATGATCTACGGCTCGACCGATGCCGACGCCGTCGCCGAGTTCCAGATCGCCGTGACCGGGCTCTTCAGGTTCGCGGAGACAGACTTCATTCTGTGAGGAACGAATTGACAAGGACCCGGCCGCGGCGCGGCGCTTGGGGCAAAGGCGTGATCGACCGACGTCGCGGCGCTCACACCTTCAGCCCCAACGCCTTGGCCACCGTGAACAGGTCCTTGTCGCCGCGGCCGCACAGGTTCATGACCAGCAGATTGTCCTTGGGCAGCGTCGGCGCCAGCTTTGTCACGTAAGCGAGTGCGTGCGACGGCTCCAGCGCCGGGATGATGCCTTCCAGGCGCGTGCAGAGCAGCAGCGCGTCGAGCGCTTCCTTGTCAGTGGCCGGTACATAGCTGACGCGACCCGAATCCTTCAGCCAGGCGTGCTCCGGCCCGACGCCGGGATAGTCGAGCCCGGCCGAGATCGAATGGCCTTCCAGGATCTGGCCATCGCCGTCCTGCAGCAGGTAGGTGCGGTTGCCATGCAACACGCCCGGGCTGCCACCGGTCATGGAGGCGGCATGGCCGTTTGGCACGTCGATGCCGTGGCCGCCAGCTTCCACGCCATACATCTTGACGCCTTCGTCGTCGAGAAACGGGTGGAACAGGCCGATGGCGTTGGAGCCGCCGCCGATGCAGGCCACCAGCGTATCGGGCAGCCGCCCCTCGGCGGCCAGGATCTGCTCGCGGACCTCGCGGCCGATGATCGACTGGAAGTCGCGCACCATCTCTGGATAGGGATGTGGGCCCGCCGCCGTGCCGATGATGTAGTAGGTGTCGTGCACATTGCCGACCCAGTCGCGCAGTGCTTCGTTCATGGCATCCTTGAGCGTGCCGGCGCCCGACGTCACGGGATTGACCTTGGCGCCGAGCAGGATCATGCGGGCGACATTGGGACTCTGGCGCTCGACATCGGTGGCGCCCATGAAGATCTCGCACGGCAGATTGAACCGCGCGCAGACAGTGGCGACCGCGACGCCATGCTGGCCCGCGCCGGTCTCGGCGATGATGCGGGTCTTGCCCATGCGGCGCGCCAGAAGGATCTGGCCGAGGCAGTTGTTGATCTTGTGCGAGCCGGTGTGGTTCAGCTCATCGCGCTTGAAGTAGATTTTCGCCCCGCCGAAATGCTCCGTCAGCCGCGGGGCGAAATACAGCGGCGAGGGCCGGCCGGCATAATGCGTGTTCAGGTCGGCGATTTCGGCGTGGAATTTGGCATCGGCCTTGGCCGCCTCATAGGCCTGCTCCAGCTCCAGGATCAGCGGCATCAGGGTCTCGGCGACAAACCGGCCGCCGAACAGGCCAAAGAAGCCACGCTCATCCGGCCCCGTGCGGAAACTGTTGAGCTTCGGGTCTGATTTGCTTTTTTTCGTGGCCATCTGACGGGTGTCCTCGGGGAGGTGTCTGACCTCTGGTCAGACACCTTTGGCACGGCCGGCGCAACGGTGTCTGACTGGAAGTCAGACACCTTAACCCGCCTTGACGGCCCGAAGGAAGCGGCGGATCAGCTCCGGGCTTTTTTCGCCAGGCTGCAATTCGACGCCGGAAGACACATCGACTCTGGTGGCGCCTGTCAATCGGATGGCCTCGGCAACGTTGTCCGGGGTCAAGCCACCCGCCAGCATCCAGGCGACCTTGTCCTTGACGCCGTCGAGCGCCCGCCAGTCGAAGGTGATGGCGTTGCCGCCCGGCAGCGCGCCGGCAAGCTCCTTGGGCGCCTTGGCATCGAACAGAATCAGGTCGGCCGTGTCCTTGTAGGCCAACGCCGCCTCGGCGTCCGCGGCGGTCTCGACCTTGATGGCCTTCATGATCGCAATATTGCAGCGTGCCTTGATCTCGGCCACGCGAGCGGGTGTTTCCGAGCCATGCAACTGCAGCAGATCCGGTCGCACCCGACCGGCGATCTCGGCCAGCAGGGCATCATCGGGATCGACCAGCAATGCCACGACCTGGGCTTTGCCACGCGCCGCCCGAGCCAACGCCGCCGCCTCGGCCATCGTCACGTTGCGCGGACTTTGCGGGTAAAAGACCAGCCCGACAAAGTCCGCGCCACCCGACAGGGCCGCATCGAGGGCGTCCTTGGTTCGCAATCCACAAATCTTGACCTTGGCCGGCATAGCCGCGAAGAAGCCGGACGCGGCCAGGAAAAGTCAAGCCGAATTGCGCGACGTGTGTCCGCCAGTGCCGCCATCGAGTGCGGCCGTCAGGCGCCGATGGGCGGGGTACGGAATGCGAAGCCGCAGTGCGCCTCGAAGCGACGCGCGGCAGCCAGCAGGCGTCGGTCCGAGCCTGGTAGCCCGATCAACTGGATGCCGAACGGGATGTCACCCGCCGTCCAGGCCGGCAGCGTCACCACGGGACACCCGACCAGGGTAACGATGAAGGTGATCGCCAGATAGTCGACGACGGTCGCCAGCGGCCGGCCGTCGATCTCAGTGACGTTAGGCACCGCGTTCGGCCACGGCAGCACCGCCGCCGCCGGCGCCAGCAGGATATCGTGCCGCTCGAAGAAGGCGACGAACCGACGATAGAGCGCCGACCGCTGCGCCTCGGCGGCCAGGAAGTCGGCGGCGGTCGCGCCTTCGCCACGGCCGATGGCCCATCGCACCGTCGGCGACAGCGCGTCGCCGCCCTTGTCCAGCAGATGCCCGTAGCTGTGCCGGATGATGGGTTGGCGCAGGGCATGGAAGGTCTCGATCGCGCCGCTGCAATCGGGATGGGCCCAGGCCACCGGAGCCACCGTCGCTGCAACCTTGGCCACGGCCGCCTGCATGGCCTGGCGAACGACGGCGGCCACCGGGGCTGCGTCAAAATCCTCGGTGGCGGCGATGTGCAATGGCACGGCGGGGGCCTGGTCCTGATCGGCCGGCCAGCGCCGCGATGTTGGATCGCCAAGGTCAGGCCCGGCCGCGGCATCCAGGAACAGCTCGAGATCGGCGACGCTGCGCGCCAGCACGCCATGGGTCGCCAGCGTATCGAAGGCGAGGACGCGCTTGGGCGAGGGGATCATGCCCGGCGTCGGCCGCAGCGAGAGCACGCCGCAGAAGCTCGCCGGCGTTCTGACCGAGCCGCCGAAGTCGGTGCCGTGCGCCAACGGCACCATGCCACTCGCCACGGCCACGGCCGCGCCACCCGACGAGCCGCCCGAGGTCAGCGCCAGGTTCCATGGGTTGCAGGTGGCCGGTTTCAGTGCATTGGCGCAAACCGCCCCGAAGCCGAACTCCGGCGTCATGGTCTTGCCGATGATGACGGCGCCGCTGGCGCGAAGGCGCGCGACGACGAGATCATCCAAAATCGGGACATGGTGGCGATAGAGCGCGCTGCCATAGGTGGTGACGAGACCCGCCGTATCCGTCAGATCCTTGATGGCGACGGGGACGCCGCACAGCGGGCCGGCCTTCACCGGGCTGGCATCGATCCCGGCTGCCTCGGCCTCGGCCGTGTCGGACAGCGCCAGGAAAGCATTGAGCTCGCCGTCGAGATCGGCAATGCGCTGGCGCGCCGCGGCGGTCACACTGGCGGCCGAGAGCGTGCCCGCGCGGACGCCAGTGGCGATGGCGCTGGCGGTGTCAGTGCGCTCTGGGTCTGTCATGGCCTCGACTGCCTGCTCGAGCTGACGTCGCGCCCGCCGCACGCGCATCCGTTGCCAGCTTTGCCTGAATAAACGGCCTGCTGGACAATTTCCATGCACATCGACTTAATTCACTGTTTTCAACGGCAAAATTCTGGATTGCGCGTCGCCAGCTTTGGTCTAAGCTTGCCGCTTGTCAAGTTGCGCGACGGGGTCGCGGCCTCCGCGATGAGGCGTTGGAATGCGCGACGTGGGGGCAGCAGTGGCGACGGGTCAGTCCTTGTTCCTCGATCGCGTGACGCACCGCTATGGTGCGGCGACGGCGGTGCAAGACGTCTCCCTCGACATCAAGGGCGGCGAGCTCGTGGCGCTGCTGGGGCCCTCTGGTTGCGGCAAGACCACGCTGCTGCGCGCCATCGGCGGTTTCATCAGTCAAAGCGAAGGCCGCATCGTCGTCGGCGGCGAGAGCGTCGATCATCTGCCGCCGAACAAGCGCAGCGTCGGCATCGTCTTCCAGAACTACGCCCTGTTCCCGCACATGACGGCGGCGCAAAACGTCGCCTACGGCCTGGAGGCGCGCCGCACGTCGAAAGTGGCGACACGCGCGCGCGTCGAGGAGATGCTGCAGCTGGTCAAGCTCACCGAGCTGGCCGGGCGTTATCCGCGCGAGCTGTCGGGTGGCCAGCAGCAGCGCGTGGCGCTGGCGCGTGCGCTCGCCGTGCGGCCCTCGATCCTGCTGCTCGACGAGCCGTTCGCCGCTCTCGACAAGAACCTGCGCCTCGACATGCAGATCGAGATCAAGCGCATCCAGCGGCTGGCGGGCACGACGACGGTGATCGTCACGCACGATCAGGAGGAAGCCCTGTCGATGGCCGATCGCGTCGCCGTCTTCAACCAGGGCCGGCTCGAGCAGTTCGGCACGCCGACCGAGGTCTACGATCGACCGGGGTCCTTGTTCGTCAATACCTTCGTCGGCACCGCCAATCTGCTGGCCGGCAGGCTGCTTGGCATCGAACAACGGACGGCGCGCGTCGCGCTGGCCAGCGGCAGCGAGATCCTGACGCGTGCGCCGCTCGAGCCGATCGCGGCGGGCGAGGAGGTCATGGTCTGTGTTCGTCCCGAGCAGCTGCGCATTGCCTTGGACGGCGAGGGCATCGCCGGCACGGTCGAGATGGGGCTGCCGCTCGGCGCCATGATCGTCCACGAAATCCGCACGATAGACGGCCGCGCCTTCAAGATCTCCGAGCCGCGCACCGCCGGCATGGAGCCGCGGTGCGCCGGCACGCCGGTGCGGGTGCGCGCGCTCTCACCCGATTCGATCTCCGTCTTCCGTCAGCCTGCACAATAACACGCAACCAGAAGGAACAGTCCATGACACTCTCTCGACGCCATCTGATGACCAGCGCGCTGACGCTGGGCGCCATGCACGCCTTTCCCGGCATGTTGCAAGCCCAGGCCCGGCGGCTGGTGTTCGCTACGTTCACGGGCAGCTGGGAGGAAGCGCACAAGGCCGTCCTTGTTCCCCACTTCCGCGCCAACAACGGCAACGCCGAAATGACGCTCGACCCGATGCTGTCGGTCGACCAGATCGCCAAGGTCAAGGCGGCGCAGGCCAATCCGCCGATCGACGTCATGCTGCACGATCCAGGTCCCGCGCTCGTCGCCATCGACCAGGGGCTGGTCGACGCCTTCCCGGTGGTCAAGTCGAAGTATTACGCCGATCTGATCAAGGACGCGCAGGAGCCGACCGGGCCAGCGCCGTTCTTCCAGGTGGTCGGCATCACCTATAATCCCGAGAAGATCAAGACGCCGCCGACCTCGTGGACCGACATCTGGAAGCCCGAGTACAAGGGCCGCGTCGGCATCACCAACCTCAACTCGACGCTCGGCACCGGCTGGTTGGTCGAGGTCGCCCGCATGCGCGGCGGCGGCGAGGCCAACGTCGATGCCGGCTTCAAGGCGATCGAGGAGTTGAAACCCAATCTCGGCGCCGTCGCCGCCAATCCGGGCGCGCTCGCCACGCTCTACCAGCAGGGCCAGGTCGACATCGGCCCCGGCAACTTCAACGCCATCCAGATCCTCAAGGCGCGCGGCGTGCCGGTCGAATTCGCAGTGCCCAAGGAAGGCGCCATCGCCTTCAAGACGACGATCCACATCGTCAAGAACTCACCGAACGCGGAGCTTGCGCTCAAGCTGATCGATAGTGCGCTGTCGCCGGAGGTGCAGACCAAGCTGATGGATCCCCCGTATCTCATTGTGCCGACCAACACCAAGGTCAAGATGGCCGGCGAAATCGCCAAGGTGCTGGCGAAGGACCACGACGACATGAAGAAAAAGTTCGTGTTCCAGGATTGGAAGAAGATCAACGAGCAGCGCTCGGGCTGGATCGAGAAGTTCAACCGAGACATCAAGCTGTAGTGCTCCCTCTCCCCATCGCCCTTTGCGATGGGGAGAGGGGCGGGGTGAGGGGCGGCCACACACACTACGCCAGCCGCCCGGCACCCCGTCTGTGCCAGCTTCTGCCCCTCACCCCGACCCTCTCCCCGTTCCGCTGCGCCGCACGAGGAGAGGGGGAACAGCCCCATGGCCACCCGCCCCGCCGCCAGCACCACCACCGACGACATCTGGTTAGCCTTGCCGCTGGGGCTGTTCTTTGTCGCCTTTTTCGTGGCGCCGCTGCTGATCCTGGTCTTCGTCAGCCTACACACCGACCCGTCGATGGCGCGGATGGGCCTGACGCAATACGCCAAATTCCTGCTCGATCCGTTCTCGCTCAAGGTGCTCGCCCACACGCTGTGGATCGGTGTGCAGGTGACGGCGCTGTGCCTGGTTCTCGGCCTGCCGATGGCGTGGGCCTACCTGCGCGCGCCGCGAGGGGCGCAGACGCTGCTGATCCTGGTCATCCTGCTGCCGCTGCTGACCAGCGTCGTGGTGCGCACCTTCGCCTGGATTGTCATCCTTGGCCGGCAGGGCATCATCAACAACGCGCTGCTCTCGCTCGGTCTGATCGACAGCCCGCTGCGCCTGCTGTACACGGAAACCGGCATGGTCGTGGCGCTGGCGCAGGTGCAGATGCCATTGATGGTGCTGCCCCTGATCACCGCCCTGTCGCGCCTCGATCCCAACCTGTTCGATGCGTCTTTGGCCCTCGGCGCTGGCCAGTGGCGCACATTCTTCAAGGTGACGCTGCCATTGACACTGCCCGGCATCATTGCCGGCTGCCTGCTGACTTATGCCGCGGCCATGACCGCCTTCATCACGCAGTCGCTGGTCGGCGGCGGGCAGATGCTGTTCATGCCGATGTACCTCTATCAGCAGGCGACGACGCTGAGCAATTGGCCCTTCGCGGCCGCGATCTCGATCATCTTCCTGATCGCGGTGTTGGGTGTCGTGTCGCTGTTCAACGTGCTCGGGCGTCTCACCAAAGGCTACGCCCATGCGTGAGGTCTGGCCATGAGCAGGCGTCGCGAGGGAATTGAGGCGGCCACCTTCAAGGTGGTCATGTGGGGGTTGTTCGGCCTCTGCTTCCTGCTGCTCGTCATGCCGACCGTGGTTGTGGTCGTCGTCTCCTTCACATCAGGCTTCTCGCTGCGCTTCCCGCCGCCGGGTTACTCGCTGAAATGGTACGGCGAACTGCTGGATGCCTGGCAACTGCATTTTGCGGCCACCAACAGTCTCACGGTGGCATTTTGGACGACAGTCCTCTCGGTGGGCCTCGGCGTCGGCGCCGCGCTCGCCATTGCCCGGTCGGAACGCATCATGGCGCGCGTGCTCGACAGTTTCTTCATGTCGCCCTTGGTGCTGCCGGCCTTGGCGCTGGGGCTTTCCGCGCTGATGTTCTTCTCGCTGGTGGGTCTGCCGGTATCGCCGCTGACGCTGGTCATCGGCCACACTATCGTCTGTGTACCCTATGTCCTGCGCACGACGGTGGCGGCGCTGGCCCAGCTCAACCCGGCGCTGCTGGAGAGCTCGGCAAGCCTTGGCGCCTCCAAGTTCATGACGTTCCGCCGCGTGACCCTGCCGCTGATCCGGCCCGGCATCATGGCGGGCGCCTTCATCGCCTTCATGTCGTCGTTCGACAACGTGCCGGTGTCGCTGTTCCTGCGCGATGCCAACACCGACATGCTGCCGATCCGCATGTGGCAGGACCTGGAAGGCAAGCTCGACGTGACCATCGCCGCGGTGTCCGGCGTGATGATCGCGGTGACGCTGGTGCTGATGCTGGTCATGGAGCGCGTCGCCGATCTGTCGCGGCGGCTGAGGTGAGCGACCGGACCGCCTCAGCTGCCGCGATAGAGCGAGAAGCCCCACGGCGTCATTTTCATCGGCAGGTGATAGTGCTGCTCGGAATCGGCGATTTGGAAGCGGAACGGCACGACATCGAGGAACGGCGGCTCGGACTGCGCCACGCCGGCGGATTTGAAAAAGGCCCCGGCATGAAAGGCGACTTCATACGTGCCGATCGCCAGTCGCTCACGGCTGATGCCATGATCGAGGGCGCCGGAGCGGGCGAGCATACCCGCCGCAAGCAGGCGCCGGTCGGGCGTCAACGCGAACACCTCGATCCGCATGCCCTCCGCCGGCAGGCCGCGCGTGACATCGACGACGTGAATGGAAAGGCCGGGCATGGGCGGTTCTCCTGTGGGCCAGCCAGATGATAGCGAGCAACCAGCTGACGGCAAGCCCGCCCCCGCTCTGGCCCGCGCTCGCCGCCATGACGGGGCTGCAGGCACTCGTCGCCATCGCCTTGTTCGCGCCGGGTGTGCTGGCGCCGAAGCTCGGCATCGCCGAACGTGAGGTTGGCGCCTTCACCACGGCCGTGTTCGCGGTCGG
Source organism: uncultured Devosia sp. (assembly GCA_964498125.1). Lineage (GTDB taxonomy): Bacteria > Pseudomonadota > Alphaproteobacteria > Rhizobiales > Hyphomicrobiaceae > CAMDBL01. The sequence continues at coordinate 14,696 of CAZCGE010000055.1, read as the reverse complement.
CGCGGCGACGTCGGTTTACGGCGGTCTCTTGGCCGCGCGCCTTGGCCCGTTCGCGGTCGCCGCCTTGTGTGCGCTGGCCGTCGCCCTTGCCATGGCCGTGGCCGCAATCGGCACGCTGCCGGCGCTGATCGTGGCCGGTGTGCTGCTGGGGCTGGCGTTCGGGCCCGAGACACCGGCCAGTTCGACGCTGCTGGCGCGGCTCGCACGGCCCGAGCAGCGGCCGTTGATCTTCTCGATCCGCCAGACCGGCAACCAGATCGGGGCGATGCTCGGCTCGTTGTCGCTGCCGCTGATCGCGGTTTTTTCCCCGCTGAGCGGCTTCGCGCTGATCGTCGCTCTCGCCATCGCCGCCCTGACGATCTTCCTTGCGTTGCGGCCCGGTTACGATCCACAGGTGCGCGGCGCGGGCCAACGCCTCGACGTCATGGGCGCCTTGCGATTGATCGCGCGCAGCCCGCCGTTGGCGCGTCTCGCCGTTGCCTCGATGCCGTTCTCGGCGATGCAGATGGCACTCAACGCATTCTTCGTCACCTATGCCGTGCAAGTGCTGGGCCTGCCGCATATTACCGCCGGCCTGCTGCTGGCGATCGCGCAGGGCGGCGGCCTTGTCGGCCGATTGACATGGGGCGTCGTCGCCATGCGCATTGGATCGGCCGGCAAAGTCCTAGTCGGTCTTGGACTCGCCATGTCTGTATGCGCCGTGCTGCTGGCGCTGACCCGGCCCGACTGGCCTTTGCCCGTGATGGGACTGGTCGCCTTCCTGCTGGGTCTCACCGCCAGCGGCTGGAACGGCGTATTCCTCGCCGAGGTGGCGCGGCTGGCGCCGGAGGGCCGCGTGGCGGAGGCGACGGGCGCCGTGCTGATGGCCAGCTACACGGGTTTGCTGATCGGTCCGGCCGTGGTTGCCACTCTGGCCGGGATCGGCACATTGTCGCTCAGCTATGCGGTCGTGGGCGCAACGACTCTGCTCGCGACCCTCGTGCTGTTCGGAGGACGCCGATGATCGACCTGGATGTCACGACGATCGCTGCACGGGTCAATACCGGCGCGTTGTCCGTCGAGGCCGTGACGGATGCCTTCATTGCCCGCATCGAGGCGATGAACCCCGCACTCAACGCGCTGGTGCGGTTCGACGCTGGCGCGGCACGCGCGGAGGCGCAGGCCGTGGCGCGACGGGTCGCCGGGGGCGAGCACATGGCCCTGGCCGGCGTGCCGGTCGTCGTCAAGGACAACATCTGGGTCGCTGGCCGCCGGATAGCGCAGGGCTCGAGACTGTTCGCCGAGCATATCGCGCCAGCCGACGCCATCGGCGTCGAGCGTTTGCGGCGTGCCGGCGCCGTCATCATCGGCATCGGCAATTGCTCGGAGTTCGCGGCAAAAGGTGTGACGGCCAATCCGCTGTTCGGGCCGACGCGCCACCCGATGAATCCGGCACTGACCCCTGGTGGCTCGTCGGGCGGCAATGCGGCGGCGTTGGCAGCGAATTTCGCCCCGATCGCGCTCGGCACCGATGCCGGCGGCTCCAGCCGGCGCCCGCCCGCACATACTGGTATTGTCGGCTTCAAGCCGTCGCTGGGGGCGATTGCCTACGGGCCGGGCTTTGCCGAGCCGTTCTGGGGCGTCTCGGTCCTGGCGCCGATGGGACGCACCGTGAGCGACGTCCAGGTCATGTTCGCGGCCTTGGTCGGGCCGGACCCCCGCGATCCCGAGTCGGCAACCGTTGCCCCATCGGCGGCGCTCGATCTGGCTCGATTGCGCATCGCCTGGAGCCCAACGCTCGGACTGTCTGTCCCCGTGGAACCCGATGTGGCGGCGGCGATTGCGGCCGGCGTCGATCGCCTCGGCAAAGCCGGCTGGAAGGTCCGCGCCGCCGACCCAGTGTGGCCCGCCGATGCCGCTGAAGCCGGACTGATGCCCTTGCAGCAGGCTGGCCTTGCCGCGCTGCATGGCGCAGTCTGGCGGGCCGATCCCTCGCGTCTCGATCCTGATCTCGCCGCCCAGATCGAGCGTGGCCTGGCCTTCACCGGTCCCGAGGTTGCCCAGGCGCTCGAAACCAGTTTGCTCGTCCGACGCGCGCTGGCTGCGTTCTTTGCCGATCATGATCTCCTGCTTGCCCCGACGGTGCCGTGCACAGCCTGGCCATGGACCGAGCTTGGGCCCAAGCAGATCGGCGGCGTCGACGTGCCGCCACGTGGCCATGCGGTGTTCACGCCGCTGATCAATCACGCAACTGCCCCCGCCATCTCGATCCCTTGCGGCCGAGCCAGCAACGGCCTGCCGATTGGCCTGCAGATCATTGGCCCGCGTGGCGCCGATCATCGCGTGCTGGCCGCGGCCCGCGCCGCCGAGACCGTCCTTACCGATCTCAACGACTATCCGAGGTGCTGAGTCAAATGCGCATCCTACTGCTCAATCCGAATACGACCCAGACCGTCACCGACCGGCTCTATCAGGTCGGCAGCACGGCCGCCGCGGCTGGCACGACGCTGATCCCGCTGACGGCGCCGCGCGGCGTGCCCTATATCGCCACGCGCGCGGAGGCCCAGATCGGCGGCGCCGTGGCCTTGGAAATGCTGGCCGAGCATCATCGCTCGGCCGATGCCGCGATTATCGCCGCGTTCGGCGATCCGGGCCTGCTTGGCGCGCGTGAGCTGTTCGACATTCCCATCGTCGGCATGGCGGAGGCGGCCATGCTGTCGGCCTGCATGCTCGGCCGCCGCTTCGCCATCGTCACGTTCGCCACCGCGCTCGTGCCTTGGTTCGAGGACTGCGTCGAGATGCACGGGCTCACCGGTCGTTGCGCGGGCGTGCGCATGCTCGACGAACCGTTCCGCTCCATCGACGACGTGCAAGTGGAGAAGGAAGCCATTCTAGTGGCGTTATGCAACCGCACCATCACCGAGACCGGCGCCGACGTCATCGTGCTCGGCGGCGCACCGCTGGCCGGGCTTGCCGAGAAAGTGCGCGATCGCATCCCGGTGCCGGTGGTTGATCAGGTGCAGGCCGCCGTCAAACAAGCCGAGGCAATGATCGCGCTAAAACCGAAGAAGGCCACCGCCGGCACGTTCCGCCGGCCGGGGCCCAAGGCCACGACGGGCCTCGCCGATGCGCTGGCGCGCCGCATCGAGCACACGGATTGAGATGGGATACTGGCGGGGGATCGGGCTGGTCAGCGTCAGATAAAAACCTGGATCAGATCACGGATCGTCTTCTCGCCCGGCCTCCTGCAGCACATACCCCGCCCCGCGTACCGTCCGGATCGGGTCGGCCTCGCTGCCGCGCACCAGCGCCTTGCGCAGCCGCCCGACGTGCACATCGACAGTGCGCTCGTCGATCTCGGCGGTATTACCCCAGACGCGGTCGAGGAGCTGGTCACGCGACAGCACGCGGCCGGGACTTTCGAGCAGGACTTCGAGCAGGCGGTACTCGGTGGGACCAAGCGTGATCTGGCGGCCGGCGCGCGTCACGCGATGCGCGGCGCGGTCGAGCACAATGCCGGCGTGGGCGAGTGTGTCGCTGACCCGTTCGGGAGATGCGCGACGCAACAGGGCCGCCACCCGCGCCAGCAGTTCAGGCACCGAGAATGGCTTGACGACATAATCGTCGGCGCCGGTCGCCAGGCCACGGACACGGTCGGCCTCCTCGCCACGCGCGGTCAGCATCAGGATGGGCAGCGTGGGATGCCGGCCCGCGCGGCGCAGGCGTGCACAGAGTTCGATGCCGCTCATGTCGGGCAGCATCCAGTCCAGAATCGCAAGGTCGAAGCTGGAGCCGGCCAACATTTGCGCACCGTCCTCCGCCGAGTTGACCGCCAGGACCTCGTGCCCGGCCGCCTTCAGATTGTAGTCGAGCAGCGTGACCAGCGCCGCGTCGTCTTCCACCAGGAGAATGCGTGCGGGCATGGCTCAATCCTTGGTCCTGCCGATCAGGACCGAGCTGGTATCGTCGCTTTTGGCGCGATCGTCGGTCGGGAAGTGGCCCGTCACCAGATAGTGGATGTTCTCCGCGATATTGGTCGTGTGGTCGCCAATGCGCTCGATATTCTTGGCACCGAACAAGAGGTGCGTACACAGCCCGATGTTGCGTGGGTCTTCCATCATGTAGGTGAGCAGCTCGCGGAATACGGAATTGTAGAGCGCATCGAGGCTGGCGTCGGCGCCGCGCACGGCAAGCGCCTTCTCATCGTCCGATGCGCCAAAGGCGTCCAGCACGTCCTTGAGTTGGCGCGCGGCGAGCTCGCTCATGTGGCCAAGGCCGGCCATCAGCGGCTTAGGATGGTTCTCGTTGGCGATTGCCAGCGCCCGTTTGGCGATGTTCTTGGCCAGATCGCCGATGCGCTCCAGGTCGCCGGCGATCTTGAGCACGGTCATGATGTGGCGCAGGTCGTTGGCCATCGGCTGGCGCTTGGCGATCATGTTGATTGCACGATCCTGCAGGCGGCGTTCCAGCGCGTCGATGGCGCTGTCATTGGCCACCGCCTTCCCGGCGAGCTTGGGATCGCGCCGCTCCAGCGCCTGGAAGGCATCGCGCAGCAGCGCCTCGGCCAGACCGCCCATCTCCGATGTCAGACGATCGAGCTCGGACAGCTCGGCGTCGTAGGATTTGACGATGTGGTTCGTCATGGGTGCCTCCTCAACCGAAACGTCCGGTGATGTAGTCCTGCGTCTTCTGCTGGCGCGGGGCGGAGAAAATCTGCTCCGTCTCGCCGACCTCGATCAGCTCGCCCAGATGGAAGAAGGCCGTGCGCTGCGAGATCCGGGCGGCCTGTGCGAACGAGTGCGTGACGATAACGATGCAGTAGGTCTGCCGCAGTTCCTCGATCAGCACCTCGATGCGGGCCGTGGCGATCGGATCGAGGGCGGAGCACGGCTCGTCCATCAGCATGATCTCGGGATCGATGGCCATGGCTCGCGCGATGCACAGCCGCTGCTGCTGGCCACCGGAGAGCCCCATCGCCGGCTCGGCGAGCCGGTCCTTCACTTCCGCCCACAGGCCGGCGTTTTCCAGGCTGCGGGTGACGATCGCCTCCAGCTCCGACTTGTGCTGGGCCATGCCGTGAATGCGCGGACCGTAGGCGACGTTGTCGAAGATCGACTTCGGGAACGGATTGGGCTTCTGGAACACCATGCCGACGCGCGCGCGCAACTCCACCGGGTCGACGCCGGGCGCATAGATGTCCTGTCCGTCGATGCGAAGCTCGCCACTGACGCGGCAGCCCTCGATGGTATCGTTCATGCGATTGATGCAGCGCAAGAACGTCGACTTGCCACAGCCAGAGGGGCCAATGAACGCCGTGACCGCCCGCATCGGAATATCGACGGACACGCCGTTCAGAGCCTGCTTGCCGCCGTAATGCACGTCGACGCCACGCGCCGTGATCTTGGTCACGCCGACGGCCGCACGGGTTGACGCTTCGACGTTCTCGACTGCCATGATTGAATCCTGTGCGGGCGCAGCGGCTCGCAACGCTGTTGCTACCATTGCAGCCTCCGGCGCAATCTCGCGCGCAGCCAGATCGCCACGCCATTGAGGCCCAGCGTGAGGGCAAGCAACACGATGCTGGCCGCCGCCGCATTGGCCTGGAAATCGTTGCCCGGCCGCGACACCCAGTTGAATGCCTGGATCGGCAGCACGGTGAAGCCATCCCACAGCCAGTTGGCATTGACGAATGGGAATGTGTCCTGGACCGGCGATGCCGGCAGGAAGGCGATGAAGGTCAGCGCGCCGATGGTGATCAGCGGCGCCGTTTCCCCAAGGGCCCGGGAGATGCCGATGATAATGCCGGTGAGGATGCCGGGCAACGCTGCCGGCAGAACGTGGTCGCGTGTGACCTGCCAGTCGGTGGCGCCAAGGGCGAGCGCTGCTTCGCGCAGATGGGCTGGCACCGAGCGGATCGCCTCGCGCGTCGCCACGATGATGATCGGCAGGATCAACAACGCCAGCGTCACTCCAGCCGTGAAGATCGAGCGCCCCGTTCCAAGCCCGTAGACCAGTAGCCCGAGGGCGAGCAGGCCGTAGATGATGGATGGCACGCCGGCAAGATTGGCAACGTTGATCTCGATCAGGTCGGTCAGTCGGTTCTTTGGCGCGTATGCCTCGAGATAGATGCCCGCCGCCACGGCGAGCGGCACGCCCATCAAACCTGTGACGAGGATCACCAGCAGCGAGCCGACCCACGCCGAAAGGACGCCCGCCTGCGACGCGCGCCGCGACGGGAAGTTCGTCAGGAAATCCAACGACAGGCGCGGAAGTCCGCTGACGAGCAAATCGACCAGCAATGCGCCCAGCACGATCAGCCCGACCAGCGTTGCCATCAATCCGGCAACGCGAAAGATGCGCTCCGTGCGGCGACGCCGCCGGTTGCGCTGGCTCCGCGTCTCGACAGCCACGGCCATCAGTATGCCTCCCTGAACCGGCGGCGCATCCAAAATGCCAGGATGTTGAACACCAGCGTCAACAGGAAGAGGACGAGCCCGGCCGCGAAGATCGACTGGTAGCCGATCGAGCCGTGCGGCAAATCACCAAGCGCCACCTGGACGATGAAGGCCGTGATGGTGGCGGCCGGCTCGCGCGGATCGAGCGTCAGGTTCGGTTGCTGGCCAGCGGCGATGGCAACCACCATCGTCTCGCCGACAGCACGCGAAATCGCCAGCACGAACGCCGAGGCGATCCCCGAAAACGCCGCCGGCAGCACGACATGAATCGTCGTCTCAAATCGCGTCGCGCCAACCGCCAGAGAACCGTCTCGCAGGGCCTGCGGCACGGCGCGCATGGCGTCCTCGCTGAGCGAGGCGACATACGGCAGGATCATGATGCCGATCACCAGGCCAGCCGACAGGATGCTGAAGCCCGGCAGGCTCGGCAGAATGGTATTCTGCAACAGCGGCGTGACGAACAGCAGCGCGAAGAAGCCATAGACGACCGTCGGCACGCCCGACAGCAACTCCAGCGCCGGCTTGATCGTCTCACGCAGGCGTGGCGAAGCGAATTCGCTGAGATAGAGCGCAGCCGTAAGGCCCAATGGCCCCGCGACCGCCAGCGCAACCAGTGTCGACAGCAGCGTGCCCGTCAGCAGCGGCAGGATCCCGTAGCGTGGCTCGGCGAACAGCGGCATCCACACGGTGTCGGTGAGGAATGCGCGCAGCGACACATGCGCGAAAAAACCCGCGGCCTCGTAAACCAGCGTGCCGACGATGCCGAGCGTCACCAGCACCGAGGAGGCCGCGGCCGCAAACAATATGCCGATGATCAGCCGCTCCCGCCGGTATTGCCGCCGGCGTTGAGCGGGTGTCAGTCTCAATGCCATGAGGTCCCCATTTCTCCCTCTCCCCATCGTACTTCACGATGGGGAGAGGGTCGGGGTGAGGGGCGGCCGCTTGCGCCGACGTCGTGTCTGTTGCCGCCCCTCACCCCGACCCTCTCCCCGCTGAAGGGCGGGGAGAGGAAACACATTACATCACTGGCTTTCTCTTGAGGATGTCGTCGATGTGCAGACCGACTTCCGGCACGCCGCCGAAGCTCGAGCCGGTTAAGCGATTATTGTACCGATCAAGTCCGACCTTGTAGGCGCTGTCTGGCAGCGGCAGGTATTTCACTTCCTTGATCAGCGGCACCGATTTCGTCATCACGAACTCGACGAGCTGGCTGACCTCGGGCTTGTCGGCAGCCTTGGTCGAGACGTAGACGAACAGCGGACGCGACAGCGGATTGTAGGTGCCCGCCAGTACGTTCTCGAGCGACGGCTTGACGCAGCCCTCCCCTTTGCCCCAGTCGACCGCCAGCGCCTTCATCGATGTGGGGTTGGCGGCGTAGTAGGCGAAACCGAAATAGCCCAGTGCGTTCGGATCGCTCTGAATGCCCTTGACGAGCACGTTGTCGTCCTCGCTCGCCGTGTAGTCGCCGCGGCTCGACTTGGCCTTGCCGACGATCGCCTCTGTGAAATAGTCGAACGTGCCGCTGTCGGAGCCGGCGCCGAACAGGCGCAACGGCTGGTCGGGCCAATCCGGATTGACGCTCTTCCAGGTCTTGCGCGTGCCCTGCGCGGCCGGCTCCCACATCGTCTTCAGCTCTGACACCTTGATGCACTCGAGCTTGTTCCTGGGGCTCACCGCCACGGTCAATGCGTCAAACGCCAGCGGCAGCTCGTAGAAGCCGATGCCGGCCTTCTTGCACGCCTCGATCTCCTCTTTCAGGATCGGGCGCGAGCCGTTCGAGATGTCGGTTTCGCCACGGCAGAACTTCTTGAAGCCGCCGCCGGTGCCGGAGATACCAACGGTGACGCGGACTTGCCCCTTGGTGCTCTTCTGGAATTCCTCGGCGACGGCTTCCATGATCGGAAACACGGTCGATGAGCCGTCGATGGCGATGGTCTTTGATTGAGCCTGCGCACCGGTGGTGGCGGACGCGGCAAGGATTAGCGAGATGGTGGCCGCGGCCACGTCGTGATGTCTCATGATCGTCACCTTGGTTGCTGCTCGGTGGGCCGATCCACCGGTCGCGCTGTTTTCAATTTTCACGGCGACGCCACCCTAGCGCCGCCGCGCAACAGGTTCATGACAAGTCAATGCGTTGTTATTATTTGATAATTATCAATTCATAGCGCGCCGGATGGCAGCAACACCGTGAACGTCGAACCCTGCCCGGGTTTGGATTCGATCCGCAGCTCGCCCTGGTGCCGATTGACGATGTGCTTGACGATGGCAAGCCCAAGGCCCGTGCCGCCGCGCTCCCGGCTGTCTTTGGCGCTGACGCGATAGAACCGCTCGGTCAGCCGCGGCAAATGTTCCGGCGCAATACCGATGCCGTCGTCAGCCACGACGAGCGCGACGCGGCGGCCGTGCGGCGCCAAACTCACCTCGACGCGACCATCGCGCCGCCCATACCTGATCGCATTCTGCAGCAGGTTGTGGACGACCTGGACTAACTCGTCGCGGTCGCCGATCACCGGCACGGGCTGCGATGGCGGTGGCAACGCCAAGGCGATGCCGACCTCGCCAGCGTTCGGCGCCAGTGTGCGTGCAACCTCCGAGACAATGCCGGCGAGATCGGCGCGACCCGTCGGCGCCACATGTTCGCGCATCTCGACGCGGCTGAGCGAGAGCAGGTCCTCGATGAGCCGCGACATGCGTGACGCTTGGCTCTGCATGATGCCGAGGAAATTCTCGCGGGCCACTGGATCGTCCTTGGCGGCGCCTTGTAGCGTTTCGACAAAGCCCTTGAGCGAGGCCAGCGGCGTGCGCAACTCATGGCTGGCATTGGCGACGAAGTCGGCGCGCATCTGGGCAAGGCTATCTTGCTCGGTGCGATCACGCAGGACCAGCAGGACAGCCGGACGTGATGCGCCGGTGTCACCGCCAGTTGCACGAGGGCCCAGCGGAGTAGCAACGCCCGACAGATGCCGCTCGACCGGCACGCTCACGTACACGTCGAATGTCTGTGCGGCGCCTGTGCCGGCCGCCTGGTCGACGGCCGCCAGAAGCTCGGGTGAGCGATGCAGCTGCACGATCGTGCGCCCGACAGGTGCGGGAAAAAGTGCCGCGGCTTGGGCGTTGGCGGCGAGGACGCGCAGTCGCCCATCAAGCATCAGCGCCGCGTCTGGCATGGCGTCGAACACCTGGCGCCAAAGCGGAGAACTGTCATTGGTCGCGCTAGCGGACTCGCCCGTGCCAGATGCCTTTGGCCCATCGGCAATCGGATCGGCGGCGCCAGACGTGTTGACCTCGCCGCCAGGCCAGATAGCGGCCCACGCCGCAAGCCCCATCAGCCCCGCGACAGCCCATCCCGCCGACAAGCCGCCCAAGACAACGAACAGCGCCGTCAGCACTCCGCCAACGCACAGTGTCGTAGTGCGCGTGCTCATGCGACTCCACATGCGGACCCCCGTCATCCAGAAGTCTGTTAGAGCCACGTCAGCTCCCGTGCCTGCATTGCCTACCCCGGTGGCGTACACAAGTGCCAAATGCACGGATGGCCGGACCGGCGGTTTCGGGGGATGGCATGTGCACGTTGGGCGGCTGGAGGACGATTCGCTGCAACCGGGACGGCACCCCGAACTGGCAGCTGAAAGTCCTGACGCGTTTGCCGATCAGCGCACGCCGCGCCCTCAGGACACGTGCAATACCCATGCACAGTGCCAGACCGCGGTTGCATGCATGCCGGAACAGCGTCAGATGATCTTGTGCAGCACCTGCCGGCGATTCCTGGTGAATGGGCGCACGTGCTCGGGCCAGCGGCCCACCTCCACCGCGATCGCCCATTCCGCACTGGTCAGCACGTCAGGGCTATCGATCTCGTAGATCGCCATATAGACGGGGTTGTCGCCCACAGCGATCTCGCGGCGCGTGCCGCCCATGATCATGGCAAAGTCCTGCGCCTTGCAGCGTCTGATGGAGCGAACGCCGGGCACTTTCAGCAGGGCTGGAACGTGCTCGGTGTCATAGACTTCGTTGAGCAGCGCCTCCTTGCCGGGCTCGACGTCCATGATGGCGAAGTACAAGTATTTTGCGGCTTCCGGCATGGCTTGTCTCGTGTCCCTGATGTCAGCGAACGATGTCCCCGCGGCGTGAGTACCTTCTTTGGCATTCGCTTTACCGCACGGCAGCATGGCGGCTCGCCGCCGCCTTGTCGTCGACAAAGTGCGGCATGACATCCTGGGCGAACTGGCGCAGCGCCGCATCCAGGTGCGGCCGCGAGCACGCACGAGCAGCAGGGCGACCACAGCGACCTCGGCGGCTGCACAGGGCCGCCCCCAGACTGTAGGATGCGTTACAGCGAACGCACCCAACAACCCAGACATGGCGCCCTGACACCCCGTCAGACACCTTCGAGCGCGCGTGACGGCGCCAGGCATCGCCGCGGCGATGCTCAATAGCGGCGAATGAGCGCCACCAGCCGGCCCTGGATGTCGATCTGGTCGGGGCCGAAAATACGCGTCTCGTAATTCGGGTTGGCGGCCTCGAGCGCGATGGCCGATCCGCGCTTGCGCAGGCGCTTCAGCGTCGCCTCCTCTTTTTCGACGAGAGCGACGACGATGTCGCCATTTTCCGCCATGTCGCAGCGCCGGATAATGACGAGATCGCCATCGAGAATGCCGGCATCGATCATCGAGTCGCCTTTCACCTCCAGCGCAAAGTGTTCGCCACTGGTCAGAACGTCGGGCGAGCAGGCGATGTCGTGGGTGTGGGTTTGAATGGCACTGATCGGCACACCGGCGGCGATGCGCCCCATCACCGGGACCGACACCATCCGGCTGTCGATGACCGTCGACGAGGGCAGTTCCATGTCGCGCGCTTTGCCGCGGCTGCCCTCGATCACGCTCGGCTGAAAGCCCGAGCGGGGCGATGACTGCCCCAGCTCGTTGCCGGCATTCTCGGGCAGCTTGATGACTTCCAGCGCGCGTGCGCGATGCGGCAGGCGGCGGATGAAGCCGCGCTCCTCCAGCGCCGTGATCAGGCGATGAATGCCCGACTTGGATCGAAGCTCCAGGGCATCCTTCATCTCGTCGAAGGATGGCGGCACGCCGGAGTCCTGCAGCCGCTCATGAATGAACAGCAGCAGCTCCTTCTGTTTTTGCGTCAGCATCGGCCCTCCCAGGGCAAGCTGTGGCGTGCCGACTCCCATGAGCCGGCACGGCATCAGGCGCACGCCAGCCGCGTGCATGTACAAAACATGAACGTACCTTAGCTGTTCGCGGGGCGTTCTGCAAGTGGATTTTGGTGCTGCCTTCGCAGGGCTGCGATCGGCATGGTGCTGCTGTGTCCACGGGGCGTTGCCTGGCGAGGGCTGCTGCGGCCAAGACGGACTTCATCTGGCGTTCAACGCGGATATGGATTAAGTGCCATCGTGGAATGTGTCCCAATGACACGAGCGCGGGCACCGGACAACAGGGCACTGCTGGGGCCCAGCCCGGTTCAGCAGAGGAGAGGATTGCGTGTCGCAACTCGAAAACAAGGCCGCGACCAAAGCTGTGCTGCGCGGCCTCGGACAATCGCGCCGCAGTTTGCTGACGGTGGCGCTGAGCGCGGCGAGCGGACTGGCGCTGGCGTACCTGGTGCCTGATGCGATGGCGCAACGCGCCGCCGCCCCCGCCGAGGTGCCGATGGAAGAATTGATGAAGCCCGGCGAGCTGCCCGACCTGATCATCGGCAAGGTCGACGCCAAGGTCACCATCATCGAGTATGCGTCGTTGACGTGCGGCCACTGCGCATCGTTCCACAACTCGGTGCTGCCCGAGCTCAAGAAGAAGTATATCGACAGCGGCCAGGTGCGCCTGATCCTGCGCGAGTTCCCGCTCGACAACCTGGCGGCGGCGGGCTCGATGCTGGCACGCTGTGCTGGCGCGGAGAAGTCGGTCGCCGTTATCGATGCACTGTTCAAGACTCAGGACGCGTGGGTGGTGCGCGGCAATCCGGTGCCGAAGCTGTTCGAGGCCGTGAAGTCGACAGGCTTTACTCAGGAGAGCTTCGACAAGTGCCTGACCGACCAGAAACTGCTCGAAAACATCACCGCCGGGCGCGCACGCGCATCGGAGAAACTGGGCGTTTCCTCGACCCCGACGTTTTTCATCAACGGCAAGCGATTCAATGGCTCACCGATCGTCGGTGAGTTCGACAAGGTGCTCGAGCCGCTGGTGAAGGGTTGACCGAGGGGAACGGCCGCTTGGCGCGACGCATGACATTGGTCGCCATCGCGGCCCTGCTCGTCTCGGCCCTTGCCGGCTGCTCCGGCCTGCCCGAAGTCGGTGCATCGACCGAAACACCAGCCGGCGCGGCCGGTTTGACGGTCACCGGTGCGACACCCGATCAGGCCGCGTTCAATCCGTTCACGGACCAGTCGGCCCGTGCACAGGGCGGCCGCGAGGTGATCCAGAAGCCGACGCTGGCCGACATTATGGTGACAGGGCCGCTGCCCGAGCGCGTGCTGGGCCGCGCCGACGCACCGGTGACGATCATCAAGTACGCGTCGATGACCTGCCCCTACTGCCGCAAGTTCCAGGCCGAGACGTTTCCGCTGCTGCAGCGCGACTACATCGCCACCGGCAAGGTGCGTTTCATCCTGCGCGAGTTCCCGATCGGGCATCAGTCGGGTGCGGCGACGATTGCGTTGCGCTGCGCCCCAGCCGATAAGTACTTCCAGCTCTACGACAAGATCATGGCGCAGCAGCCGGCCTGGGTCAGCCAGGAGGTGCGCCTCGATCCGATCTACAAGGTGGCGGCGCAAGTCGGCATGACACGCGCCCAATTCGATGCCTGCCATCAGGACAAGGCTTTGATCGAGGGATTGCGCTGGGTCAAGGAGCGCGGGCGCACGCTCGGCGTCATCGGCACGCCCAACTTTTTCATCAACGGCCAGCTGGTCAAGAGCGTCGTCGGGATCAAGGAGATCCGCGATCTGGTGGACGCGGCTCTGGCCGGTCGCGGCTAGAGCATTTTCCGCCAAGGAGAGCGGTCCTGATCTGCCTGCAGTCGTCCGGGATTCCCGAAACCGGCGGCGGGCCGCGGGTGAAACGCTGGCTGGATTTTGCGCTTTGAAACGCGAAAAAGCCACCAGCGCGAGGCTGGTGGCTTTTTTGCGGAACAAACGTTCAGAGGGGATCTCGATGACAATCGTGTCGTCTCACTCCTTGGCAGATCTGGCAACGACCTACTCTCCCACGTCTTAAGACGAAGTACCATCGGCGCAGGGGCGTTTCACGGCCGAGTTCGGAATGGGATCGGGTGCAGCCACCCCGCCAAAATCACCAGATCAGCGAAGGAGTGAGATGACTTCTGGATTTTCTGGTTTCTGACACTCACCGCGCTTGTCCTGAACGACCAAGGGTCGCCGGGCCAAGGCCCGCCCGCCGGAGCAGCCGGCGCGGCCTTTAGCCCCGGACTTGATCCGGGGGCCGAACAGCTGCGTGAGGCAGATGCGATGAGCATTGCTTAATGAGAGCGTTCAAGTCGATCGAGCTATTAGTACCGGTAAGCTACACGCCTTGCGGCGCTTCCACACCCGGCCTATCAACGTGGTGGTCTTCCACGGCTCTCGAGGGAGAACTTGTTTCGAGGTGGGTTTCCCGCTTAGATGCCTTCAGCGGTTATCCCGTCCGCACATAGCTACCCTGCTGTGCCGCTGGCGCGACAACAGGTCCACCAGAGGTGCGTCCATCTCGGTCCTCTCGTACTAGAGACAGATCCTCTCAATTCTCCGACACCTACGGCAGATAGGGACCGAACTGTCTCACGACGTTCTGAACCCAGCTCACGTACCACTTTAAATGGCGAACAGCCATACCCTTGGGACCTGCTCCAGCCCCAGGATGTGATGAGCCGACATCGAGGTGCCAAACCTCCCCGTCGATGTGGACTCTTGGGGGAGATTAGCCTGTTATCCCCGGCGTACCTTTTATCCGTTGAGCGATGGCCCTTCCACGCAGAACCACCGGATCACTATGGCCGACTTTCGTCTCTGCTCGACTTGTCAGTCTCGCAGTCAGGCAGGCTTATGCCATTGCACTCAACAGCCGATGTCCGACCGGCTTGAGCCTACCATCGCGCGCCTCCGTTACTCTTTGGGAGGCGACCGCCCCAGTCAAACTACCCACCATGCAGGGTCCCGGCGCCCGCTTCAGGACGCTCGGTTAGACATCAGAGAACCGAAGGGCGGTATTTCAAGGCTGGCTCCACACGAGCTAGCGCCCGCGCTTCATAGCCTCC
>CAZCGE010000054.1:0-8039 GCA_964498125.1 uncultured Devosia sp. | reverse complement strand
GAGGTGGAGGTTCTTGACCCCTCGATCCTCACGACAAGGCACTTCCCATTCCGTTACCGAGCCTATCCTGCGCTCCGCTGCCCGCTGCCCGCTACCGGCCCCTGCCCGCCACAGGCTGGCGCGTAGCGCCTTCGTTCCGTGGCCCGGACCTGAGATGGGGCCGAGACGGGCGCGCGTCCGGAGCTGGGTGTCGTGCTGACTCGTTCCGCTTGCGTTCCCCGACATTCAGGTTTCGGATATGGACCGACCGTCACCGGCATGGCATCATCACGCGTGCTCGTGACCCAACTCCGACATCGAATGCTTCGCAAATGCAATGTGATAAGGATTAGCCAGTACCAGGGGAGTCGCCGCTGATGAACGGTATGACCTTCGAGGCGGCACTTAGCGGTCGCGTCGAACACATGCTCGATGCATGTACACGCTGCGGCAAGTGCGTCGAGGTCTGTCCGAGCGTCCAGCCAGCAGGCATCACGGGGGTGAGCCCGCAGGACGTGATTGCTGGCGTGCTTGACATCTTGCGCGCAGGCGACGGCCCTGACGCCTCCCGCACGTGGGCAGCGTCCTGCATGCTCAGCGGCGAATGCATCAAGGCATGCGACTACGGCGTCAATCCGCGCTTTCTGCTGGGCATGGCGCGCGTTGCAATACTGAAGAACCAGGGTGAACTGCCCGAGCGGCGCCGCAACGGAGTGATGAGATACCGCGACACCAGTCGGGAGGTTACCGTGCTGTCGCGCCTGCAGCTTGAAGCGGCGGTGCTGGAGCGGCTGGGGCAGGGCGCCGCATCGGTATCGAGGCCGAGCGAGCCACCAGATTTCGTGTTCTACACCGGCTGCAACGTCCTCAAGACGCCGCACATCGCGTTGCTCGCTCTCGACATGATGGACAAGCTCGGCATCAGCTATCAGGTGATGGGCGGGCCGAGCCATTGCTGCGGCATCCTGCAGATGCGCGCGGGCGATGTGGATATGTCCGGCCGCATGGGGTCGACTTCGATCGAGAAGATGTCGCACAGCAAATCGGGGCAGGTGCTTTCCTGGTGTCCGAGCTGCTACGTCCAGTTCACCGAGACGACGTTGCCGACCATTGAGAGGCAACGCGGTGCGCGACCTTTTGAAATAACACCCTTCATCCGCTTCTTGCGGGCTCAGCTCGAGAACCTGAAGCCGCACCTGCGAGAACGGGTCGAGCTGCGCGTCGCTCTCCACAAGCATCCCGGCGTCGCCGGCGTCATGGAAGCCGCCGCCGACATCCTGCAATCGGTCCCCGGCGTGACGTTGGTCGATCTCAATCGGCCGGCCGTGGGCCTTCAGAGCGTCAATCTTGCGGTGCTTCCGGCATATCGGCGCGAGCTGGAGCTCAGTGAGCTCGAAGCAGCGCGCGACGCCGGCGTCGACGCGCTGGTGGCGGTCTATCATTCCGATCATCGCGCGTTGTGCGCGCACGAGCGCGACTGGCCGTTCCGCATCGTCAATCTTCTTGAAATTGTCGGCCAGAGCATGGGTCTGCATCAGCACGACCGCTTCAAGGAGCTGAAGATCATGCAGGATGCGGATCTGATCGTTGCGGAATGCCGCGACTTGATCGCGGAGCATGCGCTTGATCCCAAGTTGGCGCACGACGTGGTCGCCAAAGCTATGCTCGGCGAGCAACCCCTTCCCCTGATGGGGGGGCGGGCCCCGGTGGAGCGGTGCCCCGCCGATCTTCTGCCCGTGTCAGGCGCGGCCTTGGCCTAAGCTTGCCAACACCTCCGCCATTCTCGTCCGGTCCAGACCTGCCGACTTCAGCGCTGCAGTATTTCAGTCAGCGCCGGGTGCAGCGAGCGCCTGTCGGCGCCGACGCGAAGGCGTTTAGTCTGTGCAGACTTATCGTCCGCCCCGCACCAACGCACATCCTGAGGAGGGAAGGTGTCAGATCGTGGCGGGCCGCAGAGCAAGGGCATTGCTGCGCCGCACGAGCAGCAGGGTGAGCGCTATCGTCGGCACCAACACGGCCAGACCAAGCCCCGTAACCTGCATCTGCGAAAACGGCAAGATGCCGCCGCCGGGCGTGGCAAGAACAAACCCGCCGCCGATCAGCAGAAGGCGCAGCGGCCACTCCAACCAGCCAGCCTTGCGCAGATCGCCGACGCCCGCCTGGTAACCCTGGATGCCGCCGCAGATGAACAGCGTGCCGATGCCGGCGAGTATGGTGAGGCCGAGCGCCTCCAGATAGGGATTGTCGCCCTGGAGCACGAGCACGGGGTTCAGCACGAAGAAGAAAGGGATGAAATAGATGATGCTGCCGACGCGCATGGATTCCCAACCCGTCTTCATGGCAGGCGCGCCGGCGATGCCGGCCGCGGCGAAGGACGCGATAGCGACTGGCGGCGTGATCGCCGAAAGCATGCCCCAGTAGAAGATGAACATGTGGACGGCCATCCTGTTCAGGCCGAGCTTCTCGAGCGCGGGAGCGACAAGGATGGCGAGAAAGATGTAACAGGCTGTGGTGGTCAGCCCGAGGCCGAGGATGAGGCTGGTGATGGCGCACATGACCAGCAGCAGAAGAGCGTTGTTGCCGGCGATACGCAGCAGGTCATTGGCGAGCGAGGAAACGACGCCGGTCATGGAGAAGGCGCCGATCAACAGGCCGCAGCCGGCAAGGATGGCGATCAGCTCGACGAAGGTACGGCCGTTGACCTCAAGGAACTGCGGGATGGTGCTGAATTTCCACCGGCTGCCCTTGGAGAAGAGCTGGTTCAGCACCAGCAGCAGCGCCGTGGCGTAGAACGGCGCATGGCTCTCGCGCTTGAAGTGCAGCAGCATGACGACCAGCAAGACGATGACGAACATGTAGTACCAGCCCTCCTTGAGGGTGGTGAGCGCGCTCGGCAGCTCGCTGCGGGGAATGCCCTTGAGGCCATGGCGGGCGGCGTAGGAATCGACCTGCATGAACAGGCCGATGTAGTAGAGGAGGGCGGGGATGACGGCCGCCAACGCAACCTCGGCATAGCTGACATTGAGGAACTGCGCGATGACGAAGGCGGTGGCGCCCATCACGGGCGGCGCCAGCACGGCGCCGGTTGACGCGCAGGCCTCGATGGCACCCGCATAGGAGGCTCGGAAGCCGGTCTTCTTCATGACCGGGATGGTCATGGTGCCGGCGGTCAGCACGTTGGAGACGATACTGCCCGACATCATGCCGAGCAGGCCGCTGGCGAAGATGCCGACCTTGGCGGCGCCGCCGCGGAAGGTGCCGCACAGCGCGAAGGCGAGATTGATGAAGAACTTGCCGGCGCCCGTCATCATCAGCGCTGTGCCGAACACGAGGAAACCGATCACGGTGTCGGCGAAGGCCTGGATCGGTATGCCGAGCACGCTCTCGTTCGACAGGGTGTGATAGGCGGTGGCCTGCTCCAGCGTTGATTGCTGGCCGCGCAGGGGCCCGAGCCAGCGCGCCTCGGCAAACAGCGGGTAGACCGTGAACGGCAGCACGCTCCAGAGCAGGCTCCAGCCGCCGGTGCGGCGCAGCGCCTCCATCAGGATGACCCACATGACAAAGCCGGCCACCACCACCGGCATCGGCGCGCCGGAGAATTCCCAGCCGAGCTCTGCTGCCCTGCGCACGTTGGCCATGAGATAGGCCGATGCCGCGATGGTCGCGACAAAGAAGACGGCGTCATACCACGGCACGCGGTCGATGGGAGCGGAGTTGGTCGCCGGGAAGATCAGGAATGCGAACGGCAGCATCAGCAGGATCAGAAGATAGAAATACTCGGTGTTGAGCTGCGTGTAGCCGATGAAGAAGCGCAGCGTGAACTGCTGGTTGATGCACAGGAAAATGGTGGCACCGGTGGCGAGGATCAGCGCCCAGCGCCACACGCCGGTGAGCCTGCGCACGCGCGTGACTTCGGCCTCGGCGGGCCCCGTCTGCGCGTGCGGATCGTCGAATTCGATCCTGCGCGGCTTCTCAAGAACGGCGGCGGCAGCAGCCTTATCCGGGATCGGCGACACTGGCTTTACCTCAACTGCTCGCGTTGCCGGCGCTGGCAGAGATCGGGATGTGCTGGCCGGCGAGCGCCACGGCCGTAGGGACCTCGTTGGCGCATCCGCATCCGGACTGCTGCCTGCGCATCAGCGCCGCCCAGCGGACTACTCGAAGATGGGATCCATGCCGACCTTGGCCAGCGCAGCCTTGCGGGCCGCCATCCAGTTTTTGGTGAAAGTGTCCTTGTCGTCAGATGGATTGCTCTTCAGATACTCAGCCCACGACGACGCCAGGGTCTCCTGTCGCTTGAGGAGTTTCTGGTTGTGTGCCTCGTGCTCGGCTTTCCAGACGCCCGCCTCCCGCAGCGCCTTCACCGATCCTTCGTGATAGGGGATCACCCAGGTCAGGTTCTGGCGATCGACGGCGAGGCCGGCGGCGCCAGGCGCTGAGTCCTTGTAGTCGCCGTAGCTGACGATCATCGCCTTGGCGAGGCTGTAGACGAGATCAGCCGGCTGCGAGGCGTAGGCCATGAAGATCGGATAGGGATAGGCCGGCAGCTCGACCGAGCTGCCTTGCGGGATGCCGGCGCCACAGGTCGTCTTGTGCGGATAGTAGTACGGGCCGACCTTGTTCAGACGCGCCCACCCTTCCTTGTCGGTGGACGGCGTTGCCGGATAGACGATGCCGCGCGGGGAGGTCTCGACCTCCTTGACCTGGCCGGAGATGGTGGAGGCGATGGCGGCGTCGACCTCGTTGTTGACCATGCCCTTCCACATTGCGCCGTAACTGGAGAACTCGACCAGCTTGACGTCGTTGCGGGTCAGGCCGCCGAAGGCCATGACCGCGAACGCGTTCTGATTCAGCGCGGGCGACCCCACCACCATGCCTACGCGCTTGCCCTTCAGATCCTTGACCTGAACAACGCCTGTGTCCTTGGCGACGCCGAGCGAGATGGCGTTGCAGTCCGTGACCGACAGGATCAGGCGCAGCGGCTGCGGCCCCCATTCCTTGACGCCGAACTCGAACACGCCTTCCTGCCCGAAATACGTGCCGATGCCCATGGCGGAGGCCTGGGCGCGGTTTGCCTTAAGCGGCGCCAGCCTGGCGACGTCGTTGCCGGCCGGCAGCACTCGCACGTCGGTGTTGTGCTTATCCTTCAGCGCCTTGCCGACGGCGACCGCGATGTTGAAGCCGGATGAGCCGGTATCGTAGGCGGTGAATGTCAGCGACTCGGGTAGCTTGATGTCCTGAGCCGACGCCGCTGTTGCCAAGAAGGGAAGCACCGCCGCAGCAACTGCATAAGACGACAGCTTGGTAGCTGGATGCATGTTGACGTTTCTCCCTTCGTTGCACCCGGCGGCGGGGCGATTGCGCAACCCCGACGGCCGGCCCGGTTTCGGCCGGGGCCTGTCTATCATGCGGACTTTGCGCCGCGTTGCGCGCATCATCTCATTTGCCGGGCAATCGGGCAATCGGGCATCGGCGGCGGGCGTGTGCTGAGTCCTACCCCCGTGTTGAGCTCCGTGCTCCACTCCCGGCACCGAGCGCTGCTTATTGGCGTCGGCCACGATCAGGCTTGCATCGACCGCGAAGCCTTCGCCGCCGACCAGACCGGCCCCGATGCACGCCTCCAGCACACGCTCGAACACACGCGGCGGAAAATATCGCTGTCGCGGAAGCGCTCGTTTGCGGGCGCTCGAGAACGCCGACTGGTCCGGATCATGAGCACCGTATCAATCGATGGGCGGCCGATCGGCGAGTAGTGAGGCGCCAGCTCGGTGTGGACCCAGCTGGCCTGTAATGCGGACACGGTCACCGGATCGGCGAACGCTTCCCTCCAAGACATAGCGCACGCCAAGTTCGCGGCCGACTTGCCTGATGTCCGGCCGCCATCAATGCGATGAATGCCTTGTTCGGCATCTTCTCCAAGTTGCGCGCCCAGCCCCTGACTGACCATCTTCACCGCGCCGCACGCAATGGCAATGCGTCAAGTCGTGTCCGGTTTCGGGCATTGGCCAAGTTCGGCCTCACTCTGGAGCCGAGCAAGACCAAACTGGTCGAGTTCGGCCGGTTTGCAGAGCGACATGCGGGCAAGCGTGGCGGCAGAAAACGCCTGGAAACCATCTATTTTCTGGGTCTGACGCTCTATTGCACGCGAAACCGGAAAGGCAACTTCAAGGTCGGCATGCGCACCGAGAAATCTCGGCTTCGGCGCAGCCTCATGTCCTTGCAGGAGCTGATGCGGAATGTGCGACATCATCCAATCGGCGAGCAGGCCGGCGCGATCAACGCCGCCCTGCGAGGCCACTACGCCTACTACGGCATCGCCGGAAACATCCGTGCGTTGTTCAAGGTGTATCGGGCCGCCGAGCGTTACTGGTGCAAGATGTTGCGCAGCCGCAGCCGGGCGGCGAGCCGCCTGACCTGGGACGCCTTCAATCAGATCAAGAAGCGGACACCGTTACAGCGTCCGAAACTGCGCCTCCCTTACCGGGAGTTGCAGGTCCTCGCAGTGCTGTGAACCAACTGCCGAAGAGCGTGGTGCGGGAAATCCGCACGCCACGTTCTGTGGGAACCGGGGGCGGCCGTGCCGCCTCAGGTGACCCGGTGGACGGTCAGCAATGACCGTCCCTACCGCGAACGCTATAGACGTGCTTCATCGCTCGTCTTGCAGGTCCCACAGCAGCAAGGCCAGCATGTTGGCGAGCACCGAAGATGTCTGACAGACGAGATGCTTGGGCCACCAGCCACGCGTCGACCATGAAGCATCGATCCTACCCGCAACAGCCGCCTACAGAGCCTCAATTCAATGAGCCTTCGTTGGCCGGCGTGTTTCCGGCAGGGCAGGGACGAGCCGGACATCGATGAACAGGGCCAGCCATACGGTGGGCTGGTGGGGATCGGTCCAGGCGACGCGGTGGCGACAGCGGGCTGGCAGGAATACCGCATCGCCCGGGCCCAGGTCATGGTCGTGAGGCTCGCCGGCGATCGTCAACCGGGCGCGACCGGTCAGCACCATGACCCATTCAGCCTCTTTCTGGTCGTACCAGAACCCCTCTGGCGAGACCTGACCGAACGAGATGCTACGCTGCAACCGAATACCGTGCGCGGTGATCAGGGTCTCGCTCATCTCTGCGTCGCGTGCAGAGGGCAGAGATGTAAGCAGATTGCGCAAGGTCGGTAGCATCAAGCCTCCATTTCAGACGCCGTCACGTCGACGCTCCGTTGATGACAGGCAGGAGATCGCATCAGCGCCCCGCGTGCTGATCGAGGAAGCGGCGGCAGATCTCGAAATCCTTGTCGTAGCCGGGCGGCAGTGCGGCATTCTTATCCTTGGCAAGCCGCTGCGCGAACGCGACCATTTTGCTGGTCGGAGGGGATGCCCGGGCGGATGGTCGCTGCTTGGGCTCGGTGCCGTCGCCCTGTCTGCGTTGACCGATCACTTGGTGCGAAGCGTCCTTGGCTTTGCGCCGGCGCCGGCTCTTGGGTTTTGTCTCTTCCGAGGCGGCCGCTGCATGACCGCGAGGGTGGCTCTTGCCGCGCGCCGGAGACCGTCCGCGTCTTGTTCGGACTGTCGCCGGCTGGCTCAAGTCGACGGTGCCGCCGTTGTGCTGCTGGAGCACCGTGATCAATCGGTCTGCTTCGGCGGCGATCTCGTCGATGACGGCGCGAAAATTCGCCTTACCGACCACGACGTCGTCGAGCCGCATCTCCCAGATTGCGGTGGTACCGGGATCGACGAGCGCAGGCGCGGCGGCGCGCAGCAGTTCGAACAGCTGCAGCCCCGCCAGCGTTGGCACCACCAGCTTGCCGTCGGCTGCCAGCATATTCTGACGTTTGAGGCCCTTGATGATCTCGGCGCGCGTGGCCGGCGTGCCGATGCCTTTGGCCTCCTTCAAGCGCTCGCGCAGTGCCTCGTCCTTGACGAAGCGCCAGGCGTTCTGCATGGCGTCGACCAGTGTGCCTTCATTGTAGCGCGGTGTTGGCTGGGTCTGCTTGGCCTGCACCCGCGGTTGCGTCAGCGTTGCGTGCTGACCGCCGATGAGCACAGGCAGCGTCTGCTCGCCTTC
>CAZCGE010000053.1:0-41048 GCA_964498125.1 uncultured Devosia sp. | reverse complement strand
AACGCCGTCGCCTGCACCGACGAGCGGGCGAGGCCCGCCAGCGCGATGACGATCAGCATGGCCTCGCCCTGCGTGATCAGGCCGTCGAAGAACGGGTTGCGGCTCTCGCCGTCGGTTTCCGGAATGGCGGCGATGTCGCCCAGGCGCACGGTGAGGATGTCGGAGACGGCGTCGACGAGCAGGCCGTTGAGCCGGCCCTCGATCATGACGACGACGACGATGCCCTGGTTCAGCTCGGTGCGACCCAGCGCGAAGCGTGTTCTGAGGTCGATGATCGGCACGATGGCGCCGCGCAGATTGATCACGCCACGCACGAACTCCGGCGCGCTCGGCAGCGGCGTGATGACGTTGGCGGCGCGGATCTCGCGCACCGCCATGATGTCGACGCAGTATTGCTGCGCACCGAGCATGAAGGTGACGAACTGGCGTGTATCGGGCGCGCCGGTCGCCGATGGCTGACTGGTTGCTTCGCTGCCTTGCAGCGCCTGGCTCATGCCCTGCTCTCCCGATGCTGTCACCGCTCGGGCGACGACTGTCGTCAACGGCCCCAAAGCGCCCGTAGCCCTACCTACAGGATTGAGAATGTTCATGAGAAACATTAACCAAATATGTGAAATATATCGTTTTTTTGTTATATTTCTACAAACACCAACTGCGCCTCCGCGGCCATTGCGACCCGCGCGATGACGCCGGCATTGCTGCAGTTTGCGAATTGGCTTTGTGATTCCCGCGTGCCGGGTTCCCGCGATCATGCATCAGCCGTGTCGGTGGCATGATCAGCCGAAGGGCCAGCGAGCGGCGAAGATGATGGGGCATGGTCCATTTGAATGGGCCGGTACAACCGGACTGCCACGGCAAAGCCGCTGCCGGGCGGGGTGATCGTGCCATGCTCAGTGGACGTATTTCGGCGGCCGTTCGTCGCCGGACGCGGCAAGCGCGGCCCGGCGACGCCGTTGACGATAGTTGTCGTCTGGCCGGCGGCTAATTCATGGCGTCTGCACCGGCCTTGGCGGCGACGCCGTCCTGATCGGCATTGACGCCCGAGACGCCGACTCCGCCGATGATCTTGCCGCCGACGATGACCGGCAGCCCGCCTTCCACGGTCGATGCCGCGCGCAGGTTGAGGGCGCGCAGTCCCGCGCCGCCGCCTGCCACCGCGTCCTGGAAGACCTTCGTGGACCGGCGATAAATCGCCGCCGACACGGCCTTGTCGATGGCGATCTGGACGCTGGCGGTCTGTGTGTTGTCGAGCTTCTCGTAGGCGACCAGGAAGCCGTGGTTGTCGACGACGGCGACGGCAACCGGCCAGTTGTTTTTGCGGGCCTCGGCTTGTGCTGCCGAGATGATCTTCTTCGCCTGCTCGAGCGTGACGTCGGGGCCATATTGCGGCACCTGTGCTTGGGCGGCGAATGGCAGCGATGCGGCAATCAGCATCGCGACGGCAGCAAGAATGGCCTTCATCGTCAGTCCTCCCGTGGGTTATGCAACGTTGGTCAGCGGGACACCTTACAGAATTTGACTGCCTCGGCCTAGACAGGTGCGTCGCGCACCTTGCCAAGCGTGCCCTGGACCCGCGGGGATCGACGTTTGCGCCACATCAACCCCCTTTCGCCGGGCGGCTGGCACCCTATATGTCATGCGCAAGGCGGCTGACCGCGCGGGTGCCCGATGGGGGTTCGCGCCGTCGCGCCGCCCATTCCTGATGTGACGGCGTCAACCTCGTGCCAAGTGGGCTCGTGCCAAGCGGGCGAGGCCGGCGCGCTGATGAGGGACAAGACCCATGAACTTCGAGATCTATACCGACCGTGCCAAGGGTTTCGTCCAGTCGGCGCAGAGCCTTGCGTTGCGCGAGGGCCACCAGCAGTTCGCGCCCGAGCACCTACTGAAGGTCCTGCTCGACGACGAGGAAGGGCTGGCGGCAGGCCTGATCGACAAGGCCGGCGGCCGCGCCAAGGAGGCGCTGGCAGCAGTGGAGCGGGTGCTGGCAAAACGGCCCAAGGTGTCCGGTGGTGGCGCCGGTCAGCTGTATTTGTCGCCCGAGATTGCGCGTGTCTTTGAGCAGGCTTCGACGCTCGCGAGCAAGGCCGGCGACAAGTTCGTCACCGTCGAGCGGCTGCTGCTGGCGCTCACCCTCGAGCCGGGCAGTGAGGCCGGCAAGATTTTGGCGGCGGCCGGCGTGACAGCGCAGGCGCTCAACGCCGCCGTCAACGATATTCGCAAGGGTCGCACGGCCGATTCCGCGTCCGCCGAGCAGGCCTACGATGCGCTGAAACGCTACGCGCGCGATCTAACCGAGGCGGCGGCTCAAGGCAAGATTGATCCGGTGATCGGCCGCGACGAGGAGATTCGCCGCACCATCCAGGTGCTGTCGCGGCGCACCAAGAACAATCCCGTGCTGATCGGCGAGCCCGGCGTCGGCAAGACAGCGATCGCCGAGGGCCTGGCGCAACGCATCATCAAGGGCGACGTGCCCGAGAGCCTGAAGGACAAGAAGCTGCTGGCGCTGGACATGGGCGCGCTGATCGCCGGCGCCAAATACCGGGGCGAGTTCGAAGAGCGCCTGAAAGCCGTGCTGGCCGAGGTGACGGCGGCGGCCGGCGGCATCGTTCTGTTCATCGACGAGCTGCACACCATCGTCGGCGCCGGCAAGGCGGAAGGCGCGATGGACGCGTCCAATCTGCTGAAACCGGCGCTGGCGCGCGGCGAGTTGCACTGCATCGGCGCCACCACGCTGGACGAGTACCGCAAGCACGTCGAGAAGGACGCAGCCCTTGCCCGCCGCTTCCAACCCGTGTTCATCAGCGAGCCGACGGTGGAGGACACCATCTCCATCCTGCGTGGGTTGAAGGAGCGCTACGAGCAGCACCACAAGGTGCGCATCTCCGATACCGCGCTGGTGGCGGCGGCGACGCTGTCCAATCGCTACATCGCCGACCGCTTCCTGCCCGACAAGGCCATCGATCTGGTCGACGAGGCGGCCTCGCGGCTACGCATGCAGGTCGATTCCAAGCCCGAGGAGCTGGACAACGCCGACCGCGAGATCATGCGTCTGAAGATCGAAGCCGAGGCCTTGAAAAAGGAGAGCGACGCGGCATCGCGCGACCGGCTGGCGCGGCTGCAGAATGAATTATCGGGCCTGGAGGAGCGCTCGCGCGAGCTGACGCGGCGCTGGCAAGGCGAGAAGGACAAGCTCGGGCAGGCCGCCGACATGAAAAAGCAGCTCGATACCGCGCGCACCGAACTCGAGCAGGCACAGCGGCGCGGCGACTACAACCGCGCCGGCGAGCTGAAGTACGGGGTCATCGATGGCCTGGAGAAGCGGCTGGCCACGCTCGAGTCCGGCGATGGCAAGGGCGCCATGGTCGAGGAGGCGGTGACGCCCGACCACATCGCCGGCATCGTCTCGCGCTGGACCGGCGTGCCGGTCGAGAAAATGCTGGAGGGCGAGCGCGAGAAACTGCTCAAGATGGAGGAGGCGATTGGCCGGCGCGTGATCGGCCAGCGCGAGGCGGTGGAAGCCGTCTCGACCGCGGTGCGCCGTGCGCGCGCCGGTTTGCAGGACCCAAGTCGGCCGATCGGCTCGTTCATGTTCCTGGGGCCGACCGGCGTCGGCAAGACCGAGCTGACCAAGGCGCTCGCCGCCTTCCTGTTCGACGACGAGCAGGCGATGGTGCGCATCGACATGTCCGAATACATGGAGAAGCATTCCGTCGCCCGCCTGATCGGCGCGCCGCCGGGCTATGTCGGCTACGAGGAGGGCGGCGCGCTGACCGAGGCGGTGCGGCGCCGGCCCTACCAGGTGATCCTGTTCGACGAGATCGAGAAGGCGCACCCGGATGTGTTCAACGTGCTGCTGCAGGTGCTTGACGACGGCCGCCTGACCGACGGCCAGGGCCGCACGGTCGACTTCAAGAACACGCTCATTATCATGACGTCGAACAGCGGCTCCGAGTTCCTCGTCAATCTGGCCGAGGGCAAGGACGTGGAGGAGGCGCGGCCCTTCGTCATGGCCGAGGTCAAGCAGAAGTTCCGACCCGAGTTCCTCAACCGGCTGGACGAGATCATTCTGTTCCACCGCCTGCAACGCGAGCAGATGGCGGCGATCGTCGACATCCAGATGGGCCGCTTGCGGAAGCTGCTGGCCGACCGCAAGATCAAGGTGGAGCTGGACGACCAGGCCCGCACCTGGCTCGCCAACCGCGGCTATGATCCCGCCTACGGCGCGCGGCCCCTGAAGCGCGTGATCCAGAAGAGCGTGCAGGACCCGCTGGCCGAGGCGATCCTGTCGGGCCGCATCAAGGACGGCGAGGTCGTGCGCATTTCGGTGCGCGATGGGGCGCTGGTGCTGAATGGGGAGGCGGTGCGGGCTGCGGCGTAGGGTGCAATAGTGTCGACGCGGAGCATCGCTCCGCGATGACGCGTATTGCGCCGTTCAACGCGCTTATCGGTGCAATACGCCTTCGGCTATTGCACCCTACGTCCGCGCCAGCACTCTTGAGCCCTCGCGAATCGCCGTTGACTTTACTACGTAAGTTGCGTATATGCATGACATGCACACAGTGGCCTACTTTCTAGGTTTCGCCAACGACGCGGCGGACGCTGGAATGACAGAAGACGAGATTGTAAATCTCGTAAACTTTCTTTCCGAGAACCCAACAGCCGGAGCCGAGATCCCTGGCACAGGCGGATGTCGGAAGTTGCGCGTCGCTGGTAGAGGCAAGGGCAAGAGTGGCGGCTATCGCGTAGTGACATTTTATACTGGCAAAGAAATTCCGTATTTCTTGTCACGGTCTTCTCAAAAAGGTGAAAAATCGAACCTGACGAAAGCTGAATGCAACAGCCTTCGCGTTCTAACGAGGGCAATCGTGCGTGAGTATCGGAGTAAAGTCGCCGAAACGGCGAAGAAGGGCGCGTAATATGGGCAAGAAGGCATTCGACAGGATCGCCAAGGGTCTCAACGAGGCCCTTGCGTTTGCGCGCGGCGAGTTGAAGCCGGTAAAGCTGCATGTGCCGGCGGAGCTGGACGTCAAGGCAATTCGGGTGAAATTGAACCTACCGCAAGATGATTTTGCGGCCGTGTTTGGCTTTACCGTCAACCAAATCCGGGATTGGGAGCAGAATCGTTCGCGCCCAATAGGTGGCGTTCGCGCCTATCTCATGATGATTGATAGTAACCCAGAGACTGTTCGCAATTTGCTTCGAGCTATCAAGGTCAAGAAGGCGGCGTGAATTGGAGATTGCTGACGCCAGCCCGTGGGCGAGGCGGTTTCGGGGCGGGGCTGATTACAGCTCCATCTGTCGCCGGCATCGGCAATTTTGCCGACCAAGTTGGCGTTTCGACGGCGGTTCTGCTAATAGTGCAAGCGCACTGTTTGCATTGTGAAAGGAGTTCGCCATGCGGAATTTCTGTGCTGCAATTGGCCTCGCACTCATGGCATCGACACTGGCGGGGGCACCCGCTCCGGCCCAAACAACCGTGAAAGTCGATGGATCGACCGGGGCCATGCCGCTGGTCGCGGCCCTCGCCAAGGCCTACGAGGCCAAGATCCCTGGCGCCAAGATCGAGATCGGCAAGGGACTTGGCACCAAGGCGCGGATCGAGGCGCTGAATGCTGGCAGCATAGACCTCGTGGTGGCAAGCCACGGCTTGAAGATCGATGACCTCGTCAAGCAGGGGATGGCGGTGGACGAGATCGCCCGGACGCCGGTTGTGTTCGGCGTCAACGTCAGTGTTTCGGTTCCCAGCATTTCGCAAGCGCAGGTCTGCGCCATCTATGCAGGCAGTCTGACCGATTGGAAGGATGTAGGGGGTGGGCCGTTGGCCATTGCACCGCTGACGCGGCCTGAAAGCGAGGTCGATGCCGAGGTTGTCCGAGACGGTGTTGCCTGCCTCAAGTCGGTGAAAATGCCGCCGACGATCAAGGTCATGGAGCGCGGTGGCGACATGGCCAAGGGGCTCGCTGCGACCGTGGGCTCCATCGGCATGACGACCACCACGGTGGCCGAGCAGAGCGGGGGGCAAATCAAGATCCTGGCGCTCGATGGCGTGGCGCCAACCGAAGCCAACATCGCCGCCGGGACCTATCGCCTCATTCGAGAGGTCTACCTGGTGGCCAAGGCTGACGCCTCTCCGGCCGTCAAGGCTTTCCTGGCATTTGTGAAGAGTGCCGAGGGTGCGCACGTCATCAAGGCGAACCGCGCCATTCCCAAGTCGGGCAGATGATTGTTCGCGGGTTGGAACTACATCCTCGACGCGCGGTCGGCGGCGTAGGGTGCAATAGCGCAGCGTATTGCACCGCCGCTCTAGCCGGTCGCATCACCGCACGGTGCAATACGCCCTCCGCTGTGCTGCGGGCTATTGCACCCTACACACTCGGCCCACCCTCGAGCCAGAACCGCGTTTTGACGCGCCGGAAAAGGCCGTCACGCACGGCGCGGTAGGACTCCAGCACCTGCTCGCGGCTGGCTTGACCAATCATCATCGAGGCATCGAAGGTCGGCCAGTATTCGACATCGACCGCCATGGTTCGCGTCAACTCCAGCGCCTGGTGATGCGCTTCCGGCGACAACGTGACGATGAGATCGAACGAGGTATCGTCCAGGTCGATGATACTGCGCGGCCGATGCGCGGAGAGATCGATGCCGATCTCCTCCATGACGGCGGTGACGAATGGGTCGGGCTCCCGGGCCGGGCGCACGCCAGCCGACTCGACATAAATGCGATGGCCCGCAAGATGGCGCAGGATGGCGGCCGCCATCGGCGAGCGAATGGCATTCAGCGTGCAGGCAAACAGCACGGCGCTTGGAAACTCACCGGGTTCGGCCACACCGTCAGCCTTTCCAATGCAAGGCGCAAATCAGTGTGAACAGTCGTCGCGCCGTCATATGGTCGAGGCTGATCTTGCCGTCGAGGCGCTCGGCGAGCAGCCGGCTGCCCTCGTCGTGCAGGCCGCGCCGGCCCATGTCGATGGCCTGGATCCTGGACGGCGGCGCGGTGCGGATCGCCTGGTAGTAGGTCTCGCAGACGATGAAATAGTCGCGCACGATGCGGCGCAGCGGCGACAGCGACAAGACGTGTGTCACCAACATCTCAGTGCTGGCATTGCCGACGGTCAGCACCAGCCGGTCCTCGGCAACCGCCAGATGCAGCGTATAAGGTCCATCGCCGCGTCCGACCAGGGCGAACGAATTGGCGTCCAGAATGTCGTAGATCGCCACCTCGCGCTCATGCTCGATGGACGGGCTGGAGCGACGGATCGAGTTTTCGTCCAGGGTAATGGCGGTCAGTCGATCGGGGTTTGCTGGATCGCGGTCCTCCGGAGTCGGATCGTCGGTCATGACCCAGCCTCGTCGCCAGTTCTGCCGGTGATCCGCACGTCGACAGAACGGCGATGCGCATCCAATCCCTCGGCCCGTGCCAGCGTCATTGCCGCGGGCGCCAGCGCCGCCAGGCTCGCCGCATCGAGCTTCAGGATCGAGGTCCGCTTCATGAAATCCAGGACGCCGAGCCCGGAGGAGAAGCGGGCGCTGCGCGCCGTCGGCAGCACATGGTTGCAGCCGGCCACGTAGTCGCCGATCACCTCGGGCGTGTGGCTGCCGAGGAAGATGGCGCCCGCATTGCGGATTTGGCCGGCCATGCCTTCGGCATCGGCGACGGCGATCTCGACGTGCTCGGCGGCAATGCGATCAGCCAGCGCGGCAGCTTCGGACAGCGAGCCGAGCCGGATGATGGCGCCGAACGTGCTCCAGCTCTCGCCGGCGATATTGCCGCGCGGCAAGGTCGCGAGCTGGTGCGAAACCGCGGCGGCGACGGCGTCGGCGAAGGCGGCGTCGTCGGTCATCAGGATCGACTGGGCCGCGGTGTCGTGCTCGGCCTGCGCCAACAGGTCGGCGGCGATCCATTGCGGATCGTTGTCGCCGTCGGCGATGATCAGCACCTCGGACGGGCCGGCGATCGAGTCGATGCCGACGGTGCCGAAGACCTGCCGCTTGGCGGCGGCGACGTAGGCATTGCCCGGCCCGACGATCTTGACCACGGGCTTGATCGTAGGGGTGCCGTAGGCCAGCGCCGCCACGGCTTGCGCGCCGCCGATGCGGTAGATCTCCTCGACACCGGCAAGGCGGGCCGCGGCCAGCACCAATGGATTGATCACGCCGCGCGAGGCCGGCACCACCATGACAATGCGCGGCACGCCCGCCACCTTGGCGGGAACAGCGTTCATCAGGACTGAGCTTGGATACGAGGCCAGCCCACCGGGCACATACAGTCCGACCGACTCGACGGCTGTCCAACGCGTGCCGAGCTCGACCCCGAGAGCGTCGCGATAGCGCTCATCACACGGCATCTGGCGCTGGTGGTGGGACAGGATGCGGTCGCGGGCGAGCGTCAGGGCGGCGAGCGTGTCGGGCTGGCAGCATGCCGCCGCCGCGTCGATCTCGGCGGTCGCGATCCGCATGCCAGCCTGGGCGAGATCGAAGCCATCGAAGCGCTGTGTCAGCTCGATCAGAGCCATGTCACCCCGTTGGCGCACATCGGCAATGATCGCGGCCACGGCGGCATCGACGTCGGCGGAGATTTCGCGTTTCTGATCGAGGAATGCCGCGAACCGCTGTTCGAAATCCCGATCCAGGGTCGACAGACGCTGGGGCATGGCGGAGGTCCTTTGTCAGGCGCTTGCGGGCGGTTCCTCGCCGGGATGGCTCGGCTTGGTACGGGTACGCCAGGCAGCGCCCAGATCCTTCAACTCGGCTTCGATGCATTCGACCGTGAGGCGGACAGCGGCGCCGCCCGAAAACAGCAGCGTGACATAACCTTCCGGATCTTCGGGCGCACCCTTTGGATTGAAGTCAATGGCGAGCAGGCTCAACACTGCATCTTTGGCATTTGGGTCGAAGCCGGTGGTCTGGGCCGCCAGGACACGCTCGAATCGCAGGCCACAGCGCCGGCGCACGTGTCGCGGGCGGCGGCGCTTGCCACCTGCCGCAGTCTCGATCGACCAGTCGAAACGATTGGCAATCGCGGCAAATCGCTTCTCACGCTTGAGATAGGCGATGTCGGCGACGCGCAACACCGCATCCTGCAGGTTGGCGGACAACACGGCCAGGTCCTCGGCGTCCAAGGCGATGAGTTTGAGATCGGTCATCTCTGGAATAGGTCCAACGTGGTGGTGCGGCGATCTGAGGGCATGACAGTCATGGGGCATCAGGGTCACGGGTGCCCGAGTGATATCGGCTGGCCCTGCAGCGTGCAACATACGCCTGGCGCCTGGATCACGGCCGCTTCGGGTTGCATGCACGCCCGCGAAGTTCGCCGTGTGTACGCGAAACGGCCCACTTGCCCCGATTCGCCGCGACGTTTACACCTGCCAGAGCCCAACGAAGTGGACCATTCAATGATCCCGACCCTCAACTTCGTCGACCTGATCCTGGCCACCGTGTTCAGGCTGTACTTCTATGTCGTCATCGGTGCTGTCATTTACAGCTGGCTTATCGGCTTCAATGTCGTCAATCCACACAATCAATTTGTGCGCACCATCGGCATCGCGCTCAATCGTCTGACCGAGCCGCTGCTGCGCCCGATCCGGCGCACCTTGCCTGACCTGGGCGGCCTCGACATATCGCCCATCGCTCTGCTGATCTTGTTGTTCTTCCTCGAATATTTCTTGCGCGAAGTGGTCATCTTCGGCTGGATTCGACCAGCGCTCGCTTGATCATGCGCGCCAGCGCCACACGCCCATGGCGCGTGGAGACGACCAGTGTCGTGCTGCGTGTGCGTGTCACGCCCAAGTCGACGCGTGAGGCCGTCTCCGGCACTGCGATGACAGCGGACGGGCCGGCCTTCAACGCCAGGGTCAGGGCGGTGCCCGAGGATGGCGCGGCCAATGCCGCCGTTATTGCCCTGGTTGCCGACTGGCTGGGCGTGGCCAAGCGATCCGTCACATTGGCGGCGGGGGCGAAATCGCGCATCAAGAGCCTGTCGATCGTCGGCGATGTCGCGGCCCTCGAAGCGACCCTGGCAGCCCGACTTGCCGGTTTCGCGGCTCAAAAGGATGACTGATCCATGGCAGCAGCACAGGTGATCGACGGCAAGGCCGTGGCGGCGGACGTGCGGGCCAAGGTGGCGGCCGGTGTGGCGCGGCTGAGGCGCGAGCACGGTGTGACGCCAGGGCTGGCCGTGGTGTTGGTCGGCGAGGATCCCGCCAGCCAGGTCTATGTGCGCAACAAGGGCGAAGCGACCAAGTCTGCCGGCATGCGCTCGATCGAGCACAAGCTGCCAGCGACGGTTGCCGAAGCGGCGCTCCTCGAATTGATCGGTGATCTCAACCGAGACGGCAATGTGCACGGCATCCTGGTGCAATTGCCGCTGCCGCCGCGGATCGACCCCGGCAAGGTGATCGAGGCGATCGATCCGATCAAGGATGTCGACGGTTTCCATCCCGTTAACGTCGGTCGCCTCGCTTCCGGTCAGCCGGCGCTGGCGCCCTGCACGCCGACCGGCTGCCTGATTCTGGCCAAGACTGTGCGGGCTGATCTCAAGGGGCTCGAGGCGGTGGTGATCGGCCGCTCGAACATCGTCGGCAAGCCGATGGCGCAGCTGCTGCTCAAGGAGGACTGCACCGTCACCATCGCCCATTCGCGCACGCGCGATCTGCCGGCCGTGGTGCGCCGCGCCGATCTGGTGGTGGCCGCGGTCGGCCGCCCGGAGTTCGTGCGCGGCGACTGGATCAAGCCCGGCGCCGTTGTCATCGATGTCGGCATCAACCGCGTGCCGGCCGGCGACGGCAAGTCACGGCTGGTCGGTGATGTCGCCTTTGCCGAGGCGTGCGCGGTGGCCGGCGCCATCACGCCGGTGCCCGGCGGCGTCGGGCCGATGACCATCGCCTGCCTGCTCGCCAACACGCTGGAAGCGGCGCGGGTCATGGCCGGGCTCGAGGCGGGCGCGGCGGGGTTGGAGTGAGGGCTGCCATTTTTTGGCGCTTTGATTTGCTGCCACACGCCCACAGAATAAGTCGAAATCCTCACTATTTGTGTTGCCGTCGAGTCCCGCGGTTCCCAACCGTTCAGCATGAGAATGACTGATTCGTGGGGGCAATTATCATGGCGACTTTGACGGTTCCGGTCGGCGGTTTTTTTCTGTTTGATCTGTTCGACGCGGTGAAGAACACTGCTTTGGTCTCTGTCTCGCTCGACGCAAAGTCGGCGGTATTCAAGTATCCGGGCGACGGGTCCGCTGGAATTACCATTTTCGGCACCGGGCTGACCTTCGATTTGGCCGGAAATTTGACCGCCGGGACCATCACCGGCGTCGATTATATCGGCTTCGAGGGCTCACTGCTCTGGTCGATGCGGGGGCTCACCGGCTTCACGGCTGCCGTGGTCGCTGCTGCCAGTATCGCCCTGGATGGAGGCAACGAAGCGCCGTTCCGTGCCCTGCTCATGACCAACGCCTGGAATGTAACGGGCTCCGTCATGAATGACGAAATCATCGGGGGCAACCTCAATGACATCCTGCGCGGCGGGCTCGGCAACGACGTGTTCGTCGGCCACAACGGTGCCGACTTGATCATCGGCGGACCGCACACCGGCGTGCTGGCCAACAATCTGGCATTGACCGACTACGACACCGTCGACTACTCGCGCGAGACAGGTCTTCAGGGCATCACCGTCGACTTCGACCTTATCACGGGTCAGGTCAAGGATACCTTCGGCAAGCTCGACACGTTGAAGGGCATCGAGCACATCATCGGCACCGCGCGCGCCGACATAATGCTCGGCAGCAGCACGACCCGCTATGAGATCTTCACCGGCGGCAATGCTGCTGACTTGATCAATGGACGCGGCGGCGTTTCTGATGAGGTGCGCTACGACCGCGAGACGGGCTCGCTGGGCGTCATCGTCGATCTCGACGCGACGTCGGCGACACAGGGCACCGGGCGAGACACGTTCGGTAACATCGATACCCTGATCAACATCGAGCGCGTGTCTGGCACGATGTTCAGCGACGAGATCCGCGGTAACGGCGCGGACAATACCTTCACGGGCCTCAAGGGTGCCGACATACTCGACGGCGGCCTAGGCAACGACGGTGTGCGCTACGATCTCGACGAGGGATTTGGCGACGCGGCGGGCCTTGCCACTTTCGGCGTGCGCGTGAACCTCACGCCCAGCGTCCTCGGCACCGGTATTGCGCGCGACGGCTTCAAGACCGTCGACACGCTGATCTCTATCGAGAACGTGCTCGGCACGGACTATTCCGATCGCATTGTCGGCAGCGCCGTCAGCAACATCCTGCAGGGGCAGGGCGGCGCCGACTATCTCTCGGGGCTCGGCGGCAACGACACGCTGCGCGGCGGCAATAATGCAGATCACCTGCTGGGCGGCGCCGGCATCGATCAGTTGTTTGGCGACTACGGCTCAGATGTGCTGAATGGCGGAGCCGGCAGCGATACCCTGACCGGCGGCTTCGGCTACGACATTTATGCCTTCACTGGTCCGGTGACGCTCGCCAACCTTGGCACCGATACGATCATGGACTTCGAGGATGGCCTGGATGTCATCGACCTCAGTGGTCTGACGGCAGCCCTGACGGGAGGCCCTGATCCCGTAACGGGGATCGCCAGCCTGACGATCACGGACGTTGCTGGTGGCGCGCAGGTCGCCTTGGTCGCCGACCCCACAGTCTTCATCACCGTCAAGGGGCCCGGTATCCTGGCCGCTTCGCTCTCCGCCGTCGACTTTGTGTTCTGACGCCGCTCAATACGACTTCGGCAGCCCCAGCACGCGCTCGGCGATGTAGCACGCGATCAGCTGCTCGGTGACGGGGGCGAGGCGGGTGATCATTACCTCGCGGAGCAAGCGCTCGACATGGTATTCCTTGGCGTAGCCAAAGCCGCCGTGCGTCATGACCGCGGTCAGGCAGGCGTCATAACCGGCACGCGCGCCGAGGAATTTCGCCGCGTTCGCCTCCGCTCCGCAAGGCTGGCCGGTGTCGTACAGCGACGCTGCTTTCATCGTCATCAACCAAGCGGCTTCCAGCTCCATCCAGCGCTCGGCCAGCGGATGCTGGATGCCCTGGTTTTGACCGATCGGCCGGCCGAAGACCTGACGCTCTCGGGCGTAGGCTGTGGCGCGGCGCAATGCGTCTTGACCAATGGCGATGGCTTCCGCGGCGATCAGGATACGCTCGGGATTGAGGCTGTCGAGCAGCAACTGGAAGCCACGTCCCTCCGTTCCGATCCGATCAGCTTCGGGCACGAACAGATCGTCGATGAAGATGGCGTTCGAGTCGACCGCGTGCCGGCCCATCTTGTCGATCTTGCGCACCTCGATCCTCGACCGGTCGAGATCGGTGTAGAAAATCGTCATGCCGTCGCTGGGCTTCCTCGCTTGCTCGCGCGG
This sequence comes from uncultured Devosia sp., assembly GCA_964498125.1. Classification (GTDB taxonomy): domain Bacteria; phylum Pseudomonadota; class Alphaproteobacteria; order Rhizobiales; family Hyphomicrobiaceae; genus CAMDBL01. Next base: position 27,650 of record CAZCGE010000053.1, on the reverse strand, counting down.
CGTGGTGCGCGCCAGCAGCATGATCTTGTTGGCCACCTGCGCCGTCGAGGTCCAGACCTTCTGGCCCTTGACGCGATAGCCGCCCTCCACCTTGGTGGCGAAGGTGCGGATCGCCGAGGTGTCGAGGCCGGCATCAGGCTCGGTGACGCCAAAACAGCACGTGTCGGCGCCGCCGGCGAGACGCGGCAGCCAGCGTGATTTCTGCTCGGCCGTACCGTAGACGACGATGGGATGTGGGCCGAACAGATTGATGTGCACGGACGAGGCCGCCGCCATGCCGCCGCCGTGCGAGGCCACCTCGTGCATCATCAGGGCGGCCTCCATCACGCCGAGGCCCGCCCCGCCATATTCGGGCGGCATGGTGATGCCGAGCCAGCCGGCGTCGGCCAGCGCGCGATGGAAGTCGTGCGGGAATACACCGTCGGCATCGCGCGCCAGCCAATAGGCGTCGTCGAAGCGCGAGACAGCGGCGCGGATCCCGGCCCGGAGCGCTGCGTGGTCGGTGGTTTCGGTGAAGTCCATGGGGCGCTTTCGTGCGATCTTGTCAGCGGTCGCGGTTGACACCTATAAGTGTCAAAGACGAGATGTAACCCATAGGTGTCATTCGAGCCATCGCCAGCACTCCTGGCAATGGACAGATAGGCCGTGGCCAACGGGAGCTTGCGTTTGTTTCCTACTGATCTCACGTCGTTCCTCGACCTCGTCCGCCAGCACGGCGATGCCATCTACAGCCTGATGTTTGCCTATGCCACCTCGCACAGCCTGTTGCTGGCGTTGCTGGCGGGCTATGTCGCGCATTCGGGCGCTTTGAATTTCACCGTGCTGGTCGTCGTCTGCTGGCTCGGCAGCTTTGCCGGTGATGTCGTCCGCTTCTGGATTGGCCGGCGATATGGAGCGTCTTTGTTCTCGCGCTTTCCGCGGCTGCAAAAGGGCGTGCTGACCGTCGCCCGGCTGAGCGAGCGGCACCACATCTGGATGATCCTGAGCCATCGTTACCCGCACGGCATTCGCGGCGTCGCGGGCTTTGCCTACGGCGTCTCGAAGCTGCCGTGGCCGACGTTTCTGCTGCTCAATTTCGTCGCTGCCGGCCTATGGGCGGTGGCCGTGGTGTCGGCGGGTTACGGCTTTGGTCGGTTGTCGGAAAAGGTGATGCGGGATGCGTCCGCATGGCTCGGCGTGGGTATGCTTGTCATATTCCTCGGTCTCTCTTGGCTGCTCAGTCGCAAGCTCGAGCAGACGATCGAAAAGATCGACGCGCCGCCGCCGCCGATTGACGCGGGACGGCAGCGGCACCACAGTCGCGACAAACCCACCAAGCGTCGCGCGGAACACAGCGAGAGGCAGTCATGGCCGACCCGAAGGACGAAGCGGCGGCGATGAAGCCGGCCGAGCGGTTCGACGACGTACCCATGGTCGACCGGCCAGGGTTCAAGCTGCCGGACGGCAAGCGCATCATCATCTGGCCGGTGACCAACGTCGAGGAATGGGACGTGACCAAGCCGATGCCGCGCACCGTCTCAAACCCGCCCGGTGGTCAGATCTTCCTGCCCGACATCGCCAACTGGGGCTGGCACGAGTACGGCATGCGCGTCGGCGTCTGGCGCTTTCTCGATGTCTTCAAGCGGCTCGGTATTCAGCCCTCGGTCTGCCTCAACGCCAAGGTGATCGAGACCCGACCGCGGCTGGCGCACGCCATGCAGGACCATGGCTGGGAATTCATCGCCCACTGCTACGAGCAGATGCACATCGCCAAGATCGAGGATCAGCGGGCGATGATGCGGCAGACTATCGCCGTCATGCAGCCCTTCCTCGGAAAATTCCCATCGGGCTGGCTCGGGCCGGGGCGCGGCCAGACTTTCGCCACCATGGATTACATCGCCGAGATGGGCTTCACGTGGTTCGCCGACTACGTCATGGACGACCTGCCATTCTGGTGCCGCACCAAGCATGGGCCACTGCTTGCCATGCCGTACACGTCGGAAATGAACGACATTCCCGTCATGGTTGGGGCGCAGCACGAGAGCCACGTCTTCATCGAACGCTGCAAGCTGCATTTCGCTACGTTGCTGCGCGAGGCGGTGGCGATGGACTCAGCGCGCGTCATGTGCGTCTCGGTGCATCCCTATGTCAGCGGCGCCGCCCACCGTATCGGCCTGTTCGAGGAGATGCTGGCCTGGCTGAAGTCGCAGCCAAGCGTGGTGTTCATGACCGGCCAGGGCATCTTCGAGTGGTACAAGGCGCAGGAGGCGGCGCCGAGTTGATTTGCATCGCTGCGATGGTAGTAATGTCGCATATTTTTCGCCAAACTGGAGGCCAATTTGGCGGAAAATGCTCCAGGGAGAATCATCTTGAGCCAGTCGCAGCAAGCAGCATCAGCCACCGTCGCCACAAACACGGTCCATTTGCATCGCGTATTGGCTGCCAAGCCTGAGAAGGTCTACCGGGCGTTCCTGGACGCGGACGCCATGGCAAAATGGCTTCCGCCCCACGGCTTTACAGCCAAGGTCCATCACCTGGACGCCAAGGTAGGCGGAACATTCAGGATGTCGTTCACGAACTTCACGACCGGCAAGGGCCACTCGTTCGGCGGGGAGTACCTCGAGCTCGTGCCCCACGAGCGCATCCGCTATACAGATCGTTTCGACGATCCGAACCTGCCCGGGGTGATCCACGTGATCGTCACGTTGAAGAAGGTCTCCGTCGGGACCGAAATCAATATCGTGCAGGAGGGCTTGCCGGCCGTGATCCCTGTCGAAGCCTGCTACCTCGGCTGGCAACAGTCTCTGAGACAGCTCGCATCGCTCGTCGAGCCAGATATCCCTGAATAGCACAGCGATTTCCGGGTCGGTCAGGTCGGCTGCTCTCTCACTTTCGCAGGCCGCCTCGAAATGTTGCGCCCCCGGCAGGGGCGACCCGCGCCAGTAGACCTTGCCGCGCAGCCCCTGTTTCGATAGGGGTTGTGGAACGATCCTCCTCCCCGCGGGAGAAGGAGGCCGAGGGCTTCAAGAGGGGGCCTTCCAGCTGGCCATTGACGACCACGCGCCCCCTCACACCAGCCCTCTTTCCGAAGTGAGAGGGAATCCACCGGAGGAAATCCCCATGGCCGACATCTGGAACAAATATGCGCTGACCAAGGCGCGCACGCACGGCAAGCCGGGCAAGCAGGTTCGCCCCAAGAGCGTGACGATCGACATGCATTCGCACATTGCGGTGCCGAAGGCCGTCGCGTTCGCCAAGCCGCACCTGGATCCCATGACGATCCCGCTGTTCAAGTATTCGACCGAGGCGAGCCGCGCGCTCAATCAGAAGCAGGACACCGACCGCACGCCGAACATGGTCATGAACCAGGATATCCGGCTGAAGGACATGGACGCCCAGGGCGTCGACATGCAGCTGGTCATGCCGCCGCCGCCGACCTGCTATTTCCAATTGCCGATCGAGCTGGCCAGCAAGGCACTCTCCATCGCCAACGAGGAGGTCGCCGAATACGTCGCCAAGAAGCCGGACCGCTTCTGTGCGTTCGGCCACGTTCCGCTCCAGGACGGCGCCGCCGCCGCCAAGGAACTCGAGCGCATCATGAAGGATTATAAGTTCAAGGGCGTGCAGATCCTCACCAACATCGACGGCAAGGAAATCTCCGATCCTTCCACCGCGCCGTTCTGGAAGAAGGCGGAGGAGCTGGGCGCCATCGTGCTGTTGCATCCCAACGGCTTCACGGGGGGTGAGCGCTTGACCAAGCACTACTTCTCCAACATCATCGGCAATCCGTTCGATACGACGATGGCGCTGCATTACCTGATCTTCGATGGCGTCCTGGAGCGCCATCCCAAGCTGAAGATCATCTCGGTGCACGGCGGCGGCTACCTGTCCGCCTACTCGGCCCGCATCGATCACGCCTGGGGCGCCCGCTCCGACGTCAACGTCGTGCCGAACGCGCCGACCAGCTACCTGAAGCGCAACGTCTGGGTCGACTCGGTGGTGTTCTCGAACCATCAGCTCGAGACGCTGGTCAAAGTGTTCGGCCCCGACCACGTCGTGCTGGGAACGGATTACCCCTACGACATGGCCGAGGAAGATCCGGTCGGCCACATCTGCAACGCCGACTTCGACGACAGCACCAAGGCGGCGCTGTGCGGCTTGACCGCCAAGAAGCTGCTGGGGTTGTGAGGTCGCGGGGTCAGACCCCGCGGGTCTGACCCCATGCACTGTCGCCAAATTGGTGTCAGACACGGGGTAGCCGGTGGCGAAAACTGTTTCCGAACCGACGTGCTCGTAATGGGGTCAGACCCGCAGGGTTGTCTGACCCCTACCCTAATTCCTTGCGCACGATGGCGGCGCCATCGGCCATGGCCTTGAGCTTGCCGAAGGCGACGGCGCGAGACAGATATTTCATGCCGCAGTCGGGCGCCGGGACCAGCTTGTCGGCGGGCACATACTTCAAGCCCCGGCGGATGCGCTCGGCGACCAGCGCCGGGCTTTCGATCTCGTTGCTGCCGAGGTTGAGCACACCGAGCATGACGGTCTTCGGCGCCAGATCCTTGAGGATGCCGAGATCGATGTTGGGCTGCGCCGCCTCCATGGAGATCTGTGAGGCATTGGTGCCGGCGAGCTCGGCCAGGAAGGCGTATTTCTGCGGTTTGGTGTCGCCCGGCACAACGGCGGCGTAACCGAAGCAGAGGTGGACGACGGTCGGCACGGTGATGCCCTCCAGCGCGCGGTTGATGGCCTTGATGGCGTAGCGCTTGGCGACCTCCGGGTTCTGCCGCACCCAGGGCTCGTCGAGCTGGATGACGTCGGCGCCGGCCGCGACCAGGTCATGGGCTTCCGCGTTGACCGCGGCGGCCATGTCCATCACCATCTCCTCCTCGTCCTTATAGAACTCGTTCTTGGCCTGCTGGCCCATGGTGAAGGGCCCCGGCAGCGTGATCTTGGCGGGGCGAGACGTGTTGGCGCGCAGGAAGGCCATGTCGCGCACTTCGACCGGCTGACCACGTCGGATCTTTCCCACCACGCGCGGCACCGGTGTCATGCGGCCGCCGCGCGCCATCACCTGGCCGGGATTCTTGATGTCGATGCCTTCGAGCGCGGTGGCGAAACGGTTGGAGTAGCTCTCGCGGCGCATCTCGCCGTCGGTGATGATGTCGATGCCGGCCCGCTCCATGTCGCGGATGGCGAGGATCGTGGCGTCGTCCTGCGCCTGCTCGAGCCAGACCTCGGGAATGCGCCACATCTCGGTCATGCGGATGCGCGGCACGACCTTGGACAGCATCTCGCGATCGACCAGCCAGTCGGGCTGCGGATAGCTGCCGACGACGGTGGTGGGGAGAAGGTGTGTGGGGAGAGTGGCCATGGCGATGTCCGTGGTTGCTGGGGTTGGCGCGGGCCAGGATAGCATGCGCGAGAGTTAGGCCGCATCCCGGCTGGTGATGGTGACGCGGCCCTTGTCCGGCTCGATCAGCAGGTTATCGCCACTGCGGATCAGTGTGGTCGGGCAGCCGGCCGCGAAGCGGTCGACCAGCGTCAACTCGGCGAAGGCGGCGCCCTGGGCGAGAATGGTATTGGCGCGGTCGAGGATGATGGCCCTGGGCGCCATGCCGCGCGCCTGCATCTCGTTCAGCATCCAGGCGGTGGCGACGCCGCCCTTGGCGGTGACCAGCACCAGCACCTTGTCGAGGTAGCTCTGGCCGAAGAGCTTGTGCGAGGGACGCGAGAACACGCCCTTGACGCGGTCGAGATCGTAGCGGGCGGAGAAGTTGTCGGCAGCGACCAGCGCGGTGCCGCTGACTGTCGGTCCGAGCCCTTTGTGGCATTCGAGGACGATCGGCATCACACGATCCTCCCCGCCACGGCGCTGTGGACGCAGGCGGCCATGCTGGCCAGCGTCGGCTTGTAGCCATAGCCGGCGATGATGTTGACCAGCTTGGCCGAGTTGGTCAGCAGGCGGCTCCAGCCGTTCGCCTCCGCCATCTCACGCGCGTAGCTCTGGTAGAAGCAGATGCCGGAGGCGACGATGCCGCCGGCGGCCTCGATAGTGGCTGTCAGACCCATGCGATCGGCGGCGAACTTGATCTCGGGCGAGGTGGCGACGATCAGCGTTGTGGCGGCGTTGACGCGGCGGCCGCCGAGCAGGCCGGCCACCGCCTGCATCTCGATCAGCGACAGTTGCGGTGCGGCGAACACGACGACATCGACCTTGTCGCCCTTCGCCATGTAGCCGGCGAAAAAGGCGTCGACGTCCTGGCTGGTGATCGGCGTTACCGCCGGCGCCGCGCGGCCGTGGAACGCATCGGCGAGCGTCGGCGCCTCCGGCGTGATGCCGGGCATGTGGAACATGGCGACCGAGCCGAAGCTCGCCAGCGCGGCGCCGAAATGTTTCAAGTCGTCCGATGACGGCTTGCTCGTCAGGCCCGAGACGACCGGCACCTCCCAATAACTGTTGGTGGCCTTGCCGACGATGCCGCCGAGCGCGCCCCAGTCGGCATGATCCTTTGGCTGATTCTGGACTTCGAAATGGCGGGTGCCGGCGCGATGCTGCTCGAGATGGTAGCCGTAGCGCGGCGTGCGGCCGGTGAGGCCAGCGGCCAGCGCCGAAGGGCCGCCCTCGAAATTGCTGCGCGCGCCCTGCACGCTGTTGGAATAGATGACGACGCCGGTATCGCCCATCGCCAGATGCTCGCCGCGCGTCGGCGGCAGCACCGTCTGGTAGTTGATGCAGGTGTTGGTCATCAGCACGCCGAGCGCTTCGAAGGCGCGCGAGGCCCGCGTTTCGAGATCGGCCATGGCGTCGGTCTGTTTCAGTCGCTTGTAGGAGGCGAGGTCGAGGCCGCGCGGGTCGGTGATGGTCGGAATGCGCACGCGCCGCTCGAGCTGGGGCAGCGCGGCGAGACTTTCGAGCCAGGCGACGCCTGCCTCGCCGAGGCTTTCGGTGTCGGCCATGATGTGGGCCTGGCCGACGTGGACGAAATTCTCGGCATCGAAGAAGTCTCCGACGGCGATCTGGTGGCGCATGCCCCATTGCCGGGCGACGCCATGCGCGCCCGCCAGCATGGCCTTTTCTTGGTCGTCGAGACGCACGATGGACCTCCCGCAGAGGTGTCTGACATCTTGTCAGACACCGATGGCACGACGGCTGCCATTGCCATGAGCGCATGATGACGGCGCGTCGACGTGTTTCAGAGTGAGAGGAGCCAAGGTGTCCGACAAAATGTCAGATACCTTCCGACTATTTTTTCTCTTTCTCCGCCGCCGCCGCCATCACTGCCTTGAGCACCGGCGTGATGCGGGCAACCTCGCTCTCGACCAGCTTCTGCAGCGCGGCCGGGCCGCGATCGGCGGGCGCTGGCCCGGTGCTGCCGAGCTCGACGAAGCGCTTTTTCAGGCCCGGGTCGTCGAGCGCCCTGCCGACCGCGTCGGCCAGTTTGTCGACGATGGCTATCGGCGTGTCTTTCGGCGCCACCATGGCATTCCAGGCGCTGAAGATGAAGTCGACGCCCAGCTCCTTGGTGGTGGGCACGTCCGGCAGCGCCTCGAGGCGCTCGGGCGCGGCGATGGCGTAGACCTTGATGGTGCCGGCCTTGATCTGCGGGATGACGTTGAGCGACTGGTCGACCATGTAGTCGATCTGGCCGCCGACCAGGTCGTTGAGGGCGGGCGCGGTGCCGCGATAGGCGACGAGGCCTGGTTTCAGGCCGAACTGCGCGTTGAAGACCGAGCCGGAGACGTGCGAAATCGAGCCGACGCCGGCGTGGCCGTAACTGAGTTTCTCGCTGTTGGCCTTCAGATATGCGAGGAAAGACTTGAGATCCTTGGCCTCGGTCGCGGTCTTGGCAACGATCGCCTGCGGCGTGTAGTTGAGGATGCTGACCTGGGCAAAGCTCTTGGCTGGATCGTATTTGAGGTTCGGGTAGAGCGCCGGCGCCGCCGACTGCGTGCCCATGTTGCCGACGCCAATAACATAGCCGTCGGGCGCCGCATCGGCGACGCGCGTCATGCCGGTGGAGCCACCGGCGCCGCCGATGTTCTCGACGACCAGCGTCTGGCCCAGCGTGCGCCCCATATGATCGCCGAGGAGGCGTGCAACGACGTCGGTCGGTCCGCCGGCGGCGAAGGGCACGATCACCGTGATGGGTTTCGATGGATAGGCGCCCTGCGCCCAAACAGCGCTCGTCGCGACGGTCGAGATGGCGAGCGCCAATGCCGCGACAATGGTATCTCTTCGCATCGTTGCATCCTCCCGGTGTTGTGTTGGGACCGATGGCTCAGCGGTCGTGTCCGGTACTCTTGCTTATTGCGGCGACTCTGTCGAGCAGGCGAAGCAGGCGGGTTCAGGCGCGAAACAGATAGATCGGGCTCGACCAGATGCGGTGCCCGTCCTCCTGCTGCACACGCACGAACAGCCGCGTGTCGCCGCTGGCGCGGACAGGCACCTTGCGCCGCACCAGCAGGCGCTGCTCGGTCATGCGCTCGGGCAGGCGCTGCAGTATGACGCGGCGCTCGAGACCGCCGGCGTCGAACACGGTTGGTTCGATGCCGAGCGCGGCGATGTCGACTTCGCCGGAGATGGGCTTGGTGTTGAAGGCGAGGCGGCCGGTTGCCGGCTGCTCTAACCAGAGGTCGATGGCGCCATAATTTCCAGTGGTGACGGCCTTCCAGACAATGGAGCCGTCATCCTGGCCCTGAATGCCGCGGTCGAGGTTCCAGGAATTGATCACGGCGGTGCGCAGGATGCGGTTTCCGGTGATCGTCAGAGTGCCGTCCCAGATGGTGGTGCGGGCGCGGCCGCGAACTTCGGCGCCTTCGTAGACGAGGCGGACGCGCGTACCCAGATCAGCGGCGGCATACGGCCGAACCGTCTCCAGCAGCTCGAGGCCATCCCAGATGTCGATGGTCTCGATCGGCGCGGAAGCGACCACCTCCACGACGAACTCCACCTCGCTGTCGGCGACGCGGGCGATGTCGCCCATCATCAGCTGCTGCGCGGGCTCCGAGCCCGCCGGCCCGAGGGCGGGATCGGTGTGGAACAACTCGGCTGGTGTCGCGGTCACCACCGACGTGGTCAGGATGGCGCGGTTGCCAGTGGTGGCGTAGTGCCGGCGGCGGCGCATGCACTCGAAGATGGCGGCGCGGTCGAGCCGCTCGGCCAGGAAGCAGGTGAGCCCGCCTTGGCTGCCGAAGAAGGAAGCCCCGGGATAACAGGCGCCGGGCCGGCCCTTGTGTCCGTCGGAGTTGGCGACGATGCCGACGCGGTAATTCTTCTCGAAGGCGTCGCGGAGGATCCACTCAAAGGTGCCCCAGGCCGAGTGCACCTCGACGGCGTGCTCCAGCCGGCCGTCGTGGGCGAAGGTGATGTCGGCATAGCGCCCGCCGACATGGGCGACGACGACGCAGTCGCGGCCCTCGAGCTTTTCGAACAGCTCGCGGGCATCGTGCGCATCGCTCTTCTCATCGACCATGTCGGTGGCGTCAGTGATCTGCGCATGCGAGGAGCGGTGGATGGTTTCGCCCTCGCGCATGAAATGCACGTTGCGGTCGCCGCCAACCGCAGTGTTGGCCGACCATTCGTAGCCGGGAATGCAGACGAAACGGCCAGGCGTGTCGAACGTGCGGCTCAATTCGTTCAGCTCAAGCCAGAATGCGCCGGTGATCTGGAAGTCGTTGCCCTGGTGCCCCATGACGTCGACGTGCGCCTTGTCGCGGCCGAATTCGAAATACTCCCGCGCCGTGTTGGTGCCGAGCGTCTCGTCGGATTGGCCGTGCGTGTCTCCCCAGTAATGCACGAGGCGCGTGTCGGCCGGCGCGATGCGCAGCGGGTTCGACTGGCACAGCTCAAAGCCGTCCTCGCCGAGCACGCGGATCGAGACATCACCGGGTTCGCGGCAGCGCAATCCGTCGATGACGGCGCCGAATGTTCCACGCGACAGGCGCACGTTTTGAGGCAGCCCATGTATCGCACCCTCGGCGACCAGCCGCACAGTCCGCGCGACCTGATCGGACGGATTGCCCCATTTGTCGTCGATCTTCAGCGCCAGGCGAAACGGCTCGCCGGCCCGCACCAGCGTCGGCAGGATGGCGAACCAGGTGACGCCTGGCCCCGGCACGATGCCGATCCTCGGGCTCACCGGCAGCGCCACGTAGTCGTAGGTGGCGATCGGATCGGCCAGCACGTGGAATTCGAACCGGCTCTCGCAGTAGGTCTGCACACGGATGCCGGGCGAGCCGTGGCGCCGGTCGCCGAAGCGAATGGTGATGGTGTCGCCGGGCGCCAGGAAGTCCTTGACCACGCCGATGTAGAGCGAGCGGCTCCAGGGCCGGATGTTGCGCTTGAACTCCCACTTGGCTTCCAGCGTCGCGCCATTGGACGCCTCGACCGTCGTGTAGCCCGGCGCTTGTCGGTCGGTGAATTGCACCGGACCAAAATCGGTGGCGAAGCGAAAACCGATCTTGATCGAGCCGGTGTCGTCGATGCCGAAGCGCCCGCAGGTGTAGGTCAGCGTGAAGCTGTGCATCGAGCCCGCCTCGAACGCGCCCGAAGGCTCCAGCGTGGCGGACCCCATCAGGTCGGGGCGATAGTCGGAGGTGGGCATGGGGCTCGGAAGGGTTGGATGGCGACCAATGGTAGACCAAACGTTGGGTTGAGCGCCCTTCGCGCGAAGCCCAACAGCGCGGGCAGAAAAGTTGGGCATTGGCACGGTAGACGCGCCTCATCCTAACCTATGTTCCCCGCATCCTGGCGACGATCTCGCGCAGCTGCAGCTTGGAGATCTTGCCGGTGGCGGTCAGTGGCAGGGCGTCGAGGAAGACGACGTCGTCGGGCACCTGCCACTTGGCGACCTTGCTCGCCATGAACGCCAGCAGCGCGTCCTTCTCCAACTTGGCGCCGCTCGCGGCCTGCACCACCAGCAGCGGTCGCTCGTCCCATTTCGGGTCCGGAATGCCGATGACGGCGGCGAGCGCCACGCCCGGATAGGCGCTGGCGATATTCTCCAGGTCGACCGAGGAGATCCACTCGCCGCCCGACTTGACCAGGTCCTTGGCGCGGTCGACGATCTGCATGAAGCCGTCCGGGCGGATGCGTGCAACATCGCCAGTGCGCATCCAGCCGTCCCCGTCGATCAGCTTGGCACTCGCCTGCGGATTATCGAAATAGGCCGCCGCGATCGCCGGGCCACGCACGCACAGCTCGCCAAACGCCTTGCCGTCGTGCGGCTTGGCGCCGCCATCATCGCCGACAATCCTCAGCTCGACGCCGAACATGCGCCGGCCCTGCATCTCCTTGAGGTTCAGCCGCTGCTCGGCCGGCAGGGCGTCCTCTCTGGGACCGAGCTGGCCGCAGGTGCCGACCGGGCTCATCTCGGTCATGCCCCACGCATGGTTGACCTCGATGCCGGCGCGCTCGATCTCTGCGATCATGGAGCGCGGACAGGCGGAGCCGCCAATGATGGCGAGCGACAGCGCCTTGGGCTTGCGTCCACGCTTCTCGATCTCGGTCAACAGGCCTCGCCACACCGTCGGCACGCCGAGCGAGCCGGTGACGCCTTCGCGGTCCATCAGGTCGAACAGGCTGGCGCCGTCAAGCCGCGGTCCGGGCATCACCAGCGCGGTGCCGGTCAGCGGCGCGGTGTACGGCATGCCCCAGGCGTTGACGTGGAACAGCGGCACGATCGGCAGCAGGCGCTTGCCCTGGCCGTGCAGTTTCGATGTCGACAGCGCCATGGCGAACGCGTGCAGCAGCGTCGAGCGGTGCGAGTAGAGCGCACCTTTGGGTTCGCCGGTGGTGCCCGACGTGTAACAGAGCCCGGCCGCGGTGTTCTCGTCGAACACCGGCCACTGGATGGTATCGGGCTGGCCGGCAAGCAGGTCCTCGTAGGCCAGAAGGCCGGGAATGCCTTCAATGGCGGCGGTCGCTCTCGCATCCTCCATGGCGACGTATTTCAGGCCGGCTGGCCAGATCAGCCGCATCTTACGCACCAGATCGGCAACCACGCCGCCGAAGAACAGCACACGATCGTCGGCGTGGCGGACGATGTACTCGAGCTGTTCCGGGAACAGGCGCGGATTGATGGTGTGGCACACCGCGCCGATGCCGGAGATGGCGTAGTAGAGCTCGAAATGCCGGGTGCTGTTGAAGGCCAGCGTCGCCACCCGGTCGCCGGGCTTGATGCCGAGCGCGCGGAGGCCGTGCGCCAGGCGGGCGATGCGCGGCAGGGTGGCGGCGTAGGTGGTGCGGGCGATCTCGCCGTGAGCGTTGGCCGAGACAATCTCGGTATCGCCATGCACTTCCGCGGCATAGTCGATGATGCTCGAGATCGACAGCGGCCGATTCATCATCAGGCCTGCGAGCATGTGATCCTCCCTGCTTCGGCCAACTCGCGGCCATAGTGGTCCGGCAGCGAGTTGACAGCAATCCCCCCAACTGCTGCGAATGAAAATGACGCCCTCTACCTCCGTCATGGCGGCGTCGAGGGACCAGGCGGCCACCCAGACAACGTGCCCATGCGCGTCGGAAGCGACTGGAATCCGACCTGGCCACCACTGGGGCAGGACTCGCGGATGATTGTCTGGGTGGCCGTGGTCCCAGGGTGAAGCTGCGCTTCACCCTGGCGCGGCCATGACGGCCGGGTGGAGCATCACTCGACCCGGAACGGCCGCTGCGGCTCGGCGATCCAGCCGTGCCTGGTGGCCTTGTCGTGGGGCGAGGGCAGCGGCTTGGCGAGCGCCAGGATGCGCGCCTTGAGCGCGGCGCCCTCGAGCTTGGGCTCGGCGGCGACCAGACGTGCGGCGAGTGCGGCGATGCGGGCGGCGGCGGCGGCGTGTGGAGCGAAGCCGACAGACCGGCGATCAGACGACAGCGGCGGTCCGGCATTGGCCGGCGCGGCGATGTCCGCCACATGCGCCCCCGCTCGTAAGTTGCCGCCAGGATCGCTGTCCCTGACCGTCAGAATGGTGTCGAGCGGCAGGCCAGCGGGATATGCCCCCGTCTCACCGGGCAACTCGGAGCCGGCGGGTACGATGATCAGCACATGCTTGAAATGCGTTGCCGCCTCGGTGAATGCGGCCCAGTCCTCACGTCTGTCGCTGGCGGTGAACAACAGGAGTACCTTGGCCGGCCCCTTGGCCGTGAACACCATCAGGCGTCCGAGCGCCAGCGTCTCGTTCTTCGTACGGAACACGACAAGTCGCGCCGAACCGGCTTCATGCAAGACGATGTTGGCGGCCATCGTCGAAGTTGCGAGACCTGGAGTGTCGGCGAACGGTCGCCGGTTGTCGTCGACGAAATTCCAGCCGATCAGCTCGCCCTCACCATCGCGCGCCAGCCGCTGAGCCAGATGCGGCGCCGTGTAGGGCAAACCGATCGGCGCCGCGATCGCCACCGCCACGCCGCCCGGATCGAGCCCCGGCGGCACCCGCGGTTTCTTGGTCTGGGCGAAGGCGTCGGCGGTTAGCGACACGACCGCGAATGTGCCGAGGATGACGCACGTCGCCCACCCCCGCTGCACCACGGGAAAAGGCGTCATCCTTGCGATCTCCCCAGCGGCCCCACCGACCGTTCGACGAAATCGGCGAGCCCCGCAATGTCGTTGAGCGCGAACACCGGCAGCCGGCTGTCGGTCACGGCAAAGTCCGCGGCGATGGCGATGACATGCGGATCGCTGGCGGCGAGCGGCGTGTGCTGGCGCGCCTCGGTCCGCCGCGTCTCGATTTTGGGGATCGCCGCTGTCTTGTAGCCCTCGATGACGACGAGGTCGCATGGCGACAGCCAGGCCAGCACCTCGGCGAGATCAGGCTCCGGCGCCCCTGACAGCTCGTGCACGATGGCCCAACGCTTTTCCGAGACGATGGCCACCTCCCTCGCCCCCGCCCGGCGATGGCGCGCGCTGTCAGTCTCGCCCTCGTCGATCTGGAAAGCGTGGTGGGCGTGCTTGACGGTCGCCACCTTCAGCCCGCGGCGCGTGAATTCCTCGACCAGCCGCACCGTCAGCGTCGTCTTGCCCGACTTCTTCCAGCCGGCGATGCCGATGACGGGAACCGGGGTTTTCAGGACGGGAGGGCTCACCAGATCTCTAGCCTTTGCTTGGTCGTGCGAGTCACGACTTCGACTGTGTCAGCCTCAGTCGATCGCACTCTGGCTTTCGAGCAGCCGGCGCAGCTCGTCCAGCTCTTCCGGCGTGTTGGCATTGAAAAACGGGTCGACGACGCTGCCGCGGATCGACACGAAGGCAAAGTCGACCGGCACGGTACCATGCCGGTCGGTCCAATGCAGCACCTTGCGCAGGCCGCCGCGCAGGGCGGTTTCGAGGTCATCGGCCAGCGCCACCGGCCACAGCCCGATGACGGGATGCAGCTCGCCGGCCGACTGTGCGAGCGCAATGGCTCGCTCGCGGCCGTTCAGCGCCGCGGCCAGGCGGGCGACCAGATCATCCGGCAGCAGCGGCGCGTCGCTGGAGACGGTGGCGATGTGCGTTGCCATGGGCGCGTGCGAGGCGGTCCAGCGCAGGCCCGCCAGCACACCGGCCAGCGGCCCGACGAAGCCATCCACGGTGTCGGAGACGACCGGCAATGCGAATTCAGCGAAGCGCACTGGATCGCCGTTGGCGTTGATGACGAGGCTGGCGACTTGCGGCCGCAGCCGTTCGGCGACATGGCCCAGCATGGAGCGGCCAGCGACGGCCAGCAGGCCCTTGTCGCCGCCGCCCATGCGCCGCGACTGCCCGCCGGCGAGCACGACGCCGATGATGTGATTAGGTTCGATCATGCGGCGACAATACGGGGGGATGGGGCGGAGGCCAAGGGCTGAGCCTTCATTCCAGATGCCGGCATTATACCCAGCCTCGACGTTTGCAACCTGCCCGCAGTCCCTGGTAAATCCAACCCATGCCCACCACCCCCCGCATCCGCCCCGCGACCCCTGCCGATATCCCGGCCATCACGGCGATCTATCGGCCGGCGGTGCTCACTGGCACGGCGACGTTCGAGATCGAGGCGCCGGACGCGGCCGAGATGGGCCGCCGATACGCTGCCATCACCGGCGGCGGCTATCCTTATCTGGTGGCCGAGCTGGATGGCCAGGTCGGCGGCTATGCTTACGTCAACGTCTACCGCACGCGGCCGGCCTATCGCTCGACCGTGGAGAACTCGATCTACGTCGCCGAGGAGATGCAGCGTCGCGGCCTCGGCGGCGCCTTGATGGCGGCCCTGGTCGCCGAGTCGGAGGCGCGCGGCTATCGCCAGATCATCGCCGTGATCGGCGATAGCGGGCAGGCGGCCTCGATCGCCCTGCATCGTGCGAGCGGCTTCACGTTCTCAGGCGTGCTGCACGCGGTCGGCTATAAACACGGCCGCTGGCTCGACACGGTCATGATGCAGCGCGCGCTGGGACCTGGCGACACGGTGCCGCCGGCGTGACGACTCAGGCATCCACCAGCCGCAAGCGCTTGTCGAAGACGTCGAGCACCCGTTTCAGCTCGTGGCCGCGCTTGAGGATCAGCCCCGACGCGGCAATGATGCTATATGCGCCCTGCTTGCGCGCCAGCTTCGGCGTCTTCTCGATGCGATAGAGCGGGAATTCGCTGGTGCGGCGGAACACGGCGAAACAGGCCGTGTCGCGGCCCATGTCCATGGCGTAATCGCGCCACTCGCCGGCGGCGACCATCCGGCCGTAGACGGTCAGGATGTCGTTCAATTCGTGGCGGTTGAACGCGGTCACCGAGGGTACGAAAGTCTGCAGCTGGGTCGACTGCATGCAGCTTGCGACAGCGCCCGCTCCGCGCGGGCGCAACGGTATCGGCTCGGTCTCGCTCAAGGGCGCCTCCCTGTCATGCGCGTGTCAGATTACGCGGGCGGCGCGGAAAGACAAGGCCTTGTCCAGTCAAAGTTGGGGCGATTCAACGATGGGGTCAGACCCCTCGCATCGACGGTTCAGCTATATTTGTGACGGCGCGGGCGAGAGGTCTGACCCCGTCCACTCCCTACGGCTTCGGAGGCAACAACTCCGGCCGGTATTCGAAGTGCATGGTGTCGAAGTGGTACCACTTGCCGCCCCAAATGAAGCCGTGCCGCTCGAAAACCTCGACAATCTCCAGCGGTACACGGTTTTTCCAGGCGATGGGTGAATGTGCCGATCGCTGACTCCACTGCCAGTAATCCGATCCGGCCACGGCGATATCGATGGCGATGCCGAACCCATGCGAGGAGCCACGATCCGTGCCAGCGATCGGCCGGCAAACATAGGTTCCAGCCGACGGGCTCAAAAATTTGCGCATCGGCGCGGGCAGGGCCTCCAGATCACGTGAGATGGCCTCGAGGCGTTCAGAGACGCCGTTGATGCGTGTGACCTTGAGTTTTTGTGGCGCTGTTCGCGGCAGCCACACGATCTCGACCAGATGGCGCGCCGTCGCGCCCGTTGCGCAGTCGCCATACATCTTGTTGAAGAATGCCGCATGGCGCACGCGGCCCGAGTCGATGAACGGCGCCGGCGGCAGGCCAGATCGGCCGGCGGCATAGGCGGCATGGAACATGTCCTTGAGGTCCGGCCGCGCCAGCCGCTGCTCGAAGCTCTTGGGCGGGCCGCCATCATCGATCGTCATGCGCGTGCCGTCACGCCAGACCAGATCGTTGCCCGCGATATGGGAGAGATGATCGGGGTAGGACGCCAGCAGGCGCTGCAAGGCCACGGGCTCGCCGCGCGCCTGCGGCAATTGCGCGAGCCAAGCCGCTGCGAGCCATGTGCTTGCCACCCATTGCCGCATGGCTCGATCCGCAGCCGATTTACCTCAGGTGCAGCACATCGCTTTACCCTGCGGGATATGCTGCTACACTGGCTGCAACACGTAAGCCAGAGGATAGGCCTGTCGAACGGACCGACGCGACACCGGACGGTGGTGCGGATGTCCAAAATCCAGGCGCTGGAGAAGGACCCCAATTTTGGAGGGGCCGAACGACACTCGTGATGTGGACTCGCATCGCGGCGCCAAGGCACCCGGCGCCACCGATCACGATCAATGGATCCAGGGCGGTTCGAGCCAGACTTATGCCGCGCTCGACCTTGGCACCAACAACTGCCGCCTGCTGGTCGCCCGACCCTCGCGCCGCGGCTTTCGCGTGGTCGATGCCTTCTCGCGAATCATCCGCCTCGGCGAAGGCGTAACCGCGTCCGGACAACTGTCGGACGCCGCCATGCAGCGCACGTTCGATGCGCTGCGGATCTGCGCCGACAAGATGCGGCGCAATCGGGTCGCGCGCTCGCGCCTGGTTGCGACCGAGGCCTGCCGCATCGCCGGCAACGGCGAAGCCTTTCTCGGCCGCGTGCGGCGCGATCTAGGTCTCGACATCGAAATCCTCAGCCGCGAAGACGAGGCGCGCCTGGCCGTTTCGGGATGTGCCTCGCTGATCGACACGCGCTCGGACCTTGCCATGGTGTTCGACATCGGTGGCGGCTCCTCGGAGCTGATCTGGCTCGATCTCACGCGTGCCGAATCAACCTGGCGGCGCACGCTGGCGGAGCGGCTCGAGGCGCAGCAGTGCATCGCCGCGTGGACCTCGCTACCCGTCGGCGTGGTGACGCTGGCCGAGAAATTCGGCGGCCGGCACGTGTCGGCCGATGCGTTCGAGTCGATGGTATCGCACGTCGAGGACATGCTGCGGCCGTTCGAGCAAGAGCATGGTTTCCGCCAGCGCATGCAAGGCGCCAGCACGCATTTGCTCGGAACCTCCGGCACGGTGACGACGCTGGCTGGTATCCAGCTGGGCTTGCCGCGCTATGACCGCAGCAAGGTCGATGGCTGCTGGCTGCGCGTGGCCGACGTGCGCGACATCACCTATAGTCTGCTGGCGCGCAGCTACGAGGAGCGTGTCGCCGAGCCATGCATCGGCCGCGACCGGGCCGATCTTGTGTTGGCCGGTTGCGCCATTCTGGAGGCCCTGTTGCGCGTTTGGCCTTGCGAGCGGCTGAGGGTGGCCGATCGCGGCCTGCGCGAAGGTATACTGGCCATGCTTATGGCCGAAGATGGCGATGTCCGTCCGGATCGCCAACGGCGGCCACAAGGTGATCGCACGGCATGACCAAGAAACTCAAAAGCGCGGCGGCACGCGGTCCGACCGGCGGGCAGCGCCAACTCAAGGTTCGGCTGGAGAACCAGAAGCCGCGCAAGGCGTCCTCGCGCGCCTGGTTGGAGCGTCAGCTCAATGATCCTTACGTCATAGCCGCCAAGCGCGATGGCTTCCGCAGCCGCGCCGCCTACAAGCTGACGGAGATCGACGACAGATATCGATTTCTCAAGCCGGGCCAGCGCGTCGTCGATCTGGGCGCGGCGCCGGGCGGGTGGAGCCAGTTGGCGGCTGAACGGGTGCGGGCGCTGCCAGGCGACAAGGGCAAGCGTGGGCAGGTGGTGGCCATCGATTATCTCGAAGTCGATGCGATCCCCGGCGTCGAGATCGTCGAACTGGATTTCATGGACGAGACGGCGCCGGACCTCCTCAAAGGGCTGCTGCGCGATGGCGTCGCCGACGTGGTCTTGTCCGACATGGCGGCACCCACGACCGGCCATACCGGAACGGACCACTTGCGCATTATGGCGCTCGCCGAAGCCGCGGCCGAATTCGCAGCGCAAGTGTTGTCGCCCGGCGGGATCTTCCTCTCCAAGGTGTTCCAGGGCGGCACCGAGAAGGAGCTGCTGGTTCGCCTGAAGCGCGACTTCGCCACCGTCCGCCATGTCAAACCCCCCGCCAGCCGCGCCGAGAGCGCCGAGCTGTACGTGCTGGCGACAGGGTTCAGGGGAGGGGGTCCGACCCTGCGGGTCTGACCCCATGCACCGACCGTTCCAACAAGGGGTCAGACCCGCGGGGTCAGACCCCGACCACGACCAAAACAGGAGATAACCCGATGAGGACCGCCTATCTCGTCAACGGCGTGCGCACGCCCTTCGGCCGCTACGGCGGCGCGCTGTCGTCGGTGCGTACGGACGATCTGGCCGCCCATGCCGTCCGCGAGCTGATGGCGAGAAATCCGTCTGTGCCAGCCGAGGCGATCGACGACGTCATTCTCGGCAACGTCAATGGAGCCGGCGAGGACAACCGCAACGTCGCCCGCATGGCGGTGCTGCTGGCCGGTCTGCCGACCGCGATCTCCGGCGCCACCGTCAATCGGTTGTGCGGCTCGGGGCTCGAGGCGCTGACGCAGGCCGCGCGCCAGATCATGACCGGCGAAGCGGAGGTGATCGTCGCTGGCGGCGTCGAAGGTATGTCACGCGCGCCGTTCGTCATGGGCAAGGCGACGGAAGCCTTCTCGCGCAACGCCGAGATCTATGACACGACGATCGGCTGGCGTTTCATAAATCCCAAAATTCAGAAGCAGTACGGCACCGAATCGATGCCGGAGACCGCCGAGAACGTGGCGCAGGATTTCCAGGTCAGCCGGATTGATCAGGACGCCTTCGCCATGCGCAGTCAGGCGCGTGCGTCCAAGGCGCAGAACAACGGCAGGCTGGCCAAGGAGATCGTGGCGGTGACAATTCCGCAGCGCAAGGGCGATCCAGTCGTGGTGGGCAAGGATGAGCATCCACGCGAGACCAGCATGGAGCAACTGGCCAAGCTCGGCACGCCATTCCGCAAGGACGGCACGGTGACGGCTGGCAATGCCTCCGGCGTCAACGATGGCGCAGCGGCGCTGCTGGTCGCCTCCGAGGCAGCGATAAAAAAATACAACCTGCAGCCGCTCGCCCGCTTCCTCGGAGCGGCGACCGCGGGCGTGGAGCCGCGCATCATGGGCATTGGCCCGGCGCCGTCCTCGAAAAAGCTGGCCGAACGGCTGGGATTGAAGATCTCGGACTTCGACATCATCGAGCTGAACGAGGCGTTTGCGGCTCAGGCGCTGGCCGTGCTGCGCCAATTGGGCATCGCCGACGATGCCGAGCACGTCAATCCCAACGGCGGGGCCATCGCCCTCGGCCACCCGCTCGGCGCATCAGGGGTGCGGCTCGCCTTGACGGCGGCGATCGAGCTCAGCGAGCGCAGAGCCAAGCGGGCGCTGTGCACCATGTGCATCGGCGTCGGCCAGGGCATCTCGGTGGCGATCGAGAGGGTGTAGCGGCGTAGGTTGGGTTGAGGGAGGCGCCAGCCGACCAAAGCCCAACGACGTTGTGCGAGACATGTTGGGCTTTGAAAGAGCAGCCCGATCCCAGGAGAGATGCTCGGGCGAGCGGGGGCTGATATCCGAGCGGGAAGGGATCGGGCCGAGTGTCCTTATACTGAGCGACCATTGCGGCACGCCGAGGGGGGCTTTGTGACGAAGTGATGATAAGGTTAAGTCGCGACGCCCGCGTCCGCCATGTGCCGTCCGGCGATATAGCCGAAGGTCAAGGCCGGGCCGATCGTGATGCCGGCGGCCGGATAGGTGCCGCCCATGACGCTCGCGGCATCGTTGCCCACCGCATACAGCCCGGCGATTGACTGGCCGTTGGCGTCGACCACTTGCCCGTGCGCGTTGGTGCGGACCCCAGCGAAGGTGCCAAGCTCACTGGGGACCACCCGCACGGCGTAGAATGGCGCCAGATCGAGCGGAGCAAGGCACGGGTTGGGCTTGTGATCCGGCGCGCCGTTGAAGCGTTGATAGGCGTCCGAGCCGCGGTGAAAATCCGGGTCGTCTCCCAGTCCGGCCGGCCCATTAAACTGAGCGATCGTGCGCTCGAGCCCGCCGGGATCGATGCCGCAGGCCACAGCCAGACCACGGACCGTCTCATTGCGCACCACATAGCCCGATGACACGTAAGGCTGCACGCGCATGGGGGCGGGCCCGAGCGCGCCCAGTCCGAAGCGGCGGATGGCGCGGTGATCACAGATGATCCAGGCCTCCGCTTTCGGATCATTGCGGCAGGCTTCGATCATGGCCGGTACGAACACGTGATAAGACTTGGCTTCGTTGACAAAGCGGCGGCTGCGGCGATCGACACTGATGTAGCCTGGTTTGCCGCGGTCGAAGAAATGCGGGAACGGGATGATCGAGCCGTCGGCCCGCGGGACGAGCGACACAGGCGTCCAGGCCGCCGAATGATGCACCTCCTCGTGCAGGATGCCGCCGACCGACCGGGCCAAGCGCTGTCCGTCACCTGTATTGCCCGGCGGCGGCAGTGAGACGTGGCCTTTGCCGGCGGCCACGTGCGGATAGAGGCGACTTTTGAGCTCGTCGTTGATCGGAAAGCCGCCGCACGCCAGCACGACGCCGCGGCGTGCCGCGATCGGCGTGCGCCGACCGTCGCGCTCGATGATGGCGCCCGTGACCCGTTCGCCCTGGCGGACCAGCTCGACGATCGGCGAGGCGAGCCAGAGCGGGATGCCGCGCTGCTGTGCGCTCGCCGCCAGACGCGCGATCAGCGCGTTGCCGTTGACCAGCCGAGTGCCACGGCTGTGGCGCAGACGATCGCGTGCCTGTCGTGCCAGCATGCGCCCGACGTGAAGCGCCGAGCGCACGGAGCGGGTCATCCTGAACACGTGTGGGAGATCGGTGCGACCAATCATCATGCCGCCAAACGCGGTCATGGTCTCGATGGGCGGTCGCAGCTTGTCGAACCACGGGCCGAGCTTGCGACCATCATATTCCTCGGGCCAAAGGGAGCGGCCACCTTGCGACGCGCCGGGCTCATCGGGATGGTAATCGGCCCAGGTCAGCGCAGCGGAGTAATCGATGAAGCCCTCGCGCTGAAACCGATCGAGCATGGCGGGCCCGTTGTCCAGGAAGGCTTCGGCCTTGGCGCGATCCAGCCGATTGCCGACGTGATGCTCCAGGTAGGTCAGCGCCTTGTCCCGACTGTCGGCGATGCCGGCCGCGGTCTGGCGGGAATTAGCTGGGATCCAGATCACGCCGGCGGAATAGGCGGTGGTCCCGCCGAACAGGGGCTCCTTCTCGACCATGATGACATCGAGCCCACCAAGGTTGGCCGTCAGCGCGGCGGCAAAACCGGCGGCCCCCGAGCCCGCGACCAGTACGTCGCACTGGTGATCAACTGTCGGCGTCATGCAACTCCTGCCCCCTCGGTGTCACAGACCGCGATTTCAAATTCAGCAATCCAGATGCAGTGGTCATTGAAATCTGTTCGACGTAACGCACTCACCGCCTACCCCCGCGTGAGCTTCTTGCGTTCGAGTTCTTGCAGGTACTCGCCCCAGCGCTTTTGCTTCTCGCGGCCGAGCAGCTCCAGGTAAGACCAGGCGAACAGGCCGGTGTCGTGGCCGTCATCGAACGCGATGCGGACGGCATAGTTGCCGACCGGCCGCAGCTCCTTGATCTTGACGTTGCGCTTGCCACCCACGGTGACGCGTTGCTCGGGGCTGTGGCCCTGCACCTCGGCCGACGGGCTCATGACGCGCAGCAGCTCGGCGGGCAACTCGTAGCGCTGGCCGGCGGCAAACGTCACCTTCAGACCATCACGCGCCGGCGCCAGGCTGAGGTCCGGCGGCTCGACGCGCGCGCCCTTGGCCAATTCGATTTCGGCCCAGGCCTTGGCGGCGATCTCGCGGTAAATCTGGGCATGGACGCCGTCGGGATTGGTCGCCACCACAGGCTGGCCGAGGTCCGAGGTGGCACGAATTTCCATATGCAGCGGCACGCCGCCAAGGTAGGGCACGCCGAGCTTCTCGGCCTCGTCGCGGGCGCCGCCATGGCCGAAGATGTCGGAGCGCTCACCGCACTTGGGGCAGATGAAGGTGCTCATGTTCTCGATGATGCCGAGCACGGCCACGTCGACCTTGCGGAACATGTTGAGGCCCTTGCGGGCATCGATCAGGGCCAGATCCTGTGGCGTCGAGACGATGATGGCGCCCGATAGCGGCACTTGCTGGGCGATGGTCAGCTGCACGTCGCCGGTGCCAGGCGGCATGTCGATGACGATGATGTCGAGGTCGCCCCACTCGACCTCGCGCAGCATCTGGTTGAGGGCGGAAACCACCATCGGTCCGCGCCAGATGATGGGTGTGGCCTCGTCGACCAGGAAGCCCATCGACATCGCTTTCAGGCCATAGGCCTCCATCGGGCGCAGGGTATTACCAGAAACAACCTGCGGCCGGCCGGTCAGGCCGAGCAGCCGGGGCTGCGACGGGCCATAGATATCGGCATCGAGAATGCCGACTTTAAGGCCGATCGCCTGCAGACCGAGTGCGAGATTGACAGCCGTGGTCGATTTGCCGACGCCGCCCTTGCCGGAGGCCACCGCGATCAGGTGCTTGACGCCGGGCACGCCGGCCGCCGGTCGCGCCGCACCAGCATGCGCATGTGGCGCGGCCGGCGCCTTGGCCGGTGGCGGCGCACCGGCCCGGGCCCGGGCGGCCTGCACACGTGGATGCTCCGGAACGGCGGCGCCACCCGGGGAAGACCCCGGCGCTTTCGCCCCACGCGTCGCCTCGGCGGTGAGCACGGCAGTCGCGCCGATGACCCCTTCGATGTCGCCAGCCACCTTGGCGGCCGCCTGGCGCAAGGGTTCCAGCTCCTCGGCCCGCTCGGCTGGCACGGTGATGGAGAAATAGACCTTGCCGTCCTTGATCAGCACCTCCGAAACGAGGCCGAGGTCGACGATGTTGCTCTCCAGATCGGGTCCCTTGACCCGGCGCAAGGCATCGAGCACCTGCGTCTGCGTGACAGTCATTGCAATGCATCTCCTTGGGGCGGCGCGGGTTCGCCGTCTGTGGCCGCGTGTGGGCCAGTGCGCCGTAGTGCATCGGCGACCCTGCGGTAATCTATCTCGCATTCTCGCAGATACGGCAGTGGAAGTCATCGCCTCGTGGCGATATAAGCCTGATACGTCAAGCAAAAAACAGGCGTGAATTGCTTGGCGGCGCCTGGAGGGTTCCCGCAAATGAGTACGCTCCTCGGCATTAGCCGGGCCATCGACTGGATCAACCACAAATTCGCGATCATTGCCACGTGGCTGGTGCTGCTGGCTTGCCTGATCAGCGCCGGCAACGCCATGTTGCGCTATGCCATCAGCGTCAGCTCGAATGCCTGGCTCGAGATCCAGTGGTACATGTTCGCCGGCATAGTGATGCTGGGCGCGCCACACACGCTGGCTCGCAACGAGCACGTTCGCGTCGATCTCATCTACGGGTCGATTTCCCCCCGCACACGCCACTATATCGATTTGCTGGGCGGCATCCTTTTCCTGCTGCCGATGACCATCCTGATGTTTTACGTGTCGTTTCCGTGGTTCTGGGCCTCGTGGCTGGGCAACGAGCAGTCATCCAACGCCGGCGGCCTGGTGCGCTGGCCAGTGAAGCTGATGCTGCCACTGGGCTTCGCGCTGCTGGCGCTGCAGGGCATCTCCGAGATCATCAAGGCGATCGCCGCTCTGCAGGGGATGATCGATGACGAAGTCGCATACGAGAGGCCGCTGCAATGAGCGACGTAACAGTAAGCAGGCCTCGCCCGATCATCCTCAACGTCTTGCTTGTATTCCTGGCCGTCGCCGCGCTTGTCGGAGCGTCGCTCGCCGCCGGGTCCAGTCTGACGCCGCATCAGCTGGCCGAGTCCATGGCGCCGTTGATGTTTGCGGGCATGATCCTGTTCCTGATCATCGGTTATCCCGCGGCCTTCTCGCTGGCGGCGGTCGGCCTGTTCTTCGCCATTCTCGGGATCAAGTTCGGATTGTTCGTGCCGGAGTTTCTCGGCAATCTGACCTATCAGTTGTTCTCGGTCATTTCCAACGATCTGCTGCTAGCGATTCCGTTCTTCACCTTCATGGGTGCGATCCTGGAGCGCTGCGGCCTCGCCGAAGATCTCCTGGATTCAATAGGACAATTGTTTGGAGGCGTGCGCGGCGGTCTGTCCTATGCCGTGATCTTCGTCGGTGCAATCCTGGGCGCCATCACCGGCACGGTCGCCGCCTCGGTGATCGCCATGGGCATCATTTCGCTGCCGGTGATGATGCGCTATGGGTATTCGATCCGCCATACCACCGGCGTGATCGCGGCCTCTGGTACAATCACGCAGCTCATTCCGCCGTCGCTGGTGTTGGTGGTGCTGGCCGATGTGCTCGGCCGCTCCGTCGGTGACATGTACCTCGGCGCGACGATCCCCAGCATCATTCAGGTCGCCCTGTTCTGCGCCTGGGTATTCATTCTCAGCATCATTCGCCCGCAAGACGTTCCAGCTCTGCCGCCCGAGGCGAGGACGCTCAGGGGTTGGCCGCTGTTCGCCAAATGCATGTGGGGCATCATCCCTTCGGGCGTGCTGATTTTCCTCGTGCTCGGCACCATGTTCATGGGACTGGCGACGCCAACAGAGGCCGGGGCCATGGGCGCCGTCGGCTCGCTGGTGTTGGCGGCTGCCAAGCGCACGCTGTCGCCGAGCCTGGTCTATCAGGCGATGTCCAGCACCATGCGCCTGACGGCGATGGTGGTGTTCATCCTGATCGGCGCGCGCACGTTCAGCCTGGTGTTCCAGGGCGTCGGCGGCGGCGAATGGATTGCCGGCCTGCTCAGAACGTTGCCCGGCGGCCAGCTCGGGTTCCTGATCTTCGTCAATATCTTCATCTTCGTCGTCGCCTTCTTCCTCGACTTCTTCGAGATAGCCTTCATTATCATTCCGCTGCTGGCGCCGGTGGCGGACAAAATGGGCATCGATCTGATCTGGTTCGGCGTTCTGATCTGCGCCAATATCCAGACGTCGTTCATGCATCCGCCATTCGGGTTCGCGCTGTTTTACTTGCGCGGCATCGCGCCACCGGAAGTGAAGAGTTCGGACATCTATTGGGGTGCGATCCCCTGGATCGTGCTGCAGGTGATCCTGGTCGCCATTCTGATCGCCTGGCCCGGATCGGTGACGATGATGATCAGTTCCAACACCAAGATCGATACGAGCAAGGTCGAGATCAATATTCCGGCCTTCAATACGACGCCAGGTGGTTCACCGAGTGGTCTCAATCTGCCGCCGTTCGGCTCATCGCCCGGTGGGCCCAATTTCGGGGGCTTGCCGCCCGGACTGACGGCGCCGCCGCCTGTTCCACCGCCGCCCGAGGTGCCCAAGGCGAATTGACTCGAGGTCTGGATCAAACGCGTGGATCCGGGCGTAGGTCGCCAGGCGTTTGAGTCGGAACGGTCTAGGGGTCTTGGGCGACGCCGGACCCTGCAAGCCTTTGCCATGACGCGCGTCGGCTGCCAGGCGCCGGCGCGCAATTGGCTAATGTCGCAGCTTCCCAGTACCAATTGCGCGCCTCGAGCCCCCGCTGCAGTGGAATTTATCGATTATTTGCCGATATAGCGCGCGGGAAGCGGGTCGGCATCGCACCAATACTATCAATTTGAGTTAATGTCTTCGGCAATCCTTTATCTGTCATTGTTAGTATATCGATGAAACTCGCGGAGACAGTTTCTGCGGGTTGATTATCGGTACGGGGTCAAAATCTATTGGGGCGTGGCGGGATGATGCAGCGTGCGCGGCCGGCTGTCGCAACGATGCTGTGGGATGCAGTACCGCGGCAACCGCTGCAGGCGACTGCATCGTGACAATCCCATCGTTCCCGCATCGCAAGACTTTCGACATATCGCCTGCGCCTGTGCAAGTTCATGAGAAGGTCGCCGACGATGATCAGTAACAATACGATCCTGTTCAATGCCGGTGGCGGACTAGCGTTGCTGGTTGTTGCCGGTTATTTCGCGCACTCCGCCATGAATCCGGAAAGGGCGCCAGTTTGCAACGCTGAGTATTCGGCATTGACCGAGTTGCCGCTCGGCCGGGCTGACGGAGACCCTGGGTCCGTGGCCGAGCTGCAGGCGCGCTTGGCCGGACGGGACCTTGGCGTGCTCGACAATTCACGGATCGTCCGCGTCAACGGGATGCAGAGACCGGTGCTCGAGGTCAACTTGCCCAAGGGCTCGGTGGGCCCGCAAAAATCTGGTTCGAATCGGGGTGGAGGGGTTGCCTTCCAGTGGCGGCCTTCCGGGTTGTCGAGCGCCGCGGCTGTCTGTTTGGGCTATTCGGTTTGGCTGCCCGAGAACTTCGACTTCAAGCGCGGCGGCACGTTGCCGGGCGTTTATGGCGCCGGCGATCGGGGGTACGACGAAAAGGCCGCATTTGCTTTTCGCTACATGTGGCGCGACGACGGAAGGAGCGAGCTGCTGACCACGTTGCCGGGCAACAACGGCGAGCCTCGCACCATGACGATGAATCCGGATGCATTCCGGTTGCCTCGCGGCAAGTGGTTCAGGCTCGACCAGGAAGTCGTGCTCAACACCATTGGTCAGAAGGATGGTTTGTTCCGTCTGTGGACAGATGGTCAGCTCGTCGTGGAGCGGACTGGGCTCGTGCTGCGCGACAGCGATTTGGTGACATTCGCGGGCGTGCTGGCCGATGTATATTACGGTGGAACCGATTCATCGTTTGCCGCGCCCCAGGACACACTGGTCCGCTTGACCCCCTTCGAGTTCCGCTCGCGATAGCCTGGAGCATTTTCCGCCAAAGTGGACACCGGTTTGGCGTAGAAAATGCGACAAACAAAGGACTGGAGCATTTTCCGCCAAAGTGGACACCGGTTTCATGCCTATCCCTTTACCTCAGGCTAGCTTCGCGTGAATTGACGGGAACCAGCGACAGCGCCGGGTGTCATCGACGAGCTGGCGCATGGTGACGGGCGGCCGTGCGACGAGGCTCTCGATCACGCGCGCGGCGATGCGGC
>CAZCGE010000052.1:0-54518 GCA_964498125.1 uncultured Devosia sp. | reverse complement strand
CGTTCGATGGTGTTGGTGGTTCGGACACGTTTTCGCTCCTCCAGGGTCTTGTAGCGGAAGCAGGTGAGCAGCTCGTCGAGGTCGTTCCTGAGGCAGGCAACGGCGTTGGCGTAGGTGACCTGCCAGCGATCGGCGAAGCGGCGGGCGGCCTTGCGCGCCTTGACGATGTTGGCGGCGTTCATGACGGCGTGCAGACTTCGCTTGACGGCTTCGCGGTCGGCCTTCCTGACCTTGTCGAGCACATTGCGCATCTTGTGCGCCCAGCAGCGCTGCACGGGCTTGTCGGGGAAGGCGGTCGGCAACGCCGCATTGAGGCCCGAGCCGCCATCGACGGCGATCATCTCGAGCCTGTCGCCGACCAGACCGCGCTTGCTCAGGTCGCCGAGGAACAGTTCCCACTGCGCGGCGCTTTCGGCCACCACCAGCCGGAAGTCGATCACCTCGCGGCGACCATCGAAACGAACCCCAAGGGCCACCAGAACAGGCCGTTTGAGCGCGCCTGCGCCGGTTTTGCGCGACAGCACCACGCCGTCGAGAAAGAGGTGCTTGTACTGGTCTTTCAGGGGCCGGCGATGGAACGCCTGGACGGCCGCGTCGAGCGACTTGGCGACCTGGCTGACCGTCCCGGCGGAGACCGGACGGCCGAGCACCGGCAACAGGGCGGTCGCCACCTTGCGGGTCGACAGCCCCAGCACGAAGCAGGCGAGGATCATGCGGTCGATGTTGGCCGAGCGGCGTGCATAGGCCCTGACCACCGCGATCGGGGAAAACGCCCGCGTCCGCGGCACGGCAAGCTCGATCAGCCCGAGCTCGGTCAGCAGCGTGCGCCGGAAGACGCCGTTGCGCCGGTCGGCCTCGCCACGCCGGGCCATGGCCTCCAGATGCTGATCGACGCCAGCCCGCATGCGACCCTCGATAATCTCCTTGAGCGCTTGCCGGCCAGCCAAACGGTAGTCATCGCTCACTTCGATATCATTGGCCCGCATGGCCTTCATAATCTCGAATGCCCGAGGTAGGCTCTTGATCGTCGCCCTGTGCGACATGGGGGTGCTCCATTGCTTGGACCTAGACAATCCAAGGGAGTACCCCCTTCCGTGACTGACACAATCTTCCATACGTTACCTCAAGCCCCCACCTCGACCAGCACGATCTCCGGCGGCATGCCGATGCGAACTGGCATGATCGAGCAGCCGAGGCCGCCCGAGACGATCATGTGGCGGCCCTGCTCGACGACATGGCCGTAGGCGTAACGGCCGCGATAGCGGGACGCCACCACCGGCGCATAGCCCAGCATGCGGATTTGCCCGCCGTGCGTGTGTCCCGCCAGCGTCAATGACACTCGGTTGGACACCTGCGGAAAGATGTCCGGTTCGTGCGCCAGCAGGATGACAGGCGCATCATCCTTGACCTTGGCCAGGGTGCCGGGAAGGTCGTCGGTGCCGCTGCGCAGGCCCATGCGGCGGCGGCGGCCGGCGAACGCCAACTGGTCGCCGAGGCCGGCCAGCCAGAAGGCACGGCCGTTCTTCTTCAGGCGAATGGCGTCGTTCTCATACACCGGCACGCCACGCCGCTCGAGCGCGATCCGGCCAGCGACCGGCCCCTTGCCGGCCGCCATCGCGGCTTTGTCGTCCCACCAGTCGTGGTTGCCGATGACGGCGTGGACGCCAAGTGGCGCCCGGCACACCGCCAGAGCCTCGGCCCAGGCGTCCGCCGGGACATGCTTGACGACCAGCTTGTGCGCGGCGGCATAGTCGCCGAGCAGTACGATCAGGTCCGGTTGCAGGGCGTTGGCGCGTTGAGCGATGTCGGCCACCCGATCCGCCGTCATCCACGGCTCGCAAGCATGGATGTCGGCCAGCGCCGCGATCCTGAGTTTGAGCCCCTTGGGCCAGCCCAGCGGCGAGACGCGATAGCGCGTCACGCCGAGTGACATCGGCTCCACGGCCATGCCATAGCCGCTGAGACCGAATGTGCCCCCCGAAAAAGCCGTAACACCCTGCAGGAACCTGCGTCGCGAGATCATTCGCTCTGCCCTCGAAAATCGCCATGAGAAGCCGGCGAGCGGACGTGCCTGCCCATTCGGGCGATACTATGGAGCGTCGGGCCATATCAACAGATGCTCACGCGGCTCCGGCCTCGTCGTTGCCGGCGTCCTCAACGTCGTCCTGGAACAGTGGCAGCTCCGGCGCCGCCGACCGCGCCGGGGCCGATAGACCCAGGTGCTTGTAGGCCTTGAGTGTGACAATTCGGCCACGCGGCGTGCGGCCGATGAAGCCCTGCTGCAACAGATAGGGCTCGACGATCTCCTCGAGCGCGTCGCGTGGCTCCGACAGCGCCGCCGCGATGGTCTCGATGCCGACCGGGCCGCCGCCGTAGTTCTTGGTAATGCACGAGAGATACCTGTGATCGAGCGCGTCGAGGCCTTCCGAGTCCACCTCCAGCATGCGCAGGGCACGATCGGCGGCGGCGGCATCGATGATCGGCACGTTGTCCACGGTGGCGAAGTCCCGCACCCGGCGCAGTAGCCGGCCAGCGATACGTGGTGTGCCACGCGACCGGCGGGCGATCTCGCGTGCGCCATCCTGCGAGACGTTGGCGCCCAGAACCCTGGCGCCACGCTTGATGATCAGCTCCAGCTCGTCATGGGTGTAGAAGTTGAGCCGGATCGGGATGCCGAAGCGGTCACGCAGCGGGTTGGTCAGCAGGCCGGCTCGTGTCGTCGCGCCAATCAGGGTGAATTTCGACAGATCGATGCGCACCGAACGTGCCGCCGGCCCCTCGCCGATGATGAGATCGAGCTGGAAATCCTCCATGGCCGGGTAGAGGATCTCCTCGATGGCCGGGTTGAGCCGGTGGATCTCGTCGATAAAGAGGACGTCGCGATCCTCGAGATTGGTGAGCAGCGCCGCCAGGTCGCCGGCCTTGGAGATGACCGGCCCAGAGGTGGCGCGGAAGCCGACGCCCAGCTCCTTGGCCATGATCTGGGCCAGCGTGGTCTTGCCGAGGCCCGGCGGGCCGGCGAACAGCACATGATCGAGCGCGTCACCGCGCCCTTTGGCGGCCTGGATGAACACCTTGAGGTTGGCGCGCGCCTGCTCCTGGCCGATGAACTCGTCGAGCGACTGCGGCCGGATCGTCGCCTCGAAGGCGTCGGTCTCCTTCTTGGCGCCGGTGACGAGGCGGTCGGTCATGCCCGCTGTGGCCCGCTGTTGCAGATTTGTTCTGCTGGCATGGTAGCATGATTTGCCGGCCGCGGGCGAGGCCATGCGCGCGGGCATGCGGGCGTTCAGGGACGGTCGGGGAAGGTCAGTTGCTTGACCAATGCGGCGCCCGGTGCTGGCGCGGGTGTATCGATCCGATGCCGGTGGCGTGAGTGGTTGACGTCGCCGCGGCCGGCGTCAGCGCCGGCTTGGAAGCGGGGTAGCCTGGCGGGGGGCCACGCCAAGGGTCAACGGGCGCATGCCGCCTTTGAAGCGCACGCCTACGGCATTGGCCAGGCGCCAGACAACTTCGCAGTCCACCTCGATCTTGTCGATGCGGACAATCAGGACGAACTTGTCGGGCACATCACCGGCGTCGTTGGCGCCATTGCGCCACACGCCGCCGAAAGCCAGCCGGGCCCCGGTGGCCGACATGTCGCGGATGACGCAGGAGATCTGTGCACCGCTGACCAGGTCGACGACCTGACCGGCCATGACACCCGTGCGGCGCTTGGCCCAACGGCGATCGCTCGGTTTGGCGGTGGCAGGGGCCGCAATAGGCCTCTGGCGGGTGACAACTGCGGCTTCAGTGGTGGCCATACTCATGAACGCGCCCCGAATTATTAATTTGTAGGAGCATATTGATGGAGAAGTGTAAACACCTCATTAAACTGATTGAATGTTATCTGATTATTTTATGCAAATGCTCGCAAGCCGATAGCCAGAGCTACAAGCGCGCCAACTCCCGGAGTCCGCGTCTGATGAGCCGCGCGGTATCGGCTTCTAGTCCCAATTCCTGCATTGCAGCCGCAACGGCCGAGGATGCCTGCGGTGCAGGATAGCCTAGATTGGTTAATGCAGATATAGCCTCCGCTGCCGCAGTGTCTTGCGCTGTCATACCGCCTGGTCCGGCCTGCGCTGTCGCGGCCTTCCCCAGCACGGCCGTGGTTAACGATGGAGCTTTGTCCTTCAATTCGGCCGTGATGCGCTGAGCAAGTTTCTTGCCAATTCCTGGCGCTTCCTCGACCTGCTGCCATGCGCCGAGCGCGATGGCGTTGGCCAGGTCCTGCGGTGAAAGCGTTCCGAGCAAGGACAATGCCACTTTGGATCCCACGCCCTGAATCGTTTGCAGGGTGCGGAACCAGCTGCGTTCGACCTCGCTGGAGAAGCCGAACAGCCGGATGGCGTCCTCGCGCACATGGGTATCGATGGTGAGCGTGACGTCATCGCCGGCTTTCAGGTTGCGCAGCGTGCGCGCCGAAGCTTGCACTTCGTAACCGACGCCGTTGACGTCGACGATCAGGTGGCTCTCGCCGACGGCATCCACTTTGCCTTTGAGCTTGCCGATCATGATGCGCTCCGCGCTGGTGAGTGGTGAGTAGTGAGTGGTGAGTGGTGAGTGGTGAGTGGTGAGTGGTGAGTGGTGAGTGGTGAGTGGTGAGTGGTGAGTGGTGTGTGGTGAGTGGAAGTCCGATTCCCCACCACTCACGACTCACCACTCACCACTCACGCTTACTCACCCCTGCACTGCCTTCTCCGCCCTCGCCAGCCGCGCCTGCGGGCTCGTCCTGTGGCTGGCGTGGCAGATGGCGATCGCCAGGGCATCGGCCTCGTCGGCGTTGGCAAAGGTGGCCTTGGGTAACAAGAAGCCGATCATGGCCTGAATTTGCCGCTTGTCTGCATGGCCGGCGCCGACGACTGTTTTCTTGATGAGATTGGGTGGGTACTCGGCGACGTCGAGCCCCTGCAGCGCTGGCGCCAGCAACGCCATGCCACGCGCTTGCCCGAGCTTCAGCGTCGCGCGAGGGTTTTCGTTGACGAATGTTTCCTCGACCGCGGCCTCGTGCGGCGCCAGTCGCACGAGCACCGCGCGCAAGCCCTCGAACAGCTGGCGCAGGCGCTCGGCGAGCGTGTTTTCGGCGTCCGACGTGATCAGGCCGGACGCGATCCACCGCAGCCGCACGCCGTCGGTCTCGATCACGCCCCAGCCCGTGCGCCTCAATCCTGGGTCGATGCCAATGATGCGAATCGGTTGCCCTTGCATGGGGCAGGCCATAGCACAGGCGGGCGCGGTCGACAGAGGGCTTGCGACTGCATAAGCTCTGCCGACAGCCTGACAGGAGGATCCAGCATGCCACGTTCCATCAATCCGCCGGAAGTCGCCAAGCCGCAGTCGAACTACGCGCAAGCCGTCATCCACAAGGCCGGCGCCGAGCGCATTGTCGTTTCCGGCCAGCTCGGCGTGCGGCCGGATGGGACATTGGAGGAGGGCTTCGAGGCACAGGCGGTCCAGGCGTGGAAAAATATTCTGGCTATCCTGTCCGCCGCCGGGTTTGCCACCCAGCATCTGGTGAAAGTGACGACATTCGTCACCGAGCCGGGCCGGACCGCAGCCGCACGTGCCGTGCGCGACCGCATGCTCGGCGGGCACGCCTGCGCCTCGACCTATCTGCAGATTTCGGGGCTCGCCCGAGACGGTTTCCTGATCGAGATCGAGGCGGAGGCCGTCAAGGATTGATGGGTGCGTGCCGGGCATCATTGGGCAGGTCGCGGCAAGGGCTGCGAACCTGCCTGCTTTGCCTCCGCGGCTCGACTTTGCTGCAAAGTGGATGCGGACTTCAGAAACATCACGTGTTGCAGCCAATGACGAGTGATACCCTCCAGCGAAAGGTTCGACCCGAAGGAGGTCGCACCTTTCGAAGAACGGCGCTCGCGCCGGGCCGCCTGGCGGCCTCGCCAAGCGGACAATGCCAAGAGTCCTTCCTTTCGCTTGGCGGTATGACTTGGCGGGCGCACCCGGTGCAGGCCCCCGGTTCGGCGGGTAACAGTTGGACGGGCAGGGCGACCGCATTACACTCTCCCCATGACCAATCTGTTCGAAGCCGCCGGCCTGGAAAAGAGCGCGCCCCGCCCGCTCGCCGATCGCTTGCGGCCCAAGACGCTGGCCGAGGTGGTCGGGCAGGAGCATCTGGTCGGGCCCGATGGCACGCTGACGCGGCTGCTCAAATCTGGCCGCGTGCCGAGCATGATCTTGTGGGGGCCGCCGGGCACGGGCAAGACCACGGTCGCCCGGCTCCTGGCGCAGGAGACCAGGCTCGAGTTCGAGCAGCTGTCGGCGATTTTCTCGGGCGTGCAGGATTTGCGCAAGGCGTTCGACCGCGCCAAGGCGCGGCGCGAGCAGGGCCGCGGCACGCTGCTGTTCATCGACGAGATCCATCGCTTCAATCGCGCGCAACAGGACAGCTTCCTGCCGCACATGGAGGACGGCACGATCACGCTGGTCGGCGCGACCACCGAGAATCCGTCCTTCGAGCTCAACGCCGCAGTGTTGTCGCGCGCCAGCGTGCTGACCTTCAATCGGCTCGATGGTGCGGCTCTCGAGCTGCTGCTGGCGCGCGCCGAAGCCGAGGAGGGCCGCACGCTGCCGCTCGATGCCGATGCCCGCGAGGCTTTGGCCGGCATGGCGGACGGCGATGGCCGCAGCATCATCAATCTCGCCGACGAGGTGTTCGCGGCTGCCCCGGTCGGCGCCAAGGCCATGGATCGCACCGCGCTGGTCAAGCTGGTGCAGCGACGCGCGCCGCTCTACGACAAGAGCCGCGACGGCCACTACAACTTGATCAGCGCCCTGCACAAGGCGGTGCGCGGCTCAGACCCCGACGCCGCACTCTACTGGCTGTGTCGCATGCTCGACGGCGGCGAGGATCGGCTGTTTCTCGCGCGGCGAATCGTACGCATGGCGATCGAGGACATCGGCCTCGCCGACCCGCAGGCCATCACCCAGGCGCTGGCCGCCAAGGACACGTTCGACTTCCTGGGATCGCCGGAAGGCGAGTTGGCGCTGGCGCAGGCGGTGATCTATCTGGCGACCGCGCCGAAATCGAATGCGGCGTACAAGGCCTACGGCTCCGCCATGCGCGCGGCCAAGGAGCATGGTAGCCTGGCGCCGCCCAAGCACATCCTCAACGCACCGACCAAGCTGATGGCCGAGGAAGGCTATGGCAAAGGCTACGAATACGACCACGACACCGCGGAAGGCTTTTCCGGCCAGACCTACTTCCCTGACGAGATGGTCGCGCGGCCGCAATTCTACGATCCCCCCGAGCGCGGCTTCGAGCGCGAGATCAGGAAGCGGCTGGCCTATTGGGACGCAATCAGGAGGAAGCGGGGCGGGGCGGCGTAGGGTGCAATAGGCGTCAATGCTGAGCATCGCTCAGCGATGACGCCGTATTGCACCGACCATGTCTCCGCTTGCACGACGGCGGTGCAATACGCTGGCGCTATTGCACCCTACGGATCTTGCTGCACCACTACCGCACGAAATTGTAATGGAAGCGCTCGCCGCCATCGGCGCCGATACGGCCGACGGTGGGCGTGGGGAAGTGAATCGGCAGGATCAGCGTCTTGGTGTCGGCGACCTTGCCGAAGAAGCTGCGGCGTGACTGTTCGGCCTGGGCGCGGTCGGTGTCGAAGATCGTCGACCAGCTGGGCTCCCGGCACTGCAGGGCATGATGCATCAGGTCGCCGGTGATGACCGCCTCCTGGCCTTTCGACTTGATATGCAGACAGCAGTGGCAGGGTGTGTGCCCTGGCGTCATGGTCAGCGCGAAGGTATCGTCGAGGGTGTAGCTCTCGTCGATCAGCAGCGCCTGACCGGCCTCCACGATCGGTCGGCAATTGTAGGTCCAGACGTTGCCGGGCGGGTTCTTGCCCTCCTTGGTCATGCCCTCCCAGAAGGCGTACTCGCCCTTGTGGAAGATGTACTTGGCCTTGGGAAAGGTCGGCACCCATTTGCCGCCGCGCAGCATCGTGTTCCAGCCGGTGTGGTCGATGTGCAGATGCGTGCAGAACACGTAGTCGATGGAGTCGAAACTCAAACCGGCGGCGTGGAAATTATCGAGCCAGGGCTGCTTGGGGAAATCCATCGGCGGCGGATAGCCCTTGTCCTCGCCGGTGCAGGTGTCGACCAGGATGGTGTGCTTGGGCGTGCGCACGACGAAGGTCTGGTAGGTGGTGACCATGCGGCCCGAGGCGTGATCGAACACCACGGGGTCCAGCGTGGACAGGTGCTTCTGGCCGAGCACCGGGTCATAGGCCGGGAACATGTCCTCCGGCTTGCGCCAGGGTCCGTCGCGCTCGATGATGCTGGTGATGGTGACGTCGCCGATGTTGAGCGTGTGCATGGGTGCGCGTCCTTCCTGGTCCGGGTTGAGGGGATGGATATCCGTTGAGATCAGCTGGTGGTCTCCAGGCGGGGCAGGTCCTGGCGGTCGGCAAGCGCATCCAGTTGCTTGACGAGGGCTGGCGGCAGCGTGATGCCATCGCGGGCGCGCTCGGTCTGGCGCATGGCGCGCTCGTCGCCGGGCAGCCGCACCGGGCCGCCGCCGGGGATCGGTTTCGAGGCGCGCAATTCGTCGAGCGCGACGTTGGCCGCGCGACCGAACTCCGCCAGCGGACGGAAGCGGGCGACATCGAGCGCCAGATAGAATTGGCCGGTGTTGGTGAGATTTTGCGGATTGGCGTTGAAATCGACCACGTTCTTGCCGAAGAAGGCGCCGTTGAGCGTGCCGGCCAGCAGCCCCAGCATGATGTTGAGGCCGCTGCCCTTGTAGCCGCCGATCGGCAGCAGCACGCCTTCGGCGCTTTTCTTCGGGTCGGTGATCGGCTTGCCGTCGATCTGGCTGACCATCCAGCCCTCCGCCAGCGGCAGGCCCAGCA
Source organism: uncultured Devosia sp. (assembly GCA_964498125.1). Classification (GTDB taxonomy): domain Bacteria; phylum Pseudomonadota; class Alphaproteobacteria; order Rhizobiales; family Hyphomicrobiaceae; genus CAMDBL01. Next base: position 45,600 of record CAZCGE010000052.1, on the reverse strand, counting down.
GCTCGTGATTTTTGACGTTGCCGTAGGAAGTGATGGTGGTGGCGATGTCGAGCACCACCGGCGGGCGGTCGTCGCAGGGCACGGCGATGGCGATCGGGTTGGTGCCGAGCGTCGGCTCCAGGCTGCCCCAGGCGGCCATGTGGTTGGCGCTGGCAACGGCGGCATAGATGCCGACCATGCCCTGCTCGGCGGCGAGCGCGGCATACACACCTGCCGCTCCGGCATGGTTGGAATGATGCATGCCGACCCAGCCGATGCCGGCCTGGCGCGCCGCCGCGATCGCCGTCTTGGCGGCGCGATCGACAACGAGATGGCCCATGCCGTTGTCGCCGTCGATCAGCGCCGTGGCGATAGCAGTCTGCTCGACCTTGATGTTGGGGCGCACGTTGACGCCGCCCGCTTCGATGCGGCGGACGTACTGCGCCAGCCGGAATACGCCGTGCGCGTCGTTGCCGGCCAGGTCGGCGGCCACCATCAACTCGCCGACGCGTTTGGCGTCGGCGGCAGGCAGGCCGACCTTCTCGAACGCGCGCTGGATGAAAGCTGTGACAGCGGCCGGCTTGGCGCGGCGCCTTGCGGCTTGGGTGGTCATGTCTTGGGTTCCCTCTTGTTGCCGGACACGGCGGGGGTCGGCAGGCCAGGACCTGAACCCGCCGCAGTCCTCATAGTCAATCCACGGCGACCTTGCGGTCGACGGGAGCGCTCGCGTCTTGCGTCCACTCGGCCATGGAGCCCGAATACATCCGTGCCTGCCTGTTGCCGAGGATTTCGGAGGAGACGAACCAGCCCAGGCTCGCCCAATGACCGGTGTTGCAGAAGGTGATCTGGTCGCCGGAGGTGGATACCTGCTGGGTTGCGTAAATCTTGGCCAGTTGCGCCTTGGAGCGGAAATTGCCGCCGCCGTTCTCGGTCAGCCAGCCTTCCGGCACGCTCTGCGCGTTCGGCAAGGTGCCGGCGCGCTTGGCGGCAGCGCTCTTGGTCAGTCCGACGTGGAAGTCGTAGGGCCGATTGTCGATCAACGGCGTCTTGCTGACGATCGCCTGTTTCACGTCATCACGCGACACCAGCATGTCGGGGCGCAGGCTGGTCTTGAAAGTCTTTGCCGCCGGCGTCACGTCCTGGGCCTCGAGGGGGTTGACCGGGCGCTTGTCCTTGTCGACTTCGGCCAGCCAGGCGGTGAAGCCGCCATCGAGGATTGAAACCGCATCGTGGCCGAGCACCTTGAGCGTCCAATAGATGCGCGTGGCAGCGCCCATGTCGGCGGCGCTGCGACCTTCGGCGATCAGCACGACGTGGCTGGCGTTGTCGATGCCGTGACGGCCGATCACTTGCTCGAGCTTATCGGGCGCCGGCATCTGGCCCTCGACGCCGGCCGACGTCTTTTCACGCCAGCCGGATTTGGCATAGTCGGTGAAGATGGCCCCGGGAATGTGGCCCTTCAGGTAGACGTCCTTGGTCACGCCGGCGCCGCTTCGCACGTCGAGAAAGACGATGCCGGGTTTACCGAGTTGGGCCTTGACCCATGCGACCGACACCAGCGGCTCGGCTGCATGCGCCATGAGAGGTGCGGCCAGCGTCATCAATGCCGAGATGAGGCCGGTGCGTAGACGTTGCGACATGGCGCGTCCTCCTTGTGGTTCGGCACGCAGGCACGACAGCTGGGTGGACCGGCAGGCCCCGTCCAGATCTGGCCGGATCTGGCGGCGAACATCGCAGAAGTCCCCGACCCTGTCGAATGCCGGGAACACATGCCACCCATGGTGCGGCCGCGGCAGCAGCAGCCCAATTCAACCCGGGCCGCGCCGGAAGCGCGCGCCTACGGCACGACCGCAATCCTCGGCCGCAGCCGGGTTCACCGGTTCGTTTCCATTCACATCGTCGCATGCTCCCCCTTGCACTTCGCCCGTGTCGGCGCGAACATGGGGCTGTCGCCCTTCTTCTTCTCAGGCGCGGGAGTGCGGCGGTCGCATCCGCACGCCTGAGCGAAGGAGGAGACCATGGGGCAACCCGCCGGCCCAAAAGGCCGCAGCTCCCGCTGCATCGCACTGGTTGGCCCGTATCTGTCGGGCAAGACGACGCTTCTCGAAGCCATCCTCGCCCGGTGCGATGCCATTACCCGGCAAGGCACGATCGCCGGCAAGTCGACATTGGGCGACGGTAGTCCCGAGGCGCGCGAGCATGGCATGAGCGTGTCGCTCAACGTCGCCGACGCTACGTTCCTCGGCGACACTTTCACATTTGTCGATTGCCCCGGCTCGATCGAATTCCAGTATGAAGGTGCTCAGGCGTTGACCGTCTGTGATGCGGCGATTGTGGTCTGCGAGCCAGACGAGAAGCGCGTTCCCGCCCTGCAAATGATCCTGAAGCAACTCGAGGATCGGGGCGTTCCGCACTATCTGTTCCTCAACAAGATCGACACCTTCGATACGCGCGTGCGCGACATCCTCGATGCCCTGCAGCCGGCCAGCAGCAAGCCGTTGGTACTGAGGCAGATCCCGATCTGGGAGAACGGCATCGCCACGGGTTATGTCGATCTTGCCCAGGAGCGCGCCTACGTCTATCGCGAGCATGCCCCCTCCGAGCTGATCGAACTGCCAAGCGACATCGCCGAGCGCGAGAAGGAAGCCCGTTTCCAGATGCTGGAGAAGCTCGCCGACTATGATGACGAGCTGATGGAGCAGCTGTTGTCGGATATCCCGCCGCCGCGCGACAAGATCTTCGATGATTTGACCAAGGAAGCACAGCAGGGCCTCATCTGCCCGGTATTTCTTGGTTCAGCCGAGAAGGGCAACGGCATCGTCCGGTTGCTGAAGGCGCTGCGTCACGAGGTGCCGTTCGTCGAGACCACGGCGCAACGCTTGCAGCTGGAGAACGCCAAATCCGCCGTCTACGTCTTCAAGACGCTGCATACATCGCATGGCGGCAAGCTGTCGCTGGCCCGCGTGCTGGCGGGCGAGGTGGGAGATGGCACGACGCTGATTGCTCCGTCAGGGGAAGAGCGTGCCTCGGGCGTCTTTGCCCTGTTCGGCGAGGAGCCGAGAAAGCGGGGGGCCGCCAAGGCGGGCGATACGGTAGCGCTGGGGCGCCTGGAACGAATCCGTACCGGCGAAACGCTGTCTGCTGAAAAGTCCGGCGTTGCCCAGATCGTCAGTCCGCTAGCCACGCAGCCCGTGTTCGGCTCGGCCATTGTGCTCAAGAACCGCAACGACGAAGTCAAGTTGTCGGCGGCGCTCTCCAAGCTCACCGAGGAGGATCCCTCGCTCAGCCTCGATCACAACAAGGAAACGCACCAGATGGTGCTGCTCGGCCAGGGCGAGATGCACCTGCGCGTGACGTTCGAGCGGCTGTCGCGCAAGTACGCGATCGCGGCCGATCGGCAGCGCCGGCTCGTGCCGTACAAGGAGACCATCAAGAAGTCGATCGAAGTGCGCGGCCGGCACAAGAAACAATCGGGCGGCCACGGTCAGTTTGGCGACGCCGTGATCGAGATCCGGCCGCTGCCGCGCGGTTCAGGCTTCCTGTTCGACGAAAAGATCAGCGGCGGCGCGGTGCCGCGCCAGTTCATCCCTTCAGTGGAGATCGGTGTCAGCGACTACCTGAAGCAGGGGCCGCTGGGCTTCCCCGTGGTCGATCTGGCCGTGACGCTGAAGGATGGCTCCTATCACTCGGTCGATTCTTCCGACATGGCGTTCCGCCAGGCCGGGCGCATCGCCATGGTGGAGGGCATGCCGAAATGCGGACCGGTGCTGCTCGAGCCGGTGATGGCTGTCAACATCGTCGTGCCCTCGGATGCAACGGCGCAGATCAACGGCATCATCTCGCAGCGGCGCGGGCGCATCCTCGGTTTCGACTCACGTGAGGGCTGGCCGGGCTGGGATCGCGTCCAGGCGCAAATTCCGGCTTCGGAAATGGAGGACCTGATCATCGAGATCAGGTCGGCAACCGCTGGTGTCGGCAGTTACATGGCCGAGTTCGACCACCTGGCCGAGTTGACCGGGCGATTGGCGGATCAGGTGCTGGCGAGCCACAAGGCGGCGGCGGAGTAGGGGACTTGTCATCCCGGTCAAGCGAGCCCCGGATCAAGTCCGGGGCGAGTGCAGAACCGGGACCCAGGAGTAGAGCGTCGAAGACACAAAATATGGTGCCTTCGGTACACTTTGCGCTGGGTCCCGGCTCTCCTACGGCGCTGAAGGGCGCCTTCGTCGGCCGGGATGACAGATGATCACCTTGCATTCGCCGGTGCATCGAGCGGCCACAGGTGCTTCCACCAGCGCACGGCGATGAGCCCGATGCAGACGATGCCGAACACGGCATAAGCCGTGGCCGTCTCGATGAAGCCGATCCAACCGATCATCGTGCCCGAGGCCATCAGCCCGAGCGGCAGTCCGTAGATCGCCAGCATGCGCACGCCCATGACGCGGCCGCGGAAACGTTCATCGGCCGTGCGCAGCAGGAACACGGTGAGGGAAACCAGGCTGAGCGTCTGGCAGGCGCCTGCCAGCATCAGCAGGACGAAGCCCGTGGCCGGAGTCGGCATGCGCGCGAAGAACAGCAGCATCACGTGCCAGACCAGAACGAACACCAGCGTCATGCGGCCGGCGCGCACCGCTCCCCCAAGCATGCTGAGAATGATCGAGCCGATCAGCCCGCCGCCGGCAAAGCCGACCACCAGGTAGCTGAGGCCGGTCTGGTCGATGTGGTAGATGTCGCGGGCCACGTACGGCAGCAGGCCATTCGACATCGGATAGGCGGTCAGGTTCGCCATGAAGGCGATGCACATGCCGGCCAGCAGATGCGGCGTGTTCCAGATATAGGCCATGCCCTCGACCAGGTCGCGCCAGGGGGAGGGGCTTTTGATCGCTGCACCTTCGGCATCGTGTCGAGCTTGCGGGCGCGGCGCCGGCACGACGCCCAGCGTGAACAGTGCGCCGGCCAGATAGAACAGCGTGATCGCCAAATAGGTGTTGGCCATGCCGAACACGGCGACCAGCATGGCACCCGCCAGCGCCCCGGCGATGCGCGCCGACTCAACGGTGGTACGCGCCAGGCCCGAGGCCGGCATCAGCTGCGATGCCGGCACGATGGCGGAGAGGAGCGCGGAACGCACGCCCAGATCGGATGGCCGGATCAGCCCGATCACGGCGACGATCGAGAGGACGACGACCGGCGTCAGCTGGCCCGCCAAGCCGAGGGTCGCGAGCGTTGCGGCAAGGAGCGCGTAGCAGAACCGCATGCCGGTCAGCAGATTACGGTGGCCGAGCCGATCGCCCATCACGCCGAACATCGGCGAGATCAGCGTGCCGGCATAGATCAGCGAGCCATAGAGCGCCAGCAGGCGGACATCGTTGGTCTCGACCAGGATGTACCAGCCGAGAATGATGTTCTCCATCTCGAAGGCCCAAGACGTCAGCAGGTCGCCGGTCCACAGACGGCGGTAGTCGCGGCCATGGAAGGGCTGCAGGGCCGCGGAGCGGAAAAATCTGCCCACGCTACTGCAACCAGTCCGGCCGCTTGCCGCCGCCGGCCGCCACGCCGAGAGCGGCGCCGCGCGGGCCGATGCCGGGGCCTTCGCGCTGGAAATTGGTGCAGTAGGCAAAGCTCATGTTGCGGGCGCGGTCGCACCAGGCGAAGGCGCCGCCGGTGCCGGTGTGTCCATAGGCGGACATGTTCACGCCCATTGGCACGGTGCCGGGCTCGTTGTGCATGAAGCCGTAGCCCATGCGGATGCGCCGCTTGGTCATGATGCAGTCGTGCTCCCAGACCAGTTGCGAGGCGCGCTCGACGGCCCGCTCCGACAGGATGCGAATGCCGTCGACCTGGCCGTTGCCCGCCAGCATGGCGTAATTGCGTGCCATCGCCCGCGCGTTGCCGTGGCCGCTGAATGAAGGGATCTCCAGCTCGCGGATCTCGCGGATGTTCTGGAAGTAGCCGAGCTTGGCGTTCTCGCCGAAGGCGCGGCCGAGCGGGGTCTTGGGATCGAAGGCAATGTGGAAAAACTGGTTCTTCGGATTCTCGTGCATGTCCGAGACCCGCGCGATCTCGCCCGGCGTCAGGCCAATGTGATAGTCCGTGTCGAGCTTCTCGGCGACCTCCTTGCGCAGAAATTGGCCGATCGTATTGCCCGTGACGCGGCGCACGATCTCGCCCAGCAGGAAACCGATGTTGATCGAGTTATAGGCGCCGTTCGTCCCTGGCTCCCAGGCTGGCGTCTGCTGCTCCAGGATCGCGATGAATTGCGGCCAGTCGAACCAGGCGCCAAGTTTGGCGCCGTCCGAATAGATGCAGCCGCAGGTGTGCGAGAGTACGTGCCTGACCAGCACCTTGTCCTTGCCGTTTTGCGCAAATTCCGGCCAATAGGTGGCGACGGGGGCGTCAAAGTCGATCCGGCCACGGTCGATCAGGATGTGCGTGCACAAGGCGCTCATCGACTTCGCCAACGAGTTCATGATGACGATGGTGTCCTCGGCCCATGGCACCGTGCGCGCGAGGTCCTTGGTACCGCCCCACAGGTCGACGGCCAACTTGCCACCCTTGTAGACGCACACCGCCGCGCCGACCTCGCCACGCTCGCGGAAATTGCGCTCGAACTCCTCGCGCACGAGCGCGAACTCCGGCGCGCAAGTGCCGTGGATGAGAATCGGGGCGGTGGTCATGGCTGGGCCCTCGGTCGTTTCCTGCGGCTCTGATGGTCGCTGTTGCCACTCAAGCACGGCGGCGCGGGATGGCCAAGCATGCGAGCCTGCGCTGGAAGCGGAGCGGGCATGTGTGATTGAACTGTGTTATCGCACGTGTCCGATATTCCCTGACGGCGCGCATATGGAGCCCGACATGGCCCATCTCGGCCGGATCACGCAGAAGCCCGATGTCATGGGCGGCAAGGCTTGCATCCGGGGCTTGCGGGTCACCGTCGGCATGATCGTCGGACAGATCGGGGCTGGCCGCGGCATCGAGCAGGTGCGCGCCGATTTCCCGTATCTCGAGCGCGAGGACATTCTTCAGGCGCAGCGCTACGCCGCCTTGCGCGCCGAGGAGCACGAGGTTGCGCGAGAGGTCATACCAGTCCGCGGGTACAGTGCCCCGTCATCCTCGAATAGCGAACCGCATCAGCAATGCGAGTCAATGGGCCACACAGGTGCGTGCCAAGCCGCGAGACTGCGATACCCATGTTAGGGCGGCAGTTGGGGTGGAATGCCTATAATATGAAAATATCGAATAAAAGCAATAATAGTCTTGGCGGATGGGGAGGGATTCGAAATTTAAGAAATATTCTCTATTTTATCATGGCGTTAGCAATATGATCGTTTTTTCAATCCCCCAATTTATCCCCCAATCCATCTTGCTTGCCCGGCCTTTCTACACTGGACCGCCGGGCGCACCAATATTCTGAAACGTCTGTTCGACTTCAGCTTCTCTGCACTGATCTTGCCATCGTTGACGCTACAGCGGTAAGCGGATCACGTGACGAAGATCGTCGGCGGAACAGAGAGCAACGACACGGAGGCATCACACCGAGAAGGCTGCTTACAAGCGGACAGCAGCAACAGGCTTGACCCCGTAGGATCGGGCACGTGTTCTGCGATGCACATTGCTGCTCCTGCTCGCAATGACATGCTTACCCTAACTCCGATTAATTGAACAAAGTTCTCGATATTTCTGCGATACTCCGAGTGCGCCGGTTCGGCGAGCGCCATATTGGCCAGCCGCACCGGATTGCCGGTCGCGCGCGACGAGTGCTCAACGCGGTCGCGGGCGATCGCGTTGAAGCTCCGAGGAAACCGTCCGGAGGACAGATGTCGCGCTTGCCCTTGCTTGTCGGCCCCGCGTGGCCGCCAGAGTTGTCCACCTATGATCACATGAGCACCTACGCGAAATCAGATTGGGCGTGGGAGAGCATGCGTCGAATCCCACGCTACCAGGCCGATGCGGCAGCACAGCCGCCGGGCAGCATCCTGCAGACGCGAACACCAAACGGAGTGCCGATTATCAGGATGCTTGCCCCAGCGACGCCGGCCTCGCAGGCATGGGGCGTGTGCTCCTTTCGCTGACCCGCGACGAGGCGCCCTCAAGGCCGGCATTGCTTGGCTGGCCGACGCCGGAATGCCGGTGCTTCGCGCGACCGCCCGGACTGTCACGTCTCCATCCTCCGGCATCGACATCGCGGCACTGCCCGCGCTGCAGCACATTCTGATCGACGACGCTTCCCTCCAGCATCTCGTGCTGCGTGCCCACGGCGTCGTCCTGCAAGTCGTCGTCGACGGCGCCGACGTCATCCGTGGGCCCGTGATCCTCGGCTTCCATGTCCATTCTCAGTTGCGTCGTTCAGGCCATCAGCTCATCATGATGGACCGCTTGCTGTCTGGAACTGCCCCCAGGTCCCCGTCAAAGCCCGTCTGGACGCCCCAGGCACGCAAGCTGCGCAACGCCATCATTGCGCTCGACGGCCGCGCCGCCGGCGCCAGCCACCGCGAGGTCGCGATCGCGATCTACGGACAGGCCAAGGTAGCCAGTGAATGGCGCCCTGCCGGATTGCGAGATTTGGTGCGCCGCGACTTGGACCGCGGTCTCAAGCTCGTGGCCGGTGGCTATCGAGATCTCCTGAGACAAGGATGGTGATTTCGGGGATCGCTGATTCCGCCACTTATGCAAACTCCCCAAAGCGGCGATGATCGGCTCATCACCGGTTGGAGTTGCCCATGCCGAAAATCGCGATGCCCGATCCGCCGGACGGAGACCTGCCGTTTCTGACCATCGCCGAGGCGGCCGAGCTCTTGAAGGTCAACCCACGCACGCTTGACAACATGCGTTGGAAACACACCGGGCCCGTCTTCCGGCGACACGGCGGCCGCATCGTCTACTGTCGCAAGGAGCTGCTCGAATGGTCGAAAAGATGTCGCGAGAAATGAAGCGCCGGAAGTGGCCCCTTGCGGCGATGGTCGTCATCGGCGTCGCGGGTGTCGTGTGGCCGAAGGCGCAGTCGCCGCCAGTCACCTGGAACGTCTCCCAGAGTGTGCCACCGGGCCTCTACATGATCACGAGACGTCAGCCATCGAAAGGCGAGCTTGCGGTGTTGCGCCTGCCAGAGCCCATGCACAGCCTTGCCATGGCGCGCGGTTACTTGCCGGCGGGAGCCGTGCTGATCAAGCCCGTTGCAGCACGTTCCCCCGACCGCGTTTGCCGATACGGCAACGTCGTCACGATCAATGGGCAACGCGCTGCGCATGCGCTGACCACCGACGCATCGGGCAGAGCGATGCCGCAGTGGCACGGTTGCCACGAGCTCGACGCGGGACATCTCCTCGTTCTCTCTGACGACCCGAGCAGCTTCGATGGCCGGTACCTCGGCCTTGTCGATGTACGAGACATGGTGGGGACCGCAACGGCCCTTTGGACAACCGGACGATCACTGGTGTCCAAGCTGGCAGGCAATACGCTGACGGACACCGTCGGCGTCATGATGGAGACCGCCCATGAATGACGATCAGCCAAGTGCGATTGCCACACAGCGCAGAACGCCCTGGAACAAGGGCAAACTGATCGGAGCCAAGCCACCACTCAGGCAGGGCCAAGTCTGGTCGATCAGGACAAAGCTGCAACTCGAAAGTCGCACACGGGATCTTGCGCTATTCAACTTGGCTATCGACAGCAAGTTGCGCGGCTGCGATGTCGTTGCGATCCGCGTCGATGACATCGCGCCCAACGGCTACGCGCTGGACCGCGCGACCGTGCGCCAGAAGAAGACCGGACGACCGGTGCGCTTCGAGTTGACCGAGCAGACGCGACATGCATTGGACAAGTATCTGCAGACAGCTGGTCGCAAGCCCGGCCAATTCCTGTTCGCAGGCCGCGGTGGTGGGGAGCGCGGTCTCACCACGCGTCAGTATGCGCGCCTTGTCGGGGAGTGGACCGCCAGCATAGGCCTCGATCCACTCAAGTTCGGCACCCACTCGCTCCGCAGAACCAAGGCGACCTTGATCTATCGACGGACAGGAAACTTGCGTGCGGTACAGCTCTTGCTTGGCCACACGAAGATCGAGTCGACCGTTCGATATCTCGGCATCGAAATTGACGACGCCATCGAGATCGCGGAGAAAATCGACATCTGAAGAGCTGATTAAGAGTGTTCAGCTCGCCCCCTGTTTGTCAAATCCGGCGAGGGGTTCAGACAGGTCAAGCCAACAATAATCGGCACTTCGACAGCGAACACAGGTGACCGCCGCTCCACCCCATCGCGACCTGTACCAGCGCGTGCAGCCGGTCAAGCCTGATGCTCAATGGCACCACGACGCGGCGCATGACGACCGGCTCGACGTGATCGAGCGTGATCTTGAGGCGAGCGATGTGAGTCTTGCTCATGTGGGTAGGCTACATCGGTCGACGCGCAAGCCGACAGAACAACGTGCCAAAAATCCACAGTGCGGATGAGAAGCGCGCACCGCTCGACGGTGTCTGCCACCTGAAAATGCTTTGCTTGGTCGTATGGTGGTGCGGAATCGTTCGCGAGCATTGGCGGATAGCAGGCAATGCCGACCGTGCAAGACGAGATCGAACGCTACCTCACCACCGGCGAGCATGATCAGCTGCTCGACGCATGGCCAGGACACAGCCTGATCGAGCGCGCGCAGCGCGGCACCAGTGATCTGCGCGCCGCATTGCTGGCCGAGGTCAGGTCGCGCACCGCGCATGCCACCATGCCAGAAGCGGTTGCTGCGCTGGACACCGAGACGTTCGCGCGCGCCAAGGCACCACCGATGGTGCACGGGCTTTTCCCGGCTCACGAGCGGACACCCGTGCTCGACATGCTCACTCGCTCGGCCGTGTTCGAAACCGGCTCGATACTGAGTTCAGTATGCATAGAGTGTAGCGCACTGGCGCCAAACAGAGATCAGCACCGCCCAGCCGCGACGCGATCCCCCCGAAACCGTGCATTATGCTGCGCTGCAGCGAAACGTCGAGATGGGCCAATAGCCCCACAAGTCAGTCACGGATCATTAGATGGCGTGTGCTTTTCGTGCGTCGGATCGCAGCAGAAAATTTGCTGCACTGCGATCGGATCGGCGCGATTCAGGATGAGAACGGTCGGTGTCGGGTGCTCATCGAGCATCACGGCTTTAGTTGACCTCAAGCCGATTCCGGTCGAGGTTGACTCGGACCGTCGTAGTGTCGAGGCTCAACACTGGTGTTGCCGTTCGGCCTTCAGCAAGTCAGTCGGCGTGGTGCGCCGCAAAATGCGGTGTCGTTGTGGCTCGTAGCCTCCATGGCAGCTTCACGTCCGAGTCCGTCATCGTTCTTTTTTCGAGGTGGGCCAGGTGCGCTGACGTGCCGAGACACCGATCATCAGACGTCATGTACGTTTTGTGCGCGTCGAGTTGGTCGTCGGCTCCGTGAAGATCGCTGCGGTGTATCAGGCCGAGGGTGGATTCCGGCTTCTGGCGACCGCTTTCGATCCTACCGCGTCAGTCGACATTCAGCCATCTGACCGTGCGTCTTGACAAGACCCGCCGGGTGATCGCCAAGGCCGAGTGGCATCCGGGTGAGCTTGTTCTGCGTGTAGGCTTCATCGTAACCAACCTGTCGCGCCCGGCCGAGCGGGTTGTCGCCTTCTACAATCACCGCGGCACATGTGAGCAATGGATCAAGAAGGGCAAGGCCGCGATCAAGTGGACGCGGTTGTCATGCGGGACGCTCGCTGCCAACGCCGTCCGGCTTCAGCTTCACGCGCTCGCCTACAATCTCGGCAACTTCCTGCGCACGCTGGCGACGCCCGAGTCGATCAAAGACTGATCGCTGACCAGCCCAGCCTGAGGGAGAAGCTGATCAAGGTCGGCGCCAGGCTCATCAGCCACGGCCGCTATGTCGCTTTCCAGATGGCCGAGGTCGCCGTGACGAAAACGTTGTTCGCCGAGGTCCTGCGGCTGGTCGCGGAACTCCAGCCGCAGTCACCTCCAGCGCTGGCATGAATGGGCCGGCGCCATGAATTACAGCGAGAACGACGGGAGAGGTGTGTCTTGATGAGGGCAATGTCGGAGTTTCCGGCACGCGCCCCGCCGATTTTGCCGGGCTTCGGGCCATCTGATCGCTCACGGCGAGATTCGGGCTTGCCAGTGACCATCCGTGACGTCAGTCTTGTCCCGAAGAGTCGGTCATCGGGTGGATGCCGGCCTAGGTTCTGCGCCATGGCGAATGAACCCTCTGCCGTTATGGATCTTGTCGGCGATCTCCGCCGCATCGGCGTCGCACCCGGCGACACCTTGATGATCCATGCGTCGCTCCGCGCCATCGGTCCGGTGGTCGGCGGAGCCGTCGGCGTCCTCGACGCGCTCGACGCGGCAGTCGGCGGGGACGGCACGCTCCTCATGATCCTCGGCGCCGTGGTCGACCACGAATGGGTGAACCAGAGGCCGATCGGGGAACGCGACGCCCTGCTTGCCGACGTCGCCCCCTACGACCCTCTCGCATCCGCGTCGCTGGCCGAGGTCGGGTTCCTGGCGGAAGCGTTCCGCACGCGGCTGGGAACCGTTGTCAACGACAACCCGAGCGGCAGGTTCGCGGCGCGCGGCGCGCGCGCCGACGAACTTCTGCGCGACACACCCTGGGACGACTACTACGGATCCGGCTCGCCGCTCGACCGTCTTTGCCGGATGGGGGGGCGTGTCCTCCGAATGGGGGCGAACCCCGATACGACCACCGTTCTCCACTTCGCCGAGTATCTCGCCGACGTGCCCGACAAGCGCCGCATCGTGCGCCACTACCGGGTGCGCGTCGCGGAGGGGGTTCCGTTGACCCGCAGCCTCTCGTGCCTCGACGACGAGGACGGAATCGCGGAATGGGATGGCGAGGACGAGTTCGCACTCATCCTCGCGGCCTATCGGGGGACGGGGCGCCCACTCACCGGCCATGTCGGACGCGCGGCGAGTGAATTGATCGACGCTGCCGACATCGTAGCCTTCGGTGCCGACTGGTTGACGCGGAACTTCGGGCGCTAGCGCTGCGCCACGAGCTCGCTCAAAATCGGCGCGCGCCGATCGGACTGCAGTGCAGCAAATTCTCGGCCGCAGCCCTGCTGATGGCAAGCACGAAAAGCACATGCCGCCTGATCATCCGTGTCTGACTTGTGGCGCTACTGGCCCACCTCGAAAATCCGCTGCGCTGCAGCATGACGGTCGGTGTCGGGCCTATCGCGTCGTCGATCATCTGCGCCCGTGCTACCGGTCGGTATCGGAGGGGCTGCGGAAGGCGACTGAACACCGTTAAGGGCTCTTGCTGACCCTGACCGACCGTCATCGACATGTCAGCTTCTGACGGAGGGTAATCTCCGAACCGGACCTAAGGGAGGCCGGGGATATAAGCGGCTCATATGCCGTTGTGGAGTTTTGATTTAGGGTGCACATAGGCTGCCCACCAGAGCCGGCAAACCATTGGCACACTGTGTTTGGCGTCTCCGGGCCGCGTGCGTGTGCCGCATGAGGGAGATGCTCGCTATGGCCACCACCTACTACAATGCTCTGAACGCCGACAGCTACGAATCCTTCATGGGGCGCTGGAGCAAGGTGTTGGCACCCAAGTTCCTTGCTTTTTCAGGGCTGAGCCCCGGCGAAAGGGTATTGGACGTTGGATGCGGCACTGGCAGCCTGACGGCAGCTATTGCAGATGCAGTCAGTGTGCAATCAGTGGATGGCATCGACCTTGCCGAACCCTATCTTGCGAAAGCGCGAGCAACCTGCACCGACCCCAGAATACAATTTCACAAGGGAGATGCAGCGAGCCTGCCATTCACGGATGGCAGCTTCGATCGCGTGCTGTCGCAACTCGTCTTACACTTCGTTCCCGACGCCGAGGCGGCGATCTCGGAAATGACACGAGTCGTAAGGCCTGGCGGTGTTGTGGCCGCTGCAGTCTGGGACACGTACGGTGGAACGCCAGCGCATCGATACTTCTGGGACACGGCCGCGATGCTCGACGCGAAGGTTGAGGCGGCGAGGTCAGCATTCTTCTTCCGGCCGATGACGGCACCGGGAGACCTCGACCGAGCTTGGCGAAATGCAGGTTTGCGCGAAGTGGTGCAATCGGAGCTGGTCGTCCGAATGAACTACGCCGACTTCAATGACTTCTGGTGGCCGATCGCAGCCGGAGAGGGCGGGCTCGGCAAGCACATGCTGAGTCTCGCCCCTGCGAATGCTCGCGCTTTAGAAGAGGCGGTCAAACGCGCTTACCTTGCGGGACGAGGTGATGGCTCGCGCTCGTTCGCCGCAGTCGCTTGGGTATGCCGTGGCATTAAGTGAAGCTCCATTATTGCGGTGCGCACAGGGTCCCGCGTGTTGCGAGCCTGACGTGTTGAACTTCGAAGTCTAAACTTGGAGGGTGGCTCGTGCCATAGAGGGTCGCCACCGGCTATACAGCGGGAGTGGCGGGCACCATCGCCAACTGGTCCGTTTGACCCCAACCGGACACTGTGTCGGTGCGCAACTCCCTTGTTCAAAGTAGCCGGTGGCAGGGCGCTCCACGCTGTGCGCTGAAATGTTTCCGCCCGCCGCGACCACGTCGCATCGAGCGCGTCTGCTTCACTCGCAAGATCTTTTTCGTTCTCGTTTGCACTACGGGCCAAGACCCTCCCTTCTTAAATCATCAATGTGCGTCGCTGGATGCCCGTTTTATTGGAACCAGACATAACCAACTTGCCCTGTCCGGACGACAACAGCATGATCGGACAACTGCAAAAATGAGATTTGGTTGACAATCGCCTCGGCAATGGCCGTCATGGGCGTCGCTACTGCGCGTGGGCAAGGGACCAATGAACCGGCAGGTGGCTCGATTTCTCATGGAGGAAAATGGGAGAAAGTTCTAAGATACCGGGTTCACCGTCCGTTTGACAGTCCTTCCAGCCCGATCAGGATCATTAGATGAAGTGGGTAAGAGAGGGCGCCATGCACGCCGGCCGATTGATCGCGACTGCCGTTACTTTTTTCACTGCGGCACTCTGCTTTGGGTTTCAGGCGAGCGCGGAAAATCGTGCGCTGCTCATTGGTGCGTCGGCCTATCCGGCAAATCTCGGTCCGTTGGAGGGACCGGCCAACGATATGCGCGCCGTCTGGGGGCTTCTGACCGAGCGCGGCTTCAAGCCGGGAAACATCCAAATCCTCGCCGACGGGCTGATCGATCGCCCCGGGCAGACGTCACCCGGTTCACCGACGACAAAGTGCCGAAATCCAGCGCAAGATCCCGATTGTCCGACATTTTCGAATATCACCCAAGCGCTCGATCGAATCGTCGCTTCAGCGATACGCGGCGATTTCGTCGTCCTCTACTTCTCCGGTCACGGGGTCCAGATCCCCGATCTCGTCAAGCGCGACGAGCCCGATGGGCTCACCGAAGGATTTGCGCCCATCGACATCGGCCGCTGGGACGCCAAGTGTCAGACCGTGCAGAACCTCATTACCGATGACATCGTCGGCGCCGCGATTGAACGGATGCGGGAAAAGGGCGCCTTTGTCTGGGCGATCTTCGATACGTGCCATGCCGGAGACATGACGCGTGGTGCGGCGAGCTATGCGGTGCCGCGCCTCATGGCTGGCGAAGTTCTCGGCATTCCGGCGGCGGCTTATGCGGAAGCAAAGCAGGGCAAGACTGCTGCTTCGCGGAAAGGCAGCTCGCTCAACCTGCTCAAAAACAAGCGCGCGGATGGACTTGTCGGGTTCTATGCCGCGCAGTCGGATCAGCTCGCGCTCGAACTCGCCTTTCAGGAGCAGGACGCCCAGGGCAAGCCGGCTCAATTGATCATGGGCGGCCTCACCAATGCGCTGCGGCGCGCGCTGGCGCAGGAACCGAATGCGACGTACCGGCAGCTCGCGCAGCGGATCACCGGGCTCTACGGTACGTTCGGTGCCGATATGCCCGCCCCGTACTTCGAGGGCGATCTCGACAAGCCGGTCTTCAGCGACAAGGCATCCGAACCCGTTTGGGAGGCGCAAGTGCAATCGGGGCGGATCACAATTTCTGCGGGCGAGCTGAACGGGGTGGATGATGGTGCCATCATTGCGCTGTTTGAAAGCGGCACCGGTCCGGTTTCGAACACGCCTATTGGACACGCAAGGGTCGAAAAGGCGACGGCCACGCGCAGCGAGGCTCAGCCCATTGCTTTTACCGATAAGCCGGCTTCGCCGTTGCGCCAAGGGACGGCACTTCGGGCAAAGCTCGAGCGCCCTGGTGTCCGGGCGGTGCTGCGCGTGGCCATGCCGCCTGCCACGGATGAAGCAACGGCGGCACTAGCCCGATCCGGGCGCGCCGCCATCGACGCTCTGCGCAACACCGTGCCAGAGCGGCGGCCGCTGTCGGTCGAATGGGTGCAGGCCGGTCAGCCCGCCGAGATGCATTTACGATTGCGCGACGGGCGCATTTGGCTGCTGACCTCGTTTGGCAATTGGATCAGCTCCGGGCCGCGTCAATCTGCGTCCATTGCCGTGACCGATTTGGACGGCACGGCCAATGCACTGCGCGAAAATCTTTGGCGTGCTGCGCGCGCGGCCAATCTCGAGCGGTTGGCCGGAAGTTACCGACAATCGACGCGCGGCATCGAGGGGAGCGCGGCGAAGGCCCTCGGCGTCGAACTCTATCTCTATCGGGATCCGAGACCGGCGCCCAGCAAATGGGCGTGCCCGCCGGAACCCGCTGCGCCACCGGCAATCCCGAAAGACGCCGTACGCATTGCATCGGAATCGCTCCCTGATCTTCAGCATTGCGACATCGTCTATGTGGCGATGCGGAACACCGGAAAACTACCAGTGGATGTGACGCTGCTCTACATCGAGGCCGAGTCACAAATTCAATGCTTCTCCGGCTGGGGCAAGGCGCGCATCGAGCCGGATGAAGTGCGAGAGCGCGTGCAAGGTATTCGGATTGTCACCCGCGATCCGCAGTCAGGCCAACCGCTGCCGATCGGTCGCGAGTCGCTGATGATCGTCGGCGTCGAAAAGCCGGCGCGCGATGCCATCGAGACCACATTCTGCCACTTGCAACAAAACAGCCTCGATAGTGCCCGCTCGGGCACGCGCAGCGCAGGCACGCCATTTTCCGAGCTGATGGATCAGGCCGGGCTGGCAACGGGCAACACGCGCGGCTTCGTCGCCGTTGGTCCGCAAGACTTGGGCGGTGTCAGCGTTCGCACGTTCGGCTGGAACGTCAAAGAAGCAAAGCAGAAGTAGGGGGCGGCAGCCGACCTATCGCGCCGTGAGACGCCGGACCAACGGGAAGTCCTCGCCGCGGGAGCCGAGGCGCGGTTTCTGGCGGAAGTCGCGGCCGCCGTCGCCTCCGCCAACCGTTGCGGTTGTGGCATTTGATTGGGATGTGCCGATGGCGAGAGCGGCGCGCTGCTCCTGACTGCCGGCAAACCCCGTGACAATGCGGCTGATGCGCGGCGTCACGGTTTGGACGTGCGCGGCGATTTCGCCGATCTCGATTTGGCCGTTGCCGTTGGCATCGCCGTTGGCGAGCGCATCCAGCAGCACCCAGGTGAACACGCCGTGGCCTTTGTAGCCTTCGAGGGCGGACTGGTCGGCGTTGGATGCGGTCAATACCGGCCGACCAATCGCTTCATGCAACCGGCCAACCGCGGCTTCCTGGCCTTTGACATTCCCACTCGCTCCGCCATCACCGGAAACGAGTGCGCCGCTCTCGCACGTGTCGAGCAAGACGAGCCCGCGCTTGGCTTTGACTTTACTGGCGATCCAGTCCTGCAGTTGCTGCTGGCCGATGCCGCGCTCGGAGACCGAGCCGTTGGCGCCAAAGCGGAAGTCTTGTGGCATTAGATAGAACACACCGTTCTCAGCCTTGCCGTGCGCCGCGGCGAAAAACACGAACGTGTCGCGTTGATGCGCCTTCGCGGCGATCGCAACGAACGCCTTGGCAAGGCCGGTGGCGTTGGCGTCCTTGTCGAGCAGATAGGTGATCTCGACGCTGGCATAGTCCTCCTGGCCAGTGGTGCGCAGCGCTTCGCCGAATGCCTTCGCGTCGGCACGTGCAAACTTGAGGCTCGAAAGCCCCGTGCCGACGTAATCATTGATACCAAGAATGAGTGCAAAAAGTTTTGGCTTGACCGGAGTCACTGTACCCGTCCAGGTCGCAATCATGCGTTGCGGCACAGAGGCAACGAGATTGCGCCCGTTGTAGGCAACCACCTCAATCGTGTTCTCGCCGGGCTCGAGCGCCAGATCCTGGCGCATCGTGTACGTGTCGCCGGTTCCCGCGGGGGGCGTCGCCACCGCCACCGTCAAGCCATTGACACGCCATTCGATGCGGCCCATGCCACCGCCAACATCAATCACGGTTGCTTTAACGGCAATGTCCTCATTGGCGGTATTGGCGCCAGAGGGCGACAGGGCCACCACAGGCGGGCGGCCGCTGTCGAGCACGCGTTCGAGGTTGAGTGTGGCTGACGCCTTCTCGAACAGCTTATCCGGGTCGCCGGCAAGGCGCTCGCGCACGAGATCCGGATTGAACAGCGCCTGCCAGACCTGATCGATGCTGGTGACATCCAGGCCACGGATGATCGATAGATTTTCGGAGGCTTTGGGCGAAGCGGCAAAGAATCCGGCGGGCGTCATCGAGATCCATTCGCCGCTGGTCGAGGCCATGGCGGTGATCAGAATCTCGCCGGTCGCGATGTCCCAGACCCGAACGGTCGTATCTTCTCCGCCTGAAACAATGCGTTTGCCGTCGGGCGTGAATGTCAACGCCAGCACGTCGGTAGTGTGGCCCTCGAACTTGCGGACAAGGGTGCCGGTGGCGGCCTCAAACAGACGAATGGTTGGAGATCGACTGAAGCCCAAACCAGGCTGCCCGGCATCATCGCCAGTGGCCACGAAGAGCTTGCCGTTTGGAGAGAACGCCACCGGACCAACGCGCTCGATCGAGTTGAAGGCCTGAACCAGCCGCCCGGAATTAGCATTCCAAAGTTTCAACTCTTGGCCGCCAACAAGAATGCGTGCGCCGTCAGGTGAAAAAGCGGCGACCTCGGAATTTGTTTGTCCCTTCAGCTCATAAATGAGGCGGCCACTCGCGGCATCCCACAGCTTGAGTTCAGGCCCAGTCGACACAATTTTCTTTCCATCCGGTGAAAACGTGATTCCGTGGATCGCGTAGGCTTTCTTGTCGGCAATGGTGCGGAGGAGTTTGCCACTCGCCGCATCCCAGAGTTTGATGGCGACGTCCGAATTGCCCGTTGTGTAGCCGGCTGAAGCCACAATAGCCCCATCCGGTGAGAACGCGACCGATTGAACATGCTCGGCAGTCTCATCGAACTCTCGCAACAATCGGCCCGTCTGCGCATCCCATTGCCGCAGCGTTTTTCGCGGCGGCTTACCGGACGATCGTTCATAATCCGGGTGTCCTGTGACAACCGATTTGCCATCGAGAGAGAATGCCAATGCATCGGCCGCACTATCCTCGCCGAAGCTGCGGATCAGCCGGCCACTCGCCGCCTCCCACAGCATCATCGGTGTCATGAAGCTGCTCGACGCGATGCGGTTACCGTCGGGGCTCACGGTTATCGCTTTGATTTGTGCCGCACCGCTCTTGAAGGTGCGGATGAGCTTCATGGTGTTGGGATCCCAGAGCGCTACCAAGCTTTCCGCCGTACCCGCAACAACTCGCGTGCCGTCCGGTGAGAACGCGATGGCACCGTTGACATTGGTGTCATCGTCCCGGGCATATCCCGTCATGCGCCCGCTGCTGATGTCCCAAAACCGCATCACGATTTCGTCCGAGCTGTTCGAGACGATCCGTTTGCCGTCGGGAGAAATCGCGGCACGGGTCCGGGCGCCAAATTCGGCATTGGATTTCAATCTCGCCACGACGTCAGCCGGCAAGCTGTCGTAAGCCGTTGGTACGTCGCCCGGCACGCGCTCGAAGGAGCGCAGGAGTGCCCCGCTTTGCAGGTCCCAGAGTTTGACTGTCCGATCCGCGCTTCCCGTAACCCCCCATGCGCCATCCAGTGAGAACGCCACGCTATTGATGACGTTACGATGACCGGTCATCGTGCGGATGAGCTTTCCTGCCGCCGCGTCCCAGAGACGCAATGTCTGGTCTTTGCTGCACGACTTGCCGTTGCAGCCGCCTTCGTTGCCGCTGCCCGACAGAATTCGTGAGCCGTCGCGTGAGAAGGCGACGGCGTTTATCGCGTCCGTATGCCCCTTCAGCGTATTGAGCAGGCGTCCGCTGCCGATGTCCCAGACTTTGAGGGATGTATCTTTTGCACTGATGCCGGCTGATCCTCCCCCCGAGACCAGGGTGCGGCCGTCGGGCGAGACGGCCAAGGCAAGGACTTCTTCGGTGTGCCCAGAAAATGTCCGGATTAGCTGGCCGGTGGCGGCGTGCCAATGCCGTATGGTCTTGTCGCGGCTGCCCGAGAAAACAGATTGACCGTTCGGGTCGAATGCGACCGTCGTGACTTGCGCTTCGTGACCGGACAACGTCCGGATCAATCGGCCACTGCCGGCCTCCCAGAGCTTGACTGTCTTGTCTTCACTACCGGACGCTATGCGCGTGCCGTCGGATGAGAATGCTACTGTCGATGCAGACTGCGAATGGCTGAGTTTCGGTACGATCTCAATCTTGGGCTTTTCCTGCGCCACGGAAAATGACACCGTCGACGCAAGACATACGACAGCAAAATTGTGACGAGCCCAGAGGCTAAACAGACGCATCGTGCGTACTCCGATCAAATACGCTTAGCGCTCTATAAATTGCAATAGAAAGTGCTTCGCCTATCAAAGCTATGTCGTTGTGCGGATTCTTGAGCAAGCCGACCGAAGTGCCATAGGCTTGATTACCGATCAGCAGGGCGAACCTTTTCTCCCCCGCCAGAACCGCACCGCCAAGTGCCGCAATCGCAATCGCGACAAAGGCTAGGCTGCCAATAAGTTTTTTCCACATTGGCCGCATCCAACCCAAACAATGGAGGCACTTAATTAGAGCCGTTGCTGGTTGACGTTGACGCGCCCAACAAAGCGGTTCCCAGCTTTACCGGTATCCTACCAGGGAGCTGCCATATTACAAGAGCTGCGTGCGGCTTGTCACATGTACCCTATTGGCCCACCTCGAAAAAAGAACGGAAGCGGTCTTGGGTGACAAGCTGCCATCACTGCCGAGACATGTCAAAAGCGGGTTGTTGTGGTGCACACGTCTCTTGTTGCCGAGCCCTGCAAATCTACAACACGAGTGTTGAGCACCGGCACTACAGCCGCTGTGGGTCAAGGGCACCCGTCGAGCAGGGCATCGTCGCACGACAGCCCTACCTCTGGCAACGGACGGTCGGAGAACAAACTGAGATTGACTTCCGGTCCTTGAGGTCGATTGCGACAAACAGCCAAGCGGCATCGTCGACGACGTGGGCGTGAGTTTCAGCCAGGAAATTCGTCTGCTCGGCCTTGTCGAAACTCGTGAATGCATTGGCCAGCACCGCGTCAGCTTTTTGCTCCTGTAGAAGCTCCAGTTCGATCCGTTCGGCGGAAACCCGGCTCTGGAAAAATTGTTGAGGAAGTTGGTCACGCGCAACTGGTATGAGGACTAGACCACCAGCGTGGTGGGCGATTGAGGACGGGGGAGCAGGATGGCGTTTCAGGTCGAGGAGACGACTATTGCCGGCATTCACGCCGCCTATCTCGCAGGCCAGACGACGGCGAGGGCGGTGACGCAAGCCTTCCTCGACCGCATCGCGGCCTACGACCGGCGTGGACCGCAGCTCTGGGCGATTGCCGTGATCAACCCGAACGCGATAGCGGACGCCGACGCGGCGGACCGTGCGCTGAAGGAGGGCAGGAAGTTGACCGGCCCGTTGCACGGCATCCCGGTGCTGGTGAAAGACAATTACGATGTCGCTGGCCTGCAGACCACGGCGGGCTCGTCCGCGCTCGCCGGCTGGATACCCGACAAGGACGCCACCGTGGTGGCCAAGCTGCGTGCGGCCGGCGCAATCATCCTGGCCAAGACCACGATGTCGGAATGGGCGCGCGGCGGCTTCGACAACATCAATTCCATACTGCCGAGCTTCGCGCGCAACCCTTACAACACGGCGCACGCGACCGGTGGGTCTTCTGGTGGCACAGGCGCCGGTCTCGCCGCAAGCTTCGGCGTGCTTGGGCTCGGCTCCGACACGTTCGGCTCGATCCGCAATCCCTCGTCGAACAATGCACTGGTGGGCCTGCGACCGAGCTGGGCGATTGCCTCGCGCGCCGGCATGGTCGGACTATACGACGCCCGCGACACCGCCGGCCCGATGGCTCGCACCATGACCGATCTGGTGGCGCTTCTCGACGTCATCGCAGGCGTCGATTCGGCCGATCCGGCCACGGCCGATGCGGCCGGTAAGATCCCAGTGACATTCAGCACGGGGCTGAAGACTGACGGCGCGCGCGGCAAGCGGATTGGGGTTCTGCGACAGGCATTTCCCGACCATGCCGCCGATCTCCGGGTGACCGCACTGCTGGACCACGCCGTTAAGGATCTCGCGGCCGCCGGTGCCGAGATCGTCGATCCGTTCATCGTTCCAGATTTTGAAGCCTACCCGATGCGTCATCACCCGATCAGCGAAGTGCGCGCCGCCATCGAGCGATACCTTGCCAAGACAGGCCCATCCTTCCCGAAGACTCTGGCGGAGGTAGTCGCAGCACAGAAGTTCCATCCGATCCACGAGGTCCAGATGCGGGCGACGGCCGTTGCGCCGCCGCCGCGCGAAGACCCGATCGTGCACGCGCTCGAAGCCGAGGAAACGCGGATGCGCGCCTGCTACGATGCGGCGATGCGCGCGGCCGAGATCGAGGCCTTCGTCATGCCGGTGGCGAGCTACCCACCCAAACTCAACGGCGACCGCAACGTCACCTCGCCAGGCGCTACCACGTGGATCGCCTCGGGCCTGCACTGGCCGGCGATCAGCGTGCCAATGGGCTACACCTGCGAGGATCTGCCGTCAGGTCTGCAGATCGTCGGCCGACCTTGGACGGACACGCTACTGATCGAGATCGCATATGCCTACGAGCAACGCACGCATCACCGCCATCCGCCGACGACCACACCGCCGCTGGCTTGACGTCTCGCGCCGACGCTGAATCATACCCACCGTCCGAGCGCCGACCGCACGGGGGCCGAGGCGATACCTCCGAAACCGACCGTCATCCCGCACGGAAGAAAAATTTCGCGGTGGGCCAGAAGCGGGACTGGCGGCGCCACGCGCGTCCCCTCTCCCCATTGCCCTGCCCTTGCAATGGGGAGAGGGTCAGGGTGAGGGGCAGCCGCTTGTTCAAGCGAGAACTTTGCACCGGTCACTGACCAAAGGTGAGCTGACATAGTCGTAGCAAGCGTGGCGTGCGCTTGGTCAGTCGAGAGTGACCCGCAACAGACCTCGCGTCATCCGCAGCTTCCCTGCAACAGCGTGTGTGTCCTTCGTGTAGATTCTGTATTTGTTCTGGCGTGCTTGACCGCACTCTTAACATTTCGCCGGTTGGCGTCCAGATCGGCAGGCGGACAATGGCTTGTATTCGCGAGAGCTGCGACGGCTTCTTGCTGGGGCCATGTTGACTGTTTAAACTTGCCGCAAAATGTTCTGAGCGCATGAACGATTGCAAGACTCGGAGATACCGATGAGGAAGCGTTGCATCGGGTTCAGGATTGCAGCAGCGTTGCTCCTGGCGACGCTCTTGTTCACGGTCGTCGATGGATCGAGCGAGGCACGGGCCCAGGGGTCCGATCCATTGACGGACCTGCGCGAGCAAGTCAGGCGCCTCTATAATGACGGCCACTATACCGAAGCTATTTCCGCCGCCGAGCGGTACGTGTCGACCGCTCGCCAACTGCACGGTGACGCTGACCCCGCATACGGCGCCGCGCTGGGCTGGTTGGCAGCGGCCTATCAGTACGCGGGACGCTTGGATGAGGCGGAACCGCTTCGCAAGCGGGTATTGGCGATCTACGAGAAGGCATTTGCGCCCGATCACCCAAGGATCGGCATTGCGCTGAACAACCTGGGCGAGGTCTACCGGGCGCAAAGTCGGAATGCGGAAGCCGAGCAACTTCTGCGGCGCTCGCTCGCCATCGCTGAAAATGCGCACGGCCATCACCACGTCGATGTCGCGCTTGCCCAGCTCAACTTGGCGAACGTGCTCACTGTCGAAGGCAAGCTGAAAGACGCCGAAAGTTTGTATGTGCGCTCGCTGTCGATCCTGGAAAAGGCGATTGGACCCGACTATTCTGTCATCGGCAAGACCCTCAACGGTCTTGCAAACAATTACCGGCACCAGGAGCGATTTTCAGAATCCGAGCAGCTCTTCAAGCGTGCGCTCGCCGTGCGCCGCAAAGCGCTCGGCCCCGATCATCCAGATGTCGGTGAGACACTCACCTATCTGGCGGCTGTCACTGATGTTCTCGGGCGCCATAGCCAATCCGCGCAACTCTATAGAGAAGCGCTCAGCATGGCCGAGAAACGGCTGGGGCCGGAGCACCCACAAATAAATCAGATCGTGAGCAACCTCGCCTTAGCCTATTATGGGCAGCGAGATTGGGCCCGCGCCGCAGCGGCTTGGCGGCGCGGCACGTCCATTGTCATCCGACATTTGCGACGTGGCGTCAATAGTGTCGGCCTGGCGATGGTAGGCAAGAACAAGAGCGAGGCCGAGCGCCGCAGCTGGCAGTTTACCGGACTGGTAAGAGCCATATATCGGTTGTCGCCAGGCGGACGTGCGGGCGCCGCCGAAATGTTCGAGATGGCGCAATGGGCTCGCGCTTCCGACGCTGGTACCTCGTTGGCGCAGATGGCGGCGCGCGGCGCAAGCGGCGAGGCTGCCCTCGCCCGGCTCGTTCGAGAACGCCAGGACCTGGTTGGCGAATGGCAAGCGCTGGACGCCGCGCGCAATGCCGCGTTGGCAAAGGCGCCCGCTCAGCGCGAGCGTGCTGCCGAGGCAGTCAATGCGGCCCGTTTTGCTGCCGTGGATGCGCGCTTGTCCGAAATCGACAAGTCGTTGAGAGAGAAATTTCCCAACTACGCGGCGTTGGCCAATCCCACTCCGCTTTCCGTTGCAGACGTCCAGGAGACGCTCGCCGACGACGAGGCGCTCATTTTCTTTTTCGATACTCCTGAACAGGAACCATTGCCGGAGGAAACGTTTGTCTGGGTCATCACCCGATCGGAGGCGCGCCTGGCACGGTCTGACCTAGGCACCTCTGGGCTCGCACGCGAAGTGGCGGCGTTGCGTTGTGGGCTCGACGCGTCGCAGTGGCAGGGTGAGGGCGCTACCAAATGCGCCGAGTTGTTGCAGGTTGGATTGGACAAGGCACCGAGGGATGGCGGGCCACTCCCGTTCGATACAACGCGGGCGCACACTCTCTTTAAGCAATTGTTTGGCCAGTTTGAGAACCAGATTCGCGGCAAGCATCTACTGGTCGTTCCGTCGGGTGCGCTGACGCAGCTTCCATTCCAGGTGCTGGTAACGGCGCCAGCTTCTGGCAGCGATTATCGCGCGACCGCGTGGCTCGCAAGTACCCACCCCCTCACCGTGTTGCCCGCCGTATCCTCGCTGAGGACCCTTCGGCAAATAGGAAGGGACAGTACCGGGCAAATGCAGATGCTCGGTGTCGGTAACCCCTTGCTCGACGGTGATCCTGCTACTCGGCCTTGGGAAGCGCAATGGGCGCAGCTGGCGCGCGAGAAACAGTCCTGCGCTGGCCTCGGCTCGCGGCAGGTGATCGCGGGGCTCCGCAAGACCCGGGGCGTGCTGCGCATGACTGTCAACAGTCGCGTTGCACTCGATCAGTTGCGCTCGCAGTCGCCGTTGCACGATACGGCAGATGAACTGTGCGCCGTGGCCGCGGACCTGAAGGTCGATGCTGAGGATATCCTGCTTGGGGCCAGAGCTACGGAGGCGGCCATCAAGAAGCTGAGCGCCTCCGGTCGGCTCGGTGCCTACCGGATCATTCACTTCGCGACACATGGGACGTTGGCAGGCGAGATCGACGGCGCGCTCGAACCAGGCCTCATCCTCACTCCGCCGAAGGCGAAGAGCGTCGAAGACGACGGCTATCTTTCGGCATCGGAGGTCGCGGCCCTCAAATTGGACGCTGATTGGGTCATTCTGTCTGCCTGCAACACCGCCGCTGGCGCATCCGAAAAGGCGGACGCACTGTCGGGTCTAGCGCGAGCCTTCCTATATGCCGGGGCCCGAGCACTGCTCGTCTCTCATTGGTCGGTCGATTCAGCCGCCACCGTCAAGCTGATCAAGCGCGCTGTTGGTTCTGTCGGTCGCGAGGTCAACATAAGCCGCCCCGAAGCGTTGCGCCGAGCAATGGTCACCTTGATCAACAGCGGTGAACTCCATGAAGCTCATCCGACCTATTGGGCTCCGTTCGTGGTCGTCGGCGAGGGCCGGGCTGCCAAGTAGGCGGCACAGGCATGCACGACGCGTCTTCTGGGTCACCCTTGAGACCTCTCAACCGCGATGCCACCACGCCCGCACCACCGCAGTACGCGAACCCGCGCCGCCCCAATCTTTGCAAATGCGTGAACTGTAAAGAGTTGCCTGGGAGCAACAGCAAGGTCATGAGTTGGCTGGAGGATGGGAGCCGAAATGTTCCGGAATTGGCCCGGTGTTTCCTATCGTAGGCGGACGAGCCACGCTCGATGATGGGGGCCGAGCTTCCGGTCGTGGAACGAACGGTGTCGGCCGGTCGGTATCCGGCTATCAGCAAGCGTAGTGCCGGCGGCGGTCGACCAACGCAAATGACCCTGGCTGTGTGAAAAGTCGCGTCGTGCTATGATTCCCTTGCTGAATCGGCGGGGGCTGGGATGGCGGGATTTGTCGAAGGCACGGATCGGGGACAACTGTCGTTGTTGCCTGGAAGCCTCGATGACTGGGTCGACAAGGACAATCCCGTTCGCGTCATCGATGCCTTCGTCGCGGCGCTCAAGCTGAAGGATCTGGGCTTTGAGACGGTCGTGGCAACCGATATCGGCCGCCCGGGCTATCATCCCTCGATCCATCTCAAGCTCTATATTTACGGCTATCTCAATCGCGTGCAGTCGAGCCGGCGGCTAGAACGTGAGTGCGCCCGCAATCTGGAGGTGATGTGGCTGCTGGGGCGACTGGCGCCTGATTTCAAAACGATCTCCGATTTCCGCAAGGACAATGGTCCGGCGATCAAAAGGTCTGCGCGCAATTCGTCGAGCTGTGCCGCCGAATGGGCTTGCTGACAAAAGCGAGTGTGGCGATCGATGGCTCCAAGTTCAAAGCCGTCAACAACAGGGACAAGAACTTCACCGTCGCCAAGATCGAGCGGCGGCGCACGCAATTGGAGCAAAGCGTTGCGCGTTATATGGACCAGCTCGATACCGCTGATCGCCAGGAAGCCTCCGATGCAATGACGCTCAAGAAAACGCGTCTGAAAGAGAAACTGGAGAAGCTGCAGTCGGAAGTCCAAAAGCTGGAGGCGATCGAGAAACAGGTTTTGGCCTCGCCCGACAAGCAGATCTCGCTGACCGATCCTGACAGCCGCTCGATGGCGACCAGCGGGCGCGGCTCGGGCGTCGTCGGCTACAACGTGCAGACGGCAGTCGATACCGAGAACCACCTGATCGTTGCGCACGAGGTGACGAATGTGGGCTCGGATCGGTCGCAACTGGCGAGCACGGCGGCGGCTGCGAAGGAGGCGCTCGGCGTTGACAAGCTCGAGGCCGTCGCGGATCGCGGATATTACAACAGCACGGAGATCAAGGCCTGCGACGACGCCGGTGTCACCGTGACGTTGCCGAAGCCGATGACGTCCGGCGCGAAATCGGAAGGCCGCTTCGGCAAGCAGGATTTCGTCTACGATCCTGCCGAGGGCGTCTATCGCTGCCCGGCTGGAGAGAAGCTGACCTACCGCTACACGAATGTGGAGGAAGGCAAGACGATGCGGCGCTATTGGACCAATGCCTGTCCGAAATGCCCGCTGAAAGCGAAATGCACGACAGGGAAAGAGCGGCGTATTCCGCGATGGGAGCATGAACACGTTCTCGAAGCCGCGCAAAAGCGGCTCGACGAAAATCCGCAGGCCATGCGCACGCGCCGCGAAACGGTCGAGCATCCCTACTGAGGCTCTTGGGTTGAAGACTGCAGTGAACGGTGTCATCATTCATGCATGATCGATAAAGCATCTCCAGCTGGCTGGGTAGTCCAGGTTGCGATCCGCGCGACGCCCGCGCCAACGGTGGAAGGTTCCCGTAGGAGTGGCCCTGTCGGGTTGGCCGCGCCATCGTTCCACTACTTCAACGTGGCGATCGCGGACCCCAGCGAAGCCGCAGAGGCGACTAAGAAGCATTTGGCCAAGGCCAAATCCATGGCAGGGGAGATGTCTACTGTCAGGCAACTATCCTCGGGAGAGATCGCTGCGCTGAGCCTCAAGGCTGGAGAGGTCAAGCCGGCATAATGATGGGAGCACGGTGAGGCAATCCTTGAAGTTGTTCAGGGACGCCCTAACCCTGCCAGCTAGGGCGTGTCGTCAGTTGATGCGAGTCGGTTGAGCAACGGCGGGGCCGGCGCCCAAAAAAAGATGGCGAAGACCAAGCCATCGGCAGATCCCGCGGTGGGCTAACGACCAAGATTCACGCCATTGTCGATGCGCTCGGCAATCCCGCCGCGCTGTCGCTCACGCCCGGTCAGGCTGCCGACATCAAGCAAGCCGTTCCACTGCTCGACGACATCGCGCCGGATGAGCTTCCAGATGCGCTGCTGGCCGACAAGGGGTATGACTCCGATGCCCTCGTCGCGACGCTCCAAGAGCGTGGCATCACGCCGGTCATTCCGCCGAAGGCCAATCTCCGCGAGCCGCGCCAGACCGACTTCGCGTTGTATTGCGAGCGCAACCTCGTTGAGCGCTTCTTCGGCAAGCTCAAGCAGTATCGCGCGATCGCAACCCGCTACGACAAGCTCGCCAACACGTTTCTTGCCGCCGTCGCCCTGGTTTGCATACTGCTCTGGCTCAACTGACGACACGCTCTAAACCACAGGAGCACCACGCACACGATCACCAGAACAGCAGCGACCGCCTCGCGCCACCATGGGCGTGCTGCGCCGCAGCGATTTTCGCCGCGACGACGACCGACCCGGTATGTACAGAAAGCACATGCCGTCTGATCGTCCATGTCTTTGAACGTCCGTAGCTGTGCAGGGCTGTCGGATGCCCATCAGGCTACAGTCGACGCGACCGGGGGAGGAGCTGCCAAAGTGCGGCATCCGGTCGCACTATGTCTCTTGCTGGGGTAGGGCTGTCGGTCTGCGGGGCTGTCTTCACTCACGCCCTTGACCCACAGCGTCCTATGACGCTAGCGGCGGATCGCTTCCGTTCTATTTGAGCCGCGACTGCCTCAGCTGAAGCCATCACGTCAAGGGTCCTCAGGCGTTCCTCAGGCGTTCCATGACGTAGCGCCACGAGTGTGGAGACTGAGCGGTTGTCACGAGCGTCGACCGGCGGTCCTGACCCAACCTGCCTGTCCGCGCTTGCAAGGTGGCGTCCGCTCAGCCCCCAGGTTGCCGGCATGGGAACGGACGCTGCATTCAGAAGCCCATCGTCAAGACATATAGAGGGTACCGGTAAATGGTGCCGGGGCGATCTGATCGTGCGACATCAACATTGGGCTGGAGCACTCCGCTCCGAGCTTGGCCCTTACGGTAGCTCGGCATCTTGATGGATTCGACTGGCAGACCGACTATGCACGGTCTGTTGTGGACGAGGTGCCTATCGCTCTCGATAATGGGAGCTGAGGCTCGCGTCGTTGCGATCCAGGATATCGAGGCGGGACTCTCATGCGATTGGCTTGCGATACCGGCGGCACGTTCACCGACCTGATGGTGGAGAATGACGACGGCACGATGCGAATGTACAAGGCGCCGACGACGCCCAAGGATCCGGTGCAGGGATTGATCGATGCGGCGGCGCTGGCCGCGCAGGACATGAAGATCCCGCTGACGGAGTTCCTCGGTCGCTGCGATCTGCTGATCCACGGCACCACCCACGCCATCAACGCCATCATCACCGGGCGCACGGCCAAGACGGCGTTCCTTACCACCGCCGGTCATCCCGACGTGCTGGTGCTGCGCGAGGGCGGGCGGCAGGAGCCGTTCAACTTCCTCGTCCCCTATCCGGCACCCTACATCCCGCGCGCCCTGACCTTCGAGATCCCCGAGCGTGTCATCAGCACCGGCATGGTAACAACCCTGCTCGACGAGGCCGAGACGGTGAAAGTGCTCGAGCGGGTCAAGGCCAGCGGTGCCGAGGCGATCGCGGTCTGTTTCCTGTGGGCGGTCGTCAACCCGGCGCATGAGCTGCGCGTCGCCGAGCTGATCGAAAAGCGCCTGCCCGGCATGCCCTATACGCTGGCGCACCGGCTCAACCCGACGTTGCGCGAATATCGCCGCGCCTCGGCTGCCGCCATCGATGCCTCGTTGAAGCCACTGATGGGCCGCTACCTCGGCTCGTTGACGGAGCGGATGTCCGCCGCCGGCTTCACGGGCCGCACGCTGGTGCTGACCTCGCAGGGCGGCATGATGGAGGCTGCCGAGCTCGCCCGGCAGCCGATCCACGCGATCAACTCGGGGCCGTCGATGGCGCCGATCGCCGGCCGCTACTATGCGGAACTCGACAGTAAGCTGCCGGCGGCCATCGTCGCCGACACGGGCGGCACAACTTATGACGTCAGCCTGGTCAGGCGCGGACGCATTCCAAAGACGCGCGAAACCTGGATCGGGCCGCAGTTCCGCGGCCACATGACGGGCTTTCCTTCGATCGACATCAAGAGTGTCGGCGCCGGCGGGGGATCGATCGCGCGGGTGGATTCTGGCGGCGTGCTGCATGTCGGGCCGCAGAGTGCGGGCGCGGTTCCTGGCCCGGTCTGCTATGGCGCGGGCGGAACTGAGCCGACACTGACGGACGCCTGCCTGGTGCTGGGTTATCTCGATCCCGAATTCTTCCTCGGCGGTAAAATGAAGCTCGATTTCGCCGCGGCGACGCGAGCGCTCGAGAGCAAAGTAGCCGGGCCGCTGAAGCTCGATCTGATGGCGGCGGCCGCAGCAATCGTGTCGGTTGCCACCGAGAACATGGTGCAGGCGATCGCCGAGATCACCATCAACCAGGGCATCGATCCAGCCGAGGCGGTGCTGATCGGTGGCGGCGGCGCTGCCGGGTTCAACTCGGTGTGGATCGCGCGCCGTCTGCAGTGCCCGCTGCTGGTTGTGCCGGAGACGGGAGCCGCGTTGAGTGCTGCCGGCGCGCTCATGTCGGAGCTGCGCGACGAGGCGCGCGAGTTGCACTTCACGACATCGACGACCTGGGACGCCGGCAAGGTCAACGAGGTCCTCGGACGGCTGGAGGCGCGCTGCCGGGATTTCGCAGAGCGCTCGGGTGCCGCTGCCGATGCCAAGATCGAGTTTGCCGTGGAGGCGCGATACGAGGGGCAGGTGTGGGAGATCGAGGTGCCGCTCCGCAAGTCGAGGTTCGCCAGCGAGGCCGACCTCACCCAACTCGTCGCCGCCTTCCACGCCCACCACGAGGAGATCTTCGCGGTGCGCGACGAGGCCTCGCCGGTCGAGTTCGTCTGCTGGACCGCATCCGTCGCCTGCCCGGTTCGCAGCGCAAAGCCCGGCCGCCTCCTGGTCACGCGCACGGGCCACAAGATCGAGGGTCGCCGCCGCGCCTACTTCAGCGACGTCGGCGCCGTCGATACACCGGTGCACGAGCTGTTTGCGTTGCCGCATGGCGAGACGCGCCAGGGGCCCGCGATCATCGAGACGCCGTTCACCACCATCGTCGTCGACAGCCAGGCGACCTACACCCATGCCCCGTCGGGCAGCCTGATCATCAAGCCGTGAGGCGCAATCCATGCAGAACACTGCAACTACCAAGCTCGATGGCGCCAAGCTCGCGATCCTCGCCAACCGCTTCGGCGGCGCGTGCCGACGGATGGGCAACACGTTGCTGCGGACAGGCCGCTCCGGCGTGCTCAATCGCGCCAAGGACTTCTCCTGCTGCATCGTAACCGCGGATTGCGAGTTGCTGCATTCGGAGGAGAGCTTGCCGATCCACGTGCTGTCCGGGCCGGACCTGATGGCGGGCTGGATGAAGAAGTTCCATCCCGATCTCAAGCGCGGGGACGTGTTCCTGCACAACTCACCCTACCACGGCAACTCGCACCCGGCCGACCACACGCTGCTGATGCCGGTGATCGGCGACGACGGAAAACATTACTTCACCGTCGTCGCCAAGGCGCATCAGGCCGACATCGGCAACTCGATCCCGACCACTTACCACGGCACCGCCCGCGACGTGTACGAGGAAGGCGCGCTGATCTTTCCCGCCGTGCGCGTTGCTACCGACTACAAGGTCAATGACGACATCGTGCGCATGTGCCGGATGCGGATCCGCGTCCCCGACCAGTGGTACGGCGACTTCCTCGCCATGCTGGGCGCGGCATTCATCGGCGAGCGCGAGATCCGCACGCTGGGCGCCGAGATCGGCTGGGAGACGATGGCTGCCTTCGCGCGGCAGTGGCTCGATTACTCCGAAAGCCGCATGATCGAGGCGGTCCGCAGCATGCAGGGTGGAACCGCCACCGCCCAGTCAGCGCACGACGCCATCCCGGGCACACCGCCGGACGGCATCAAGATCACGTCGAAGGTCACGATCGATCCGAAAGCGGCGACCATCGAGGTCAATCTGATGGACAATCCCGGTCAGATGGCCTGCGGCCTCAACGTCTCGGAAGCCTGCACGCGCACCTCGGCGATGATCGCCGTGTTCAACTCGATCGAGCCATCGGTGCCGAAGAATGCCGGCGCGTTCCGCCGCGTGCGCGTGCTGCTCAAGGAGCGCGGCGTGGTCGGCATTCCCCAGCATCCCACGAGCTGCTCGGCTGCGACGACCAACCTCGCCGACCGCGTTCAGAACTCGACCCAGCTGGCACTCGCCGCCATATCGGATCAGCTTGGCATGGGCGAGATCGGCGGCGTGTGCGCACCTTCCACCGCAGTCGTCTCCGGTGTCGATCCACGCAATGGCAAGCCTTACGTCAACCAGCTCTTCCTTGGCCACACCGCTGGCGCGGCAACACCCTGGCAGGATGCGTGGTTGACCATGCTGCACGCCGGCAACGGCGGCATGTGCTACATCGACAGCGTCGAGCTCGACGAGGCCTACACGCCGATCCTGGTCAAGACGCGCCGGCTCATTCCCGACAGCGAAGGGGCCGGCCGCAATCGAGGCGCACCGGGCATTCTCGTCGAGTACGGACCGATCGGCGGGCGCATGCAGGCCGTGTTCGTGCATGATGGCAACAACAACAATCCCAAGGGCGCGCGTGGCGGCGGCCCCGCCTCTCCTTCCGGTCAAGCGGCGGCTCGGCTGTCGGGCAAGCGCGAGGCGCTGCCGCGGTTCACCGACACCTGGCTCGACGACGGCGAGTATCTGGTCTCGATCGCAGCCGGCGGAGGTGGATACGGCGATCCCAAGCGGCGTGAGCCTGAGCGAGTGCTGCACGACGTGTCGGAAGCCATCATCTCGCGCGAGCGCGCCGAACGCGTCTACGGGGTGGCGATCACGGCGGACAACCGTCTCGACGAGAAACGAACAGCGACGCTGCGGGCCACCCGCTAGCTACCGCAAGCCCATTCAATCCAAGTGGAGGACACCATATGCGCATGAAGGACAAGGTCGCCATCGTCACCGGCTCGTCGATGGGCATCGGCGAGGCCATCGCTCGACGGTACGCCAAGGAAGGCGCGACCGTGGTGATCAACTATCTGAAGAGCCCCGACAAGGCCGACAAGGTCGTGAAGGACATCGTCGCCGCCGGTGGCAAGGCGAAGGCTTATAAGGCCGACGTGTCGAAGGTGCCCGAGATCGAGAAGCTCGCCGCCGCGGTCATCAAGGACTTCGGACGGGTCGACATCCTGGTCAACAATGCCGGCGTGTTCCGTACGGTGCCGGTGCTCGACACCACCGAGGCGATCTGGGACGAGCAGCTCGACCTCAATCTCAAGGGCTACTTCTTCTTCGTGCGGGCTCTGGTCCCGCACTGGCGCCAGATCGGCGGCGGAAAGGTGGTCAACATCTCCTCGATCGCGGGCACCGGCGCGTTCCCCAACTGCCCGGCCTACTGTGCTTCGAAGGGCGGCGTGGTGAACCTCACCAAGGCGCTGGCCGCCGAGCTCGGCAAGGACAAGATCAACGTCAACTCGATCGCGCCCGGCAATGTCGCCACCCCGCTCAACGCGCACGTACGCGGTCCCGGCAGCGACGAGTATATTGCCATGATGAAGATGTTCACGCCGACCGGCATCGCATTCATGGACCCCGAGGACATGACCGGCGCAGCTGTCTTCCTGGCGACGGAGGATTCCAAAATGGTGCACGGCGAAACGATCATCGTCGACGCCGGATGGTCCGTGTGGTGAGCGATACGGTCAGCATCTGGTCTGGCGGCGCGGCCTACGTTGACGGTACGTTCTGCCCTATCGCCGAGGCCACCGTGCCGATCCTCGACTGGGGTTTCGTGCGTTCGGACGCGACCTACGACGTGGTCGCGGTCTGGAAGGGGCGCTTCTTCCGGCTGGAAGATCACCTCGACCGCTTCGAGCGCTCGGTGGCGTCGCTGCGCATGACGTTGCCAGTGGACCGTGCCGCGCTGAAGGCGATCCTGGCCGAGTGTGTGACGCGGGCCGGGCTGGCCGATGCCTACGTATCGATGACGCTGACCCGCGGCGTGCCACCCACCGGCTCGCGCGATCCGCGCCAGTTTCGCAACAGGCTTTACGCCTTCGCGGTGCCCTACGCGCGGGTGTTCGACCCGGCCGCGCGGGGACGCGCGGCACGGATCGCCGTGATCGACCGGATGCGGATTCCGCCGCAGTCGGTCGATCCACGCGTGAAGAATTACCACTGGCTCGATCTCATCATGAGCCATATCGAGGCCCTGGAGAGCGGCGCGGATCTCCCCGTGCTGACGGACGGCGCCGGTCACGTCACGGAAGGACCGGGCTTCAACCTGTTCGCCGTAATCGAAGGCCGGATCGTGACGCCGGGAGCGGGCGTGCTCGAAGGTATTACTCGGCAATCCGCGCTCGATATCTGCCGCGACCTGCAGATCAGGACCGAGTTGCGCGCCCTGTCGATCGAAGACGTGCGCCGCGCGGACGAGATCTTCGCAACGAGCACCGCGGGGGGCATTATTCCTGTCGGTTGGATCGACGACGCGCCTCTGCCGTGCGCGGCGCCGGGGCCGATCACCCGCCGGCTGCAAGATGCCTACTGGGCCGCACACGAGGCTGGAGCCTGGACGACGCCGGTGGAGGCTGGTCTAGGGCGCGGCGTCAATTGAGCCAGAACAGCAGGCAAACCGTGGCCTCGGTTGCAGCAGGTAGCGAGCAAGGCTTGACGGTACATCTGCCGTCGACCCTTGTCGCCGACGATTCAAGGTGGAGCAAAAGTAATTTGGGAATCCCGCGACTGACGACGGCTGCGATAGCGACACGCGATTACCCAAACACCGTTGCTCAACGGACCCGCACCGACCGCTGCCATGCCCGGCCGCTAGACTCCTTTGGCCAATTTGGCCAGTACGTCGGTCGAGGCATGGAGTGCCTTGCCGTAGCGTTCGACCGCTTCGTCGGCGTCGGACCGCGTCATCGACAGCGGCGGCGAGAACGAGTTGACCTCGATATAGGGCAACGCGCGCGCAATCACGCCATTCTCGAAGGCAGCCGCAGAAACGACCCGATGCGCACCGGCTTTCGGATCGAAGAACCGCTTAGTCGCCTTGTCAGCCACGAACTCGGCGGCCATCATCTGACCAATTCCGCGCACGTCGCCGACGAAGGGGTGATGGGCGATCCGGTCGCGCAGAGCCGCAAGGAAGTAGGGGCCAACTTCGGCCGCTTGTTCGACGAGGCCGTCGCGCTCCATGATGTCGATATTGACGAGGCCCAACGAGGCGCCAACCGGGTGGCCTGAGTAGGTGAAGCCATGCATGACTGGGCCGAACTCGGGCGAGGCGGCCGCCAGGACGCCCCAGATCTTCGACGAGATCACCGAAGCCGATACCGGGAAGTACGCACTCGTTATGCCCTTTGCCAGAGTTACGATATCGGGCTTCAACTTCATGCCCCCGGTTGCGAACCAATGTCCGGTGCGGCCGAAGCCAGTGATGACTTCGTCGGCGACGAACAAGATGTCGTGGCGATCCAGCAAAGGCTGCAGCTTCTCGAAATAACCCTTGGGCGGCATCAGTACGCCGCCGGTGCCCATGACCGGCTCGGCAATGAATGCGCCGATCGTGTCAGCTCCCTCACGCTCGATTATGCCTGCTATTTCCGCGATGCAGCGGTCGGTGAACTGCTCCTCGGTCTCGCCCGCCATGCCGAAGCGATAGTAGTGCGGGCACGACGTATGGATCACGTCGTGCATGGGGAGATCCCAGGCCTTGTGATAGACGGGGATGCCGGTCAGGCTCGCCGAGGCAAACGTCAGCCCGTGATAGCCGCCGAGCCGCGAGATGAATTTCTTCTTCTCCGGCTTGCCGCGAAGATGGTTGTAGTAGCGGACGAGCTTATAGTTGGTGTCATTGGCATCTGAGCCGCCCATGCCAAAAAACACCTTGGACAGGTGTGGTGCCCCGGACTTCTCCTGGAACAGCTTGAGCACCCGCTCGGCGAGCCGGATCGCCGGCTCGTTCGAGGCACCGCCGAAAATGTGGTGGTAGGCGAGGCTCTCGACCGCCCTCTTGGCGGCATCCGCCATCTCGGGCCGGCCATAGCCGATGTTGACGCACCAGAGCCCGGCACCGCAGTCAATGATATCGCGGCCCTTCTGGTCGCGAACGCGCACACCGCGCCCATCGGAAAAGATCACAGGACCATTTTTCGTGTGATCCGCGATCGATGTGTTCGGATGGAAGAGGCACTCGCGGTCGATGTCCTCGAGCGGGAAATTGCGTTGCGCGTCATCCACGGTGCTGTCCCTTCAAGGCTTGCGCACTTGCGGCAACACTGCCGGATGGGTGCGCCTGCGGCGGACAGCAACAATACGGCCATGAAGCGAAGCGGCCTAGGACTTTTCCGGCTCTTCCGCTGTACCCTCAAGAAGCCGCCGAACTCGACGCTCGCGACGACGAATGGCCGCGCGGTCGGTATTGGCCATCTCGTCGTCCGTATAACTGTCGGTATCAGATCACACCGACCGATCGTTGACAACATGATCGCAGTCTTTGTGATCGCGGTCTTTGGAAAAACCATGGCCAAACAGTGAGTTCGACAAGAGCACCGATCGGCGCCAGTATGCGACGGGACTTTGCAGCAGAGGAACTGGGTACGACATGGAAGACGAACCCTCGAAGAGTTCCGAACCGGCCTGGCTCGACCCGAGCAACGACCGCAAGACGCCGCACACGGATGCTGAGCTGGACAGGCTGACGGACGACCAAATCGCCATGCTGGCGGACACTCCGGCTTGGCGGAATCTCGTCGCCGATGTCGGCACCCAGCGAGCCAGAGAGATTGTGAGATTGCGCCTCGCAGGTCGAGACCCGAACAGCTTGATCAACTGGCGGCCAAGCGGCCCGGGGCACTGATCTGCGATCAGAGGCACCGCCCAGCCGAAACTGGCGATAGCCGGGACCGACGCCGACGGCACATCCCAGAAGGGTACATCGGCTGATGCCGACTTCATGACGACGGAGCGCTGATCGAGCACGTCCAGTGTCCGGTGCATCGCGGCGCCGTTCTCGGGTCGTCGATCCAGTAGATCACCTCAGCGGTGCTTACGACGACGGGCAGCGCGGTTCTCGCGCGGCGGCGAAGCATAGCTCGCTCTGATCGCTATGTTGGCAGCCACGACATCGCGCTCGATCAACTCGTTCCAGATGGCGATCACCTGATCAGCAACAGCATTGTCAGCCATCAGCGCTAAGCCGGTGTTCCAGTCGGCGAGCGGTAGCACGCGCTCTGCGAACTCCTGCGCCAGTGCCAGATCGTTGAAGCCCGCGCCATTGCCAAGCGAGATGCGCAAGCCGGTCGCCAGATGCGTGGCGGTCCACACGGGTCGCCAGCGCCTGAGCTCCCGGCGCAGGCCGAACGGGCCGCCGGCCAAGCCTTCGACATGCTCGGGGCCGTTCGGCGTCATGATCCGGAATGTGCCCGGCTGCCAAGTGATCGATGCCATCTGAGCCTTTTTCCCTCGTCGAGTCGGCGCAGCCGGTCCTGGCAATGTCGCCGGCCTCGCCGACGCTGGCCTCACGCGTGCGGCAGACTTGCTTTGATGTCGGGGATGCCAGTCAGGAAAACTGCATCGGTCCGGTGGCCGGCGTAGGCGCAGAAGATGTACTCGTTCCAATGATTGACGCTCGGACCGTGCTTCATGATGTAGGTGGTACCGTCGATCTTGCGCGGCAGCGGCTTGTTGCCGAGGCGATGCCCCTCGCGGTCGAGATAGGCCAACCAATCCGCCTCTGATCCACCGCCGATGACGTAGGGCGTCATCGAGACGACGTGATAGTCGAACAAGCTGCTGGCGGGCGGAAGCACTCGGGCAAGCCAGATCTCAGCGGCTTCACCCCGATAGCCGGCCGGCACGAGACAGCGCACGATGCGTTCCTGACCGATCTCGCGTAGCCTGACGAAGCGCCCATCGTGGCCGCAGTGCACATAAAGACCCAGCCGCGAGCATTGCAGGGCTGCCGCGGTTGCCCTGAGACCGGCCGGCAGGTTGGTGAGCTCCGCAATGCGCAGAAAAGTGAGCCTGACCACAGCAGTTGGTGGGGAAACGCATTAATCCGGATCACGGAAGGTGAGGGCCGCCCTCGACGATCATGGAGCTTGATTGCCCGGGACCTGCTGTGGTGCGGGCGTTGCCCTTCTTCCGTTCCCACGAAAAGTGATGCGCGAGCGAAATGCGGATCGAGGCCCATTTTGATCACCGCCCATTCCGCCACAGCGAGGTTATGCCCGGTGTTGTTGATCAACTGAGCACTCTTCGCCCTCATTTACGATTTTGCGGAAGCCGCGCTCTTTGATGGTCGCCGCGTCGAGAGTGTCTGCGACTTCCCAATTCCCGTTCCCGATCTCTCTACAGCGTGCGGGAACGGGAACGGGAAGTTCATCCCGCCGGCGCCGCCTCTTCCCTTCACTTCCTCAGAGGACTTCCTTGGTTCGGCCCCTTGCGGAGCCCTTCCTTCATCCCGGCCACACATCCAGATCGCCGACGTGTCGAGTGGCGGTCAAGACCGGCCCCCTTGGGCCGCCGAAGGCTTGGTCTTGACGGCCGCGAGCACGGCGGCACGCTAGATTGGCACGGGGCGAGGCCGGGCTGCTCAGTGAGTGTCGACCATCAAACGCCTTGGAAATTTGCCCATCAGATTACGAGATCCTGCTCAAAAGCAGGTGCCGATGGTCTCGTGGCTCTGCCCGAACTGCAAGTCGAACAGCGACCACATGGCGAAGTGGCTGCTGGTGACCGGGCTCATCGGCGGATAGCTCGGCATGTAGATGTCCTCGGCCTCGGCGACGAGCCGCGCGAACTGCCGGGCCTCTTTGGTTGCGGCCAGCTGCTCGGCCGTGATCGAGATCAGCGCCTGGGAGTGCGTGTAAACTGCGTAGCAGGGGTCAACGCCGTCCTCGATCCGCCTCTCGAAGCCGCCCGCGTCCAGATTGGCGTCGTGCAGCAGCTGCTTCATCTGCCGGTGACTTGCCAAGTCGATGAGCGGCGCATTCACCTGGGCCGCAACATGGCGGGCAATTTTCTCGGCGGTTGTGCCCATGTCGGATCCTTGTGTCTCGGGTGTCAATGGCGGGAATCATCTCACTGGCTCATTTTCGCAACTTGCCGTGACGCGGCCCCGTCCGATACCCATTGGCCACGGGCATCTGTGGACGACTTTGAGATGGCTCTCTCGGCATGGAATGATCGCCACCCAATCCCAGAAACAGACCTCACCGAGGGAGCCTCCTGTCCGGGACATCGCGACGCGGTTCGCTCCACCTCAGTCGGTCATGATCGTCGATGCCGGCAATCTCGACTGCCCCGGCCCACCGTTGCTGGTCATTCGATATTGGGTGAAGTCTTGAAGTCGCAGGCGATGCCGCTCATGCTTCCGCAGTGGCACCGTTGGGAGTCAGCATGGTCAATCCGGGTTTCTTGAAGAACGACGACGTCATTGCCTGGCTCAGCGGTATCGAGCCCTACTGGACCCATCTTGACTTCGACTCCTATTGCCGGCTGCGTCGCCGACCTGACGAAGACGGTCGCGCGCTGAATCTGGCGGTCGACATGGCCGAGACCGAG
The DNA here is from genome assembly GCA_964498125.1 of uncultured Devosia sp. Taxonomy (GTDB): domain Bacteria; phylum Pseudomonadota; class Alphaproteobacteria; order Rhizobiales; family Hyphomicrobiaceae; genus CAMDBL01. The sequence continues at coordinate 5,268 of CAZCGE010000052.1, read as the reverse complement.
CTGTCCGCGTCGCCGATGATGCGCGCAATGCTGCACCTGCTGCGGAAAGCCGAGGGTCAGCCCATAAGGCTAACGGAAGCCGAGTGCTTACCCCGCACCGTCGTCGTCGATCTGGCGGAAATCGTCGACGGCGCCGCATTCGATCTTGCGCTGATCAGATCGGTGTCCAAGGTGCTCAACGAACAGGACGTCTGGCCGGCCGAGCTGTTGCGCGTCGTCGCCGTCGAAATGCGACTTCTCCGCCGCGTCGGAAAAACGCTGGTGCCGACCGCCAAGGGTAAGAAGGTGTTGTCGACCGGTGCCGGCGATCTGATGGCACGGATGTTCGAACTGGTGTTCTGGCCGATCAACCTCGGCCGATGGGACGGATGCCCGGTGCCGTCATGGCCGCAGGGCGATATCGGCATCATCGTCTGGTGCATGTCGCATGTGGTCAAGGATTGGGAGACTCCGGACCGGCTGGCGCGGCTCACCACAGTCCCGGTCATTGGCGTGCTCGAAGCGAGGCAGGATTTTTCCGGCCTGGCGCTTGAACTGCGCATTCTGCGCATGCTGGCCCTATTCGGCCTACTCGATACCGATCGGGCGACTACGATCGGTAGCCGCTTCGACGGCCGTCGCTACCGAAAGACGGCGCTCTTCGACCGCTTCTTCGCGTTCGACGTGACGCTGGAGCCGAACAACGGGCCGCGGCATTGAACCGAGAGGCTTATCGGCGGTCGATCCCAAAAGCCGACATTCGAGGGGCTATCCGCGCCCACGTCGATCCCGGGTTCCGACATGTCCGGAAGCCGAGGCATCGCGACCGCGATCGTGTGGGGTTCCTCAACCGACAGCTCAATGGGAACGCAGAGGCTGTTGGCCGGGCGATGAGCGAGTTGACCTGATCCGCGATGCTCCTCAGGCTGGTGCGAATGGGGCGTCACCCCGAGCCACTTGTGCGCCGTTCTCGCCCACCATGAGCGTCCGATAGTGCTTGAGGGGAGCGAAAGGCAGGTGGCACGGCTGAAGTAGATCTGGAAACGATATGGAGCCAATGATCCCGATCGGTACCTCACGTGACAGCGGCTCTCCCGCCCATGCGGGGGGGGGAAATCGTCAAATACCATGTCTGTTTACTGACGGTGAAATAGTAGGCGGCTGAAGACCTGGCGCGATGAACAGTGCGAGCCATACGGTCGGTTGGCTAGGGTCCGTCCACGCCACGCGGTGACGGCAGTGGGCTCCGAGATACACCGCATCTCCGGGCCCCAATTCGCGATCCTCGGACACGCCGTCGATCGTTAGCCGTGCACGCCCGGCGAGCAGCACCACCCACTCGGCTTCGTCCTGGTCGTACCAAAACCCCTCGGGCGAAGCCTGGCCGAACGACACGATGCGCTCCAACCGCACGCCATCGCCGGAGACCAGAAGCGTTGTCAACTCGGCATTCTGTGCAGATGGCAAATCAGCCAGCAGGTTGATCACCGTTGTCATCGGAACAGTTCCGGCTGGGGCAACCGCAGGCAGTGGCCTCACGTCCCACAGAATGTCTGGTGCACGACTTGATGCAACTGCGGCGGTTCTGCGTAGCGCTCGGAGCCCGGCTGGTCGTCGAACGGCGCTGTCGTCACCCGCACCAGCGTCTCGAAGATCGAAGTGCGCCCCTCATCGACGGCGGCAGTGATGGCTTCCTCGACACGATGATTGCGCGGGATGTAGGCCGGGTTCACCGCTCGCATCGAGGTTCGCCGCTCGACTGCATTGCCGCCTTCGGATGCGAGCCGGTGCCGCCACTTGAACGCCCACCCGTCAAAGGCAGCGGGGGCGTCGAAAAAGCGGCGCACCTCGGCCTCAACTTCAGCGCTGACTGCGGCATCACACAACCGGCGGAACGTCAGCGTGAAGTCGGCTTTGTTGGCGGCCATGCGGTCGAGGAGGTCATGCGCCAGAGCAAGATCGTCTGGCCGTTCCTGCAGCAGCCCCAGCTTGCGCCGCATGCCGGCCAGGTAAGCCGCCTCGTACTTGCAGGGGTAGGCGTCGATGGCCTCACGCGCTTCGACGAGCCCCTCCTCCATGTCGGAGCCGAGCAGGGGGATCAGCGTTTCGGCGAGTCGCGCCAGGTTCCAGTGGGCGATGGATGGCTGGTTGTTGTAGGCGTAGCGCCCCATGCGGTCGATGGAGCTGAACACAGTCGCCGGGTCATAATTGTCCATGAACGCGCAGGGACCGTAGTCGATGGTTTCGCCCGAGATCGCCATGTTGTCCGTGTTCATCACGCCGTGAATGAAGCCGACGAGCATCCATTGTGCCATGAGCCCGGCTTGCCGCTCGATCACGAAATCTAGCATGGCGCGATAGCGATTGTCAGCGCGACTCGCCTCCGGGTAGTGCCGCGCAATCACGTAGTCGGCGAGACGCCTCACACCATCGACATCGCCGCGGGCTGCGAAAAACTGAAACGTGCCGACGCGAATATGGCTCGAAGCGACCCTGGTCAGGATTGCGCCCGGCAATGGCGTCTCGCGCAGCACCTCCTCACCCGTCAGCACTGCCGCAAGCGACCTGGTCGTCGGCATGCCGAGCGCGGCCATGGCCTCGCTGACGATGTATTCGCGCAGCACTGGGCCGAGGGCAGCGCGACCGTCACCTCGACGCGAGAACGGTGTCGGGCCGCAGCCCTTGAGCTGAACATCGCGGCGCAGTCCATCGCGGCCAATTACCTCCCCGAGCAGGATCGCACGGCCATCACCGAGCTGCGGCACAAAATGCCCAAACTGGTGGCCCGCATAGACCATAGCCAGCGGCTCGGCACCGTCCGGCAGCACGTTCCCGGACAGAACGTCGATGCCAGCAGGCGATGCCAGCAGCCTCGGATCAAGACCAAGCTGGTGCGCCAGCTTCTCGTTCACGATCACGAGCTGAGGGGCGGCGGCCGGTGGCGGGGCCAGCCGGGCGAAGAAGGCATCCGGCAGTCGCGCATATGTGTTGTCGAACGCGAACAAGTGATCCAGACCAGTAGCGGCATCCATGAGTGGTCCTGTTCAGTGCGCAAGGCTTTGCAGCGCGGGCGTAGACTGTGCCTACCCACACGTCGGTGTGCAACACTCATCCTCGGAGTGCTGACGTGACATCCCAGTGCAGACATTCGGCACGATCAAGTTGATGCTGCGAGCCTCGTCGACAAGCGTGTCTGCTATGTGAGGCATCGCGCTCTACCGCATCGAGGTGGACGCGCCGTTCGCGCTGGCTAGAACCTTCGCTATAGTCCGCTGCATCACGAACCAAGTCAGCCAACCAGCACGGTCCCAAAAGCATGACTTCGTCGAGTAGAGGCAGCAGGAGCGCGCGCCGCGTTTCGCCCGCGGAGGCCGCAGCTTTGGTGAAATCCGGAGACTGGGTCGACTACGGCTTCGGCATGGGCCAGCCTGACGCCTTCGACAAGGCACTTGCCGCGCGCCGCGACGAACTCGTGAGCATCAAGGTTCGTGCCTGCCTCTCGGTGAAGTCTCGCGCCGTGCTCGAGGAAGATCCCGAGGGCCGCGCCTTCGGCATGCTCAACTGGCACTTCGGCGGCTACGACCGGCGCATGCACGACAAGGGACGCACCAACTACATTCCCATGAACTTCGGCGAGGCGCCGGACAACTACCGCCGCTTCATCGAGCGAGTGGACGTCGCGTGCCTGAAGGTCTGCCCACCCGACGCCAACGGCTATTACAATTTCGGCGGCGCCGGCACCTACCACGGCGCCATGATGGCGAAGGCGAAGATCCGCGTTGTCGAGGTGTCGAACGCGATGCCTTACTGCCGCGGCTCCGACAACGGCATTCACGAGAGCGAGGTCGACTACGTCATCGAGGGCGACCATGCGCCGATCACGGAGGTGACCAACCCGCCAGTCTCCGAGATCGACCGCCGCATCGCCACCCTGATTGCTGCCGAGATCAAGGACGGCTCGTGCCTGCAGATCGGCATCGGCGCCATGCCGAATGCGGTCTGCTCGATGCTCAAGGAGGCGGGCGTCAAGGACCTCGGCATCCACACCGAGATGATGGTCGACGGCATGGTCGAGCTATTCGAGGCCGGACTCATCACGGGCGCGCGCAAGGCCGTCGACCCCGGCAAGGCCGTTTACACCTTCGCGCTTGGATCGCGGAAGCAGTACCAGCTCATCAACAACAATCCCGAGATCCTCTGCCGGCAGGTGGACTACACCAACCTGCCGCATATCATCATGCAAAACCCACGCGCGGTCTCGATCAACAACTCGACGCAGATGGATCTGCAGGGCCAGGCTGCCTCCGAGAGTGCGGGCCATCGCCACATCTCCGGCACCGGCGGCCAGCTGCAGTTCGTACGCGGCGCCTATGCCGCGTCCGAAGGCAAGTCGTTCATGTGCTTCTCTTCGACATACACGCGGAACGGCAACCCGGAGAGCCGCATCGTCGTCGAGCTCACTCCTGGCAATGTGGTGACCACCCCGCGCACCGACATCATGTACGTCGCGACCGAGTACGGCATGGTGAATCTCAAGGGCATGTCGGTTGCCGAGCGCGCGCTGGCGCTGATTTCGATCGCGCACCCTCACTTCCGCGAGGGCCTCGAGCGCGCGGCGCGGGAGAAGTGCCTGATCCCCCGCTGGTTCCGCTGAGCCGGGACGCCGGGGTGGCTGGGATGTTCGTATGAACGACGCGATTGACGACAATGGTTCAGGCAAGAGTGGCGACCTGAGGTGAACTCAAGGCCGAGCTGACCAAATTCGACCGTGCCGGACTTCTTGGGCTTGTGAAGGATCTACACGCGCTCACTCCGGCAAATCGCGCGTTTCTCGCTGCGCGGCTCGGTGTCGGTGGCGATCCTCTTACGCCCTTCAAGGAAGTGATCTCACGATGGATTTATCCTGACCTGATGAAGGGGCAGGATGTGTCGGTGGCGAAGGCAAAGAAGGCGATTGCTGACTACCGCAAGGCAATTGGTCGGCCTGAAGGTTTGGCCGAACTGAGCATCTTCTATTGCGAAGAAGCGGCACGTCTCATCAGCGACAGCGGTTTGGAAGATGAGGCGTACTATACGGCACTCGTGCGCATGTTCGGTCAAGGCCTAGAGCATGCAACGGCATTGCCGACTGAAGATCGCGACAAGATGCTAGGGCGTCTCGATGTGGTCCGCGGATCACTGCGCGGCATCGGCTGGGGCGTATCTGACGCCGTGAACGAGATCTGGCATAATCGCTTTAATTGAGGCGACGTCATTTCTGTGAGAGCGTCTCGCCGCGACCGTCACAGT
>CAZCGE010000051.1:0-78793 GCA_964498125.1 uncultured Devosia sp. | reverse complement strand
GCATCCTAGCTCAAACCCGGAGGGCCACCTCGCCGCAGAGAGTCTCCCAAAAAAAAGGCCGTCGGCACTTCTTCAGTGCCAATCAGCGAGTCACTTCAACGGCTTGGCTCAAAGTGGGCGCGGATTATGGGGAAGGTCCTGTTAGCGTTTCAACATCGGTGCCGAACAGAGCGACTTTGGTCCGGGTTAACCAAATTTGATCAAATCTTTGGTCTATCCACAGCAAAGCGTGCAATTGGTAAACAATGACAGCGCGTTGTGGCGGCGCGTGACGTCATGAGTGCGGAGATTGGTTCGGCCGAACAGGCGAGCTTGGCAAGAGCGATGCGTTCTTGTCTGACGGTACCAGAGGGCGACGTTTCTTCAACGTATTGCACGTGCAGCGGGCATTCAAACCTTGGTCTATTCGGCCCTGAGCGGCCAGAACGGGAGCATTTTGAAATGTTCAGGAGCAAAGTCCATAACGCCGCAGTGCCCTCCATCCTCAGTTCAAACGAGCCGGCCCGTGTCGCCGTTGACCAGTCAGGGCACTCATCAAGACTCGCCAACGCCACAAACATGACGCGGACGCCCGGGTCCGATACCAGTGACGGCGAAGGGTTTGTTCTGATTGGCAAGGGGACGACGATCACTGGTGAGATCAGCAACTGCACTGTCGTGGAAATCCAGGGCACGCTGTTGGGTGACGTTGCAGCAAGTGTGTTGATCGTGCGCGAAGGCGGGGTCTTCAAGGGTGAAGTGCAGGCAGGGCAAGCGGAAATCCACGGTCAGGTGGAGGGGCGCGTCACCGTGCACGGCCTGCTCGATGTTCGCTCGAGTGGCCGCGTCACCGGCGAAGTGACTTATGAGACGTTGGCGGTTGCGGCCGGCGCCCACGTCGCCGGTCAATTGTTGATGCCGACTGCGATCAACGGCGCCAGCGCGTACGCCAGCGCCGGCGATGAGGACCATTTCGGCATGAATGGCCATGCTACGAATGGGCACGACGCGAATGGTCATGGCATTCATGCGAGCAACGGCTATCGCGACTGAAGCCCGGGTCCATCCGGTGATGATCGGCATTGCAACGCTGGCGTGAGCGTCGATCGCGCCGCCATGCACATTTGAGCCAACGGCAATGCCGAGGCCGACCGTCTCGGCAAGTTTGGCCATGCAAGTCGGGCCATGCTTGACGTTGCCCGCCCCGGATATCACCTTCATACATGAGGTCCTGCGCCGCACATCAATGGCGTATCGCAAGCGCTGCACCCGGAGACCGTTGGCAATGAGCGTCGAATTGGGCCGCGAGGGGCGTGCGGCGCTTGGCCAGGATCACCGTCATGTCGCAGCCGCCGCCGCGACAGATCCCGTCTGCGGCATGGCTGTCGATCCAGCGACCGCCCAACACACCGCGGTCCACGCCGGGCAGACCTATTATTTCTGCGCCGCGGGCTGCCGCGACAAGTTTCTCGCCGATCCCGCGCGGTATCTCGGCGGCGCCGCGGTCGCGCCTGCCGCGCCGGTCGATGCCACTGCCATGTACACCTGCCCGATGCACCCCGAGATCCGCCAGGCGGGGCCCGGTTCGTGCCCGATCTGCGGCATGGCGCTCGATCCCGAGATGGTCACGCTGCAGGCGGGGCCCAATCATGAGCTGATCGATTTCACCCAGCGACTGTGGATCGGGTTGCCGCTCGCGCTGCTGATTTTCGCACTCGAGATGGGCAGTCACATTCTGGGCCGCCATCTGCTGGCGCCCAACACGTCGAACCTGGTGCAGCTCGCCCTGGCCACTCCTGTCGTGCTCTGGGCCGGCTGGCCCTTCTTCGTGCGCGGCTGGCTCTCGCTCGTCACGCGCCAGCTCAACATGTTCACGCTGATCGCCATCGGCACCGGCGCCGCCTACCTCTATAGCGTGATTGCCACGCTGCTGCCGGCGGCATTTCCGCCAGTCTTGCGCGGCCATGACGGCGCCGTCGCGGTCTACTTCGAGGCCGCCGCCGTCATCACCGTGCTGGTACTGCTGGGGCAGGTGCTGGAATTGCGCGCCCGCGATAGCACCGGCGGCGCCATTCGCGCGCTACTGGGACTGGTGCCGAGGACGGCGCGGCGGCTGGGCGCCGATGGGACGGAGGCGGAGGTGGCACTGGAGGCCGTCGCGGTCGGCGATCGCCTGCGCATCCGGCCGGGCGAAAAAGTGCCGGTGGATGCCGCCGTCGTCGAAGGCGAGAGCGCGGTCGACGAGTCAATGGTGACGGGCGAGCCCATGCCGGTCACCAAGCGGCGGGGCGATGCCGTCATCGGCGGCACCATCAACCAGAGCGGCGGTCTCGTGGTCGAGGCCAAGCGGGTTGGCCGCGACACCATGCTGGCGCGCATCGTCCAGGCGGTGGCCGAGGCGCAGCGCAGCCGCGCGCCGATCCAGCGGCTCGCCGATCAGGTGGCCGGCTGGTTCGTTCCCGCCGTCATGGCCGCCGCCGGGCTGGCGTTTGCGGCCTGGATGCTGCTCGGTCCCGAGCCACGCTTCAGCTTCGCGCTGATCGCCGCCGTGGCCGTGCTGATCATCGCCTGTCCGTGCGCCCTGGGGCTGGCGACGCCGATGTCGGTCATGGTCGGCATGGGTCGCGGCGCGGCAAGCGGCATCCTGATCAGGAGTGCCGAGGCCCTGGAGCGCCTGGAGAGGGTCGATACGCTGGTTATCGACAAGACCGGCACGCTGACCGAAGGCCGGCCGGAGGTTACGGGTCTCGTGGTGGCCGAGGGCTTCGTCGACGCCGACGTGCTGCGTTTGGTTGCCAGTGTCGAGCGCGCCAGCGAGCACCCCTTGGCGCGCGCCATCGTGACCGCCGCCGAGGCTCGCAAGCTGCTCATCCCGGCCGTGCGCGGCTTTGCAGCGGCGAGCGGCAAGGGCGCCGTCGGCATGGCGGAGCGGCGGCGCATAGCCGTAGGCAGCGCCGGCTATCTGCGAGAGCTCGGTATCGATGCGGCACCGTTGACGGGGCAGGCCGATGCCCTGCGCCGGGATGGCGCCACGGCGATTTTCGCGGCCATCGATGGGAAATTGGCGGCGGTGCTGGCCATCGCCGATCCGATCAAGGCGACGGCGGCCGGCGCGCTCGACGCGCTGCGCCGCGATCGCATCCGGGTGGTCATGCTGACGGGTGACAATCGCATGACCGCCGACGCGGTGGCGCGACGCCTCGGCATTACCGAGGTCGAGGCCGAGGTGCTGCCGCAGGACAAGGCCGCGGCGGTGGCACGCTTGCAGGCGCAAGGCTGCGTGGTGGCCATGGCCAGCGACGGCATCAACGATGCGCCGGCCTTGGCGGCGGCCGATGTCGGCATCGCCATGGGCACCGGCACCGATATCGCCATCCAGAGCGCCGGTGTCACGCTGGTGAAAGGCGATCTCAACGGCATCGTGCGGGCGCGGCATCTGTCGCAGGCGACGATGCGCAATATCCGGCAGAATCTGGTGTTTGCCTTTGCCTACAACGTCGCCGGCGTGCCGATCGCGGCGGGCGTGCTCTATCCGCTATTCGGCATTCTGCTGTCGCCGATCGTTGCGGCGGCGGCCATGTCGCTGTCTTCGGTCAGCGTGATCGCCAACGCCTTGCGGCTTGGCCGCATCGACCTGCGGGGCAACTCGTACTGAACTCTGGCATGGTGGGCCGACACCGCCGCCATCGCGAGAATGGGCAAGCCCAAGACGACAGACCTTCGCCTTATGTTCAGTCAGACATAGGTCCAATAACGGCGGCACCTTTGTCTGAACGCGGCAACTGCCCCAAAACGAGACATCGCATAACGGCAGGGCAATTATTTTCATGAAATCGTATTTTTTGGCGAATTGTGGGTCTTGCTAGTTCACTGCATTTGGTATTTTATGGGGTTCTAGACCGTGGTGCCGACCCACCTATCCCCCCCCTAGTGGCACCACGCATACGCCCGCAGCCTCCCCCCGGCTGCGGGCTTTTTGTTGGCCGCCGCCGTGGTCGTGCGAGCGCGGGTCGCAAGACGCCTCGACAGCAGCATCCTTGAACACGCTCACGCCGCAACCTAGGCTGTCGGCAATCGAGCTGCTTTGTCACGGCCAAGCGGCGCCTGGAGGATCAGCACCATGTCCGGCCCCATCATCGACTCGCATCACCATATCTGGCGCCTGGCCGCGACCGCCTGGCTGAATGGCCCGCCGGTGCAGCGGATTTTCGGTGACTACCAGTCGATCAGGAAAGACTATCTGGCCAAGGACTTCATGGCCGATGTCGTTCCCAACGGGGTGGTCAAGTCGGTCTACATGCAGGTCAACGTCGCACCCGGCATGGAGGTCGAGGAAGCGAAATGGGTGCAGTCGGAGGCCGACGCACACGGTTTTCCGCACGCGCTTTCGTCCTACGCCAATCTGTTGCAACCCGATGTCGGTGAGGTCCTGGATCAGCTCGTGGCGTGCTCCAACACGCGCGCCATCCGCCAGCAGATCCACTGGCACGAAAACCCGCAGTACCGCTTCGCCGACCGGCCCGACGTGATGCATGATGCAGCCTGGCGGCGCGGGCTGAAGGAGATCGAAAAGCGCAAGCTGATGTTCGAGCTGCAGGTGTTCGCCCAGCAGATGGACAATGCGTTGAAGCTGGTGCGGGATTTTCCGGAAACGACATTCGTTCTGCTGCACGCCGGCATGTTGCAGGACACCAGCCCGGACGGTGTCGCGCTGTGGCGCAAAGGCATGAAAGCGCTGGCCGGGTGCCCCAACCTGATGGTCAAGATCTCCGGCATCGGTACATTCGAGCGGGCGGCCCGCGAGGCGAGCTGGCGGCCGATCATCGAGGAGACGATCGAGCTGTTCGGCGCCGCCCGCTGCCTGTTCGGCTCCAACTTCCCGATCGAAGGCATGTGGGTGAGCTATGCGGAGCTGATCCGGGTCGTGCAGGCCTGCCTGTCGCGCTGCTCGCAGGCCGAGCGGCGCGCCATCCTGCACGATACCGCGGCAAGGCTGTACGGGTTGTGAGAGACGCTGCGCGGCAATGGCCTTGTTCCATCGGGCCCGCGATCATTGGCATATTATGCCAATCGTGCTACACTGTGCCCCGCGAGGAGATGAACCGATGCCCACTCGCAACGTTGTGCTGACCGACCATCAGTCGAGCCTGATCGAAGCGCTGGTCGAGAGTGGTCGTTATCAGAACGCAAGCGAGGTTCTGCGCGAAGGCCTGCGGCTGGTCGAGGCGCGTGAGGCCGAGAAAGCGGCCAAGCTCGAGGCTCTGCGGACGGCAGCGCGCATCGGCACGGCGGCGCTCGAGCGTGGCGCCTACAAGGAGTTCGCCGATGCCGCGGCATTGACGGCACACCTCGACAGGATTGCGGCCAAGGCCATTGCGACCACCTCGCCGGGGTCAGACCCTGCGGGTCTGACCCCTATACTGGACCTGGCGCGCCACGTTCCCAGGAGCTGAGAAATCCTCTGCATGTCGCCCAGGTCGCCTTGGGTGCGGCTCTGTTGGCGCGGAGGGCAACTGAGCATAGTGTTGATGTCGGGAGGCTGGCCCTCTCGCCGGCCAGGCGCAGTGAGGAGGAAGGTCGCCCGATACTTCGATCTCGCCGCGCGACAACCAACACCAATCGAGGAGACGTGGCGATGGCAACTAAAGGCACGGCCGGCATCATCGGTGTCGGCATTATCGGCTCGGCGATGGCCAAGAACTTGGTCGAGGCCGGTTTTCGCGTCGTCGGCCACGATATCGCGCCGGCGGCGAAGGCCAACCTGAGGAAGCTCGGCGGCATGCTGGCTTCATCCAACGCCGAAGTGCTGGCCGCGGCCGAGGTCGTCATCACCTCGATGCCGTCCGCCAAGGCGCTGGCGAGCGTCGTCGACGAACTGGTCAAGGCGCCGAAGCCCGGCCGCATCATTGCCGAGACCAGCACGCTGACGCTGGAGGACAAGGCGCTCGCGTTCGACAGGCTGAAGTCAGCCGGCATCACCATGCTCGACTGTCCGCTGTCGGGCTCGGCCAACCGCGCCTTGATCCGCGACGTCCTCGTCTACGCCAGCGGTGACAAGGCGGCCTACGACATATGCCTGCCGGTGTTCGAGGGATTTTCGCGCGCGCCCTACTACGTCGGCGCGTTCGGCAACGGCTCCAAGCTGAAGTTCATCGCCAATCATCTGGTGGCGATCCACACCGCGGCGGCCGGCGAGGCTTTCGCGCTGGCCCGCAAGGCCGGCCTCGACCCCGCCGTCACCTACGACGTCATCATCGGCGGCGCCGGCGGCTCGCGTGCCATGGAGGCGAGGAAGGACATGCTGGTCTCGGGCACCTATTTGCCGGTGCAGACCGCGCCGATGGATCTGTTCCGCAAGGACCTGAAAGTGATCGGCGAGTTCGCCAATGCGATCGACTGCCCGGTGCCGATGTTCACCGCCAGCCTGCCGCTCTACACCGCCGCGCTCGCCAACGGCCTCGGCCAGCAAGACACCGCCGCCATCTGCGCGGTGCTGATGCGGATGGCTGGCATCGAGCGCGCGTGAGGCACCAGTGGAGGAAATTGCCTTCGCTCCACCAGAACCTTAGACCGCCCAGCTTCGGCCATCAAAGCACCCCAGCGCCGCCGCTGTGCCTTCGAATGCGGGCCGCAAATCCCGCCTATCAGAGCGCCTCGTTCAATTCCAACAGAGGAGCGCGGAGGGATGGCCATGCACCGCCGGACGTTTCTGTCAGCCACTGTTGCGTTGGTTGTTACCGCACTCGGCGGGCCGGGCCTGGCCCTTGCGACAGACACCATGAAAATATCAGGACCCTTCGCACACGAGAATCTCGCCGTTTATTTTCTGCATGGCGAGTCCGCCTCCGGGCCGGTGCCGCTGACCTTGCAGGAGGCGCTCGCCAAAGGGGCGGCGCACGTCTATGAGACCGGCCGCGTCAGCGAGCTGTTCGTGGAGAACACCGGAAGCCAGGAGGTGTTCATCCAGGCCGGGGACATCGTCAAGGGCGGCCAGCAGGATCGCGTGCTGACGGTGAGCCTGTTGTTGCCGGCGAAATCCGGCAAGGTGCCGATCGCCTCGTTCTGCGTCGAGCAAGGGCGCTGGTCGGCGCGCGGTCGCGAGGACGTGGCCCGCTTCGCCAGCGCCACCGATACCCTGCCGTCACGCGAGGCCAAGCTGGCGCTCAAGCAGGCGGTATCGGGGATGGCCGGTCCGGCGGAAGATTCGCCGCGGGCGTCGCTGGGCGTCACCGCGGGCCTGCCCAACATCGAGCCGCGCATTCCGCAGCAGCGCTCGACGGTGCGCAGCCCCGGGGCGGACGGCCAGACTGAGATCTGGAACAAGGTCGCCGAGACGCAACGCAAGCTGTCAGACAGCCTGCGCTCCGGCGTGACTTCGTCGCAGTCGGCCACCAGCCTGCAATTGACGCTGGAGAATGAGAAAGTGCAGCAGGCGCGCGCGGCATTTGTGACGGCGCTGCAGGCCAAGGGCGAGGCGGCCGGCGACATCATTGGTGTCGTCGTCGCGGTCAACGGCCGCATCAGCAGCGCTGAATCCTATCCATCGCACGGCCTGTTCGCCAAAATGTGGGGCAAGGTGCTGACGGCGGCGGCGACGGAAGCCATCAGCGAGCGCGCCGCACCCACCGGGCCCGCGCCCGCCACCGGCGCCGTCAAGGACTTCCTGGCCGCGGCGGAGACCGGCAAGGCGCACGAGCGCGAGTTGCCCGGCAAGGCCAAGCTGGAAACGCGGTCGTCGGACACATCGATGTTCTCGGCGGCTTATGGCACGGCTGGCCAGTTCATTCATCGCAGCTACGTGGCGAAGTAATCCTTGGCCTCACGCCTTCTTCGGTTGAACACGGACGATGTGCATCGGCGCGGGGTGATAGCGGTAGCCCTCGCCCTGCTTGGAGACATGACCGTAACCGGGCCAGGGGAAATGGTAGGCGATCAGCGGGATGCGCTGGGCTGCCAGCATGTCCAGCAGCTTGATGCGCGAGGCGACGGCCTGCTTGGGGTCGGTATCGTAGGCGAACTCCAGGCGCGGCCGCTCGATCGACAGGATCGGGTGGTGGCCGACGTCGCCGATCACGCATATTGACTGGCTGCCCGAGGTGACCATGAAGGCCATGTGGCCGATCGTGTGACCGGGCGTGGCGATCGCCTGGACTCCGGGCACGACCTCCTTGCCGTCCTCGATAAACAGCATGCGGTTGCGATACGGCAGCAGGTTGTGGCGCGCGTGCGCGACGAAGACCTTCAGCGCCTCGTCCTTCAGCTTGGCCTCGTCGGTCCAGAAGTCGAAGTCGGCCTTGGCGATGTGCACCTGGGCGTTAAGGAACAGGCGCTGGCCACGCGCATCGACCAGCCCGCCGATGTGGTCGATGTGCGCATGGCTGATGATGATGGCGTCGATGGCGCTGGGCTTGATGCGGGCTTCCTTGAGGCTGCGCGGCAGCCGACCCGTCGTCGTGCCGAACAACTTCTTGAGGCCCATGCCGCTGTCGAACAGCACCAGCTTCACCCCGGTGTTGAGCACCAGCACGTTTTGCTCGAGCACGACAGTTTCGGCGGGCAGGAAATTGCTGCCGAGTAGCGTGCCCAGTTCCTCCTTGGGCAACCCCTTGAAGGCGCCGGAGGGATCGCCGAGCACCAGCGGCCCATCCGAGACGACGCTGGCCTGGAAGGCGCCGATCGGAAAGCGGTAGAAATAGGGCGTCTGGGTGACGGCGATCGGCGCCCTGGCCTTGGCTTGCCCCGGGAACCCGAATGTGCTGGCGACGGCGGCGCCACCGGCGGAAAGCAGGGCGGCGCGGCGTGTCAGATCGGGTGCTGACATGATCGTTCTCCCTTGGCCGGTGCGCTGGATGGGTGCATGTTACGGTTAAATCCATGGATTGGACAACCTTCACAGATGATCTCCGACCGCGCCGGACCGACCTCACGCTTCTACACCTCGCAGCGTCTCAAGCTGCATTACGCCGACTGGGGCAATCCCTCGGCGCCACCCTTGCTGCTGCTGCATGGCGGCCGCGATCACTGTCGCAGCTGGGACTGGGTGGCGGCCCGCATGAGCCACAATTGGCATGTGATCGCGCCGGACTGGCGTGGGCATGGCGACAGCGCCTGGTCGCCCGACGGCAGCTATGCCAGCACCAGCTTCATCTACGATCTGGCCCAGCTGATCCACCAGCTGAAACTCGCGCCGGTGACGATTGTGGCACATTCCTATGGCGGTATCATTTCGCTGCGCTACGCCGGCATCTATCCCGACAATGTTGCGCGCGTCGTCGCCATCGAGGGGCTCGGCTGGTCACCGAAGATCCTGGCCGACCGGGCCGGCAAGCCGGTCGGGCAGCGCCTTGCCACCTGGATCGAGGACAAACGCGGTCGCGCCGGCCGGGAGCCCAAGCGTTATGCCTCGCTCGAGGAGGCGGCCCGGCGCATGCAGGAGGCCAATAGCCATCTGAGTGCGGAGCAGGTGCGCCACCTGACCGAGCACGGCGTGGTGCAGAACGAGGACGGTACCTGCAGCTGGAAGTTCGACAAGTACTTCCGCGTTTGGGCGCCGCACGACCTGACCGAGCCCGAAGTGCATCAGCTGTGGGCCCGCATCACCTGCCCGATGCTGCATATCTACGGGCGGCAGAGCAAAGCCTCCAATCCGTTCGAGGACGGGCGCGCGCAGCACCTGCCAACGGCGCGCTTCGAATTCGTCGACGACGCCGGCCACTGGGTGCACCACGACCAGCTCGAGACCTTTCTGGCGATGACGCAGGCGTTCGTGAAGGGGTAAACGCAAAATTCCGTCCTCCTCGGCGCGCGAGAGCCCTTCAGCTCGAGCAAGCCGGGGACCCAGCGTAAGAATCCGGCGAAGCCGTCGTAATACTTTGCCGAAAAACCAAGGCGTCACCCGCTTACTCGTCTGGCGGTTCGAGTGCGGAGCCCCGCCGGTGTTAGGGGTTGCGCGAAACTTTGCACTCGCTAAGGATGACCGGATCGCGGCCACCCGCCACATCCAAGCGCAGAAGGACGATGTTATGCCAGAAGCTCTTTCTGCTTGGATAGTCGTCAATGCTCTATGGGGCTTAAAGACCACAGTTGCCATATTGGCGGCTTGGTTCACTGTACGGGCGCTCATCAGGAGGTACGCAAACCGTTCACTCAACAGGACGGCAACAGCGATCGACGTCGGAGTGAAGGCAAACGTCGATCCGACCATAATGCTGCTCGTTGAGCCCTACATAGCGTTAAAAAAGGGAAGCTTCGTCGTCGGATCCATTGTCATGGCAGTGGTCGCTGCCGCTTATTTGTCCGACAAATATCTGGAGCAAGTATGGATCGGCCTCGCGGCGGCAGGAGGCATCCTGCTGCTGATCCTGATCATCGCGATGGTACGCAGCCGTCGCAAGCACCTAGAATATGAAGCCATGCTGAAACGCGAGCGGGAGGAGACCGCGCTTTCGTGTCGCCGATTTTGAAAACAAAATCCGGACTGATGCCGTTGAAATTCAACAATGAGTAATATCGAGCCTTCGGCACTTTATCCGCTGGGTCCCCGACGGCGCTCGCCGAGGCTCGCTTGTCGAGGATGACGAGCCGCTATTTTCGGGGCATGGAGTGAACCCGGATCAGCCCTTCCTCTGATCGAACCGCCGCTCGAACACGGATTCGGCGATGCGGTTCTTGAGGACCTCGATCGAGCCGCCGGCGATCATCCAGCCGCGCGTGCGGCGCACGCAGTATTCGACCAGCGCCTCCTGGGAAAAGCCGGTGCCGCCCATCACTTGCATGGCCTCGTTGGCGATCTCGAAGCCGGCCGTATTGCAGGCGAGCTTGGCCACAGCCGCGTCATAGGCAGACGGCAGACCGTTGTCGGCGTTGACGACGGCGCGATAGAGCAGCAGCTGCGCGGCGTCGAGCTTGACCGCCATATCCGCGAATTTCCATTGCAGCCCCTGGAACTCGCACAGTGGGCGGCCGAACTGTTTGCGCGTCAACGCATGCTCGCGGGCGATATTGTAGGCGTGGCGACCGACGGCGAGTGAGCGCGAGGCGTTGCCTAGCCGCTCGACATTGAAGCCGGCGATCTGCTTTTTGAAGCCGCCGGCGCCGAGCAGGATGTTGGCCGCTGGTATTCGGCAATTCTCGAAATACAGCTGCGACCACTGCTCGCCG
This sequence comes from uncultured Devosia sp., assembly GCA_964498125.1. GTDB lineage: Bacteria > Pseudomonadota > Alphaproteobacteria > Rhizobiales > Hyphomicrobiaceae > CAMDBL01. The sequence continues at coordinate 67,654 of CAZCGE010000051.1, read as the reverse complement.
TTCATGAACATCGACGGCTGGCCGACGGAAAAACCCGGCGCATCGCGCTCCACCAGCACCGAGCCGATGCCGCCGACGCCAGGGCCGAAGCGCACATAGACCAGGAACAGCGCGGCTTCCGGGCTATGCGTCGAGAAGATCTTGGTGCCGTCGACGAAGCAGCTGTCGCCGTCGATGCGGGCGGTGGTCTTCAGCTCCGTGACCGCGGAGCCGGCCTCTGGCTCGGTCATGCCGAGGCTGATCAGTTTGCGGCCGGCCAGCAGGTCGGGCAGGAAGCGCTGTTTTTGATCCCGCGTCGCATACTCGGCAAACGTGCGGATCGGGCCGAAGTTGCCGGCCTGGACGATGTCGGCGCTCTTGGGGCAGACCAGCGCCACCTCCTGGATGGCGATCACCGCATCCATCAGCGTGCCGCCCATGCCTCCGTCGGCCTCGGCAAACAGGATGCCGATCAGGCCCTGCTCGGCGAGTTTTTCCGCCGTGTCCCACGGGTAACGCGGATCGTGCGCGCGGGCGAGGGCGCCGTTGGCCAGATGAGCCATGGCGAACCGCCGCACGCTGTCGGCAAAGGCCGCCTGCTCCTCGGTGAGGTCGAAGTTCATGTGGATCCCCCCTCGTCCAAATCGCGAGGCTTCGATCACAGATGCTGGTCGAAATCCATACTGCCGTGCAGGATGCGAATCACGTCGATGCCGTTTGACGTCAGGCGATAGAAGACAACGTGCGAGCCGTCCCCGTATTTGCAATATCCAGTGCGGACATCATCGCAGGCCTGCCCGCGTCGCGGATCGGCAGCCACAAACTCGATACCCTGCTGCAGTTGCCGGATGTAGCGCTCGGCCTGCGCCGCGCTCCAGCGCTGCTCAGTGTAGTCCCAGATTTCATCGAGGTCGCCTTGCGCCCGTGGCGAGAGCACATAACCTGTCATCGTGAGCGAGCGCTCTTGCCACGCTTTCTGGCAATAAAGCGCTCGAAATCGAACGGCGTCGACTGGCCACTGGCCTCGCCTTCGATCAGGGCCGCGCGAAGCGCTTCCAGTTTCGTCTCGCGTTCCTCCAGCAGGCGCAGTCCCGCGCGCACGACATCGCTCGCCGAGCCGTACCGGCCGTCAGCGACCTTAGCCTCGATGAAGGTGGTGAAGTGATCGCCGAGGCTGACAGACGTGTTCTTGGCCATGGTGGGCTCCTTGCCTACCAATAAATACCAAAAATTGGTATCTGAGACAAGCGTTGCAACAGGTGCTGGAAACAATTGCCGAGTGACGCTTTGCCTGCGTGCTGGGGCCGCCGGCGGTCTGCCCAGCGTCCACGCTTCACCCCAACCCCACCGCCGCCGCCCGCTTCATCCCCCAAATCCGCTCCAGCAGCGCCGCCGCCCGCGCCTTGCCGATCACCTGGACCACGAGCTCCGTGTACTTCGCCTCCAGCTCGCGGTCGGTCAGCGGCTGCTCGGGCGAGAAGGTGAAGATCATGGAGGTCCGTTTCTCGTGCCGCCGGTGACATGGCTTGTTACGTCGAGGCCGCCACGCCGCGCAGCCTCTTGCGGAAATAGAAGCGCCAGGGATCGGGGAACTCACCCACGGGCACCTCGATCAGCGCCGGGGCGTCGGCCTTGAAGGCGGCTTTCAGCGCCTTGCGCAGGCCGGCCGGGGTCTTGGCGCGCTCGGAGCGAATGCCGAAGCTGGCGCCGAGCTTGACGAAATCCGGATTGGACAGATCGCTGGCGATGACGCGGCCCTCGTAGCTGTCGCGCTGCGAGCGGCGCACGTTGCCGTAGGCGTCGTCCGTGAACACGACGGCGACGACGCCGATGCCATGGTGGACCGCGGTCGCCAGTTCCTGCACGCCGAACATGAAGCCGCCGTCGCCCGAGACGGACAGAACCGGCCGGTCCGGCATGGCGGCCTTGGCGCCGAGCGCCACCGAGTAGCCCCAACCCAGGGTTCCCTGGTAGCCTGAGGAGATGTAGGTGCGTGGCTGATAGACCGGATACAGCACCCGGCTGGCGTAGCTGATCTGCGTCAACTCCTCGACGAGGATGCCGTTTTCCGGCAGTTCGGCGCGCAGCGCGTCAATCCACGCCTTCTGCGGCGCCAGCACCTCGGTCTCGCGCTCGATTTCGGCCTGCAACGCGCGCATCTCCTCGCTGCGCGATGCGCGCTTCTCGAGGTGCCGCGGCAGGCGCTTCAGCAGTGCGCGCAGTCCTTCGGCTGCGTCGGCGACGATACCGACATCGGGCTTGCGGATGCGGCCGAGCTTGGTCGGGTCGATGTCGAGGTGGATCACCGACATGGCATCGTCGGTGCCCCAGTCGAGCTGACATTGCAGGCGTGTGCCGATGCCGAACAGCACATCGACGCCGGGCCACAGCCTGTAGGCGCCCGTCATGCGCTGCGCCAGCTCGTGGCGGGAGTCGAGCACGCCATTGCCGGTGCGATAGGCAACGACAGGGGCCTGCAGCAGCTCGGCCAGCTGGCGCACCTCGGCGCTGGCGTCCTGTGCGCCGCCACCGACCCAGAGCATCGGCCGCTTGGAAGCCGCGAGCAGTTTGGCCGCCGCTTCGATCGCATCCTCGTCGATGGCCGGCGTCTCGACGCGCGCCGGCTCGGCGTCGAAGGTGACTTCGGCGCTCTTCTTCCACATGTCCCAGCCGCATTCGATGCCGACCGGGCCGGGCACGCCGCTGAGCAGGCGGCGGAAGGCCTCGCGCGCCTTGCCCGGCGCGTCCGCCGGTCCATCGATGTGGGCCGCCCACTTCGTCAGCGTGCGCATGATGCCGATCTGGTCGGGGATCTCATGCAGGAAACCGATGCCCTTGCCGATCCTCTGCTCGAAAATCTGGCCCGAGATGGCCAGCAGCGGCGTGCACAGCGATTGTGCGGTGGCCAGCGCCGCCGTCGTGTTGAGGAAGCCCGGACCGGGCACGACGCAATAGGCCTGCGGCTTGCCGGTGGCGATCGCGGCGCCCATCGCCATGTAGGCGGTCGCCTGCTCGTGGCGCGTCTGGATCGGCCTCAGCGCTTGCCCGACGCGAGCCAGCGCATCGAAGAAATCGTCATTCTGCACGCCGGGCAGGCAATAAACCGTGTCCAGCCCATTGGCGATCATGGTCTTGATCAGGCTCTCGGCGCAATTGAGTGTGGCGAGGTTGGTGGCCATCGGTGGACTTCTCGTTGCCGGGTTGGGGGCCTGCCGGGGTACAGCCTGCCGCCCCGCCCAACCTGTGGCGGGCATGGCTGCGGGTCATTGCGCAGCCACGGACCTGCGCCCCTCGAGCACCTCGCGCACACCGGCGATGATCCGTTTGCGGTCGGGAAACACGAAATCCTCGAGCACCGGACTGTAGGGGATCGGCACCTGCAGCGCGCAGACGCGTTTGACCGGCGCCTTCAATCGCGCGAAGGTGGCAGGGTCCTCGCTGACAACGGCCGCCACCTCCGCCGAAAAGCCCGCCGTGGGTCCCGCCTCATCGGCAACGACCAGGCGCCCGGTCTTTTGCACAGAGGCGCGGATCGCCGCCGTATCCAGCGGCACCAGCGACCTCGGATCGAGTACTTCGACGGAGATGCCTTCCTTGGCCAGTTCCTCGGCCGCGGCGAGTGACTCGTGCACCATCCAGGCGATGGCGACGATGGTCACGTCGCTGCCCTTGCGCTTGATGTCGGCCTGGCCGAACGGGATCGTGTAGTCGCCGTCCGGCACCGGCCCTTTCATCTGCATCAGGCGGTTCGACTCGAAAGAGATAACGGGGTTGTTGTCGCGGATCGCCGTCTTGAGCAGGCCCTTGATGTCATAGGGCGTCGACGGCAGAAACATCTTCAGTCCCGCCAGGTTCATATGCATCGAGTAGGGGCACTGCGCGTGCTGGGCTGCGAGCCGCGTGCCGCCGCCGACCGCGGCGCGATACAGGATCGGGAACGTGCGCTGGCCGCCGAACATGTAGTGAATTTTTGCCGCCTGGTTGACGATCTGGTCCATGGCGACGAACGAGAACGTCACCTGCCGCCAGTCGACGATCGGGCGGTAGCCCGAGCCGGCAGCGCCGATCGCCATGCCGGTCAGCGCACCCTCCGAGATCGGCGACGCCCGCATGCGCTGGGGGCCGAACTCCTCGAGCAGCGAGGGGATCGTGTCGGTCACCATGTAGAAGATCTTCTTATCGCGCCGCATCTCCTCGGCGATCGCCTCGGTCGCAGCCTGCACATAGGTCAGCTCACGCATTCGATTCTCCCTCGCCTCACGCCGCGAACACGTCTTCGGTGGCCTGTTCTGGTCTCGGGAACGGGCTCGCCTCGGCGAAGGCGCAGGCGGTCTCGATCCCGGCCAGCACCTCCGTCTCCATTGCCGCCAAATCGTGGTCGGAGAGTTGCCCCTGCGCCTTCAGCTGCGCCACCAGCCGCGCGATCGGGTCCTTCCGCTTCCACGACTCGATCTCGTCCGCGGTGCGGAAATCGGGCTGGCCCTTGCGCTCGGTGTGGGCGCGCCAGCGGAAGGTCTTGCACTCGATCAGCGTCGGCCCCTCACCTGCGCGGGCCCGCTCCACTGCGCGGGCCGCGGCCTGGTTGACCGCGAAGATGTCGTTGCCGTCGACCACCACGCCGGGGATGCCATAGCCGGCCGCCCGCGCCGCCACGTCCGCCAGCGCATGCGTCTCCGCCTGCGGAGTCTGCGCGGCATACTGGTTGTTCTCGCAGATGTAGAGCATCGGCAGCTTCCAGGCCGCGGCGATGTTGAGGCACTCGTGGAACGGCCCGGCATTCGATGCGCCGTCGCCGAAGAAGGAGACGGCGACACGGCGCTCGCCGTCCATCATGGCGGCGAGGCCGGCGCCGGTGACGATGGCAATGCCGCCGGCAACGATGCCGTTGGCCCCCAGCATGCCGATGTCGAAATCGGCAATGTGCATGGAGCCACCCTTGCCCTTGCAGTAGCCGGTGGCACGTCCATACAGCTCGGCCATCATGCGGTTGAGATCGGCGCCCTTGGCGATGCAGTGGCCGTGGCCACGATGCGTGGAGATGATGCGATCACCGTCCTCCAGCGCCGAGCACACGCCAGTCGCCACGGCCTCCTCGCCAATGTAGCAGTGCACGACGCCGTAGATCTTGCCGGCGTGGTAGTCGGCGGACGCGCGCTCCTCGAAGTGGCGGATGGTCAGCATTTGGCGCAGCATGGCGCGCTGCTTGTCGGGCGAGAGGTTCATGATGGTCATCCATGACTATCGGTCCAGGTTCATATGGTGCGCGAGCCACGGCAGGATGGCAACTGGATCATTGGCTCAAGGCGTGACGTCGGTTCAATCCAAGCCGTCCACACATGACGGGAGCCAAATGAGCGCGTATGGGTCTGACCCCAGCGCCCGACAGCAGCGCCCAGATCTCGGCGCCCAGCGATTTGCACGCTTGTCTGCGGGGCCCGCCATGCTAGAAGGGCACCGCAATCGTCGTCCGGGGCGTAGCTCAGCCTGGTGGAGCGCCTGCTTTGGGAGCAGGAAGTCGCGAGTTCGAATCCCGCCGCCCCGACCAAGTTTTTCAATGGCTTAGACTGATATTTCCGTCGGGTGGCAGGTCGTGTTGGCAACGGTGTCGGCAAGGCCCGGTTTGTCGTTCTCGCGCACAAGCTGCCCCTGCGCTGCTCCCTCGGTCACGGAAACCGCGCCTGACAGGCAATGTCGCCCATCGCAACCGCGCGGCGCGGCTATCGGGCATTGCCCTGTCTACCCCCATCGATGGCGTACTGGGTCGGCCCGCTTCGCCGACCTTGCCGTCGATTGCCTGCCAAGCGCCCAGCCGTTAGAATTGACGATGTGAGCAACAGAAAAACCGTCCCGACGGCCGCGGGCTGGTGGCGCAGATACGGCCGGAGGGAGCAAACATGGCCTATCCGTCGTCACCGACCCGGAACAGGGTGATTGCATCAATCGGGGCTGCTGCCCTCCTCTTCGCTGGCCTGTCCGGCATGGGTCTCTCCGGCACGGCGCTGGCCCAGACCGCGCCGAAGAAGGGTGGCACCTTGGTATTCGGCATCAATGCTGGCGATCCGCCGACCTATGATTGCCACGCCAGCGCGCTGTTCAACGTCATCCACACCGTGTCGCTGTTCTACTCGACGCTGATGCGCATCGACGTGGAAAACTATCCCAAGCTGACCGGCGATTTGGCCGAGTCCTGGACGGTATCGTCCGACAAGACCCAGTACACCTTCAAGCTGCGCCCGAATGTGAAATTTCACGACGGTAGCGCGCTGACCTCGGAGGACGTCAAAGCCAGCTTCGAGCGCATCGTCAATCCACCGGCTGGCATCGCCTCGGTGCGCAAGAATTTCTTCACCGAGGTGGCGGCGATCGAGGCTCCGGACGCAGCGACCGTGGTCTTCAAGATGAAGCGGCCGCAGCCGGCATTCCTGTACACCGTGGCCAACCCGCTCAATTGCGTCTACAGCGCCGCCAAGCTCAAGTCGGATCCGCGCTTTCCCGAGCGCAACGTGCTGGGAACGGGGTCCTTCATGTTCGCTGGTCATACCGCCGGCTCGCACCTGGATGCCAAGCGGTTCGACGGCTATTTCGTGGCGGGCCTGCCCCACCTCGACGGCGTGCGCGCGCAGTTCATCAGCGGACCGGCGCTGATCAATGCGTTGCAGGGCGGACAGGTGCTGGCCGATTTTCGCGGATTGGCGCCCACCGATCGCGATCGCCTGAAGCAGGCGGCGCCCGACCGGGTCATGGTGCACGAGCTGCCTTGGGGCACTAATACTCTGATCACGTACAATACCAAGAAGGCGCCGTTCGACGATGCCCGCGTGCGTCGTGCCTTGTCGTTGGCGCTCGACCGTTGGCAGGCCTCGCAGGTGCTGTCGCGATCGACCAATCTCAAGGCGGTCGGCGGCGCGGTGCGTCCAGGCTCCGCCATGGCGGCGACCGATGCGGAGTTGATGGCATTGCCGGGTTTCTCCAAGGACATCGCCGCCGCGCGCGCCGAGGCCAAGCGCCTGCTGGCGGAAGCCGGGCATGCGAACCTCAAGTTCAAGCTGTCGAACCGTTCCGCGCCACAGAACCCGTTCCAGGCCGCCGCCATCTTCATGATCGATCAGTGGCGGCAGATCGGCGTCGAGGTGGAGCATGTGCCGTTGCTGGATACGGCCTACAACACCACGCTGCTGGAGGGCAACTTCGACCTCGTGCTCGATTTTCAGAGCGATTATGTCGATGAGCCGGATTTCTCGTTCTCGCGCTTCCTGTCGGCGGATATCTCTGGCAATCGCGCCCGCTTTATCGACCGCGCGGTGGACGAGCTGGTCGCCAGGCAGAGTGCGCTCTCCGACAATCCGGCGGAGCGGCGCAAGGTGATCCGCGAACTGGAGACGCGGTTGATGACCGAGGCTTACATGGTGCCGTTCCTGTGGTGGCACCGCATCATCATCCACGACAAGTCGATCAAAGGCTGGCACATGGGCCCGACGCATCTGATCGGCCAGGATCTGGCGGCGGTCTGGCTGGATAAGTAGGCGGGTGTGCGGAAGGGGTCAGACCCATGGGTCTGACCCCACCCGATCACTTACGGGCTCAACGCCGCCAGGAACCGGCGTGCGGACACCAGATCGGGATCGAGCGGCGCTGGCGGCGTCGCCACGGCGATGGCGTCGAGTTCGGCCAGCGACAGCCAGTCCGCGGCGCCGAAGCCCACCTGCTCGGTGAGGATGCGGACAAAGCTGACGACCACCGCATCCTCGCCCCTGGCGGCGGCCAGTTTGACCGCACCGAGGGTGCGATCCCGCAGGGCCTGCAGGTTCTCTGCCGTCTGGCTGAAGCGCAACGCGTTGCGCTCGTCGATCTGCGACAGCGTCGTGGTGGCGAGCAGCACGGCGAATGCCGCGCCGATCAGGGCGCGCCCCATGGCGAGCTCGGGATCGAACGGGAACGGTGGCACATAGACGGCCAGCTGAACAGCGAGGCTCAATGCCAGCTGGCCAACCGTATAGACGATGACCAAACCCAGGATGACGAGGCTCGCCGTGCCAAGACCGGTGCCGCGGCCGAGTTCCTTGGCGCGGCCCTTGAAGTAGGCGAGTTGCGGCTCGAGCAGGTAGCGCACGATGAATTCGAGCTTGAGCTGCAGAAAGGCGATCTCGCCGGCTTTTGCCGGCTCTTGCCGCCGCATGACGGAGTCGAAAAATGCCAGCCGCTTGACCTCGGCGAAAGCCCTGAGGCGCATCCATCGCTCGAGTGGGTGTGTCGCTCGCATGTAGAGACCGATCGACAGCGCCGCCAAGAACAGCACGAGCTGCAGGATGAGTGCCGCGCCGAGCCACGGCTTGATGTCATCGTGCAGCCATGACTTGAGGCTCTGGGCGAAAGTGAGCGCGAGGATACCTAAAATGATGATGCCATAGCGCGCGATGATCGCGCACCAGTGCAAGTGGCGGTAGTGCTTCTGAGCAGTGATCGCGGTTTGATTGTCCATCTCGTAGCCGGCGACGAGGGTTGCCAGAGTCGGGCCAGAGAGGATACGGATCAGCGGGCCGGCGGCCGGCGTCATCAAGGCGGCCTTGCCCTCGGGATCGAGTGCATAGCCGCGATCCTTGACGAGTGGCGGCGCATTGACGGCCACGGTCACGGGGTCTTTGGCTTCGGTCGTCATTGGCACCCTCTTACGCGCCCTTACACGATTGTTGAGAGGAATAGCGCAATGCGCCCGCTATGCCTATGGCAGCCTTGGGAAATGGTGCATTTGGAGCCGGAGCCGGGCGAATGCGCCACGGTAGACGGTATTGCTGGCGGGGCCTAAAACCCGACTGTCGCCAACCAAGGAGCCTGATCCCATGACCCTATCGCTGAACGGCCCGTTGCTGCTGGTTGGCGCCGGCAAAATGGGCGGCGCGTTGCTCGAGGGTTGGCTGCAGCGTGGTCTGGAACCGGGCGGTGTCATCGTCCAGGACCCAGCCCCGCCAGCGGACGTCAAGGCCGTGCTCGATCGGCACAAAATCAGAGCTGTGGCGTCGCTAGGGGAGGAGGGCGCGGCGCCGGCGGTGATCCTGATGGCGGTGAAGCCGCAGGTGATGGAGGCCGTCTTCCCACCCGTCGCCAAGCTGGCCGGACCCGGGACGCTGGTGTTGTCGATCGCCGCCGGACGCACGATCTCGAGCTTCGAGCGCCATCTGGCGCCGGGTCGCGCCGTGATCCGCGCCATGCCCAACACGCCGGCCGCCATCGGTCGCGGCATCACGGTCTGCTGCGCCAATCAGCACACCAGCGCCGCGCAGCGGAACCTGGTGAGCGATCTGCTGTCGACGGTCGGCGAAGTGGACTGGGTGGCCGAGGAGCGGTTGATCGATGCTGTCACGGCGGTGTCGGGCTCGGGGCCGGCCTATGTCTTCCTGCTGGCCGAATGCCTTGCCGAGGCCGGTCGTGCGGTCGGCCTGGATGCGGGACTTGCGCGCAAGCTCGCTGATCATACGGTGTCGGGTTCGGGTGAATTGCTGCGCCAGTCCGGCCTCGATCCGGCAACGCTGCGCAAGAACGTCACCTCGCCAGGCGGCACGACGGCTGCCGCGCTCGACGTGCTGATGGGAGCGGATGGATTGCAGGCGCTGATGACCCGGGCCGTGGCCGCCGCCGAACGCCGTGGGCGCGAGCTGGCGGGCTGAGGGTAGCATTCAGCCACGCTGTCGGGCCTCTCTCGGCTGTTCCGTTGCATGCCTCCGGCATGACGGCGTCTCGCTCAACCCGACCTACGCTACTGAGCCAGTGGTCACGCCGCGGTCCGGCCACGGCTGGTTCGTACGCTGAGCAGGCGATGCAGGGCGGCGTCGAGGGCCAGCACTTCGGCCTCGAGGACTTCGCGGCGCTGCCGCATCTCCGTGACCCATTCACGCACCAGCGCGGGATTGCTCTCGGCAATGCCAGACAACTCGTCCGGCGACCGGTCGATCAGGTTTCTGGCGAGACGTTCGATCTGCGCCTTCGTGATGTCGTCGCTGGCGAGATTACGGCCGATGGACGCGCGCATTGCGGACACTCCTTGTCGGGAGAGCCGAATGCTTAGCGTCGCAAAGTCATGTGGCAGGTGCGAAGGCTGCCGGTTTTCCACAATTTGTTGTTGTGCAGCGCACTGCAATGGACTATACGCCTTGGCCACGGGGCATCACGCGGCCGCCCCGTCAGGCCATCGCCCAAGCGCCGATCTCCGAAGATGTTGGAGGCGCAAATGGGCGATTTTTTTATTTCAGCAGACGACCTGTCACGCACGCTCGGCTCGGCCGATGCACCGGTGCTCATTGATGTGCGCCGGCGCGCCGCGTATGATCAATCCGAGCGCGCGTTGCCGGCCGCGCGTTGGCGCGACCACCTGACAACGCGGGTCTGGGGCCGGGATATCGAGCCGGCGCGCCCGCATGTCGTCTATTGCGTGCATGGCCACAACGTCAGCCAGCTCGCCGCCGCCGAATTGCGGGCGATGGGCCGTGACGTCCGTGTTCTGGAAGGTGGCTTCGAGCACTGGGCCAAGGCGGGCCATCCGACGATCCTGAAGGGTGCGCTGCCGCGCCGCGACGAAGCCGCAGCCTCGCGCTGGGTGACGCGCGTGCGCCCCAAGATCGATCGCATCGCCTGCCCTTGGCTGATCAGCCGCTTCATCGATCGTGACGCCATTTTTCAGTTCGTCGAGCCGGCACACGTTTTGAAGGTCGCCGAGGAGAATGGCGGAATCGCTTATGACATCGAAGGCGCCGCTTTCACGCACGATGGGCCGCTGTGCACCTTCGACACACTGATCCGCGACTTCGGACTGAGGGACCCGCACCTCGACGCGCTGGCACTGATCGTGCGTGGCGCCGATACGGCCCGGCTCGATCTTGCGCCGGAGGCTGCCGGCCTGCTGGCCGTCTCGCTCGGCATCTCGGCACAGTCGGGCGGGGATGATCACGCGGCGCTGGCGCGCGGCTTTCCCGTCTATGACGCGCTCTATGCCTGGCATAGGCTGGCGACCGGCGAGACGCACAATTGGCCCGTGAAGAAGGCTTGAGGGGAGGCGGACATGAATGATGCGCAACCAGAGATACCGACGCCGACTTTCGCCGAGGCCCTCAAGGTGTGGCTCCGGATCGGACTGCTGTCCTTCGGTGGTCCGGCCGGGCAGATCGCGATGATGCACAAGGAGCTGGTCGAGACGCGCCAGTGGATCGACGAGCAACGCTATCTGCACGCGCTCAACTTCTGCATGCTGCTGCCTGGTCCCGAAGCGATGCAGCTCGCCACCTATGTCGGCTGGCGGCTGCACGGCTTGAAAGGCGGATTGGCGGCCGGGCTGTTGTTCGTGCTGCCGGGCGCACTGATGATGTTGGTGCTGTCGATGCTGTATGCCGCCTGGGGCAAGCTGCCGATGGCGGAGGCGGTGCTGACCGGGGTGAAGGCGGCTGTGCTGGCCGTGGTGCTGGAGGCGCTGCTGCGCATCGCCAGGCGCGCGTTGAAAGGCAACGTCGACTGGGCGCTGGCGGGCCTCGCCTTCATCGCCATCTATCTGTTCGCGGTGCCGTTCCCGGTGATCGTGCTGGCGGCGGCGCTGTTCGGCTTCTGGCGCGGTCTTGGCGCGTCGACGCCGAGTGTCGCGGGGGTCGAGGTTGCAGTGCCGTTCTCGCGAACCTTGACCACCGCGGCTGTCTGGTTGGCGATCTGGGTGCTGCCGCTGTTCGGGCTCGCCTGGATCTATGGCCGCGACCACGTGCTGGCGCAGATCGGCTGGTTCTTCTCCAAACTCGCCATGGTGACCTTTGGCGGCGCCTACGCGGTGCTCGCCTACATGCGCGAGGCGGTGCCGCGAGACTACGGCTGGGTCGACAAGCTGGAGATGGTCGACGCGCTGGGCCTTGCCGAGACGACGCCGGGGCCGCTGATCTTGGTGACGCAATTTGTCGGCTTTCTCGGCGCCATGCGGCTCGGCGGCGGTGATCCCTGGCTGATGGGCGCGCTCGGCGCCGCCACCACCACCTGGGCGACATTCGCGCCGTGCTTCCTGTGGATCTTCGTCGGCGCGCCCTACATCGAAAGACTGCATTCGGAACCACGCCTTAAGGCGGCCCTGGCGGCCGTGACGGCGGCCGTGGTTGGCGTCATCCTCAACCTGACCGTGACCTTCGCCATCGACGTGCTGTCGCCCTCGGCCAAGGAGCGCTGGTTCGGGCCGCTGAAGGTCTATCTGCCCGACCTGACGGCGCTCAACTGGCTGGCGGTGGCGCTGTCGGCCATGGCGATCGTTTTGACGTTCCGTCTGCACCGCAATATCATCGAGACGCTGCTGGTGTGCGGCGGATTGGCGTTGGCGGCACGGGCGGTGGGGCTGGTGTGAGCAGTGTGTCGGACCTCGCCGCGGACGGCCTGACCGCCATCCTCCGCTCACTCCTACCTACGCCGCGAGCCCTGGGTTCCGCCGTTCCACGAAGATTTTGCTGACGACGGAGAATACCAGCTCGCCGTGCTGGTTGTAGCCCTCGTTGTCGGCCACCACCAAACCGAGCGTCGGGCGCGACTTGCTTTCGATCTTGTCGCGCACGCGCTGGGTGTAGCGGATGGTGTCGCCGACGAACACGGGCTTCAGCCAGCGGATCTTCTCGAAGCCGGGGGAGGGGCCCCATTTCGCCAGCTTGCCGCCACGATAGACGATCTGGCTGTTGATGCGATTGCGGTGGTCGATGTTGTGGCGCAGCCACATCGCCGCCGTGTGCCAGCCCGAGGCGCACAGCCCGCCGAACAGCGATTTTTTCGCCGCCTCCTCGTCGAGGTGGAAGGGCTGCGGATCGAACTTGCCGGCAAACGCCAGAATGTCCTCGCGATGGAACACGGTCTGGCCGAGCTCGACCGTGACGCCGACCGGTACATCCTCGAAATAGTTGCTCATGTCGGCGCTCCGGGATGACGACGGCGCATGAACTGGTGGCATTCCCAGGCGAGCACCGCTTCGCCGCGCTGGTTGGCAAGCTCCATCAGCAAGTGGATGGTGCCGACGTCGGGCTTGGAATTCAGCGCCCGCTTGCCCTTGCAGGTCGCCTTGCCCATCAATTCGTCACCGATGAACACCGGCTTCATGAACCTCACGTCCTCGATGCCGCCGGCGCCGAGGCTCGTCGACTTGTTGAGCAGGCCGTCGCACATCTGCCGCATCAGCAGGCAGCAGGAGTGCCAGCCCGAGGCGAACAACTGGCCGAACATGGAGGCCTGCGCCGCCGCTTCGTCAACGTGATGCGGCTGCGGATCAAAGGTGCGCCCGAACGCCAGCAATTCGTCCCTGGTCATGACGGATTTGCCCAGTTCGAACACGTCACCGGGATTGATGTCCTCCCAGTGCCAAATGCCATCGGGGGCGGCGGGCGGTTGTGGTGCCATTCGAAATGCCTCAGGTGTCGGAGCGTGGGTCGAGGCGGGAGATAAGGGAAAGCCCCAGTCAACGTCAATGCCCGAGCCCGCATGCCGCCACAGCCCTCCCGCCGGGTTCTTTCGCCTCGAGATGTCTGCTAAACACTTGCGGACCCAAAAGCCGACCATCCAGGAGCAGCGCCATGCCCGGCCCGAGACTGCAAGGAAAAGTCGCCTTTATTACAGGCGCCGGCGGCGGCATCGGCCGCGCGACGGCGGAGCGCTTTGTCGAGGAAGGCGCCAAAGTCGCGATCGCCGAGATCAATCGGGAGTTCGGCGAAGCCGCCGCCGCCTCCGCGCGCGACAAGGCCGGCAACGCGGGCGGCGATACACACTTCATTCATTGCGACGTAACCGACAAGACCAGCGTTACCGCGGCATTCGCGGAGACCGTGCGCCGCTTCGGCGGCCTCGACATCCTGCACAACAACGCCGGCGGGTCGACGCCGCAGGATGGCGCCGTGACCGAGGCGTCGGAGGAAGAGTTCTGGCGCGTCATCAAGCTCGACCTGTTCGGCACTTTCCTGTGTTCGAAGGTCGGTCTGCCCCACATCATCGCGCGCGGCGGCGGCTCGGTCATCAACATGTCCTCGAACCTCGCCCTGATGGCGATCCCTGGCCGTGCCTGCTACGGCGCGGCCAAAGGCGGCGTCGCCTCGCTGACGCGCGCCATGGCGGTCGACTACGCCAAGCACAAGATCCGGGTGAACGCCATCGCGCCGTCGGCGACACTGACGGATCGCGTCAAGCGACTGATCGACATCAATCCCAGCCTGAAGCAGCTGGCCGACTCCCACCTGCTCGGGTTGGGCCTGCCCATCCATGTCGCCGACATGGCCGTCTACCTCGTCTCCGACGAGTCGGCCATCACGACCGGACAGATCCTCTCCGTCGACAGCGGCGTGACCATCTCTTGACTGTCGGCCGAGCTTGGGTCGACGCTGGACCACGGCCGACAATTCTCGGCGCGGGCACATGTCGGGTCTCCGGAGCTTGCCCTCGCGCAGGCGAGTGTCTATCCGACGATGGCTACTCCACCCCGGCCAGGGCCTTGATCGCCAACTCCGGGTCGGCGGCGATGACGCGGAGGTAGTTGTTGGCGGCGCGATCGGGCTCACGCTCGCCGCTTTCCCACTTCTCGACGGTGTCGATCGACAGGTTGAAGCGCCAGGCGAACTGCTCCCGCGTCAGGTCGAGGCGCTCGCGCAGGCCGCGCACGTCGACCAGGTCGTCGACAACAAAGCCGACACTGATGCCGGCATTGCGCAGCGACTTCGCCAGCGTCTCGCGGTCCTCGACCGCCGGCAGCCGGATGGCGGTAAAGCCGAGCTCCAGCACGGCCTCGACCGTCCGCTTGGCGCGCAGCAACGAAAGCCCGCGGCGTGCCAGCTCCCGGGTCGCCGACACCGCCTTCACGGCGGCACGGTCGTCACAGCTCAGATGCGCGACGGCGGGCGAACCGGTAACGCGGTCGATGTCCCGGATTGGCCCCAGTCGTGCGAGGCGCTCCCTCAATCTCGACGACGTCATATCCCATCCTCTTCATCACCACCTCGGCCAGCACTCTCACGTTGGCGACACCGAGGATATTTGCGCCGGGTCCCTCGATGTGCGCCTTGCGCAACAGGAGCGTGGCACCATCCTCGCTCTCGCTGGCCTCCGCCATGATCGACACGACACCGGCTGGCGTCAGGATCGTGCAGGCGAGCACCGGATGCTCCGCCTCCACTATCGCGATCTCACTGGCCCCGAAGTCGGCACGCGTCCAGCGCATCGCCACAATTATATGCCCCAATGGGTGACTTATTTCAAGTGCAATACGCTCACTGCACCTTGATATTGGCGTCCTTCACCACCTTGGCCCATTTCTCGATGTCGGCCTTGAGGTGGCTGTCGAACGCGGCTGGCGACAGGAGCATGGTCTCGGCACCCTGCTCGCCCCAGGTCTTCCTGATGTCGTCGCGCGCCAGGATTTTGTTGATCTCGGCATTGAGCTTGTCGATCACCGGCTTGGGCGTGCCCGCCGGCGCCATCACGCCGAGCCAGATGGTGGACTCGTAGCCGGGCACGCCGGCCTCGGCCACGGTCGGCACGTCGGGCAGCACCGCCGTGCGCGCCTTGCCGCTGGTGGCGAGTGCGCGCACCTGGCCGGCCTTGGCCATCGTCGCCATGGTCGTGACGGCATCGAACATCATTTGCACGTGACCGCCGACGATGTCGTTGCGCGCGCCCGAGCTGCCCTTGTAGGGTACGTGCACGATGTTCGTGCCGCTCATCGATTTGAACAGCTCGCCGGCCATGTGATAGGGCGTGCCCGGCCCAGATGACGCGTAGTTGAGCTTGCCTGGCTCGGACTTCGCCAGCGCAATGAACTCCCGCAGCGTCTTGGCCGGCACCGAGGGGTGCACCACCAGCACCAGATCGGAGGAATTGACGCCGGCCACAGGCGCGAAATCGCGCATCAGCTGATAGGGCTTGTTGGGCAGCAGCGACTCGTTCGTCGTGTGCGTATTCGACATCATCAGCAGCGTGTAGCCATCGGCTGGTGCTTTCGCCACTTCGCCGGTGCCGATGACCGAGCCGGCGCCGGGCCGATCCTCGACCACGAACGACTGTTTCAGCGCGTCTGACAGATGCTGCGCCAGTACGCGCGCAAACAAGTCCGCCGGCCCGCCAGCCGCGAATGGCACGACGATGCGCACCGATCGCGTGGGATAGTCCTGCGCCGCCGCCGGCCAGGCCAGCATCACTGCCGCGGCCGCGGCAAGTGCCAACGTCGACAGTCGTGTCATGACATACCTCCTGTGTGTGCGCGGCCAAATCCTAACGCCGGATCGGCACGAACGCGATGTCAAACTGCGGCTGCATGCGTTGTGCCTGGGCCCGGCATGCCCCTGGGCGCCATGGCCACACCAACGGCAAAGGTGTAGGAACCTGCAGATCGAGCGTAGCGCCGGTGCCGGAGCTGAACTAGACTTGCACCGCTGCCGTTCGCGGGCGGAATGCGGGCAGGGGGTGGTCTCGAGGCTTGGGTTCATTGCCGGCCTGGGCTCTCTCTGGCCACCTTGGCCTGCGAACACGTTGGGCGGCAACGCCATCGAGAGGTTGAAGGTTCCGTGCAGCCGAAGCCACAAGATTACGATTTCGATCTCGATACCGCACTCTCCGCGGTGGTCGGCATCAAGGTGACGGTCCCGAGCGACGCGTTCACCGCCGAGACGCTGGGAACCGAGCGTGCCGGCAACGGCGTGCTGATCCGCAAGGACGGCCTGGTGCTGACCATCGGTTATCTGGTGCTGGAAGCCGAGACGATCTGGATCCATCTGGCCGATGGCCGGGCGCTGCCGGGGCATCTGCTCGGCTACGATCACGAGACCGGCTTTGGGCTGGTGCAGGCCTTGGCGCGCAGCGATTTTCCCTATCTGGAGCTCGGCGACTCGGCTGCGGCTGGAACGGGTCTGGATGTGGTGATTGGCGGCGCGGGCGGACGGGCGTCGTCGGTCGCGGCCCGCATCATCGCCAAGCAGGAGTTCGCTGGCTATTGGGAATACCTGCTCGACCAGGCGATCTTCACCGCGCCCGCGCATCCCAACTGGGGTGGCGCGGGCCTGATTGATCCGACCGGCAAGCTGATCGGTATCGGCTCGTTGCAGTTGCAGTACACCCGGTCCGACGGCCAGGGCGACAATCTCAACATGATCGTGCCGACCGATCTGCTGAAGCCGATCTTCGACGATCTGGTGCGGCGCGGGCGCGCCAACCGGCCGGTGCGGCCGTGGTTGGGACTCTATGTCACTCAGGTCGGCAATCGCCTCGTGGTTGCGGGGCTATCGAGCCGCGGCCCGGCCAAGGCGGCCGATCTGCGCGGCGGCGATGTCGTCATCGACGTGGCGGGGATCGAGGTGGCGACGCTCGCCAGCTTCTATCGACGCGTCTGGTCGTTGGGTGCTGCCGGCGTCGACGTGCCAATGCGCATCATGCGCAAGGGTCAGGCGCTGTCGGTCAGCATCCGCTCGGGCGACCGCAGCAGCTTTTTCAAGCCGCCGACATTGCACTGAGGAGCCAAAGAATATGGCTTGACCGCCGTGGTCCAAGCCGCAGCACCCCACGGAGTGACACGTGCCCACCGCCGCTTCGCCGACTGTCGCCGTCATCGGTCTTGGCCAGATGGGCGGTGGCATTGCCCGCAACATCGCCGCCAAGTCGCAGCATCTCGCAGCCGTCTGGGATAGCGCGCTGGACGCCGCCAGCCGGGCGCCCGAAGGTGTGCCACTGCTGCAGCCGAAAAAGCTCGCAGGGGTTGCCGATATCATCTTGTTCGTGGTGCCGAGCACGAAGGAGATCGAAAGCCTGATGAGCGGGCCCGACGGCATCCTGTCGATCGACAAGCCTGGCCAAATCCTCATGGACCTCACCACCTCGCACCCCGACGAATCGCGCCGACTCGCCAAGATCGCCGCCGCGCGCGGCCGCATCTACATGGATGCGGCCATGACCGGCGGGGCCACCGGCGCGGATGCGGGCAAGCTGACCTTGATGTGCGGCGGCCCCGTCGAAGCGCTGGAGCGGGCCAAGCCCGTGCTGGCGCCGTTCTCGCCCAAGCAGTTCCTGTTGGGCGATGTCGGCTCCGGCCACACCATGAAGCTGATCCACAACATGATCCTGCATACGGTGTTCTTCGCCACCAGCGAAGGTTGCCGGGTGGCCGAGAAGGCCGGCATCAAGCTGGAACAGGCGATCGAGGTCTTGAACAGTGGCTTTGCCCGCAGCGTCATCACCGAGCATCGCTTCCCCTCGCATATCCTGTCGGGCAAATGGAACGGCCGCTCGGTGGTGTCGAACTTGGCCAAGGACCTGGGGCTCGCCGCGAAAATGGCAGCGGACATGGGCCAGCCCGCGCCGTTCGGCGCCATGACCTCGCAACTGCTCGACGAGGCCATGCGCCGGGGCATGGCGAACACGGATTTCACGCGGCTCTATCTCGAGATGGATAGCCTGCTGGCGACAAAGGCACCTGGAAAGGCCGGCACATGAGCACCACAATCCGGTTCGGCGGCTACCAGCCCGAGCGCTCGGTGCACACGCGCGCCGTGCGCCTGCTGGGCGCCGCGCTCGAGCGGCAGCTTGGATCCGAGGTGGCATTCACCTTTGAGCCTGCTGTCACGAGCCAAGGGCGGCAGGCGTCGGATCTGTTGCCGATGACCGCCGGCGGCGAACTCGACATGTGCTATTTCGCGGCGAGCTACCTTGCCGAGCGCGTGCCGGCGCTGGGGCTGTTCGACCTGCCGTTCGAGGTCACCTCGCGCGAGCGCGTCTGGGAAAAGCTCGACGGGCCGCTGGGCGTGCGCATCGCCGGCGAGGTCGCCGCCAAGACCGAATTCAAGCTGCTTGGCTATTGGGACAACGGCTTCGCGCATCTGACCAGCCGCGTTGGCCCGATCCGCCGTCCGGCCGACTGCGCGGGCCAGAAGCTGCGCACCATGGACAGCGCCGTGCATCAGCGCATCTTTGCCGGCCTCGGCTTCAAACCCTTGCACATCGACGTCAAGGGGCTGGCGGCGGCGGTTGCCGACGGCACCGTCGACGCGCAGACCAACTCGCTGACCAACGTCATCAATTTCGCGCTGCACAAGACCCATCGTTTTGTCAGCCTGACCGGGCACTTCCACGGCATCGTGCTGCTGCTCGCCAACCGCAAGGTTTATGAGGGCTGGTCCGCTCCCGTGCGCGCGGCTGTCGATGTGGGGGTGCGGGAGGCGACCATGGCGCAGCGTCGATTCGCGGCCGATGAGGATGGGGCATGCATCGCGCAACTCGTCGCCGACGGCGTGACAGTGGTGGCGGCCGGGGAGATCAATCGGGGCGCCATGCGCGCGGCCTTGGCCCAGATCGTCGCGCGGGACGCCGAAGCGCTCGATCCGGCGCTCGTGGCGGCATGGCGTGGTTGAGCGATGATAGGTCTTGGCTCTGTGTTTAATAGCCCCGTTGCGGCGCGGTAAACGGTATAAGTCGGGTTCGAAATGAAGCCATGACGCCGCAATTGTGCTGGAGCAGGGGACGTGTCCGACACAACGCCAGCCAAATCTTCGCCAACGACGACGGCGGAAGCCTATGCCCAGGCCGCCGCGCTCGATGCACCGCTGAACGCGCGTCTTGCCACTTACGTCCAGCTCTCCCGTCCGATCGTTCCAGAGATCGCCGAAGCTTATGATCGTATGCTGGCGCGCCTGGCCGTCATCGCGCAAGACGGCACGGGCCCGTGCGTCGGCGAGCCGATGCCCCCCTTCGTGTTGCCCGACCAGGAAGGCCGGCTCGTCACCCTGGAGCACCTGACGAGGCAAGGCCCGCTTGTCGTCAGTTTCAATCGCGGCCACTGGTGCCCCTTCTGCCGCCTGCAGCTGTCGGCACTGGCCGCCATCAATGACGAGGTGGTTCGGCTGGGGGCCGCGACCGTCTCGATCGTTCCGGAAGGCCAGGCGCAAGCCAGACGCATGATCGCGGAGCGCAAACTGCCGTTCAGCGTGCTGAGTGACATGGATTATGGCTACGCGCTGTCGCTCGACCTGCTTGTTCTGGTTGATGACGCTCTGAATGCGCTGTATCGCGCCCGCGGAATCGATCTGGCGTGGTTCCAGGCTAATTCGGGCCAATTCCTGCCCATTCCGGCGCTGTTCGTTGTCGGCCGCGATGGGCGGGTCATTGCCCGCCTTGTCGAGCCCGATTTCCGTCGGCGCATGGAGCCAGCCGACATTCTGGCGGCTTTGCGGAGCGCCTAACCGTAGGACAGTGGCATCTCAGCCCCCACTCCGCGGGTTTGGCGCGGCCGACCGCCATGCAGGCAGGCTATCGAATTGCGAGCCTATCGATATTTCAGGTCGTGATGCCGATCCTCTAATACTGGTCGCGTAGAGAGCCTGCCGACCCTACCTCCACCGAGACGAGCGCCAGAGACTGCACCATGGACAGTCTCGACATCGTCGCGACCAGGACACCCACGGGAGCAACCACGATGCTGGCAATCTTCACCCGTATCGGCGTCAGCGGTCTGATCGCACTGACGATCATGCTGTCGTTGACGGACGCACATCCCTCGCCGCTGCGTGCCGGAACCAGCCGCATCTCGCTGACGCCGGATCATGCCGGCATCAATCTGATCAGCATCCGGGCGAGCAAGGTGAAACCTGCCATCGTCGCGGCCTTGCACTGATTGCGGCGGCAGGATGGGCTATGCCAGCAGGGGACGTTGCCGGGTCTACCGCGTGGTGGCAAGGGTTGCCGTGGTGGACGCGCCGAACCAGTATGAAATGCGCCGCTGGCGCGCGGTGTCGATGCGCACGGTGGCGGTCATGCCGGCGCGCAATGGCGGTTCGCCCGGGCGTGCCTTCAGGCGCAACTTGACCGGCAGGCGCTGCACCACCTTGACCCAGTTGCCGGTGGCGTTCTGCGGCGGCAGGATTGCGAACTCGGCGCCCGTGGCCGGGCTGATACTCTCGACCTCGGCCTCCCACTCGATATCCGGGTAGATATCCAATGACACCGTGGCCTTCAAGCCTGGCCGGACATGGGTGAGGTCGGTTTCCTTGAAGTTCGCCTCGACCCAGTGCCGCGTGTCGGCGACGATGGCGAAGAGCGTCGTGGCGGCTCGCAGCTGCTCGCCGGGCTGCACCTTGACGTTGACCGCGGCGCCGCCGACGGGGGCATGAATCGCGGTGCGCTGCAGCTCCAGCTGGGCGCGGTCGCGTTCGGCGATTTTCTGGCGCACCAGGGCGAATTCATCGATCGGCCGATCCGGCTTGTTGCCGAGCTGAGCCAGCGTGCGCAGCACTTTCTCGCGCATCACGCTGACGCGGTCGCGGGCAGCAACCGCATTGCTTTCCACTTCCTCGAACTTGCTGGAGGCAACGATGCCGCGCTCGGACAGCTGGCGCTGCCGCGTCACCTGCGCCTGCCAGTAGACGGCCTTGCTTTCGGCCTCGATGACCTCGCTTTGGGCTTCCTTCCAGGTGGCGACCAGAGTCGCCATCTGGGCGCGTGCGGAATCCAGCTCGGCTTCGGCTTTGGCCAGTGACATGCGGTAGGGTTCGGGGTCGATGCGCAACAGCAGCTCGCCGGCCTTGACGACGGCGTGGTCCTTGACGTGGATCTCGCTGATACGGCCGGCGACCTCGGTCGAGATCTGGGTAATGTCGGCCTTGACGTAGGCGTTCTCCGTGGAGACGTATCGCCCGCCCATCAGCCAGATCAGCAAGCCAGCGATGACGGCCAGACCCGGCAGTCCGATGAGCAGAAACGGCCGCAACAGCTCACGGCCAAGACCGAAACGTCGCAGCATCATGGCACCAACTCGCGGCTCTGGGTCACGATCGCCTGTTCGACAGGCGGGCCGGCCATCTCCTGCAGTTGGCCTTTCATGCGGCGCAGGAGATCGGTCAGCACGTGGCGTTCCTTGTCGGTGAGGTTGCCCATGGCATCGTTGTTGGTGGCCTCGGCTATGGGCCACAACGACTGCAGCACACGCTCGGCATGCCGGCTCAGATAGACGCAGTTGATGCGCCGGTCCTTGGCATCGGCGCGCCGCTCGACCCAGCCATTGGCTTCCAGCCGGTCGATCAGCCGGCCGGCCGAAGCCTTCTCGATCTCCAGCATCTCGGCGACGTCGGACTGGCTGGCGCCGGGCCGGCGGTGCAGGCGCGTCAGGGCCAGCCATTGCGCCCGCGTCAGGCCGAGGTGGCGCACGCGCCGATCGAACACCGTGCGCAAGAGTCGCGACACGTCCGTGATCAGATAGCCGATAAATCGCTCGTCGTTGGACGGCACAGCGGGCCTCGCTAGAAAATGATAACCTGAGTTATAATCATCTAGGCTACCATCACAAGCCTAACAGCGGGTCAAAGATGCTTAATGAGGACAATGCACGGATGCCGGCGGCGCAGCGCTGGCTGTTGCTGTGCACCGTCGTCATCACCAACACCTTGTATTCCTCGACGATTATCATCTCCTCGACCCTGCTGCCGCAGCTGCAGGGCGCACTGCTGGCCACTCAGGACGAAGTGTCCTGGACCATGACGTTCAACATCGTCGCCAGCGCCGTGGCGACACCGCCGTCCGGCTGGCTGGCGGCCCGGCTCGGCAGCCGCAATGCGCTGCTGGCCTGCGTCACGCTGTTCGGCATGGCCACGATGATGTGTGGTGCGGCTACATCCTTAGAGGAAATGATCCTGTGGCGCATCGTGCAGGGCGCGGCCGGCGCACCGCTGGTGCCGATCGGCCAGACCCTGCTGCTCAACAGCTTTCCGCAGCGCGACATGCCGACGGTGCAGTCCATTTTCGGCATGGCCAATATGGTCGGGCCGGTGCTGGGGCCGATGCTGGCGGGCTGGGTGGCGGAGCACTATGGTTGGCGCTGGGCGTTCTGGATGCTGATGCCGATCGTCGCCGCCGCCGTCATCGGCATTCGTGTCCTGCTGCCCAAGGACCACGTCAAGGGCAGGGTCGTGCTCGACTGGACCGGTTTTCTGACGCTGTCGCTGTCGGTAGCCGGGGCGCAGCTGGTGTTCTCGCGCGGCCAGAGGCTCGACTGGTTCCAATCCACCGAGATCGCGATTGCCACCTTCCTGGCGGTGGTCGCCCTCTACATGTACGTGGCGCATACGCTGACGGCGAGGCAGTCGTTTCTCGATTTCCGCTTGCTCAATGACCGCAATTTCGTGATCGGCGCCTGCATGGTTTTCCTGTTCGGGGCACTGTCGTTCGCGCCGCTCGTGCTGTTGCCGTCGCTGTTGCAGCAGCAGGCAGGCTACCCCGATGCCGCCATCGGCGAAATGATCGCCTGGCGCGGCGTCGGCGCCATGGCGGGATTTTTCATCTCGATGATGGCGCAGCGCGTCGATCAGCGGCTGCTGCTGCTGATCGGCGCCTGCCTGCAGACGGCGTGCGGCGTCTGGCTGTTGAGCTTCAATCTCGATATCTCGCCTTACGAGCTGGCGCTCAATTCCATGCTGCAGGGCGTCTGCATCGGCCTGTTCTGGGCGCCGATGTCACTGATCACATTCTCGACGCTGCCAGTGGAGCGCCGGGCGGCGGGAATGTCGCTGTTCCACCTGCTCAGGACCTTCGGCTCGAGCTTTTTCATCTCGGTGTCGGTGGCCGAGATCATGCGCGCCACCGGCGCCAACTATTCGCGCATGACCGAGCTCATCACGCCCTATAATCGCGTCCTCGACATGCCCGCGTCGATGGGTGGCTTCACCATGGAGACGCTGCCGGGTCTGGCGCGCATCGCCCGCGAGATCGACCGGCAGGCGATCATGATCGGCTACACCAATGCCTGGATGATGTACGTCTGCCTGTCCGCGCTGGCGATCCCGCTGTGCTTCCTGATCCGGACGCCGGCCCACGCCGCGCGATCAGGCTGACAGACCTACCCCCACACCTCCCGCGCCACCTCCACCACCAGCTCGAGCTTCTTCCACTGCTCCTCCTCGGCCAGCACGTTACCCTCCTCGGTCGAGGCGAAGCCGCACTGCGGCGACAGACAGAGCTGGTCGAGCGGCGCGTAGCGCGCGGCCTCGGCGATGCGGCGCTTGAGATCATCCTTGTTCTCCAGCGTGCCGGTCTTGGTGGTGACCAGACCGAGCACCACGCTCTTGCCCTTGGGCAGGAATCGCAGCGGCTCGAAGCCACCGGCGCGCTCGCTGTCCCATTCCATGAAGAAGCCGTCGACGTCGGTGCCGTTGAACAGCAGATCGGCGACCGGCTCGTAGCCGCCGGAGGCCACGAAGGTGGAGCGGAAGTTGCCCCGGCACAGGTGCATGGTGATCGCCATGTCGCGCGGGCGATCACGCAAGGCCCGCCGCAACAGTTCGGCGTAGACCTGGGGCTGCTGATCCGGGTCGTCGCCGCGCGCCCGCAGCATCTCGCGCTGCTGGGGGTCGCACAGATAGGCGAAGCTGATGTCGTCGAGCTGCAGGTAGCGGCAGCCGGCATCATAAAAGGCGCGCACGGCCACGGCATAGGCGTCGCCAAGGTCGGCGAAAAACGCGCCCATGTCGGGGTAGACGCCGGCATCGACCATCGCCCGGCCGCCGCGGTAGTGCAGCATGCTCGGCCCCGGGATCGTCATCTTGGCGACGCGCGTGGTGCTCTGGCTGAGGAAACGGAAATGCTCCAGCATCGGGTGGTTCAGGGCGAACGCGACCTTGCCGGTCACGCGCGGGGCTTCCGCCTTGGTGGCGACGCCGGCGAACTGGATGCCCTGCGCCACCTCGACACGTTGCACGCCCTGAATATTCCACAGAAAATCGAAATGCCACCAGGCGCGGCGGAACTCGCCGTCGGTCACGGCCTGCAGCCCGATCGCCTCCTGCCTGGCGACGATTCTGCCGATCTCCGCATCCTCGATGGCACGCAGCGCATCGGCGCCGAGCGCGCCGCTGGCATGCTGCTCGCGCGCGGCCTTGAGCGGCTGGGTGCGCAAGAGCGAACCGACCATGTCGGCGCGGAACGGCGGCTTCATGCGAAGGGTCATGGCATCCCCTTGCTCGACGGAAGGCGGGGCGCGATCGTGGGACGTGCCGCCCCGCGGACAGCATCCCGCCGACAATAAGCAGATTGCCGGCGCATCGCCAACGGATGTCGCGAGGTCGGCGCGCACCACCTCCGCACGAACAGCCCTTCGGCGCAGAGTTACGCTGTGGGCCATTGTGCGGCCGTCGAGGCCCCGGCGTGACCAGCGTTGCTCCGCTCAGCGCTTCAGCGTGGCGCTGATCCAGCTTTGGATCGCGTCGAGGGCGGCAGCCCCCGCCCCGTTGAACCCATGGAGCAGGTAGCCCATGGTGCCCGGCCCCCCGCACGGATCAGGGTTGATCGCCGGGTCGGGGTCCGCAGGATCCACGGGCCCGACCGGAGTACCGGTGATTTCCGCGAAGCTCACTCTTACCGATGCCTTCATCATTGTGTAGGCGGCATCAGTGGCGTTCCTATACTTCGAGTAGATGCAGCCGTCATTGACATGGTGGACGAACAGCACCGGCTGATTGATCGCAGTGAGTGCCAAGCTGTTGATGTTTGTAGTTCCGGTCGTGACGGAAGCGGCAAGAACGACGCCGTTCACTTTTCGATTGCCGCCGGGAAACACCAAGGGAGGTTGCGGCAATGGTCTTTGGGCCGCAAGGACAGCGGAGGTTGCCCCCGAGCTGGAACCGATTACGACGACCGGGCTGTTTATGGCGTCAGCTCCGTAGATTACGCCGCCAATCCTGACCTTGCCGGCGACGAACCTGGGCTTGAAGTAGGTGATGATTGCGGTCAGGTCTCTGGCATGATCATCGCTGGTGCGGAAGCCGCCGGTCATGCCGGTGGCGTTTTGCCGGTCGGAAGGCGCGTCCACCAGCACTGTCAAGAACGCCTGGCCCGCCAAACCTTCGCGTGTCCGCACCACGAAGTTGCCGGCGAGCCGTCGTGGCACGGCATTCGCGGGGTTGGCGGCGTCGATGTCGAGCCAGCCGCCGCCGGGCAGCAATATGAGAACTGCCCTGGGCACCACAGGTATGATAAACACGGGCTTGAATTGCGGCGCCAGCACCAGGGTCTTGATCGTAACGGGCGGCCCGCCGGGGGGCGACATCCGCGTGCTGGTGACCACCACCAGCCGATCCGCCGATGCCGCCGAAGGCGCTAAGATGGCTGCTGCGGCCAGTCCCGCAATCGTCATCCGGAGCGGTGAACGGTTCATTGGCTGTCTCCGGTTCATGGAGATCGATCTTCCGTTGCCATTCGCAAAGGCGTGCTCGGCACTCCACAATGAACCTGGTAGGTGGAATTTCAGTGTTGCGCGCATCGATGCAAGAGATCGATCCCCTTCCGGTTGGGGTCAAGCCGACGCAACCGCCGACGACGATCATGTCCGCCCGCAACGGTGGCGGACCATATCGGCCGCGGCATCCGATGGTCAAGCTCGAGCATTTTGAATAGAGCTGCGAAGCAGGGCAATTCTCCCTCTCCGCTCGCTTTCCCGGCTCTCCGCCGCGCCGTTGACGGCGTGGCGGAGAGCCGGGATCTTCACCCGCTTCAGAACGGTGAAGATCCCGGATAGCCGCGCCATCGGCCTTTGGGGATGTGGCGAGAGCATCACGCTGCGCGGCTTCCGGGAAGGCGGAGGGAGCGAGGGAGGGAGGGATGGATTGAATCACCCGAGCCGCTTCCGCCGTGGCCGTGCTCAGCCAGCCTTCTCGTATTTGGCGATCAGGGCGCGGGCATCGGCCAGCAGCCGCTCGCCGTCGATCCCCTTGGCTTTGGCTTCGGCCAGCCAGGCATCGACCACCGGCCTGGTGGCGGCGCGCCAGCGGGTGACCTCCTCGGGCGCCAGCGTGATGATGGTGTTGCCACGCGTCCGCACCATCTCGCGCACCGGTGGGCCCGAGCTGTCCCAGGCGTTGCCGGCCATCTTGGCGGCCTCCATGCCGGAGTGCGCATCGATGATGGTCTTCAGGTCGGCGGGCAAGGCCTGGTAGCTCGTCTTGTTCATGGCGAAAATGAACGTCGCGACGTAGAGCGTCGGCGTGCCCGGGATCTCGGTGTGGTTCCGGACCAGCTCGTGCACCTTGATCGCGGGAACCACCTCCCACGGCACGACGCAGCCGTCGATCACGCGCTGCGCCAATGCCTCGGACACTTGCGGCACCGGCATGCCGATCGTGGTCGCGCCGAGCGCCTTGAGCGCCTGCCCGGCGAGCCGCGTCGGGAAGCGCAGCTTGAGGCCGGCCAGATCTTCGAGCCGGGTCACCGGCCGGTTGGCGTGGATGACGCCCTGGTCGTGCGCCCAGATGGCGATCGGATGCACGTCGCGATATTCGTCCTTCAGGTGCGTCTGAGCGAATTCGGTCAGCGCCTGCGCATTGACGATCGAGCGGGACGAGGCGACGAACGGCAGCTCGAACACCTCGGTCCGCAGGAAGCGTCCGGTCGTGTAGCCCTGCACGGTCCAGACCAGATCGGCGACGCCGTCGCGGGCCTGATCGTAGAGCTGCGGCGGCGTGCCGCCGAGCTGCATGGACGGAAAGATGTCGATCTTGATGCGGCCTTGCGACGCCTTCATCACCTTCTCGGCCCATGGCGCGAGGAACGCGCGATGTCCCGGCGCTGGCGCTGGCAGCATGTGATGCAGCTTGAGCGTGACCTGTGGCGTCTGCGCGCGCGCGACACGCATGACGGCGGGCGCGGCCACCGCGGCGCCGGCGATGGACAAGAATGTGCGACGGACGATGTTTGGCATGACGCGCTCCCCAGGGGCCCGGTTGCATCGAGCCTGCTCGCCAGCCTAACCGAAGTCGAGGCAGCGGGAAACGGCGCCATCACGGTGTGCGGCATCACACGGGTTGGCGGTTGGCGTGCGGGCGCGCTATAGGTGACGCCGACGTTCCCCGCAACACCATCAGGATGTCATCGCCATGTTGAAGTTCTATTACAGCACCGCGCCCAACCCGATGAAGGTCGCGCTCTGTCTCGAGGAAATGGGCCTGCCCTACGAGGCGATTCCGGTCGACACGCGCAAGGGCGAGCAGCATGCGCCGGCCTTTCTCGCCGTCAATCCCAACGCCAAGGTGCCGGTCATCGTCGACGGCGACGCCACCGTGTTCGACAGCAATGCCATCTTGCTCTACCTCGGCGAGAAGACCGGCAAGTTCATGCCGGCCAACACGCCCAAGGCGCGCGGCGAGATGCTCTCTTGGCTGATGTTCGTCGCCTCCGGCGTCGGGCCGTTCTCGGGCCAGGCGGTGCACTTCAAGGCCTATGCGCCGGACAAGATCGCCTACGCCATCGACCGCTACCAGTTCGAGGTCGAGCGCCACTACGGCATTCTCAATGCCCATCTCGCCAACCGCAAATTCATGCTCGGCGACACCTATACGATCGTCGACATGGCACTGTGGGGCTGGGCGCGGCTGGTGCCCTTTGTCGTCGGCGAGACCGCCTGGACCAAGTTCCCCAACCTCAAGCGCTTCGTCGACGAGGTCAACGCCCGGCCGGCCGCGCCGCGCGCCGAGGCCCTGAAGACGAAGCACACCTTCAAGACCGAGATGGACGAGGAGGCGCGCCGCCACATGTTCGGGCACCTCGCCAAGGGCTGACGGCACACCAGCAGACGCAGGGCGGCGGCGGAGTTCGACGGTCATGGCCAAGGGATCGGCACCAGCGGCCGTGAAAGGCATCAACCTCGCCCTGCAAGGCGGTGGTTCGCATGGCGCTTTCACGTGGGGCGTCGTCGACCGCCTGCTGGCCGACGACCGCATCGCCATCGAGGCGGTGACCGGTGCGTCGGCCGGGGCGATGAATGCGGTCGTCCTCGCCGATGGGCTCGCCAGCGGCTCGCGCGAGGAGGCGCGTTGCGTGCTGCGCCGGTTCTGGGAGGGCGTCGCAGCCGCCGCGATGAGCCCGCTGCGCCGCTCGCCGCTCGAGGTCATCAATGGCTCCTGGAGCGTCGATGCCTCACCGGCTTACATGTGGTTCGATCTCCTGTCGCGGCTGGCCAGTCCCTATGAGATCAATCCGCTCAACTTCAATCCGCTGCGCGATCTGATCGCGCGGCTCGTCGACTTCGACAGGGTGCGGGCCTGCGAGGCGGTCAAGGTTTTCATCTCGGCGACCAACGTGGAAACAGGCCGGCCCAAGATCTTCCGCCGTCACGAATTGACCGTCGACCATGTGCTGGCGTCGGCCTGCCTGCCGCTGATGCAGCAGGCTGTCGTCATCGACGGCATGCCCTACTGGGATGGCGGGTTCATGGGCAATCCGGCGCTGTGGCCGCTGTTCGATGACGCGATCTCCGACGATGTGCTGCTGGTGCAGATCAATCCGATTCGCCGGCCTGGCACGCCGCGCCGCGCTCGCGACATCATCGATCGGCTCAACGAGATCACGTTCAATGCCTCGTTGCTGCACGAGCTGAGGACCGTCGATTTTGTCACGCGCCTGATCGACGCCGGCCGCATGCAGGGCACCGGCTATCGCCGTGTCCTGGTGCACTGCATCGCTGACGAAGCGACATTGCTGCCGCTGGGGGCATCCTCGAAACTCAATGCCGAGAAGGAGTTTCTCGACGTGCTCTTCCAAGCTGGGAGCATCTGCGCCGAACGCTGGCTCGGCAGCCATTTCAACGATATCGGCCAGCGCTCGACGCTGGATATCCGCGGCCTGCTGGAAGGCGAGGAGGATGCGCTCGACGGCGCCCGCATCGAACGCCGCGCCAATTATCAGGACGAGGAGCATCGGCGAATGATCCGGCCCATGACGTGACGCCGGCGGCTGGCTTCAGTCGCGCGACAGGTCGGTTTCCTTGGCCATGCGCTCGAACACCTCCGAAACGCCCTTGATGCGATACTGGTTCTGGCCGCCCTCGGGCGGCAGCAGCTTGATGATCGTGTAGCGGCTCGACCAGGCCTGCATGCTGGACCGGCCAGGCGCGAAGGTGACAGTCTGGCCCACCTTGTATTTATGCTCAGACACAGCGCACTCCATTGTAACTTCGACGTCGGCTTCGTCCCTCTTGCAGTCGGCGCGCGCTGCTGATCGGACCGCAGTCGCGATCAGTGAACAGACGACCAGCCGCAAATCCGGCTGACGGCGTCAGCGGCGGTTTAACGTCGGCGATTTCAGTTTCGCACCGCTGGGGTCCCCGCCCCCTGGTGGGGGCCGCGTGAACCGTCCTCTTGCAGCGGCTTCGGTGTTCAGTTGCTTGGACATTGCAGTGCCGCATCGGGGATGCAGAACCAAGTCTCCGCGTAGCCGTCCACATGGCGGCGATGCGCACCAGCATATACGACATTGGCTCAACCACCTAGCCAAGACCCAGCATGCAGCAGTGCCGGCCGTCAGGGGCGTCCGGCATCCGAGCGGATGGTTAACAGCGTCGCGGATCGTCGAATGCGTCTGTGCAAGTTGGCGGCGTCCTTGCGGCAGTCAGCGCACGGGAATGCCTCTGTGCGCCCGACAGTGCGATCGTCGCGGCAGTTCTGATCGACCTTGGCTGTCCACAGGCCCGGCGAAAGCGCTCCAGTCCTTTGTATTGCACATTTTCCGCGCCAAACCGGTGCCCACTATGGCGGCAAATGCATGAGTAGAACAAAAAGGGGGTGACAACCTGGAACAAATCAGGTACAACCCGACTCGGTGAATTGCTGACCCACAACCCATGCCATAAGGTGAACGCAATGGACAAGCCGCAGCTTCGAGTCATCGAAGGGGGAAGTATGGACAAGCAGAAGGCGCTGGACGCCGCACTGGCCCAGATCGAAAAGGCGTTCGGCAAGGGCTCGATCATGCGCCTTGGCGCCAACGACCATTCGATCGACGTCGAGTCCATCCCGAGCGGATCGCTCGGGCTCGACATCGCACTGGGCATCGGCGGGCTGCCGCGCGGCCGTGTCGTCGAGATCTACGGGCCAGAATCCTCGGGCAAGACGACGCTGGCGCTGCACGTCATTGCGGAGGCCCAGAAGAAGGGCGGTGTTTGCGGCTTCATCGACGCCGAGCACGCCCTTGATCCGATCTATGCAAGGAAGCTCGGGGTCAAAGTCGACGAGCTTTTAATCTCACAGCCCGACACCGGCGAGCAGGCGCTGGAGATCACCGATACGCTGGTCAGATCGGGCGCCGTCGACGTGCTGGTCATCGACTCGGTGGCGGCGCTGACGCCCAAGGCCGAGCTCGAGGGTGACATGGGCGACAGCCTTCCGGGCTTGCAGGCGCGCCTGATGAGCCAGGCGCTGCGCAAGTTGACCGGGTCGATCTCCAAGTCCGGCACGATGGTCATCTTCATCAACCAGATCCGTATGAAGATCGGCATCATGTTCGGCAATCCGGAGACGACGACGGGCGGCAATGCTTTGAAATTCTACGCCTCCGTGCGCCTCGATATCCGCCGCATCGGCCAGATCAAGGAGCGCGAGGAGGCGGTCGGCAACCAGACCCGCGTCAAGGTCGTCAAGAACAAGGTGGCGCCGCCGTTCAGGGAAGTCGAGTTCGACATCATGTACGGCGAAGGCATCTCGAAGACGGGCGAGATTGTCGACCTCGGCGTCAAGGCCGGCGTCGTGGAGAGGGCGGGGTCCTGGTTCTCCTATCGCGGCCAGCGCATCGGACAGGGGCGTGAGAATGCCAAGGCGTTTCTCAAGGAACACCCGGAAATCGCTGCAACAATCGAGGCCGCGATCCGCGAGAACGCGGGGTTGATCGGCGAGAAATTGCTGGCCGTGGCGCCGGAGCCGGGCGAGGCCGAAGAGGCCGAGGCTGGACCGGAGGCGAGCGAGGTCGAGGAGTTGGACTCGGGCACGAGCCGCAAGAGTGGCCGCGGCAAGCGCTGAGGGCCGCGGTCGAGACATACCTGCAAGATGCAAGGGCGTTCGGGCCGCGCTGGGTGTGACACCTGGCGCGGCCCGTGCTGTTTGCGGCGCGCCGTTTCTGCGCGCCGTTTCCTGGACAAGGCAGGTTGGGCCCGGCTACAAACGCGCCGTGTGCGGGTTGCGCCCGGCGCCCAATAAACCGATCGCCGCACCGGCCGGCCTGCATGACGGCCTGGCGGCAGTCGATGATGTGGGTGTCAGCCGGGACAACACCGGACTGAACGATGCGAGCATTTTCCGCCAAAGTGGGTACCGGTTTGGCGTAAAAAGTGCGACAAACAAGGGACTAGAGCGCTGTCCCCAGATTCAATTCGAGTGGCAAGCGCTCTGGCATTCCAGGACGGCCTCCCCGCCACGCTTCCCCAAGATGGGCATCCATGACCGGCGTCACCGAAATCCGCACGCAGTTCCTCGAGTTCTTCCGCAAGCACGGCCACGAGGTGGTCGCCTCCAGCCCGCTGGTGCCGCGCAACGATCCGACGCTGATGTTCACCAATGCCGGCATGGTGCAGTTCAAGAACGTCTTCACCGGCCAGGAGCGCCGCCCCTACAAGCGCGCCGTGACCTCGCAGAAGTGCGTCCGCGCCGGCGGCAAGCATAACGATCTCGACAATGTCGGCTATACCGCCCGCCATCACACATTTTTCGAGATGCTCGGCAATTTCTCCTTCGGCGACTATTTCAAGGAGCAGGCGATCGAGCACGCCTGGCGCCTCATCACCAAGGAGTACGGCCTCGACGCCAAGCGGCTGATGGTGACGGTTTATGCCGAGGACGATGACGCGCACCGCATCTGGAAGAAACTGACGGGCTTTGGCGACGACAAGATCGTGCGCATCGCCACCTCGGACAACTTCTGGCAGATGGGCGACACCGGGCCCTGCGGTCCCTGTTCCGAAATATTCTTCGATCATGGACCGAAGATTCCAGGTGGCCCGCCCGGCTCCAAGGATGCCGATGGCGATCGCTTCATCGAGATCTGGAATCTCGTATTCATGCAGTTCGAGCAGCGCGCGCATCCTGCCGAAGACGGGTCTGCGGCACACATCGACAGGGTGCCGCTTCCCAAGCCGTCGATCGACACCGGCATGGGCCTGGAGCGCATCTCCGCCGTCTTGCAGGGCACCCACGACAACTATGAGACGGACCTGTTCAAGGCGCTGATCGCCGCCTCTGTCGATGCCACCGGTGTCGACGCGCGCGGTGAGCACAAGGCCTCGCATCGCGTCATCGCCGATCATCTGCGCGCCACCAGCTTTCTCATCGCCGACGGCGTGCTGCCCGCCAACGAGGGCCGCGGTTACGTATTGCGCCGCATCATGCGCCGGGCCATGCGGCACGCACATCTGATCGGCGCCGAGGAACCGTTGATGCACCGGCTGGTGCCCGCCCTCGTGCGGCAGATGGGCGACGCCTATCCCGATCTGGTGCGCGCGCAGGCCCTTGTCACCGAGACCCTCAAGCTCGAGGAGACGAAGTTCCGCAAGACGCTGGAAAAGGGCCTGGGCCTGTTGGCCGAGGCCTCGTCCAAACTCAGCTCCGGCGACGTGCTGGCCGGCGATGTCGCCTTCCGTCTTTACGACACCTATGGCTTTCCGCTCGATCTGACCCAGGATGCACTGCGTGCCCGCGACATTGGCGTCAACACCGACCAGTTCAACGCCGCCATGGCCAAGCAGAAAGTGGATGCCCGTCGTGCCTGGAAGGGTTCGGGCGACGCGGCGACCGGTACCGTCTGGTTCGAGTTGCGCGAGGAGGCCGGCGCCACCGAATTTCTGGGCTATGACACGCACGCAGCCGAGGGCGTGGTCAAGGCGCTCGTCAAGAGTGGCGCCGCGGCGACATCCCTGGCCGCCGGCGAGGACGGCGCGATCGTCGTCAACCAGAGCCCATTCTATGGCGAATCGGGCGGTCAGGTCGGCGATGCCGGCGTCATCCGCGGCGCCAATGGCGCGGTATTCCGCGTCAGCGACACCCAGAAGCAACTCGGCGACTTGCTCGTGCATCTGGGCAAGGTGGAGGCTGGCAGCTTCAAGCCGGACGAGGCCGTCGAGCTGATCGTCGACGCCGGGCAGCGCAATGCGACGCGCGCCAATCATTCGGCCACGCACCTGCTGCACGAGGCGCTGCGCCAGGTGCTCGGCACCCATGTCGCGCAGAAGGGCTCGCTGGTCTCGCCCGATCGCCTGCGCTTCGACTTCTCGCATTCCAAGCCCGTCAGTGCCGATGAAATCGCCGCCATCGAGCGGCTCGCCAATGCCGTCATTCTGCAAAACACAGCCATTGAGACGCGGCTGATGGCGATCGAGGACGCCAGGCAGTCGGGCGCCATGGCGTTGTTCGGCGAAAAGTATGGCGAGGAAGTGCGCGTCGTGTCGATGGGCCGTGAGCCGGGGTCAGACCCTGCGGGTCTGATCCCGGGATCGACCGGCGCAATGGGGTCAGACCCGCAGGGTCTGACCCCGCGTACGCCGAACAAGGCCTGGTCGGTCGAGCTGTGCGGCGGCACGCATGCGAGCCGGACGGGAGATATTGGCCTGGTCAAGATCGTGGCGGAAAGCGGCAGTGCTGCTGGTGTGCGCCGGCTCGAGGCGCTGACGGCGATAGGCGCGCGCGCCTATCTCGCCGAGCAGGACGCCCGCGTGCGCGAACTCGCCGCGCTGTTGCGCACCAAGCCGGACGATGTCGTCGAGCGGGTTCGCGGGCTGATGGATGAACGTCGTTCGCTGGAGAAACAACTCAGCGATGCCAAGCGACAGGTCGCGCTCGGCGGTGCAGGCGGGACGAATGGTGCGGCACCCGCGCCCGCGATTCGCACGATCGGCCGGTTCAAATTTCTGGCCCGCTCGGTGCAAGGTCTCAATCCCAAGGATTTGCGTGGTCTTGTCGACGACGGCAAGAAGGAGGTCGCCAGCGGCATAGTCGCCATCGTCGGCGTGACCGAGGACGGCAAGGCCGGGCTGGCGGTCGGCGTCACGGCGGATTTGGTCGCCTCGGTCAGCGCCGTCGATCTCGTTCAAGCCGGCGCCGAAGCGCTCGGCGGCAAGGGCGGCGGTGGCCGGCCGGACATGGCGCAGGCCGGCGGGCCCGATGGCGCCAAGGCACCCGCGGCACTGCTTGCAATCGAGGCTCGGCTGAAGGCTCTGGCTGGCGGCTGAAGGGATTGCATCGCGATGCGCGAGCCGCACAAGGTGCTGTCCTGGCGCCGGCGGGTGTACGACGTGCTCGAGGCCGGCATGGCCGGCGATCGGCTGAGTGCCGCGGTCAATGTCTGCCTCGTACTGCTGATCTGCCTCAACGTCGTCGCCTTCGCCATTGAGACCGTGCCGGCCATTGGCCAGCGCTACGCCGGGTGGTTCCGGCTGTTCGATGGGTTCTCGATCGCCGTCTTCACCATCGAATACGCCTTGCGCATCTGGGCCTCGGTCGAGATGCCGATCTTGTCGCACATGCCGCCCTGGCGGGCGCGTCTGCGCTATGCGCTGCGGCCGATGTCACTCATCGATCTGCTGGCGTTTGCGCCGGGCTATCTGGCGTTTCTTCTGCCCGGTGATTATGCCGTTCTCAGGGTATTGCGATTATTCCGCTTCTTGAAGATCGCCCGCTATTCGAGCGCGCTGCATTCGCTCGGTCGCGTGCTGGGGGAGGAGCGCGGACCGTTGCTGGGCACGCTGGTGATCATGCTGTCGCTGGTGCTGATAGCGGCAACCGGCATGTACCTGATCGAGCGGGAGATTCAGCCCAAGGTTTTCGGCACCATTCCCGACGCCATGTGGTGGGCGCTGGTGACGCTCGCCACCATCGGCTATGGCGATGCCGTGCCGGTCACGGCAACGGGTAAGATCTTCGCTGGGATCATCATGATCCTCGGCCTCGGCGTCTTCGCTTTGCCGATCGCCATCATCGCCACCGGCTTCTCGCGCGAGGTGACGCGGCGCGAGTTTATCGTCACCTGGGCGCTGGTGGCGCGCGTGCCGCTGTTCGCCGGTCTCGATGCGGCGGCGTTGACCGAGATCATGGCGCTGCTCACCTCACGCACGTTCGAGCCCGGCGATCTGATCATGCGGCGCGGCGAAGAGGCGACGGCAATTTTCTGTATCGCGACCGGCGAAGTCATCGTCGAACTCGATGACGGCGAGGTGCGGCTGGGCGAGGGCGACGTCATTGGCGAAATGGCCATGCTGGAGCAGCGGACGCATCGCTTTGCGGTCGTCGCCGCCAGCCGTTGTCGCTGTTTGCTCCTCGATCGCAAGGACATGGAGCGGCTCGGTCGCCGTCATCCCGAGATCCTGCGCCGCCTGCGCGATGTGGCCGAGAGCCGACTCCGCGGGCAGGCGCCGTAGCACGTTCCAGCGCTGCAACCCCTGGCGCCCAACCAGCGCCGGCTCCGGCTGGCCGGCGCTTGGGGCGCCAATGCCAGTGGCGCATGTCGAGCCAGTAGCGTGCCGCGTTGCTCAACGTGACAGGACCTTGTCGGCCCAGGCGAAGAATTTCTCGATCGAGGAGGCGCCGGCGGGCCCGATGGCTTCGGCTACTGGGCGCGCGCCAGCCGCCGTGGCGGCATCGCGCCGCGGTCGCGGCGGCAGATACGTGTTCACCGGTTTGTAGTTGAACTCCGCCATCAGATCATAGCCACCGCGCTCCTTGACGAGCTTGGAAACGGTGCTGTTGTCCTCGCCGAGACCTACTCTCTATTCGCAACTCGCTACTCGCTGTTCCCCCAAATCCGCTACCGTCTCGGCTCGCAAATGGTC
Source organism: uncultured Devosia sp. (assembly GCA_964498125.1). Lineage (GTDB taxonomy): Bacteria > Pseudomonadota > Alphaproteobacteria > Rhizobiales > Hyphomicrobiaceae > CAMDBL01. Next base: position 31,101 of record CAZCGE010000051.1, on the reverse strand, counting down.
GACGACAGAGCGCAATGCCACATCCGTTTCGGCGCCAGCAGCAATGTGTTGGGCGTAGCAGTTCAGCTGGCGGTCGGCGCTTGTGCCGTTGATGGCGATGTCGCGGGTCCGTGCCACCTCGTGCTCGCAACCGAGCGCCGCCGCGTCCTCGGCGGTGATAGCAATCAGCTCTTCGATCAGATCGCACATGGACACCAGCGTGCCTTTGCCGAAGTCGAACAGCGCGCCCTGAACGCCATAGCGCTGCGCCCGCCAGCGGTTCTCCTCCAGGAGGAATACAGGGTAGGTGCGCCAGCGCTGGTTGGCGCGGCGCAGCCGATACAACATCCGCACGAGGCAGACATAGAGTGCCGCCACCGACAGCGCGTCCTCGATGCGCGTGCAGACGTCGGGCGCGCGCAGCTCCAATGTCGGGAAGCGGCTGGAAGGGCGGATGTCCCACCAGATGTGGCTGGCGTCCTCGATGGCGCCACCCTGCACCAGCACATCCACCGTGCGCTGGTATTCGTGCCAGCTCTCGAAGCGGCCGGGCAGGCCGGTGCGCGGAATGACGCTGTAGGCGGCCAGCCGGTAGCCCTTCAGGCCCGTGTTTTCCCCCTGCCAGAACGGCGACGAGGTCGACAAGGCCAGCAGGTGCGGCAGGAAATAGCGCACCTGGTTCATCAAATCGATGCGCGTCTCGTTGTCCTCGATGGCGACGTGGACGTGCATGCCGCAGACCACCAGGCGGCGGCTGGCGCCGGCCAGGTCCGCGGCGATGACGCGGTAGCGCGCCTTGTCGGTCGGGGTGGCGCAGCTGAGGCTGGCGAACGGGTGCGTCGCCGAGGCGATCGGCGCCAGGCCGTGGCACTTGGCCAAGCGAGCGACGGCTCCGCGCAGCCTCGCCAGGTCGGCGCGGGCCTCGGTGAACGTGCGACAGACGCCGGTAGCGACCTCGATCTGCGAGCGCATGAACTCAGGCGCGACCTGGCCACCCAACTCGCGCTCCAACACCGCCATCAGGGCTGGTGAGTGCACCGCAAGGTTGCCGTTTTGCAGATCGACGAGGTGATATTCCTCCTCGATGCCGAAGGTGAAGGATGGCTCTATTTGGCTCATGTCGCCAAAGCTCGGGCAAGAAGGTGGCGGGAGCGAGGTCAACCATAAGCACGAGGAACGCCACGCGGAAGCTGGTATGGGGAGCGGCCAGGCTGTATGAAGCAGGTCTGCAATGGGTCCCCGCCAGAACCTGCCCTCGGGGACCAATTGAAGTTGCTTGGCGAAGCACGAACATCGGAGACCGATATGTCGGGAAGCTGGTCCATCGACAGCTGGAGATCGAAGCCGATCGTTCAGGTGCCGGAATATCCCGACAATTCGGTGCTGGCCGACGTGGAGTCGCGGCTGGCGACCTTCCCGCCATTGGTTTTTGCCGGTGAGGCGCGCGCCTTGAAGCGGACGCTGGCCGATGTCGCGGCCGGCAACGGCTTCCTGCTGCAGGGTGGCGACTGCGCCGAGAGCTTCGCCGAGCACCGGGCCGACAATATCCGCGATTTCTTCCGCGTCTTCCTGCAGATGGCGGTGGTGCTGACCTATGCCGGCGGCTCGCCGGTGGTCAAGGTTGGCCGCATCGCCGGCCAATTCGCCAAGCCGCGCTCGTCGCCGACCGAGAAGAAGGACGCCAAGGAGCTGCCGAGCTATCGCGGCGATATCGTCAACGGCCCGGAGTTCACGTCCGCCGCGCGCACGCCCGACCCGCAGCGCCAGATCGAGGCCTACCGGCAGTCGGCGGCAACCCTCAACCTGCTGCGCGCCTTCGCCGGCGGCGGCTATGCCGACCTGGAGCGCGTGCACCAGTGGAACATGGGATTCGTCAAGGATTCGCCGGCAGGCCACCGCTACCAGGCGCTCGCCGACCGCATCGCTGAAACACTCGATTTCATGCGGGCTTGCGGTATCACCAGCGAGAACACGCCGCAGCTCAAGACCACCAATTTCTACACCAGCCACGAGGCGCTGCTGCTCGGATTCGAACAGGCGATGACGCGGCTCGATTCGACCTCGGGCGACTGGTATGCCACCTCCGGTCACATGATCTGGATCGGCGATCGCACGCGCCAGCCCGACCATGCACACGTCGAGTATTGCCGTGGCGTCAAGAACCCGATCGGCCTGAAATGCGGGCCGTCGCTGGAGCCCGACGGCCTGCTGCGGCTGATCGACATCCTCAATCCGAAGGATGAGGCGGGCCGGCTGACGTTGATCTGCCGGTTTGGCAGCGACAAGGTGGACATGCACCTGCCTAAACTCGTGCGCGCCGTAAAAAAGGCCGGCCGTACGGTGGTGTGGTCGTGCGATCCCATGCATGGCAACACGATCACAGCGGCCAGCGGCTACAAGACGCGCCCCTTCGATCGCATCTTGAGCGAAGTGGAGACGTTCTTTGCGGTGCATCGCGCCGAGGCAACGCACGCTGGCGGCATCCATGTGGAGATGACCGGGCAGCCCGTCACCGAGTGCACCGGCGGGGCTGGCGGCATGACCGATGCCAACCTGTCGGATCGCTACCATACGCATTGCGATCCGCGCCTCAACGCAGATCAAGCCATCGAACTGGCCTTCCTGATGGCCGAGCGCCTGAAGCTGGAACGGCAGGCGTCGCAGGCTGGAAAAGTGGTCGCGGCGACGGGGTGATGAAGTGGCCGGGGTCCGACCGCATGCGATTCCAGCCCCGCAATGGGTCGTTTGGAAGGCGGGTTCGCCCAGACAACGCCCTATCCCTCCCCTCTCGATTGTGCTACAATGTAGCCCAGGGAGAACCGTCATGACCAATACCGTAGTGCGCGCCCGCATCGACGTTGAGACCAAAGACGAGGCGGCCGCCGTGCTGGCAGCCATCGGCCTCACGGTGTCCGATGCATTTCGTCTGATGATGGTGCGGATTGCCAAGGATAAAGCCATGCCCTTCGACCCGCTCGTGCCCAATGCCGAGACCATCGAGGCCATGAAAGAGGCGCGGCGCGGCGGCCTCAAGAGCCACGTCAACACCAAGGCGCTGCTGAAATCGCTCAATGCGGACGATTGAGACCACGACGCGCTTTCGTCGCGACTACCAGCGTGAAAGGAAGGGCCAGTTCGGCAAGCGGCTGGACGCCCTCATTGGGCCGGTCATCGACATGCTGGCCGCTGACACACCCTTGCCGACGCGCCACCGTGATCACCCGCTGACCGGCGATTGGGATGATCATCGCGACTGCCACGTTCGTCCCGATCTGGTACTCATCTACCGCAAGCCGGATGACGCCACGCTGCAGCTCGTCCGGCTCGGCTCGCACAGCGAGCTTGGGATCTGAACTTTCAGTTTCCGCATGGGGGCCGAGGCCGCAGGCTGCCATTTTACGAGGCGCCCTTGATGACTTGCGACCGGTTTACAGCGGCGCTCGCTCCGACCACGACAATCGCCAGTCCGACATGCCATGACCTGCCCTCTGTCGGCCCCCTGTAACCCGTCGACTTTTCCCTATAACCTCGGCTCAGCGACCTGCACCCTGTGGAGCCACTCTCGCACCATGTCCACACCGACGAACACGCTTAAAATCGCGCTCGCCCAGCTCAATCCGACGGTTGGCGATCTTGCCGGCAATGTCGCCAAGTTGAAGTCGGCGCGCGCCGAGGCGGCCCGTCTCGGCGCCGATCTCGTCGTCTTTCCGGAGCTGTTCATCACCGGCTATCCGCCGGAGGACCTAGTTTTGAAGCCAGCCTTCCAGCGTGCCGCGCGAGCGGCGGTGGAGGCGCTGGCGGCGGAGATGGGGCCGGGCCCGGCGGTGCTGACCGGTACGATCTGGCCCGAGGACGGCAAGCTCTACAACGCGGTCGCATTGATCGAGGACGGTAAGGTCTCGGCGCTGCGCTTCAAGGTCGATCTGCCGAACTACGGCGTGTTCGACGAGAAGCGGGTGTTCGCCGCGGGGCCCCTGCCAGGTCCGATCGCCTTCAAGGGCGTACGGCTCGGCGTGCCGATCTGCGAGGATATCTGGTCGGACGAGGTGGTCGAGTGCCTCGATGAATGTGGCGCCGAGATCCTGATCTCGCCCAACGGCTCGCCGTTCGACTGGCCCAAGCCCGAGAAGCGCATGAACGTGGCGGCCAAGCGCGTCACGGAAAGCGGTCTGCCGCTGGTCTATCTCAACCAAGTCGGTGGGCAGGACGAATTGGTGTTCGACGGCGCCTCGTTCGTGCTCAACGCCGACTGCGGCCTGGCCGCGCAACTGCCGGCCTGGCAGGAGGCGGTGGTCCTTACAACCTGGACGCGCACGGCCGATGGCTGGCGGTGCGCGCCGGGTGAACGGACATTGATCGAGGAAGGCGATGCATCCGCCTATCAGGCATGCATGGTCGGCCTCAGGGACTACGTCGACAAGAACCGGTTTGCCGGCGTCGTGCTGGGGCTGTCGGGTGGCATCGATTCAGCACTTGTCGCCGCCATGGCGGTCGATGCCTTGGGCCCTGCGCGGGTGCACTGCGTGATGTTGCCTTACCGCTATACCTCGCAGGACAGCCTGACCGACGCGGCGCAGTGCGCCAGGGCGCTGGGCGTGCGCTACGACAGCGTGCCAATCAGCGGTCCTGTCGAAGGCTTTCTGTCGGCGCTCGGCGACATGTTTGCCGGCACCAAGGCCGATCTGACCGAAGAGAACCTGCAGAGCCGGGCACGCGGCACGATCCTGATGGCCATCTCCAACAAGTTTGGCGCCATGGTGGTGACGACCGGCAACAAGTCGGAAATGTCGGTTGGCTATGCCACGCTGTATGGCGATATGAACGGCGGCTTCAATCCGATCAAGGACCTCTACAAGATGGAGGTGTTCCGGCTGGCGCGCTGGCGCAACGCGCACGTGCCGAAGGGGGCCAAGGGGCCAGCCGGTATTGTCATCCCCGAGAACATCCTGACCAAGGCGCCGAGCGCGGAGTTGCGTGAGAACCAGAAGGACCAGGACAGCCTGCCGCCCTACGAGGTTCTCGACGATATCCTCGCCTGCCTGGTCGAAAACGAGATGGCGGTGGCGGACATCGTTGCCCGCGGCCACGCCATCGAGACCGTGCGCAGGGTCGAGCGGCTGCTGTATCTGGCCGAGTACAAACGCCGGCAGGCGGCGCCCGGCGTCAAGGTCTCGCAGCGCAATTTCGGCCGAGACCGGCGCTATCCGCTGACCAATAAGTTCCGGGAGGATATGGATCTCTCGGCGGGTGCGCAGCCAGTTGTCGGTGTGCCGCGCGTGGTGGCGCCACGCGCCGATGGCGGCGACGTCAGCTGAGGGCGTGGTGCTCGGCAAGGAGAGCGCGGGCTGCAAGCTCGACTTCGCTGTCGCCGGCAACCCCGCGGCGGCGCACGCTGGGCTGAAGACCAAGACGGCGCTGGGCTTCAACGGGCGTCGAGCTGATCGCGGAGCGCTTGACCAACTCCGGCTGCGGCCGGGGAGCGCGGTGCAAGGCGTCCCCTCGGCGATCATCGAGCCCCGATTACTGGATTGCGCGCCACATCCTCAAGTGATGCGACGGGCCCAGCCGCACACTCAAGTTGTTTCTTGCTCGGCAATGATGGCGCGCGGCGCGCTGCGGTCGCACTTGCGCATGAACGTGACCGGCATGCCCTGATTTGCCGGTAAAAGCTGGACCCCGTGTGACGTGACTTCATAGCCGATCGCTTCGAAGAAGCCGACGGCGTTGAGTGTGACGCGCGCGCCAAAATTGCGTAACCCGGACTTGCGCGCCGAGCTCTCGGCTGCCTGGGCCATGAACCGGCTGATGCCCAGGCCGAAGAACAGCGGCCGCACGTAGAGCGAGCGGATACGTGCCGAATTGCTGTCGTCGTCGGCGTGCACCCAGCTTGCTGTTGCGACCATCTCGTTGTCGAGAAAGCCGGCCAGCATGTTTTCCCTTTGGATCACTTCGCCATATGCGACGGTGTAAACATAGGCGGAAAACGCTGCGATCTCCTCGTCCGAGTAGCAGGAGGCCGCCATCAGCCGGAACGCGCCAGAATGGATGTAGCGTACGTTCGATAGGTCGTCGATGCTGACTGGCCGCAGCGTCAAGGACTGAAGGAGGTCCATACCCGGCCCCACGTTGCGCAAGTCTCCATGTCCACGTCGATTTTGCAGCGACCGCGGGGCGACCCAACCATCGACCCAACCATCACCATGGCCAAGCCGCTCATGCCAAGTGAAACATGCCTCCGCGGCGAGCACAAAGGCAATTTCGCTCGGGGACGCTCTGACCCCACCATTTTCTAGAGTCGCGACACGCGCTGGCGTATGCCGCGAACGCGGTCCAATCGCAGGTCGGTGGCGCGGGGTTACCGCTTCGGTGTACTTTGCGGCGGCAGTGGCGTGGCCTCGGCTCGCCGATCGCCGGCGGTGGTTGCCGGCGTGTACTCGGCTTGCTTGCACGAGCAGCCCTGCACGTATTCCTTGCGGTAGCGGAACGCGGTGCGCAGCGACGTGTAGGCCTGCTGCGACTTGGCCGACAGGGCCTGCTCCATCGCGGCGCCGGGGTTGGCGTGATAGTACAACTCGACAGGGGCCGCGCACTTCGACTGGCAGGCGTCGGCATCACGCTGGAAATGATTGGGCAGAGTCGAGAAGCTGATGGGGAAGAAGTAGCCATCGCACAGACGCACGCACACCGTGCGATAGGTGGCGAATGGCAAGTTGCCGAATTGATTGCCGCCACTGGCGGCGCCGCCCTCGTCGTCCTGCCACAGCGAGGAGAAGGGGTTGGACCGCTTCTGGGCTTCCTGCTGGTAACCGGGTCCACAATTGTTGCGCGCCAGCTCGCGGATGATCTCGTCCTGGTAGGAGCGCCCTTGCGAGGAGACCATCTGCTGGCGCTGGGCTTGCAGGTCAGCGAACTGGCGTTGGGCGGTTTCGACCTGGCGGTTGAGATCAACGCACTGCGGCGTGCGCTTCAAGGATTTGGCAAACAGCCAATACTCGAAGCAGTCCTGGCGATCGAGCCGGATACTTTCGGTCTGAACCGTACGCTCGAGCTGGCGGATATCGGTTTCCAGCTTTGGCAGCAGGTCGCGGCCCGCCGTGCCTTTCTGCGACTCGTGGACGAGCTGTTGTTCGAGCTGCTGGCACACCGAGCTGCGCTGTCCCCAGCCCCCGCCTGGAGCGCCGCCAGGGGCGGGCTGCGCCGCTGCCGGCGGCGGTCCGCCAGGCGTCTGCGGGGCGCGATAGACCGGCTCGCGCGGCACGGGTGGTCGCTCGGGCTGATTCCATGGCCACTGCCAGCCTTGCGCCTCTGCCGGCTGGATGGGCGCCAGTGACAGCATGATCGCCAAGCTGCCGACCAACAAGCGGAGCACCGTGGGTCGCCGCGGATCTGATCTGTGCGCGAATGCTTTCAATGGGCCCCTCGCGGTTTCGCTGATGTCCCGCCTCGCGGATACATGCGCTGAGACCTATCATGAGTTTGCAAGGCAACGCTGGACATTATGGGGATGCTGACCTAGGGGGTCAATGCGGACCAATTGCGGCATGCGGGGAGGAAACCGGATGTCCAGCCCGATAGTTGCCGCGCGACCACATGATTCAGAGTCCAGGAGACGATACCATGACGCCATCGCAGATTCAGGCTGCGGCTGCCGCTCTGGCTGAAGCGCGCCGGTCACGCACACTTCTGGAGTCGCTGCCCGCCGACCTCGCGCCGCCGACGATGGCGGACGGCTACGCGGTGCAGGCGGCGTTCATGAAACTGTGGGGTGACACCCTGGCCGGCTGGAAAATCGGCGCGACCGCCAAGCCGATTCTCGACAAGTTCGGGTTAAAAGAACCCTTCGCCGGCCCGTTCTTCGCCGCCGATGTGATGCCAAGTCCGGCTCGACCCGTGGCCGCCGAGCACCCGCATTTGTGCATCGAGGCCGAGTTCGCCGTTCGCATTGCGCGCACGCTGGCGCCGCGTGCGGCGCGCTATACGCGCGAGGAGGTGGAGGAGGCCATCGGCGCTGTCCTGCCGGCCTACGAGTTGGTTGGTCCGCGCTTTAACCGTGTCTTGTTCGAGGCCGTGCCGACCGTGATCGCCGATTGCGGGCTCAACGCGGCAATGGTGCTGGGGGTCGATGTCACCGACTGGCGGCATCACGATCTGGCGCGGCATGAGGTCCGCTATAGCGTCAATGGTCAATTGCGGGCCGAGGGCTCGGGCGCCGCCGTCATGGGCGATCCGCTGGTGGTGGTCGAATGGGCCGTCAACCATCTGTCGCAGCGCGGCCTGACACTGACGGCAGGCCAGATTGTCTCGACCGGGGCGACAACGGGACTGATGTACCTGGAGCCCGGCGAAACGGCCGTCGCCGACTTCGGCGTGCTCGGCCGCATCGAGCTGACCTTCACGGGGCCGCGCTCGCCGTCAGCGGTCCGGCGTGGTTGACGGTTGTCCGCGGTTAGGGCTGGCGTAAGTACGCCGCAAACCGGTGCTTGACTTGCTGGCGAACGGGCCCTCATAACGGCGCATGAGCCGTCCGAGCCACCAGCGGTCCGCACGAATTTGTCGCGGCGTGATGATGACGAGCTAGCCCCCGTGGCTGGCGCGCGGCCCGCTTCTTTGCCTCAATGACGAGATGGCAGATCAGGCCCCGCCGACCGGGGTCGTGTCGAAGACGCGCAAGTGCGCTTCGGGGATGTATCGTGCCAAAGGATCGTTGTTATCGAGGCCATACCGTGCTGACGCTCTACAACACGCTGACGCGGCGCAAAGACGCTTTCGTGCCGATCGATGCGGGCAACGTGCGCATGTATGTGTGCGGGCCGACGGTTTACGATTTGGCTCACATCGGCAATGCGCGTCCCGTCATCGTCTTCGACGTGCTGTTCCGCCTGCTGCGCCACATCCATGGGGCGGAGCACGTCACCTATGCGCGCAACATCACCGACGTCGACGACAAGATCAACGCACGTGCCGCCGAGCGCTATCCCGACATGGAGCCGACGGCGGCGATCCGCAAGCTGACCACCGAGACGGCCGAGCAGTTCCACACCGACATCGCCGCACTGGGCGTGCTGGAACCGACGGTGGAGCCACGCGCCACCGAGCACATCGCCGAGATGAAGGCGTTGTGCGAGGCGCTCGTGACGCGTGGCCATGCCTACGTCAGCCAGGATCACGTGCTGTTCGACGTCTCCTCGATGCCGGACTACGGCCGGTTGGCCAACCGCACGCTCGAGGAGATGGAGGCCGGCGCCCGAGTCGATGTCGCCCCCTACAAGAGGGGGGCGATGGACTTCGTGCTGTGGAAGCCATCCAAGCCAGCGGAACCGGGCTGGCCGTCGCCCTGCGGCATCGCGGCCCCCGGCCGCCCGGGCTGGCACCTGGAGTGCTCGGCGATGGCCGAGAAGCACCTCGGCCAGGTGTTCGACATCCACGCCGGCGGCATCGACCTGGTCTTCCCGCACCACGAGAACGAGGTCGCCCAGTCGCGCTGCGCGCACGGCACGCCGGTGATGGCCAATGTCTGGATGCACAACGGCTTCCTGCAGGTCGAAGGCGAGAAGATGGCGAAGAGCCTCGGCAACTTCATCACCATCAATCAACTGCTGGCGACCAAACAGTTCGGCGGCAGCCCGTGGCACGGGCGCGTGATCCGCTTGGCAATGCTCGGCACCCACTACCGCCAGCCGATCGACTGGACGGTGGAGCGGCTGGCACAGGCGCGCGCGACGCTGATCGAAATGGCGGACCTGGTGCGCCATGTGCCGGCGGCGGACGTGCCCCAAGAGGACGTGATCAAGGCGCTGAGCGACGATCTCAACACGCCGAGCGCGATTTCAATTTTGCATGGGCTGGCCCGTTCGGCGCGGCGCAACACCGAGACGGCGGCGCATCTCAAGGCGACGCTGGCGTTTCTCGGGCTTTACGATGGCGAGACGGGCGAGGATCTCAATGTCGGGTTCGAGCCGCCGGCGGTGGATGCTGACCGCGTCGAAGCGCTGATCGCCGCCCGCAACGCCGCCCGCTCAGCCCGTGATTTCAAGGAGGCCGACCGGTTGCGTGCTGAACTGTCGGCGATGGGAATACAACTCAAGGACGCCAAGGACGCCGCCACTGGCGAGATCATGACGACGTGGGAGGTGAAGGGATGATCTACGAGGAGGTCCAACCGAAGCCCGAGGACGTCACCAAGGCATTGGACGCATTCATATCGGCCGTGCGCGCGCGATATGGCGCGCGGCTGCACAGCATCGTTCTGTTCGGCAGCCGGGCGCGCGGCGACATGAGGCCTGACAGCGACGCCGACGTTGCCGTCATTCTCGAGGATGGAGAGTGGCGCTTCTGGCATGAGAAGATGCAGCTGGCGGATCTTGCCTTTGAACCGCTCATGGAGAGCGGGCTGCACATTCAGCCGTGGCCGATCGCGCGCTCTGCCTGGATGGAGCCAGAAACACACCACAACCCGCGCCTCGTCAAAGCGATCAAGCGTGATGGGAAAGCATTGTTGGAGCCGGCATGAACGATTATTGGGCGAAGGCAATCGCCGCGGCAGGAACGGCAAGGGTCGCCCTCCAATTAGGGGATGGCGACGGCGCCATTAGTCGCGCCTACTACGCCATGTTCGATGCGGCCAGGGCAGCACTCGAGGCAATCGATCCCGAACTTGCCGAGGCCAAGTCGCACACCGGCATCATCGGACGATTCGGGCAGCACGTTTTGATCGGTCGCGGACTCGATCGAGAGCTGGGACGAATGCTCAACACGGCCGAGGACCTTCGTATTGCCGCTGACTACGATCGCAAGCCGGTCGCTATGGAGGAGGCGCGGATCACGATTGAGAGAATGGAGCGTTTCCTGGTCGCTGTCGAAGCTTTCCTGGGCGAGCAAACGCAATGACCACCCGCCACCGCCTCTACCTCTTCGACACCACGCTGCGCGACGGCGCGCAGACGACGGGCATCGACTTCTCGCTGGAGGACAAGCGGCTGGTCGCCGGGTTGCTCGATGATCTGGGCATCGACTATATCGAGGGCGGCTATCCCGGCGCCAACGACACGGATACCGCGTTCTTCGCGTCCAAACCGCCGTTGAAGCGGGCGACGTTCACCGCCTTCGGCATGACCAAGCGCGCCGGCCGATCCGTGGCCAATGATCCTGGCTTCCAGGCCATCCTGCAGGCCGATGCCGACGCCATCTGCCTGGTCGCCAAGTCTTGGGACTATCACGTGCGCGTTGCGCTCGGCATCGACAACGAGGAGAACCTGGCCGGAATTTCCGAGAGCGTTGCCGCCGTCAAGGCGGCGAGCCGCGAGGCGATGATCGACTGCGAGCATTTTTTCGACGGCTACAAGGCCAATCCGGCCTATGCGCTGGCCTGCGCCAAGGCCGCCCATGATGCCGGTGCGCGCTGGGTGGTGCTGTGCGACACCAATGGCGGCACGCTGCCGCACGAGATCGAGCGCATCGTCGGCGAGGTCATCCGCCAGATCCCCGGCGACCGCCTCGGCATCCATACCCACAACGACACCGAGAACGCGGTGGCCAATACGCTGGCGGCGGTCCGCGCCGGCGTGCGCCAGGTGCAAGGCACGCTCAATGGCCTTGGCGAACGCTGCGGCAACGCCAATCTGACGACGCTGATCCCGACACTGATGCTGAAGAGCGAGTTCGCCGACCAGTTCGAGATCGGTGTCACGGCCGAGCGGCTGATGAAGATCACGCAAATCAGCCGTGTGCTCGACGAAATTCTCAATCGGGCGCCCAACCGGCATGCGCCCTACGTCGGCGAGGCAGCCTTCGCCACCAAGGCCGGCATTCACGCCTCGGCGATCCTCAAGGAGCCGGAGACCTACGAGCACATCCGGCCTGAAACAGTCGGCAACCAGCGCCGCGTGCTGGTCTCCAACCAGGCCGGCAAATCCAATGTGCTGGCCGAGCTCGAGCGGCTGGGCATTGCCGTTGATCGCGAAGATGCGCGCATCAGCCGTCTGCTCGACGAGGTCAAGACGCGCGAGGCCGTTGGCTATGCCTACGAGGGCGCGGACGCCTCCTTCGAACTGCTGGCCAGGCGCCTGCTCGGCGAGGTTCCGCGCTTTTTCTCGGTCGACAGGTTCCGCGTCATGGTCGAGCGGCGGCAGAACGCGGTGGGCGAGCTCGTCACCGTGTCCGAGGCGACGGTCAAGGTCTTCATCGACGGCGAGGATGAGCCGCTCTGGTCGGCGGCCGAAGGGAATGGCCCGGTGAACGCCCTCGACCAGGCGCTGCGCAAGGATCTCGGGCGCTACCAGAGATACATCGATGACCTCGAGCTGGTCGACTACAAGGTGCGCATTCTGACCGGTGGCACGGAGGCCGTCACGCGCGTGTTGATCGAGAGCCGGGATACGCAGTCAGGCGCCCGCTGGTTCACGGTGGGTGTGTCAGCCAACATTATCGACGCCAGTTTCGAAGCGCTGCTGGATTCGATCAATTACAAGCTGTTGCGGGACGGTGCGGCGCCGGCATAGTGACGCTGCGGTGCAAGGCATGATTCTGCCCATTTGGTTGTGCTATGGATGGTGTCGCGGTGCTGTCGGAATGATTGCGTTAGAAAGGCACTCCTAGCGGGGTTTGCATGCGCCTTGGCTTGATCGGCACCTGCGCGAGCGTCCTGTTTCTGCAGGCGCTGCTCGCGTCGTGGGCAACCGCCCAGAGCCCGGCTGGTGCGCCGCCGGCCCCGGTCGTGCGCGTCGAACCGCAGGTCCTGCTGCGGCAGGCGGTCGCCGAGATGCAGCGCCTGATGCAGGTCGGCCGCAAGACGGAAGCCGTTCGCATCGCCGAGCGCGCCTACGAGCAGCTGCAATTTGAGCTGGGGCCCGAGCATCCATTGACGGCGGTTGCGCTGGCCAACTTCGGATTCGCCCAGCGGCAAGCCGGGGCGATCGACGAGGCCATTGTCGAACTGCAGCGCGCGCTCGCGCTGGAGGCCAAGCTCGGCTCGCCCAGCCGGGAGTCGTTTCGTCGCGTGCTCAAGGAATTGTCCGATGTCGAGCGTGCCCGTGGGCAAGGCGATATCGCCGTCACGCTCTATGACGCAGCCCTGGAGCGACTGCGCCTGGAAGGCGCCGGTTCGATGGCGGAAGCCGAGCTGCTCGATGAGCAGGGCGCGCTTTTGCGCCATCTAGGAGCATTTGCACGGGCCCAGACTCAGCTGCAGGCGTCGCTGGCCATCAAGTACGCCCGGCTGGCGCCAACCGACATGGGATTGCTGGGCACTTTGACTCAGCTCGCGGGCGTCTCGCGCCTCAATGGCCATCATGGGGAAGCAGAGCGCCTGTACAAGATTGCCATCGATCTCGTCGCGGCCAGCAAAGGCGAGAAGGACCCCAACCTTGCCATTGTGATCGACAATCTCGGCGTGCTGTATTCCGGTCTTGGCCGCCATGCCGAGGCCGAGGTGCAGCATAAGCGGGCGCTGGCCATTTTCGAGGAATCGCTGGGCCGCGAGCACGTCAGCACCGGCCAGTGCGCCGGCAACCTCGGCGCCTCGCTGTTCCAGCAGCGGCGCTTCGAGGAGGCCGAGAAGCTCCTGCTGCGCGCCATCGATATTTTCTCGCGCACGTTGCCGGCCAACGATTGGCGCATCGGTGTGGCGCACGACAATCTGGCGGGCGTCTATCGCAATCAGCGCCAGTACGAGCGCGCCATCGAGAGCTATCACAAGGCGCTCGATATCCTGCGCAAGGCATATTCGGAAACCCATCCCGATGTCGGCACGGCGCTGAATAATCTTGCCGTCATGAACACCGAGATCAACCGGTTACCGCAGGCGGAACGCTTCGCCGGCGAAGCCTTGGTCATCGCCGAGAAGACGCATGGGGAGAGCCACATTCACGTGGCGCACGTGCTGAATACCATGGGCTCCGTGCAGGCGCGGCAGGGTCGCAATGCCGAAGCACGCGCCACATTCGAGCGCTCGATCGCCATCATCGAGCGCGAAATGGGCAATGCGCATGGCCTGCTGCTGCATCCATTGAGTCAGCTCGGCGATGTTTTGCTGAGTTTGGGCGAAGCGCAGCCGGCGTATGCGGCTTTCCAGCGCGCCGCGGCCATCGAATTGCAGCAGCGCGCCCGTGACGCAGCGGTGCGTATCAATGATGGGCCAGTCGAGAGGGCCGATCCCTTTATCGGCCTCGTGCAGGCGGCCTGGCTGCTCGAGTCTGGTGACGGCAAAGCCGGTGGCCGGGCAGAGGAGAGCTTCGGCCACGCCCAATGGATCATGCAAAGCTCGGTTGGCAAGACCGTGGCCCAGCTCGGCGCGCGGTTGGGTGCGCGCACACCGGCCCTTGCCGCGCTAGCCCGCGAACGCCTGGACCTTGCCGAGGAATGGGTGCGTGTCGACAAGGGCCTGACGGCGATATTGTCGATGCCGAGCACGGCGCGCGCCACTGGAGATGACGCAGCCCAACGCCAGCGTCTGGCTGCCATCGATGCGCGGCTGGCCCAGATTGACGCCACCTTGAGCAAGGAGCATCCGGGCTTTGCCGAGTTGGCGCAGCCGACGCCGTTGACTGTCAAGGATACGCGCGCGCTGCTGACGCCTGGCGAGGCCCTCCTGGCCTTTGTGCCGACAGAGCAGCATGTCTATGTCTGGCTCGTGACCCGCACGGAGGTGCGGTGGCGGCGCGCTGATCTGCCTGCTGCTGATATCGCACGCAAGGTGCGCGCGTTGCGCTGCGGTCTCGACCAGGGCGAATGGATCAATGAGGAAAGATCGCAGCGCTGCCGGAATTTGCTGGGGCGCGGGCTAAGTGGCGATGCCTTGCCGTTCGATACCGGGATCGCGGTCGATCTCTACCGTGCCCTGATCGCCCCGTTCGCGCCGGCCTTGGAGGGCAAGCATGTGCTGGTGGCCGCCGCCGGCGTGCTGACCAGTCTGCCGCTTCAGGTGCTGCTCGTCGAGGCGCCCAAGGACGGCAAGCTTGCCAAGGCGGCCTGGTTCGGCCTGCGCAATGCCATGACGACGCTGCCCTCGGTTGCGAGCCTGAAGTCGCTGCGCAAGGATGCGCGCGCGAGCGGAGCGAGAAAGCCCTATTTCGGCATCGGCAATCCGCTGCTGATCGGCCCCGACAAGGATTATTCGGCGGCATGGGGGGCGCAGAGCTGCCTTGCCGCGCAGATGAAGCGGCGGCCGGCGCCCATCATCGCCAGCGCCGATGCCAGTACCAAGGGAACGCTGATGCGCGGCGGCGCCATCGATGTCGAGGCGGTGCGCATGCTCAATCCGCTGCCCGAGACGCGTGACGAGTTATGCGCTGTGGCTGCCAGTGCCGGTGCGGGCGAGATCGATCTGGCGCTGGGCTCGCGTGCCAGCGAGAAGCATGTGCGCGACTTGAACGCCAGTGGCGCGTTGCGTTCCTATCGCATCGTGCATTTCGCCACCCACGGCCTGGTCGCCGGCGATGTCGCGGGACTGTCCGAGGCAGCACTCGTTCTCACCCCGCCGGCGGAGGCCAGTCCCGATAACGACGGGCTGTTGACGGCATCCGAGGTGGCCTCCTTGAAGCTCGACGCGGACTGGGTGATCCTGTCGGCCTGCAACACGGCGGCCGGCAACAACCTCGGCGCCGTGGCGCTGTCCGGGTTGGCGCGGGCCTTCTTCCATGCGGGCGCTCGTGCCCTCCTCGTCTCGCACTGGCCGGTGCAATCGGTGGCGGCGGTCAAGCTGACGACGCGGGCTTTGGCCGAAATGAAGAAGTCGCCGGGCCTTGGCCGGGCGGAAGCATTGCGGCGGTCGATGACGGCGCTGATGGCCGATCCGTCCGATCCATTGAACGGCCACCCGCAGGTTTGGGCGCCATTCGTCGTCGTTGGCGAAGGCGCCGGCGGGCTGGCGGCGACGCCAGTGGCGCTGGGGCCGGCGCTGCCTGCCGTCGCCGGGCCTGGCGACGCCGTGGCCAAATCAACGGCGGTCCGTGAGGGGGTTCCGGCCACCAAGGGCAAGGCGAACCGGCCGGCAGTTGCCGCCGTCCCGGCGGGCGATGCAAAACGTGCCGCCCCCGCACCTTCGACCGCGCCGCGGGCCGGTAAGCAGCCAACGCCGCCAACGCCATCCGGCGCGCTGCCGGTGCCTGTGCCGCCAGCCGATGGCGCAGCTGACCCGGCGCCAAAAGCGCAGGTCCCCGTAAAGGCCGGGTCGCCAGCCAAGGCGGCCATTCCGCGGAAGGCGCAGGCCGCGACACCGGTCGCCGCGACCGACGCCGGCAAGGCGAGCGCTGCGCCAGCAGGGCCGGTGGCGAAGAAGAAGGCGCCCGCAGCGCCTGCCGGTCCTGTCGCATCGCCGGTTGCGTCGCCCGGTATCACCGGCTCGACGCTGGCGCCAGCCAGGCCGCGTGCGCAGCCGAAGGCCGAGCCATCGGCGGGCGATCGCATTCTGCACTCGGATCAATGACCGCGGGCGACGGCCAAGCACCCTCGTCACCGATCGTCGGCCCTGCCTCGGGCGCGAGCACGACGGACGGGATAAGGGCGCGGCCATCAGGTCATGAGTGCGGCCGCCGCATCAGCCGGGCTCATGCGACCACTCAGCACTGCATCGGCCAGCTCATCGATCGCCGCTGACCCGCCCGCTCGAATGCGCGATGTGACGAGGTCGGCCGCAACGCGCGCCAGCAGATAGCGGGCCCGCCGGCGCCGGCGCTCGAGTGGCGCAATGGTGTCGATGCCGGCACACGCTACGTCGATGGCGGCACCGAGTTCGACGATGCCGGCGCCGGTCAGCGCCGATGTCATCAGGACCGGGGGCCGCGCCGCGCCATCGGCCCGCAGACTGACGCTGCTTTTCAGTTCCGCTGCCGCGCTGTCGGCGCCCGCGCAATCGGATTTGTTGACAACCAGGATGTCGGCGATTTCGATCAGGCCGGCTTTCATCGCCTGAATGCCGTCGCCAAGGCCAGGCGCGGTGATGACGATGCGCACATCGGCGATCTCGGCAATGTCGATCTCACTTTGGCCAGTGCCGACGGTCTCCAGCAGCACCACATCCTTGCCGGCTGCGTCCAGGGCGTCGATGACGCGCACGGCGGCTGGCGACAGGCCGCCGAGTTGGCCCCTGCTTGCCAGGGAACGGATGAAGACGCCGTCGTCGTTCACGGCTGCCGTCATGCGGATGCGATCACCGAGAATGGCGCCTCCCGACACCGGGCTCGAAGGATCGACGGCGATCACGCCGATGCTGCGGCCCTTGCGGCGGATTTCGCCGATCAGCGCATTGATGAGGGTCGACTTGCCGGCTCCGGGGGGGCCGGTCAAGCCGACGATGCGGGCATGGCCGAGGTAGGGTTGCAAGGCTTGCAGCAGCGCCGGCGCGCCAGGCCCCAGGCGCTCGAGTTCGGTCGCCGCCTGGGCAATTGCCAGCCGCTCGCCAGTGCGCAGCCGCGCAACGAGGCGGTCGGCATCCAAGGCTAAGCTTCTGGCGGCACCTGCTGCGTCGCTCTCTGACATGGCGTGCCAGATACGCGCGGACGCATCGAACTGCAAGCGCGCGCTTGCAGAGTGCGCGCGCTATCCGCGCCGACCGCCGCCCTGGCCTGGGGTGGCCTCGGGCTGGTTGGGAGCGGGCTTGTGCGCCCTGGCCGGCGGGGGTGCGGGGCGCGGCGCCGGTGGCGCAGCCTGCTGACGCGCCTGCTGCGGTGGCGCAGCCTGCGGGCGCGGCGGCGGGGGCTGTGCAAAGGCGCGCGCCGGCGGGCCGCGATCGCTGCTTGGGCCCGTGCCATCGCGAAAGCTACGCCCCTCGCGCGGGCGATCATGCTCAAAGCTGCGCCGGGGCGGCTCCGCGCGCGGGATGGCTGGAACAGGCGCGATCGATGACCTTGGCGCGACCGGTGCACGATCTCGGGCATGATCCCGGTCGTCACGGCCGGAGAAACTCTCCCGGCTGCCGCGGCCATCGCGTGTCGTGTCGCGATCACCCCCGTCTCGGCGCAAGGTGTTGCCGGCGGGCGGCGCGAAACCGGCCGATGGAGGTGTCACCCGCGGCACCGAGCCCGCGGGGCGATCGCGGTTGTCACCGCGCACGTCGTCGGGGCGGCGCCCCGCGTCGAACTCGCGCACCTGGCGGGCGGCGGGCGTGGGCGAGGCTTCGAATTTGCGCCAGTCGCCACGGCTGCCGGAGCGCCAGCGATCAGAAGGCACAATGGCGGGGCGATAGGCATGGACGACGGACGACGTATCGCTGCGCGTGCTGAATGTCGGCCGTGCGGCAGACATGATGCGCACGCTGGCGACACGCGATTGGGTCAGGCGCTCGACCTCGGCGACACGAATGCCACGATTGAAGACGCGGCGGTTTTCCCAATGATAATGCGTGGCCGGATGGGTGCGGTGGAAGTAGGCGGAGTTGCGCGATGTCGGCCAGCAATGGCGGTGCAGGCCATGCGCCAGCAGATAGCGCGGGGCCACGAAGATCCAAAACGGCGCATAGCGCGATGCGTGGTAGAAATCGTCTTCGATGATCACGCCGCGCTCAGGCTCCCAAATGGCATTCGGGGGGAGCGGCGCCCAGCCGACGGCATCCTCTCCGTAGCGCCACGCCACCCACGCCGGCCCCCATTCGGTGCCGGGAATCCAGATCCAGCCCTCGTCCGCGTCGTTGAGCCATCGCCCATAGTGGTAGACGGCCCAGCCGAACGGCTCGTGGCTGTCCCAATACCAGCCGTGCTCCTCGGTGTTGACCCAGCGGCCGACGGTATAGGGGCGCCAATCGTCGTCGACGTCGGGCACCCAGACCGAGCCCCACTCGGGATGCCGGATCCAGTGGCCGTAGCGATCGAGCTCGGTGAAGGAGCTCCGCGGGTCGTCGCGATCGCCGGCGCCCATGGGCTGCGCCAAAGCAATGCCCGCAACCGCCCATAGGCAGATCAGCGCCGCCAATCCAGCGCCAAGCTGCCGAAACAGCCATCGGGTCCTCATATTCAACGTCTCCTCGTTGCAACCGGTCCGGTTCCACGCTCGCATACTCTGACGATTAGAGTGTAGCACCAAGCATGAACCGCGCATGAACCGGCCGCCTCAGCCCATCCAGTTCCCGCCGTTGACGTCGAGGACCGCGCCGACGGAGTAGGCCGCCCCCGGCGTGCACAGGTACCAGATGGCGTGGGCCAGTTCGTCCTCGGTGCCCAGGCGGCCGACGGGAATGGTGCGCGCGGTGGCATCCAGCCGCTCCTGGCTGTGCCGTTTGGCGCGCGGCGTCAGGGTGGTGCCCGGCGCAATGGCGTTGACGGTAATGCCGTGCGGCGCCAGCTCGATGGCCAGGCGCCGGGTCAGGCCGATAACGCCGGCTTGCATGGTCGAGTATTGCAGGGCCGCGGCGACCCGACCGCGCCTGCCCGTCGAGGACGACATCATGACGATGCGTCCGTAGCCGTTGGCTTTCATCGCCGGCACCAGCTTCTGCGTCATCAGGAATTTCGACTGGATGTTCCAATCGAAGCTGTGGTGCAGCGCCGCGTTGCTCACCTCCTCGATCGGCGGGGCCTCGATCCAGCCGCCGGCGATGTTGCACAGGATGTCGGCGCGGCCCCAGCGATCGAGGATGGCCTTGCTGGTGGCCGCGACCTGGTCCTCCGCCATGCAATCGCAGGCAAAAAAATGCACATCGCCCCCTTGCGCGCGCAATGTCTCGATCAGCGCCTCGCCCTTGGCCGGATCGCGACCGATGGCGATGGTCGTGGCGCCCTCGCGCGCAAAGCGCTGCGTACACGCCCGACCGATTCCCGCGGTACCGCCCGTGACGACGGCAACCTGATTGCGGATGGAGGTGAGGTGAGGGAAGGGGTGCGTCATGCGTCGGGTCTCGGCTGGCTGAACCGTTTGCGGCCGGCTCGACACTGTATCAGTCGGCATCCCTGGCCGGCTGCCCCAAAAGCCGCAGGAACGCCTTGAACCGCGCCACGTCCAGGTATTCGTCGATTTCGGTCACCAGCTCGTTCCGCACCCGCCAGACGTGGCGCAGCGTGCCCTCGAATATCGCACCCGATGGCATGTATTGGATCGCGGCATCGACGTTGATGCGGAGCAGCTCGTCACTGACGAAGACATGCTCGAGATCGGCTTTGACGAAGCACAAATCGGCATAAATCAGGACCAGACGCTGGGCCAAGGAAGCACGGCCGTATCCCGTGCCGCCGAAAGGCAGCGCCACATCCTCAATGTGCTGTGTCACGCGCACATTCTCGTCGCACAGGGCTATGAACCCAGGGATATCGACCGCCCGCCAAGCGGCGTAGCAGTCGTTGACGATGTCGAGAGATGAACGTCCCACTGGCGCCACTCCCCGCAAGGGCGAGACTGTGCCAGCCTGCACGACGCAACTCAAGTCTTAGATGATAATAGCGGTTCAACTTTTAGATACGACAAACGCCAGCCGGGACCCGTGCTGCCTGCGCTTGGCGGTCGCGGGCCAGTCGCTCATTCTGCAGCTGCAAGGGTGATCGAGATGCTGATGGACTTGGCTTCGCCGTGCTCGAGCCTTTCCGCCAGCACGCGCAGGGCCAGCGTTTCCGCCCTGGTCATCGCCTTCGGCATCTTCAAGCCCCTGGCCGCCCCGTCTTCTTCTGCCTCCCGCGCCGGCCGCGCTTCTCCGCATCGCTCGGCACGTCCACCGTCTTGACCGGCCGCAGGTCCGGCTTCACCGGCCGCATCTTGTCGATCGGCACTTCGGTGCGGCCGACGGTCATCTCGTCGATGGTCTTGGTGGGTCGCGGATCAGGCCTCACCGGCCGCGTCTTGTCGACCGGCACCTCTGTTCGTCCCACGGTCATCTCGTCGAGGGTCGGCTTGCGTGGGCCCCTGATCTTGCCGGTGACCCCATGCGCCGCCGCTGCCTTGGAGCCTGGGGTCAGACCCGCGGGGTCTGACCCCTTCCGCGGCGCACCACCATACTTTCTCTCGCCCTGATACCCCCCGGTCCGATCTTCGACCGCCTGTTGCCGCGCGAACGGGTCGTCGGCCACCGCCAGCTCCGTCTCGCGCAGGCGCTTGATCTCGTCCCTGAGCCGCGCCGCGGTCTCGAACTCGAGGTCGGCGGCGGCCGCGCGCATCTTCTTTTCCAGGTCGGCGATGACGGCGGCCAGGTTGTGCCCGAACAGCGGGGCGGCGCCCTCCGCCATCCCCGTATCGACCGTGACATGATCCTGCTCGTAGACCGAGGCCATGATGTCGCCGATGCTCTTCTTGATGCTTTCGGGCGTGATGCCGTTGGCGGTATTGTAGGCCTCCTGCTTCTCGCGCCGCCGGCTGGTCTCGGCGATGGCGCGCTGCATGCTGCCAGTCGTCTGGTCGGCATAGAGAATGACGCGGCCGTCGATGTTGCGCGCCGCACGTCCAATGGTCTGGATCAGCGAGGTCTCCGAGCGCAGGAAGCCCTCCTTGTCGGCGTCGAGGATCGCCACCAGCGCGCACTCCGGGATGTCGAGGCCCTCGCGCAAGAGATTGATGCCGATCAGCACGTCGAAGGCGCCGAGCCGCAGATCGCGGATGATCTCGATGCGCTCCAGGGTTTCGATGTCGGAGTGCATGTAGCGCACGCGGATGCCGGTCTCGTGCATGTACTCGGTCAGGTCCTCGGCCATGCGCTTGGTCAGCACCGTCACCAGCGTGCGATAGCCGGCGCGCGCCACCTGCCGCACCTCGTCCATCAGGTCGTCGACCTGGGTCTTGGCCGGGCGGATCAGCACTGGCGGATCAATCAGACCGGTCGGGCGGATCACCTGCTCGACGAAGGCGCCGCCGGTCTGCTCCAGCTCCCAGGCGCTGGGCGTCGCCGAGACGTAGACGGTCTGCGGCCGCATGGCGTTCCATTCCTCGAAGCGCATCGGCCGGTTGTCGAGGCAGGACGGCAGCCGAAAGCCGAACTCGGCCAGCGTCGCCTTGCGCCGGTAGTCGCCGCGGAACATGCCGCCGATTTGAGGAACAGTGACGTGGCTTTCATCCGCGAACACCAGCGCGTTGTCGGGCAGATACTCGAACAGCGTCGGCGGCGGCTCGCCGGGCTTGCGGCCGGTCAGATAGCGCGAATAGTTTTCGATGCCGGCGCACGATCCCGTCGCCTCCATCATTTCCATGTCGAACACCGTGCGCTGCTCCAGGCGCTGGGCTTCCAGCAGCTTGCCGTTGGCGTACAGCTCATCGAGCCGCTGCTTCAATTCGGTCTTGATCGCCTTGATCGCCTGCTGCAGCGTCGGCTTGGGCGTCACGTAGTGCGAGTTGGAGTAGATCTTGACCAGTTTCAGCTCATCGGTCTTGTGGCCGGTCAGCGGATCGAACTCGGTGATGCTCTCTAATTCGTCGCCGAACATGGAGATTCGCCAGGCGCGGTCCTCCAAATGCGCCGGGAACAGCTCGACCGTATCGCCGCGCACGCGGAAGGCGCCGCGGATGAAATTCTGGTCGTTGCGGCGGTAATGCAGGGCGACCAGGTCGGCCAGCAATTGCCGCTGGTCGATGCGCTCGCCGACCTTCAGCGTGAAGGTCATGGCCGTATAGGTCTCGACCGAGCCGATGCCGTAGATGCACGACACCGAGGCGACGATGATGACGTCGTCGCGCTCAAGCAGGGATCGCGTCGCGGCGTGGCGCATGCGGTCGATCTGCTCGTTGATCGAGCTTTCCTTCTCGATATAGGTGTCGGTGCGCGGCACGTAGGCTTCCGGCTGGTAATAGTCGTAGTAGGAGACGAAATACTCGACCGCGTTGTCGGGGAAGAAGCTCTTGAACTCGCCGTAGAGCTGCGCCGCCAGCGTCTTGTTCGGCGCCAGGATCAGCGCCGGGCGCTGCGTCGCCGCGATCACCTTGGCCATGGTGAAGGTTTTTCCGGAGCCGGTGACGCCGAGCAGCACCTGGTTGCGCTCCTGCTGGCCGATGCCTTCCACAAGCTCCTTGATCGCCTGCGGCTGGTCGCCACGCGGCTCGTACTCGGAGACGATCTCGAAGCGGATGCCGCCTTCGGATTTGTCGGGCCGCGGCGGCCGGTGCGGCACGAACTCCGGCACCGTGCCGGCGACCAGCGGATGCGAGGCGATCATCGGCTGCCGGGCCAGCAACTCGCGTGCCTTGGGGCTGCGCTGGTCGGGCCGGGCGAGCAGGGCGTCGAGCGCGGCGGTCAGGTCGGAACTCTCGCCGGCGCGCGGCGGCAGCGGACCCGTGCCGCGCAGGGCGGGCAGGGGTTTGCGCTTGGACTCCCCTCCAGGTTGTGTTGCTGGCGCGCTTTCAGCGCGACGCGGGGAGGGGTCAGGGGTGGGGGTACGCCCACCCGCATCGAGCAGCCGCTGGATGATCGCGTCGGCCGCCGGTCGTAATTCTCCCACCAAGGGGCTGCCCAACAGTGGCCCCGATGCGGTAAATGCGCTCTGCGGCGCCTCGCCGAAGCCGGGTGTCCCCGCCGCCGTCTCCCCCGGCGGCGCCGCCGGCTTGCCAGACCGTCCCCGCGACGGGCGGGGCTTGGGCACGCGATCGGCAGGGGGTGATTTCGGGGAACGTGGTGCCATGGGCGGACTATGGCGCGAGGTGGGGGTGGGGGGCAAGGCGAGGGTTGTTGCGCGATCCGCATTATCCACCCCGCCGCAGGTTTCCACCCCACCCCAATACGGGGCGCGAAATCCTGGGAGAATTATGCTTCGCTCATGCAGCCTGCTCCTCTGACATCATGTCAGGCGCCTGCGCCAGACTCGCCGGCGAGGCCGCTGCTTCGGCCCAAGACCGACTCACATCGTCAGCACCATTTTGCCGACGACGCGGCGGCTGGTCATTTCGGCCAGGGCGGCCGGGGCGCCGGCGAGCGGGTAGGTTTTCCAGATCCGGGGCTGCAAGCGACCGGCGGCGTAGTGCTCGAGTAGGATGCCCAGGCGCTGGCGGGTGTCGGCGGGAAACCGCCAACTGTGCTCGCCGAAGACGACGCCGGTGACAGAGAAATTCTTGACCAGGATCATGTTGGTGGCGACCTTGGGAATGTCACCCGAGGCAAAGCCGATGACCAGGATGCGCCCCTCCCAGCCGATGCAGCGCACGCTGCTCTCGAAGGCGGCGCCACCGACCGGATCGAACACGACATCGACGCCGCGCCCGTCGGTCAGCGCCTTGACGCGGTCGCGCAGGTCCTCGGTGCGATAGTCGATCAGTTCGTCGGCGCCGTGCTGGCGTGCGATCGCCAGCTTGTCCGCGCCGCCCGCCGCTGCAATGACCCGCGCACCGGCGAGCTTGCCCACCTCGATGGCGGCCAGCCCGACGCCGCCGGCCGCGCCAAGCACCAGCAGGGTCTCGCCGGCCGCCAGCCGGCCACGGTGATGCAGCGCGAAATGCGCCGTGCCATAGGCCACCGGAAACGCGGCGGCGGTGCTGAAATCCATGGTCGGCGGAATCGGCGTGACAATGTCGCCCGGAACCACGGCTTCGCTGGCATAGCCGCCGCCGTGGCGCGCGAAGGCCATGACGCGCTCGCCCGGCCGTACGTGCGTGACGCCGGTGGCGCATTCCAGCACCACGCCGGCCACTTCCAGGCCGGGAATGAACGGCAACTCGGGCTTCACCTGATACTTGCCCTGCACCATCAGGATGTCGGGAAAATTGACGCCCGCGGCTTGCACGCCGATTCGCACCTCATTCGGCCCGATTGGGGGGCTGGCGATCTCTTCGACCTCGAGTGCCGCGATATCCCCGAGGCAGCGGCAGACGAGAGCGCGCATGGCGTGGCTCCAGGTTTCACGACCTTGCTGGAAATGACCGATGTCCAGCCGCACGATGATCCACCCGAAGGCTGTACGAGGCAAGGGCGCTTGCATAAGGTGGGCGGATGCATGCGCAAGAGGAGATTGCCAATGCCGCTGCACGTGCGTGAAGCCAGCACCCACATCACGCTCGTCACGATCGACAACCAGCCCAAGCGCAATGCCATGTCGCGGGCAATGCTCAGTGAGCTGGCGGCGCTGTGGGATCGGCTCGACGCTTTGCCGAGCTGCCGCTGCATCGTCATCACGGGGGCGGGCGACAAGGCGTTTTGCTCAGGCGCTGACATCGGCGGCGACTTGTCGGTCAGCGAGGAAACCGCCCGTGTCGTCAGCCGGGCGCTGCTCAAGACTTCGACCTTCTCCAAGCCGATCGTCGCGGCGGTCAACGGCGATTGTGCCGGCGGTGGCGTCGAGCTGCTGCTGTCGACGGACATCCGCATTGCGGCCGCGCATGCGCGATTTGGTTTGCCGGAGGTGAAATGGGCCATCTATCCCTTCGGCGGCGCGACCGTGAAACTGATCCAGCAAATCGGCTACGTGCATGCCATGGATCTGCTGCTCACCGGCCGGCTGGTGACGGCTGAGGATGCCGCGCGCCTCTGCCTCGTCAATCGGGTGTTGCCGGCTGACGATGTGCTGCGTGCGGCGCTGGATACCGCCGCCAGCATTGCCGCCAACAGCCCGGCCGCCGTTCAGGCCGTCAAGACTCAGATCAGCGCCACCATTGCCGACCATGTCCTGAGCCGCGAGGGACTGGAGCAGCGCCTGGGCGACCGCGTCCGCGCCAGTCCCGACTTCGCCCAGGGTGTGGCGGCTTTCCGCGAGAAACGGCGCGCCACCTATGAGTGAGGCGCTCGATCTTGCGGGTTTGATCCAAGCGGGAGACAGGATTGCGTGGTCGCCGGCCGCCGCCGAGCCGCTGGGCTTGCTGGCCCTGCTCGACAGCCAACTCGATCGGGTCGCCGCAGCCTCGGTTCTGCTCAATCTCTCCGTGGTCAGCGGCATCGACGCGGCGCGATTTGCCACGCGCATGCGCATCGTCGCGCTGGGCGGCGCCGTCACCAACCAGAGGTTCCAGGCGATCGGTGCGCTGGACGTACTCCCGATCAACTATTCGTCGCTGCCTGATCTCGTGGCCACGGGCCACCTCGGCATCGATGTCGCCCTGGTGCAGCTCGCCGCGGATGGGGCGGCCTTCAATCTCTCGCTGATGGTCGACCATCTGGCCGACGCCATCCCACGCGCACGCTCGGTGGTCGCCGAGGTCAACGACCAGTTGCCCGTAACTTATGGCGAGACGTCGGTGGCGCGCGAGCATATCGATCACGTGATCTCGGTTTCGCGCCCGGCAATCGAGCTGGCGTCACGGCCAGCCGGCGACATCGAGAAGGCGATCGGCGCAAACGTCAGCCGGCTGATCAAAGATGGCGCCACCTTGCAGGTTGGCCTGGGCGCGCTGCCGGACGCCGTGCTCGAGTGCCTGGGCAACAAACGCGATCTCGGCATCCACTCCGGCACGGTCGGCGATCGCGTGGCGCAACTCACCGAGGCCGGCGTCATCACCAATCGGGCGAAGCCCATCGATTCGGGGGTCAGCGTCACGGCTGGCTTGCTCGGCTCGCACCGGGTCTATGCCTGGGCGCATCGCAATCGGGGACTGGCGCTGCGCTCGCCGCGCTACACGCACGACAACCTTGTGCACCGCCAGATCCCCAACCTGGTCGGCATCAATACGGCGCTCGAAGTGGATCTGACCGGGCAGATGAATGCCGAGGTTGTGGGCCATCGGCACATCGGCATGATCGGCGGACATGGAGACTTCATGCGTGGGTGCCTCGGGTCGCCGGGTGGGCGCGGCATCATTGCAATGCAATCGACCGGACGCGGCGGCAAGGTCTCGCGCATCGTCGCGCGGATTGCCAGCGGCATCGTCACCACGGCGCGCGCCGATGCCGACATCGTCGTCACCGAGTACGGCATCGCCGAGCTCAGAGGCCGCACCGTCTCGGAACGGGCTCGCGCCCTGATCGCAATCGCGCATCCCGATTTTCGTCGCTCATTGTCGGAATCGGCGGATGCCGGATTGATGTAGCGGTCACCAGGGAAAGACCAGGCCATGCCAGCGCTCGCGAAAATCGCATTCCTGGACGAGGACCATGTGATGCGTGCCGGCCGCTATGCCATCAGCGGACCGGGTGAAATCACGCAGCACTGGATGCGCGACTTTTTTCTGCCCGAGGACTGCGAGCCGGCGGCAGTCTATGCGGTGGGGCACGGTCTGCACGCCAGCGACGGCTTCGAGGTGCTCGGTCCCGCGGCGGCGCACAACGCCGAAGGCGGCACGGATGCACACATTCTGGTCTTTCGCCGCGGCACGATCACGCGGGATTTCATCGCCGCGAGCCCCAATTTGAAATTCGTGCTGCGGCTGGGTGCGCGAGCCGATGGCATCGACCTGGCCGCCGCCGCCGACCGTGGCGTGGTTGTGTCGTGCCTGCCGCGCCCTTCGCTGATCTACACCGCGGAGCACGCGATCCTGTTGATGCTGGCGCTATCGAAGCGGCTGGTCGAGGCGGATGCTGCTGTGCGTGCCGGACGCTGGGACCGCGGGCGCGTCAGGCCGACCGACGGCGTTGCCTATAATTGGGCCGGATTGACCAATCTGTCAGGGCTGCATGGCAAGACGCTCGGAATCATCGGCCTGGGCGAGGTTGGCGCCCTGCTGGCGCCGATGGCGCGCGGCATGGGCATGCAAGTGATCTATACGAATCGCCGGCCAATGTCGGCCGAACAGGAGCTGCGGCTGGCCGCTGAATACCGCCCGCTCGAGCGCTTGCTGGCCGCGGCGGATTTCGTCTCGGTCAACGCCGCAAATCTGCCGGAGAACCGCGGATTGATCGGGGCGGCGACGTTCGCCGCCAATCGTCCCGACGGCGGACTGCGCGTGACCTTGATGGTGCCGGATGCACGAAACACGGGGCCAGCTGACGCTGCAATCGTTGCGGCTGGGGCACACGACAGGGTGGAAGCAAGCCGCAATCGGCCATCTGGAATGTTCGCCGTTGAAATATCGCGGCTGAATCAGTAGAGTTCGCGCGAAGCGCTCCAATGTCTAAGGTCGATATGCTAGGCTGGATGAGGACACTGCTGGTGGTGGTTGCGCTGTGGTTCGGCGCGCCGTCGGCTGCAGTTGCCCATTCCGGTTATGATCACTCCACGCCAGCGGCGACGGTGCAGTCAGCACCACGAGCGGCGGTCGATCTGGCTGATCTTGAAAACTCCGCGGCAATGCGGCGCACGGTTCAATCCGCCGCCGGCGCGGCCGTTGTCGTGCGACAGCCTCCGTTGCAATCTCCGCTATCTGGATCGCAGCCGTGCTGCTGCCAGGGCGCGGCGGCCTGCGCTCCGTCGGGGCCCGCTGGTGGTACATTTCTTGGTGGCGGTACGCTTGTCTGGGATCTCGCCGCTGTTGTGCGATCATCGAAGATGATGTTGCCACCCGCCGATCAATTGCCTGACGGGGCGCCGGCAACGCGGCTCGATCGACCACCGAAGGTCTGATGCTGGCCCGTCGAGGCAGTACGCCCGTTCACACCCTCGACACGCAACTGCGTCAAGCCGCGTCTTTTCGCGCCAATCCTTGACGCACTCTCTTGCCGTGCAATGTGCTCGCTCGCCTCTACAGGCATCCACGCTGGCGCCATTTGGCGTCGCGGCGAGCCCTGGAGCCAAGAAGATGCCAATGACCCCGCGCCGCTATCTCCTCTTGCTGGTGCCGCTGATCCCTTTCGGCTCGGAGGCCTTGGCACAATCCCGGCCCCATGCGGGACCAATGCCGGATGAAACCGTCAAGGTTCGTCCCCTTCGCTACGAGTCGATCACACGGGGTACCCAAAACTATCGGCCGATCGAGCCGATGCCGTGGGGCGACGTGAACCGTCGCGTGGCGCCACCGGGTGCGCTGCCAGGGGGGCCGCCGGCGCCGCAAAAGCGCGGCGCGCTGCCCGGCGCCAAGGACA
Organism: uncultured Devosia sp.; assembly: GCA_964498125.1. Classification (GTDB taxonomy): domain Bacteria; phylum Pseudomonadota; class Alphaproteobacteria; order Rhizobiales; family Hyphomicrobiaceae; genus CAMDBL01. The sequence continues at coordinate 2,354 of CAZCGE010000051.1, read as the reverse complement.
TCAGGCGGGACGCCGAGCCGAAGCAATAATCGGCTCCGCATGGATTGGATCATCGACACGGGACGCCGCGGGAGGCAAGCCGCGGCGGCGATGATGGGACATCAGGGGGACGGGATATGAGACCGCCGCGAAGAGGACATCGACAAAAAGCAGGCGGCAAGGTCGCCGCGGGCTTGATTGTCACTGCACTGCTGGTTGGCGGCTGCGCGACGTTTTCGCCCGATGGTGGGATGTCGGTGGTCAGCGATCAGGCTGGCGGCGTGCTTGGCAAGGACGTGGTCAAAATCACCAGCGAGGAGCAGGCGGCCGCCCTCATATCGCGTGTGCAGGGGCTGCTGGCACGGCCCCTGTCGGCCGACACCGCGGTCCAGATCGCTCTCCTCAACAACCGCGGCCTGCAGGCGGCCTACAACGAGCTCGGCATCTCGGAAGCGCAAATGGTCGAGGCGAGTCTGCCGCCGTCGCCAACCTTGTCGTTGACCCGGCTCGTGGCGCGCGGCGAACTCGACATCGAGCGCCAGATCCTGCAGAACATCCTCGGCCTGCTGACCTTGCCGCGCCGTCGTGAGATCGCCGAGGAAAAGTTTCGCGTGGCTCGGCACAGAGCGGTAGAAGCCACGCTGCGCACCGCCGCCGACGCCAAGCGCGCCTACTATCGCGCCGTGGCAGCCAACCAGACCGTGAGGTTTCTCGACGAGGCCCGCGTCACCGCCGAGGCGCTGTCCGATCTTGCCAGGAAACTCGGCGAGACCGGCGCCATGTCCAAGCTCGATCAGGCGCGCGAGCACGTCTTCACCGCCGAGGTCAACGGCCAGCTCGGCATCGCCCGGCTGAAACAGCGCGGCGATCGTGAGCGCCTGATCCGCGCGCTCGGACTGTGGGACAGGGATACCCGGTTCGCACTGCCGGGCACGCTGCGTCCATTGCCCGGCAAGCCGCGGACGATCGACGATGTCGAGACCAAGGCGATCACCGCGCGCGTCGATCTGGAGATCGCGCGCAGGGATCTCGAAATTCTCGCCAAGCAGCTCGGCCTGACCAAGTCGACGCGCTTCATCAACGTGCTCGAGGTCCGCGGCATGCGCAATACCGAGTGGAAGACGATCGAGAAAACCAACTATACCCTCGACCCCGGACTACCGCCGGCCGCGCTCGCATCCGATGTCGAGCGCGAGCGGGAGCGGACTCGCTGGCGCGGGATTGAACTGGAGTTCCAGATGCCCATCTATGATTTCGGCGAGGCGCGCACCCGGCTGGCGGAAGAGACCTATATGCAGGCCGTCAACCGTCTAATCGAGAAGGCGGTCAATGTCCGCTCTGAGGCCCGCGAGGCCTATACGGCCATGCGCGGCGCCTACGACATCGCGCGCCACTACAGACAAGAGATCCTGCCGCTGCGCCAGGTCATCTCCGACGAGATGCTGCTCAACTATAACGGCATGCTGAAGGACCTGTTCTCGCTGCTGACGGACTCGCGCGCGCGCATCGCCGCCAACGTGCAGGCGATCGATGCCTTGCGCGATTTCTGGGTGGCGATGGTCGATCTCGACACGGCGCTGGTCGGCGGTGGCGGCGGCAGCGGAGGGATGGACACCAGCCGGGCCGCGGTCGCGACCGCCGGCGGCGGCGAAGGTCACTGACATATGAGGAGCCTGCAATGACACTCTCGCGTCGAACGTTTCTGGCCGGCTCCGGCATGGCACTGGCAAGTGTGAGCCAGATCAGTGGTCGGGCGCAGGCGGCCTCCATTCCGGAGGCGCCGATCCAGAGTTCTCCGCTGATGCAGCCGCTGGTGTTCCCCAGCTCAGGCCCCGACTACCAGCCCGTCGCCACGCTCAATGGCTGGTCGCTGCCGGCCCGCATGAACGGCGACTGGAAGGAGTTCCACCTCGTTGCCGAGCCCGTCGTGCGCGAGATCGCGCCGGGCATGAAGGCGCACCTGTGGGGCTACAACGGCCAGTCGCCGGGGCCCACCATCGAGTGCGTCGAGGGCGACAAGGTCAGGATCTTCGTCACCAACAAGCTGCCGGAGCACACCACCATCCACTGGCACGGCCAGCTCCTACCCTGCGGCATGGACGGCGTCGGCGGACTGACCCAGCCGCAGATCAAGCCCGGCAAGACCATGGTCTACGAGTGGCAGATGCGCAAATCCGGCACCTTCATGTACCACCCGCACGCCGACGAGATGGTGCAGATGGCGATGGGGATGATGGGATTCTTCGTGGTCCACCCCAAAGACCCGAAACAGCATCGCGTCGATCGCGACTTCGTGTTCCTGCTCAACGCCTACGATATCGATCCGGGCGCCTACGTGCCCAAGGTCAACACCATGCTCGAGTTCAACCTGTGGA
>CAZCGE010000050.1:0-33655 GCA_964498125.1 uncultured Devosia sp. | reverse complement strand
CCGCATCGCCGCGCGCGTGATCGAGAGCCTCGTCGCACGGCCGCCCGTCACCATGCGCCAGCTCGTCGATGACACCCGGCGCTGTCGCTGGTTCCCGTCAATTCACGCGAAGCTAGCCTGAGGTAAAGGGATAGGCATGCGCGCCGTGTGCCGTTCCCGAGAGGTTCAAGAAACTTTATTCGATCCCCGACGCACTGCGACCATCGCAAATCAAGGCTGTCATGGAAGAAGCAGCAATGCTGATGGAATCAGCCGAGACTTTAAGTGCGCTTTACAAGGAGTTGAATGTTCCTGTGCGCCTGATTGCCGGGTCAGATGATCGTATTGTCGAGACTGACAAACACTCCGCGCGTCTGCACCGGGAGCTGGGCTCGAGCACGTTTCAGAATGTGCCGGGGAGCGGTCATATGGTTCATCACGCCGCGCCCGAGGAAGTCATAGCGGCAATTGCCGAGGTTAGCGAAATACGACAGAGCCGGGCTGAGACTAAATCGCGGGCGATGCGGCGCAAGCAGGTGCAACGTCAATGGCTCTATATCGGGGATACTCAGGAAGAGAGCGACCGTCTTGCCTTGGCGGGATAATGCTGAGATGGCATGCCTCCATACGAGCTGGGGGCCGGTGGTATTGGCGGGGGTACGGGGCAAAGGGGTCAGCCCCCTCACATCGGACCCCGCGGTTCGAACGCGCCGTCAAACGTATGGGGTTCGGCCCCGACTGCTACCCTACCCTGATCAACCCCAGCCCGGCGCAGATCGCCGCCGCGGCGATCCAGCGACCCGGCCCGAACCGCTCGCGCAGCACCAGTGCGCCGATGATGGCGCCGAACAGCACCGAGGTTTCGCGCAGCGCCGCCACCACGCCGATCGGCGCCTGGGTCATGGCCCACAGCGCGATGCCATAGGAGGCCATCGCCATGCCGCCGCCGATGAGGCCGATATGCCAGGTGGCGCGCGCCTGCGCGGCGAAGGCTGCGGGACTCAGCCATGAGATGACCGGCAACAGTAACAGCGCGGTCAGCAGCAGCATCGATGTGACGTAGCCGGCGGGGTTGCCCGACAGCCTGGCGCCGAGGCCGTCGATCAGCGTATAGGCGACGATGACGCCGATGTTTACCATCGCGACGGCGAGGCCACGGCGATCCAGGCCGCCGCGCGACAGCGCGTGGGCGCCCAGGCCAAGCACGCCGGCGCTCAACAGCGCGACGCCGGTGAGCAGGGCCGCCGTCAGCGGCTCAGCCAGAAGGGCGGCAGCGGCCAGCGTCGTCAGCAGCGGGGCCGAGCCGCGCATCAGCGGGTAGACGGCCGAATAGTCGGCGTAACGGTAGGACAAGCCCACCAGCAGGAAATAGGCGACATGGACGATGCCGGACGCCAACACATAGCCGTGGCTGGCAGGGTCCGGCAGGCCGGCAAGCAGCAACCCCGGCACGGCGACCACGCCGCAGCCGATGCCGACAACCAAGGCGCCCACCAGTGGATCGGAACCGCCGCGGCCCTTGGCCATGGCGTTCCAGCCCGCATGCAGCAGCGCGGCGCCGAGAACGGCCATCAGCACGGACGTGGACATGGCTTCGACCTGCTGTCTTCCGACTACCCTGACTCCACCTCCGCGCTGCCGGGCCCCAATCCTAACAGCTGCACATTGCCACCCGTGGCCGTGATGTCGGTGGAGCACACGCGCTCGCTGGCAAGGCGTACGAGATAGTTGGGGCCGCCAGCCTTGGGTCCGGTGCCTGAAAGTCCCTCGCCGCCGAAGGGCTGCACGCCGACCACGGCGCCGATCTGGTTGCGGTTGACGTAGAGATTGCCGACGCGTACGCGCTCGGCGACCCGCTCGGCGACCGCGGCCAGGCGGCTATGCAACCCCAACGTCAGTCCGTAGCCAGAGCTATTGACGGCATCGCAGACCTTGTCGATATGCCCGCGCTCGAAGCGGACGATGTGCAGGATCGGGCCGAAGACCTCGCGCTCGATCAGCGACATGCGGCTGATCTCATAGGCGGCCGGGGCGACGTAGGTGCCGTGCCGGCAACTTTCGGGGATCGTCAGGTCGATCAGCTGGCGCGCCTCGCGCCGCATGCGCGCCTTGTGGGCCTCGAGCGCTTCGCGGGCGGCCTCGTCGATCACTGGGCCGATATCGGTGGCGTAATCATTGGGGTTGCCGATCTCCAGTGTGCCGATGGCGCCGGTCAACATCTCGATCACGGCGTCGGCGATGTCGGCCTGCAGGAACAGCACGCGGGCGGCCGAGCAGCGTTGACCTGCGCTGTCGAAGGCGGAGCGAACGGCATCGCGGACCACCTGTTCGGGCAGTGCCGTGCTGTCGGCGATCATGGCGTTGAGACCGCCGGTCTCGGCTATCAGCGGCACGATGGCGCCTCGCCGCTCGGCTAGCGCCATCTGGATCGACCAGGCGGTTTCGTTGGAGCCGGTAAAGACTACGCCGGAGATGCGGCGGTCGCGGGTCAAGGCTGCGCCGACCGCGCCGCCGCCGGTCAGCAGATGCAGCGCGCCGGGCGGCACGCCGGCCTCGTGCAACAATCGCGTCGCCAGGACCGCCGTGACCGGCGTCTGCCCGGCGGGCTTGGCCAGCACCGTATTGCCGGCCGCCAGCGCCGCCGCCACCTGGCCGGTGAAGATCGCCAGCGGGAAGTTCCAGGGCGAAATGCAAGCGATTGGGCCGCGCGCCCTGAGGCTCAACGTGTTGAGTTCGCCCGTCGGGCCCCTGAGCCGCGCCGGGCCTGAGAACAGGCGGCGCGCCTCGGCCGCGTAGTAGCGCAGGAAGTCGGTGGCCTCGCGCACGTCGCCCTGCGCGGCCTCCAACGTCTTGCCGGCCTCGCGCACCATCACTGCCATCAGCTGCGCCCGGTCGCGCTCGAAGTGATCGGCGGCCTGCTCGAGAATTTCGCCGCGCCTTTCGCCGCCAAGCCGGTCCCAGCCGGTGAGCGCCAAGGTGGCGCTGCCGATGGCTTTGTCCACGTCCTGGTCGGTGGCCGCCGTGACGCTGCCCAGGTGCTCGCGCCGATCCTGCGGTGTCAGAATGGCATCGCCGCCAGCCACCTGCTCCGGCGTGGCGCCGTCGATGATGGGGCCAACGTCGTAGGCCGGCCGCAAGTCGGCAGTCATCTCGGCGTAGAGCGCCTCACGCACGGCCTGTTCGGTCAGCGCCAGGCCGATGCTGTTGCGGCGCTCAGGCAGGTAGAGATCGGGCGGTCGCGGGATGACGCGGACGTGCGAATCTTGCGTCGTCGACCGATCGGCGCCGGCCGCCTGCACCGGATCGCGAATGATGTCGGCGACAGGGGCCTCCTCGTCCGCCAGCCGGTTGACGAAGGAGGTGTTGGCCCCGTTTTCCAGGAGACGCCGCACCAGGTAGGCCAGCAGGTCTTCGTGACCGCCGACCGGGGCATAGATCCGGCAGGCGTGGCCGAGCTTTCCCGGACCTGCAATCTCTTCGAATAACGCCTCGCCCATGCCGTGCAGCCGCTGGAACTCGAGCTTGCCGTTGCCGGCGGCGATATGGCTGGCAGCGACCGAGTGGGCGTTGTGGGTGGCGAGTTGGGGATAGAATGCGCGTGGTTCCGCCAGCAGGTAGCGCATGGCGGCCAGCCAGGAAACGTCGGTGTGAACCTTGCGCGTGAAGACGGGGTAATCGGCAAGACCCCGCTCCTGCGCCCACTTGATCTCGCTGTCCCAGTAGGCGCCCTTGACCAGCCGCACGGGAATGCGGCGGCTGCTCGCCATGGCAAGCTGCTTCAGCCAGCGCAGCACCGGCAGCGCGCGGCGGCTGTAGGCTTGTACGGCAATGCCGAGCCCGGCCCAGCCGGCAAGCGCCGAGTCGAGATGAAGGCTGGCGAACATGGCCAGTGTCACGTCGAGGCGGTCCTGTTCCTCGGCGTCGATCGTCACAATCAATCCTTGCGCCTTGGCGGCCCGCGCCAAATGGCGCAGGCGTGGCGTGAGGGTCTTTTCGAAGCGCGCTTCGCGCCCCGGTTCGAAGCGCGGATCGAGCGCCGAAAGCTTGATGGATATACCGGGGCGCGCCATCAGGGCGCTCATGCCGCTGCCCTGCAGTGGCCCGGCGGCGGCACCGACCGCGGTGATGGCCGCCATGTAGCGTTCGAAGTAGCGGCGGGCGTCGTCGTCGGTCCTGGCGGCCTCGCCCAGCATGTCATAGGAAAAGCGGGTGCTGGCCTCCTGCAGCGGTCCGGCGCGCGACAGGGCTTCCTCGATGGTGCGGCCGAGCACGAACTGATCGCCGAGGATTTTGACCGCCTGGCGCACGGCCTGGCGGATCAGCGGCTCGCCGGAGCGGGCGAACAGCCGCTTCATGGTGCCGGCCAGGCCGCCCGCGGCACTGTCGCGGTGGCGCACGATGCGGCCGGTCAGCATCAGGCCCCAGGTCGAGGCGTTGACCAGCAGCGATTCGGAAGCGCCCAGGTGCCTTTCCCACTGACCGCTGGCGACTTTCTCGGCGATCAGGGCGTCGGCGGTGTCGGCATCGGGGATGCGCAACAGCGCCTCGGCGATGCACATCAGGATGACGCCTTCCTCGCTGGTCAACCCGTACTCGTGCATGAAGGCATCGATGCCGGAATGCTTGTGGCGATTGGCGCGGGCGCCCTGCACCAGCCGGCGTGCCACCTCGGCAACGGCGCGGCTCTCGTCCTCGCTGCCCTCTGCCCGCTCGATCAGGCCGTCGACCAGCCGGTTCTCGTCGATCAGGTAATAGGCTGCGACCTCGTCGCGCGAGGGTGCCACCGGATGCTTCGCGGTTGAGCCGTTGGCCGTTGCCATGCTGTATCTCCGCCACTGGGCACGACTCGTGCTTGCCCTATGCTAGCAAATTGGGCAGTGGAGAGCCCACAGTGAATGGATCGCATCTGGAGGCGAGACGTGCCGCGCGGAACCATCAAAGTCGTGCGCACCGTCAAGGACGTGCGCAAGGTCGTGGCGGCCTGGCGCAAGGCCGGCGAGACGGTGGCGCTGATCCCGACCATGGGCGCGCTGCATGACGGGCATCTGCAATTGGTGCGGCAGACTCAGGCGCGCTCGGATCGCACCGTCACCTCCATCTTCGTCAATCCGACGCAGTTCGCGCCGCACGAGGACCTCACCAAATATCCACGCGACGAGGCCGGCGATCTGGCCCAGCTGGCATCGGTCGGCTGCGACCTGGTCTGGGCGCCGGGGCCGGCGGAGATGTATCCCGACGGATTTGCCACGCGCATTGTGCCCGCCGGCGCCGCGCTTGGTCTGGAGAGCGATTTCCGCCCGCATTTCTTCGGCGGGGTCGCCACCGTGTGCTGCAAGCTGTTCACGCAGGTCGCGCCGGATATCGCCATGTTCGGCGAGAAGGACTATCAGCAACTCCAGGTCGTCCGGCAGATGGTGCGCGATCTCGATCTGCCGCTGACGATCGTCGACGCGCCGACGATACGTGAGGCAGATGGGCTGGCGATGTCGAGCCGCAACAAGTATCTCGACGCGAGCCAACGCCGCATGGCTCCGGCGTTGTATCGCGTCATCCGGGCGCTGGCCGACGAGGTGGCGGCTTTGCGGGACAAGGCGACGCCGGCGCGCATCGCCAAGCTGATGACCGCGGCCCGCGCCGAGCTTCTGGCGGCCGGCTTCGACACCGTCGACTACGTCGAGGTGCGCGACGCCGCGACACTGCAGCCGGCCGCTCCCGGTCGCCCGCTGCGCGTGCTCGCCGCCGCCTGGCTCGGCAAGACACGGCTGATCGACAATGTTGCGGTGGGGGCGAAGGGTGTGCGGCGGGGCAATTCCCCCTCTCCCCATCATTCTTCATGATGGGGAGAGGGTCGGGGGAGGGGCGACCGCTTGCGCCGAGCCCATCCACGCCCGCCATTCTGGACCACGCGGGGCGATGCGCTTATAGAGCGGGGCAAAGCTGTCAACGCGTATGTTGGGTCTCGGTCGGCTACCGCCTCGCTCGACCCAACCTACAAGCGAGAGAACGCCATGCACGACATCAGGTGGATTCGCGACAACCCGGAGGCGTTCGACGCCGGCCTGAAAAAGCGTGGGCTCGCGCCGCTGGCGGCGGCGTTGCTCGCCAGGGACGAGACGCTGCGCGCGGTCAAGACCAAGCTGCAGGACGCACAGGGACGCCGCAATGCGGCGTCCAAGGCGATCGGCGCCGCCAAGAAGGACAAGGACGAGACCAAAGCCCAATCATTGATGGCGGAGGTGGCGGCGCTCAAGGAAACCCTCGCTGCCGGCGAGGACGACGAGCGCCGACTGCAGAAAGAGCTCGACGACGCGCTGGCCGTGATTCCGAACCTGCCGCGCGATGATGTGCCGGAGGGCCGCGACGAGAAAGACAACACGGAAGTGCGCAAGGTCGGCGCGCCGCCGAAGCTGGCCTTCAAGCCGAAGCAGCACTTCGATCTGGGCGAGGCGCTGGGCCTGATGGACTTCGAGACAGCGAGCAGGATTTCCGGCGCCCGCTTCGTCGTGCTCAAGGGCGCGCTGGCCCGGCTCGATCGGGCCATCGGCCAGTTCATGCTCGACCTGCACACGGAGGAATTCGGCTATACCGAATGCAACGTGCCGCTGCTGGTACGTGATGCGGCGGCCTACGGCACGGGCAATTTGCCGAAGTTCGAGGACGACCTTTTTCAGACTAAGATGCTCACAATTGATCAAGTTATTGAATTGGCCACGAGGTATGGCCATGAGCGGTTTGATACCGAGATCCGCTCTGCAATTGATTCGCCGGGGTCGGGGTTCATGGCTGCGTTTTTGCAGGGCGGTGAAGAGGCCTTCCGGAGCAAGTTTGACGAGGTCTGGAAGACTGCGGCGGCTTCAATAAAATCCAATATTGCTGCGCTGGTCAGAGGAAGAGCTGCTGAGCTTATTGGAGATAATCGCAGATGGCTCATCCCCACCGCCGAGGTCGCTCTCACCAACATGGTTCGAGAGTCGATCTTCATGGAGAGCGAACTGCCGATGCGGCTCACCGCCTGGACGCCGTGCTTCCGCTCGGAGGCCGGCGCCGCCGGCCGCGACACGCGTGGCATGATCCGTCAGCACCAGTTCTCCAAGGTCGAGCTGGTCTCCATCACCACGCCGGACAAGAGCCTGGAGGAGCACGAGCGCATGACCGCCTGCGCCGAGGAGGTTCTGAAGCGCCTTGGCCTGGCCTACCGCACCATGCTGCTGTGCACCGGCGACATGGGTTTCGCCAGCCAGAAGACCTACGACATCGAGGTCTGGCTGCCGGGCCAGGACGCCTACCGCGAGATTTCCTCGTGCTCGGTGTGCGGCGACTTCCAGGCCCGCCGCATGGATGCGCGCTATCGGCCGAAGGCGGGAGCTGATGGCAAGGTCAGGGGGCTGGAGTTCGTGCACACGCTGAACGGCTCCGGCCTCGCCGTCGGCCGCACGCTGATCGCCATCATGGAGAACTATCAGCAGGCCGACGGCTCGATCGTCATCCCCGAGGTGTTGCGGCCATATATGCGGGGGTTGGAGCGGATCGCGTAGGACAGCCCCGGACTGCGATCCGGGGGAGGCCGGTCCCGGCCGGCCGGAGCAAGACCGGCCGAGGTCCGACACGCCGCTCCCGGAATTGTCGGACCTCCCCCGGATCAAGTGTCCGGGGTCACTCCGACCTTACCCACGCTCGGATCGGCCATGTGCTGGCGCAGCATGTCGGCGAAATGGTCGGTCATGTCCTTGACGAAAATCTCGTGGTCGGCGACGTCGAGCACGGATTTGCCGACATGCGCGTTGTAGCGCGCCGCCGCATACAGGAACGCCATGTGCAGATCGGTGGCGTTGACGCGCGTGTTCTGGCGATTGGCGAGATCGATGAACTTGTCGGCCAGCTTGAGGAAGGCCTCTGAATCGAATGGGCCTTCGGCGCGGGCGGCGCGACGCGCTTTCCTGTTGCGGTCATCCATGAGTCATGCCGGTGCGTTCGGGCTCTCGAGATTGGTGGCGAAGTAGGGCGGGGGCTCCGGCCCCCACAAGTAGAAGCTGTCGGCGGGATCGTGGTCGCTGGCATCCCAGTCGCCGCCCTTGGGGATGTAGTCGATATCGCAGGAATATTCCGCGTGGCTGCCCCAGGGGTCGGTGACGTAGTGAAAATAGTTCGAGCCCAGCACATGCCGGCCGAGGCCCCAGCCCTTCTGGAAACCCTTGTCGGCCATGTGCAGGGCGCCGCGGCCGATGTCGTCGATCGAGGCCACGTCCCAGCTGCAATGATGGAAGCCCGGGGCGTCGGATTTGACGAAGGCCAGCAGGTGATGGTCGGAGCCGTGGATGCCGTGCATGAAGGCGACGAGATCAGCGGAGCGGTCGGACAGGCGCAGGCCCAGTGTGCGGCCGTAGAAGTTGATCGAGGTCTCGACGCTGGCGGTGAAGATCAGGCAGTGTGACAGGCGGCGTGGCTGCGTGCGCTGGGCGGTGCGGCGCGAGGCGGCAGCTTGCCAGCCCTCCGGGTAGACCAGCATCTCGGCTTGGGCCTTCGCGTCGGCCATGACTTTCTGCGCCACCTTGATTTCGATCAGCACGCCCTCGGGGCTGCGCAACCACAGGCCGTTCGACTCGAAGCCGGCGGGCGGGTCGAGCAGCTTCAGGCCTTGGGCTTCCAGTTGCGTCTTGAAACGCGGCAAGTCATGCGCATAGCAGCCGAACGACAGGTGGTGCAGCTTCTTCCGTGCCCCCTCGGTGACGAGGCCCCAGCGGTGCGGGCTGGAGAAAGTCCTGAGCGCCAGCGCGCCATTCTCCGCCCTCGTATCGAGGCCGAAGTGACCATAGAAGGTCTCGGCCGCCTCGAGCTTGGGTACGGCCAGCGCGAAATGGTCGAGCGAATGCACGCCGAGGGCGTCGGCATGCATCCGCGGCATCTCTTTCAGGCGCTTGATGGCGGTCATCGGGCGGCTCCCTGATCCTTGGACTGGTCTTGGGCTTGCGCCAATCGTGCCCCCGATCCGGTTCCGACGCAATGGGTCGGGCGGGGTCAGACCCTGCGGGTCTGACCCCAGGCGCAAACGTTGCGGATCGGGTGCATGGGGTCAGACCCGCGGGGTCTGACCCCGCCTTCACATCGCCTTCTCGCAATTCACCATCCAGGGCGTGCCGAACTTGTCCGTCAGCATGCCGAAGCGCCGCGCCCAGAAGGTCTCGGCCATCGGCATGGTGATCGTGCCGCCCTTCGCCAAGCCCGCGAAGACGCGCTCGGCCTCGGCCGGACTGGAGACGGCGATATTGACGCAGAAGCCCTGCGGCTTGGAATGGCGGCCCATTGGCGAGTCACCACCCATCAACGGCAGGCCATCGAGCATCAGGCGGGCGTGCATGACCCGGTCCTGGACCTCGGGCGGCGCCGGCGGGGCGCCCGGCATGTCGCGATACTTCATCATCATCACGATCTTGCCGCCAAGGACCTTCTCGTAGAAGCGGAACGCCTGCTCGCACGTACCGTCGAACGCGAGGTAGGAATTGAGCTTGGGTTGGCTTGGACCTTTGCCGGAAGGCTTGGCTGTCGCCTTGGAACTCTTCGGTTTGGTGGCCATTCGGTCCTCCCTGGTTTCGGGTGTGGTTAGCGGCCCCTCAAGCGAAGCATACCGCGTAGATCGGCGGCAAGGTGTGCGAGATCTCCGACCATGCGTCGCCCTGGTTCTCGCTGACCCACAGGCCGCCCGTGGTCGAGCCGAAGGCGAGTCGGTCGCCGCCCGCGTCGAGCGCCAGAGCATGGCGGTAGACGACATCATAGGCGTGGGCTTGCGGCAGCCCGTTGCTCAGCGTCTGGAAGGTCTTGCCGCCGTCGCGGGTGCGGGTGGCGACGAGGCGGCCGTCACGGGGAATGCGCTTTTCGTCCTTGATCTCCGGCACGAACCAGGCGGTATCGGGATCGCGCGGGTGGACGACGACGCCAAAGCCGAAGGTGGAGGGCTCGACATCCTTGATCTCGGTGAACGTGCGGCCCTCGTCGGAGGAGACGAAGATGCCATTGTGGTGCTGCACCCACATGCGGTTGGGCGCGCCCGGGCATTGCACCAGACAGTGCACGTCCTGGGCGATGGGATCGTGGGTCAGCTCGGGCGGCACGTGATCGGCGCGCATGCCCTCGCCACGCTGCGACCAGGTGGCGCCGCCGTCCTGCGTCAGCCAGATGCCGCCGGTCGACACCGCGATGAACACGCGCTTGGAATTGTGCGGGTCGACCAGGATCGAGTGGATGCCCGGCAAGTCGGCGCCACCGCCCATCCATTGCCGGCGCTTGGGATGATCCCACAGTGAACGCACGATCTGCCAGCTCTGGCCGTGATCGGTGGAGCGGAACAGGCCACCGGGCAGCGTACCGCACCACAGCACGCCCGGCTCGTCTGGCCCGCCCGCCCGCAGCGCCCAGATGCGCACCGTGCTCCACGGCAGCGGGCGGCCCCACATGTCGTTTTCCTCGTGCCCCTCCGGTTTCGGCGGATAAACGGGCGCGGCGATCTCCTCCCAGCCCGAAGGCGTCGAGCGGTGCACCTTGACGCCGAAATGACCGTGGTCGAGGGCGACGTAGCGGCGGCCGTCGCGGGGGTCGGCAAGCGTCAGCGTGACGTTGTCGCCGAGGAAATCGACCTTGGCGATGTCCCAGCCGCTGGACCGGCGCTCGACGGTGAAAAGCCCCTTGCGGGTCGAGACCTGCAGCGTGTCGGACATGATTAGCCTCCTGAAAGGGCCTGGAATACGGAGATGCGACTGGCCTCCGTCACGGCATCCGACAGGTGAATTCGGTCACGAATGAGGACGCCGTCGATGAAAATGGTCATGTGCCGGCGCAGCGCCGCCTGATCGTCGAGGACGTAACTGCGCGCGCGGGGATTGCCGACGAAGACCGCGTCGAGCACCTCGCGCACGGTGTGGCCGGGGGCTTGCGTCGGTGGGCAGGCGACGTGGCGCTGGATGTTGGCGGTGAAGCTGACGTAGGCCATGGCGCGCCCGACAAATCGGTTGCCGAGGGCGACAGGGGACGACAGTGGAAGGGCAATAACCCATTTGCCCATGCGGATCAGTACCGGGCTGCCGCGCCTCGATCTCGACCATCATAAACGGATCGATGGCGGCGGCGAGGGGAAAAAAGGGCTGCCTGGGCATCGGCGGTGCTGATCGGCAGCGCGCGTCCGCCAGTGCGCCGAGTTCTCCGTCGGGGCTCGCGAATCAGTGCAATAAGGCGCTATTGAACCCGTCATTTGCCGGCGTCGACGGCCGACAATGCGCTAGCGAGGGTTCGCCATGGAAATTCTGCAGCGAGGCGACGTCCTTCAGAAGCTGAGGCTCGGCTCAGGCTTGATCCTGTTCAGCTTCGCGCTGACACATTTTCTCAATCATGCGCTGGGGCTGGTGCATCTGGAAACAATGCACGACTTCCAGGGCTGGCGGATGATGGTGACGCGCTCCTGGCCCGGCACCATCGTGCTGATCGCGGCCCTCCTGACCCATCTTCTGTTAGGCCTCTGGAAGCTCGCACATCGCACCACCTGGCGGCTGCAGGTCTGGGAGCTGATCCAGATCGGGCTCGGCCTGGCCATCCCGTTCTTCTTGTTCCCGCATTTGGTCAACACGCGCATCGCCCACGTCTTCTTCGGCGTGCAGGACAATTACCTCTATGAGTTGGCCCGCCTGTGGCCCGTTAGCGCGGTCATCCAAAGCTCGCTGCTGATCCTGGTGTGGCTGCATGGCTGCATTGGCATTCATTTCTGGCTGCGCTTGCACCCGTCGTATCGGGTGGCCCAACCTATCCTGCTGTTTCTCGCCATTGTCATTCCACTCGCGGCACTCGCCGGCTTCATGGTCTCAGGCCGTGCCGTCGCGCAATTGATCGAGGACCCGGCCATGCTGGCTCGTGTCAAGGCGTTGACGCACTGGCCGAATGCGGCCGACGGCGAGACCCTGGCAAACCTGCGGTTTCTGGCGCGCGTCGGCTTCTACACGCTTGCGACGCTGTTCGGTCTCTATTCGCTCTGGCGCTTCGTCGCCCTGAAGTCGGGGCCGAAAGTGACGGTGACGTATGCCGGTGGGCCAACCGTGCGCGTCGCCAAGGGTGCTTCGCTGCTGGAAATCAGCCGCATGAACCAGATTCCGCACGCCTCGGTGTGCGGTGGCCGCGCCCGCTGCTCCACCTGTCGCGTGCGCATCGATGAGGGCTTCGATGCGCTGCCGCCACCGAAGTTCCCGGAGGCCTTTACGCTGGCCAGCATCAATGCGCCGCCGAACGTGCGCCTGGCCTGCCAGGTCTTCCCCGAGCGGCCGATCACGGTGACGCGCCTGTTGCGGCCGGCGAGTACGGGGCCGGAGGCCGCCGACCTGCAGGAGACCGATGCCGCCGGCGTCGAGAAGCCGCTGGCCGTGCTGTTTCTCGATCTGCGCGATTTCACGCGCATGTCGCAGAACAAGCTGCCTTACGATGTGGTCTATCTGCTGAATGAGTTCTTTGCCGCCACAGGTGTGGCGATCACCAATCACGGCGGCTGGATCGATAAGTTCCTGGGCGATGGTTTGCTGGCGATATTCGGCCAGGAAGACGGCGTCGAGGCCGGCTGCCGGCAGGCCCTGCGGGCGGCTCGCGCCATCGACCTGGCGCTGGACTTCGTCAACGCCAAGCTGCAGGCCGAGGTCGGCCGTCCGCTGATGGTCGGCATGGGCATCGATGCCGGACCGCTGCTGATCGGCCGCATCGGCTATGGCGAGGCGATTGACCTGACCGTGGTCGGCGCGGCCGTCAATGTCGCAAGCCGCCTGGAAGCGCTGTCCAAGGAAAAAGGCTACCAGATCGTGCTGTCCAAGCGCGTGGCGGTCCATGCCGGCTGGAACCCCGATGACCAGTTCAAGGCAACTGTCGATGTCCGCGGCGTGGCCGAGCCCATCGAGGTGATCGGCGTCAGCCGCGGGCGCGATCTGCCGGCCGCGATCCTGTCTTCCGGCCTTGGCGAGGACGACACCGGGGGCCGGCGCCGCGGAGCCGCATAACATCCATACACGGCCGTTGGATGCCAACCGCGCTGTCGTGGTCCAAGACCAGGCAGGTGCCCAGTTCGCGGGCATCGATCGGCAAGTGCGCCGCTGATGTATTGGTTATTTGCTGTTGCAGGCGGGGCCGCGATGGTCGGATACTGCGGGCATCTCGTGCCAGCGCGTGGATGCATCGCGGTGGCCCGGAAAGGATTTTCAACCCGCCGGCAAGGAGACGAGCGATGGATGAACTCAAGTTGCCCGCTCATAAGCGCTATGATTGGCTGCCGATCACCAAGCGCAAGCCCTACAGCTGGCCCGGCAACAAGCGGATGGCGTTCTACATTGCGCTGAACATCGAGCACTTCGCCTTCGGCACTGGCCGCGGCATGGATCCCTTCGATGCCAACGCCGCACAAACCAGCCGCAACTGGGCCTGGCGCGACTACGGCAACCGCATCGGCAATTTCCGACTGTTCGACATTCTCGATGAGTTGAAATTGCCGGCCACGATATTGCTCAACAGCGCGGTGTGTTACGAGTATCCTGAGATCGTCGAGCGCATCAAACAACGCGGCGACGACGTCTGCGGCCACGGGCGCACCAACGCCGAGACGTATCGCGGCATGTGGGAGGCAGACGAGCGGCGCGCCCTGCAGGAATGCGTCGACGTCATCCAGAAGCACGTCGGTGTACGCCCGACCGGCTGGATGGGGCCAGGCGCGGTCGAATCCGCCGTCACGCCGGATCTGCTGAAGGAACTCGGCTACACGCACTTGCTCGACTGGCCAGTCGATGACCAGCCGATCTGGATGCGCACGCGCTCAGGGCCGCTGCTGTCGGTGCCCTATCCGATGGAGCTGAACGATGCCGGCACGCTGGCGCATCGCGATCATACGGGGCGCGAGTTTGCCGACATGATCGTCGATCAGTTCGAGGAGCTGCTGGAACAATCCGAGAAGCAACCGCTGGTGTTCGCGCTGTCGCTGCACGGCTTCATCGTCGGCCAGCCGTTCCGGCTGCGGCCCCTGCGCCAGGCCATCAAGCACTGCGTCAATCACAAGCACGCCAAGGACATTTGGTTCACGCGCGCGGTCGACATCGCCGAGCACTGCTTCAAATTGGAGCCGGGCCTCATTCCGGGCAGCGAAGAAGCGGCGGCCTGGAAGCCGGCGAAGGGAAAGAAGTGAGCAGGTGGCAATAAGCAATAGGGGATATTCGATGGCCGCCAAACCCAAGTCGGGTGCAACCGCAGCCAAGTCCTCGGGTAAGTCGCACCATCTGAAATCGACGCCGCGGACGGTGCACTGGGGCTTTCTCGACGCCAGCCTGAAACCGGTCCTCACGGTGGATTCCGGCGATCAGGTGACGATCGACTGCGTCACCGGCAACAAGGAATGGTCGCCGCCCAAGGGCTCCGGCATGGAGCCCATCCCCGACATGGTGGACATTTTCGACAAGGTGCCCAAGGGATCGGGCAATCACATCTTCACGGGCCCCGTCCATGTCCGGGGCGCCGAGGTCGGCGATGTGCTGGAAGTCCGCATCCTCGACATCAAGGTGCGGATGAACTGGGGCTGGAACGTGTTTCGCGGCTACATGGGCACGCTTCCGGAGGATTACCCTTACGCGCGTTTGACGCACATCCCGCTCGATCTCGAGGCCGGCGTCGCCACCATGGCTTGCGGCATCGAGATTCCGATCCGGCCGTTCTTCGGCCAGCTTGCCGTGCAGCCCGCACCCCAGTTCGGGCGGCAGAATTCCAAGGAGCCGCGCGAGTTCGGCGGCAATCTCGATTGCAAGGAGCTGACCGCCGGCTCGACCATCTATTTGCCGTGCTGGAACCCGGGCGGCCTGTTCTCGACCGGCGATGGCCACGCCGCGCAGGGCGACGGCGAGGTCGATGGCACAGCGATCGAGACCTCGCTCACCGGTGTGTTCGAGTTCCACGTCCGCAAGGATCTCGGCTGGAAAATGCCGCGGGCGGAGACGGCGACGCACTACATCGCCTTTGGCCTCGATACCGATCTCGACGACGCCGCGCGTCAGGCGCTGAAGGAGATGATCGCCTGGATCGTGGCGATGACCAACATTTCCAAGGACGAGGCTTATCAGCTGTGCTCGTTTGCCTGCGATCTGCACGTCACGCAGACAGTCAACAACGTCAAGGGCGTGCACGCGATGCTGGCGAAATCGATCCTGAAGCGCGCCGGATGAGGGCCGGCGGCCGTAGGGTGGGTTAGGCCCGCAGCGTTTGCGGAGGGCCGTAACCCACCATGTCGCCGAGGTGGTTTTCCCGCGAGGGGACTCCCAAGTGGTCGCGCGCGGCGCGCCGTCTCGGATATGTCGGGAGCGCCGTGCCAGATTCGCGCTAACCCACCCTACGGCCTCGGCTGTTCGATCAACGACCACCCAACGTCAGCACGACCTTGCCGATCAGCAATTCGATCGGCACATAGCCGACACCCAAGGGCGCGCGACTGTCGGTGGAGTTGTCGCGGTTGTCGCCCATCACGAACAGGTGGCCGGTCGGCACTTTGTAGGGCCCTACGTTGTCGAAGGGACCATTCGGCTCGGCGTCGAGCACCACGAATTTGCTTCCTTCAGGCAGTGTCTCCTCGAAGGCAGGGACGCGCCCCAGCGATCCGTCGCCGTCGCGGATGGTGATATCGTCCACCCGGCGGCGCCTCACCTCCTTGCCGTTGATGAAGACAACGCCTTTGCGCACGTTAATCTCGTCGCCCGGCAGGCCGATCACACGCTTGACGTAGTGCGTTTCGTGGTTGCGCGGCAGGCGGAATGTGACGATGTCGCCGCGCGCCGGCATCGCCGCCGGCCAGCGACCGGTGATCGGGAGGTCGAACCAATCAAAGGAGTACCGCGAGTAACCGTATGAGAGGCGTGAGACGAGGAAATGGCTGCCGCTTGGCAGAGCGGGCGCCATCGAGTTGGATCCTGGTGTGTGGTTGCGAAAGAACGGCCCGACGCCAGACAGCATGAACCAGAGCAGCAACATGAAGGGCGACGTGAACAACAGCACGCGGCGCAGGGTGCGGCGCTCGGCGCGACGGTGCGCTTCGGGTGACAATGGTGCGGGGACTGCGGCGCCGGGCATGCGTCACCTCGGTTCAGGTTGGCGTCGAGGGTCGATCGAACCCGGCTTTCGCGGCAGGAACAAGTCGCGCCAACCCACCCTACGGAGTAGCGGTTGCCTCCTGGCCAGGATTCGCTAAAACCTTTCCTGAGAGTCGTATCCAACAGGCGCGAGGCCCACCAGCATGATGCATGTCATCGAGGCTCATCTGCCTGCCATCTCCGAGATCTGCTGCGCCTGTGGAGTCGAGCGGCTGGAGCTGTTCGGCTCGGCCGCCCGCGGTACGTCGACCGACATCAGCGACGTCGACATCGTCGTGACGTTTCGACCCGAGGCCCGCGAGAAGGCTTTCGACAACTACTTCGGTTTGCGCGAGCGTCTGGAAGCCCTGCTCGGCCGCCGTGTCGATCTTTTGACGTCGAACTCCCTGCGCAATCCCTATCTCATTCGCGAAATCGAAGCCGAACGGCAGCTCCTCTATGCCGCATAAGCCTGAAAAGCTGCTGGCTGACATGATCGCCGCAGCCACTGCCGTCGCGTCATTCACGGCGGGTCGGCTCAGAGACGAGTATGGCGAAGACCTGATGCTGCGGTCCGCCGTCGAGCGCCAGCTCGAAATTCTGGGCGAGGCGCTGAAACGTCTGGATGCACTGGACCCTCCGCTGGCGGCGCGCTTCAGCGAATACCGCCGCGTCATCGCTTTCCGTAACGTCATTGCCCATGGCTACGATGTCCTGGATGACGACATCGTCTGGCAGGTCGTGCAGGAGAAATTGCCGGTTCTGCTTGGCGAAGCGCGGGCCCTGCTCGACGAGATGGAGGCGTGAGGCCTCCGTGGCGCCGCAGGGTAGGCTAGTGGTTGCCTCATCGCCAGGACTCGCTAAAACCGGCGCAGCACCCCCAGCAACTACCGGAGAGGCACCCCCATGACCGCCATCGTCGACATCATCGGCCGCGAGATTCTGGACAGTCGCGGCAATCCGACGGTCGAGGTCGATGTGCATCTCGAAGACGGGTCGATGGGGCGCGCCGCGGTGCCGTCGGGGGCGTCGACAGGCGCGCACGAGGCGGTCGAGCTGCGCGATAATGACAAGGGCCGCTATCTCGGCAAGGGCGTGCTGAAGGCGGTGGAGGCCGTCAACGGCGAGATCTTCGATGCCATCGGCGGCATGGAGGCAGAGGATCAGCGTGGCATCGACCGCGCATTGATCACGCTCGATGGGACCAAGAACAAGGCGCGCCTCGGCGCCAACGCCATCCTCGGCGTGTCGCTCGCCGTCGCCAAGGCCGCGGCCGAGACCTCCGGCCTGCCGCTCTACCGCTACATCGGCGGCGCCGCGGCGCACGTGCTGCCCGTGCCGATGATGAACATCATCAATGGCGGCGCGCATGCCGACAACCCGATCGACATCCAGGAATTCATGATCATGCCGGTGTCGGCGGCGACTTGCGCCGAGGCCATCCGCATGGGCGCGGAGGTGTTCCACACGCTGCGCAAGGGTTTGAAGGACGCCGGCCACAACACCAACGTCGGCGACGAGGGCGGCTTCGCGCCCAATCTCAAGAGCGCCGACGAAGCGCTGGGCTTCATCATGACATCGATCGAGAAGGCCGGCTACAAGCCGGGTGCGGACGTTGTGCTGGCGCTCGACTGCGCCGCCACCGAGTACTTCAAGGACGGCAAGTACCACATGGTCGGGGAGGGCAAGACGCTCGATCCCGCCGGAATGACCAAGTACCTCGCCGACTTGGTCAAGCGCTTCCCCATCGTCTCCATCGAGGACGGCATGAGCGAGGACGACTGGGAGGGTTGGCGCCTACTGACGAAGGAGATCGGGGCCAAGTGTCAGCTGGTCGGCGACGATTTGTTCGTCACCAACACCGAGCGGCTGCAGCAGGGCATTGCAAAGGGGATCGGCAACTCGATCCTGGTCAAGGTCAACCAGATCGGCTCGCTGTCGGAGACGCTGGACGCGATCAGCATGGCCCATCGTGCTGGTTACACGACCGTCATCTCGCACCGCTCCGGCGAGACCGAGGACTCGACCATCGCCGATCTGGCGGTGGCCACCAATGCCGGCCAGATCAAGACCGGGTCATTGTCGCGCTCCGACCGCCTCACCAAATACAACCAGCTGATCCGCATCGAGGGCGAGCTGGGCGCGGTGGCGCGGTATGCGGGGCGGGGCGCGCTGAAGACTTTGGTGTAGGTCGGGTCGAGTCCGGATTAAATCCGGGGGAGACCCGACGTTCCACGGCAGCGCGCTGAACGTCGGGTCTCCCCCGGCTCAAGTGTCCGCGGTCGACCCGACGGCTGCTGTCCAGTTCAGCATTGACCTCTCTACGGCAAACCAGTACAGATGCGCGATGATCAGTTCGAGTGGGATGATCGGAAGGCGAAGCGGAATTACCGCGAGCACCGGATCACGTTCGATTTCGCTCGCCGCGTGTTCAGCGATCCGTGCGCGATCGATCGGCTTGATCTCGATGAGGTCGACGAGGATCGACTGCTGATCACAGGCCATGCCGGTGAGATATTGCTCACCGTGTGCTTCGTCGAGCGCGGTGGCCGCAAGCGTATCATTTCCGCCAGAAAGGCCACCGCGCGTGAGAAAGCAGACTACAACGAAGCGAAGTCGTAAGACGACGGTAGAATCGGAATGTGATGAGTACGGGATGACCCCAAATGATTGGGTCCGGCTCAGAGCGATGACCGACGATGAGGTTCTGGCCGCGGCGCGCCGGGATCCCGACGCGCTGCCTGTGGAGGACCGCCGTCCGGGCAGTCTCGGCCCCGTGGGACGCGTATCCGCGGCCAAGCGTATCCGCTGGCGGCTCGGCTTGTCGCAGCGCGAATTTTCGGAGACGTTCCGCATCCCACTCGGCACGCTCAGGGACTGGGAGCAGCATCGCAGGGAGCCCGACCAGGCGGCGCGCGCCTACCTCGAGGTCATTGCTCGCGAGCCCGATGCCGTGCGTCGTGCCTTGGCGGCCCAGGCGGCGGAAGCGGCTTGAGAGCGCTGCTCTGCTTACCCAACCGCCATCACTCCGCCAACGGCTGAAGCCCGAGGTCGGCAAGACGAACAGCCAGTGCCGGAAGCAGGGCAGGCGTCAGCATCTCGGTGTGTGCCACCTTGATTGGGTCGGCATAGCCCTCACCTCCGCCGCCACCTGGTCGGAAGACGTGCGTCACCATCCGCACCGCATCGATCGCCCAGTAGTCGGGAATGCCGAGCGAGGCGTAGATCCTCGCCTTACGCCCGAGATCGTAGGCAAGGCTCGAATCGGCGACCTCGACGAGGAGCAGGATATCCCGCGGGCGCAAATCCTTGACAGCGATTGTCTGTGGCCAGAAGATGAAATCCGGCTCCAGGAAATCATGCTCGCCGATGTGGAGCGTGGTCTCGGTGAGAATATCGATGCCGGGCGGTAAAGCCCTTGCCCAGTACTTGATCAGCTCCTTCTTGACCGTCTCATGAGGCGCACCTTTCGGCGACATCGGCACGATCTCCCCACCGATCAATTCGAAGCGCTCATGCCGGTCGATGATTCCTGCGTCCTGCATGCGGAGGATGTCGGCCATCGACCAGCGCCGCCGAGGCAGGCCTTCGGCGGCCTGGGTCGAGGGGGCGACGGGACGTGAGACGTGCAGGTTCATGGGGCGAAACTAGCATAAGAGGGGCGGGACCGCGAGTGGCGCGGCTTGGTGCTCACGCTGGCTGTGAGGGTCTGGCGATCGCCCTGATGCCTGCTCGAAGTGCAGGCATTGAAGTCGAGGTATAGTCTGGCCATCGCAGGCCACGACAACTCGATTGGAGACGACCAATGGCCACTGTCAGAGATGCTGTCGACCCGCAGGCGGTCCAGGCGATTGATCGCATCCTGCGCCAGGCCATGGGGCGGTTCGGTTGCCGGGAAGCAATCGTTCGGGCCGATGTCGACCATGACGGCGATCGGGTGCCGCGCATCGAGGCGCAGTACGATTTGGTCAGCGAGTCGGTTGATCCCGAGGCGACTATTGACTTGACCAGCGACCTGCGCGACGCGCTGGAGGCCCCCGGCGAGTTCCGGTTCCCGCATGTGCGGCACAACTTTCATGACGATCGGACGGTCGTTGAGCTAAAACGAAGGAAGCGGTGGTGAAAGCGGAAGCAGGCATGATCCGTCAAGCATGCTTGAAAATATCCGCGATTCACGTATATATGTGTTGGACGAATGAGCTGGGCACCTACCGATCTGACGTTTGACCTCGTCGATGATCACTCAGCCGATCCGGTGGCAACGGTGGTTGTCGGCACGCCGGTGGGCAAAGTACTCGTGATGGCTAATATGGAGATTGCCGGGACAACGTTGATCCTACGCGGCATGCACGTGCAGTCTGACGTTGCGGCCGGTGCGGTGGGCGCCGCCAATCTCAGGGCTATCGGCCAGGCTTTCATGGAGCAATTCGGCTATGACGCACTCGAAATTGAAGGAGCAGTTCGCACGACTGGGGCGCGTCCGGGACATCAACCGCGTAACATCAGGCTCGCCCGTCAACTTCGTGCTGAGAGTGGCTGATACCCTTGCCCAAGTGCGTACGATCGATGCAACGATGGTGCTGGCGCGTCGTGGGATGACGATGCTCAGGGCCAAGCGGGTGGTCGAGGCCGTGGTCGAGAACGGCGAAGGTGTCGCGCAATTGCCGACCGTCGAGAGCATGACTGCGCTGGTTGGCGAGCTACACGCGGCAGGGCTGCGAGCAACACGGCTCTCCCACGGGCCCGTCGATGTGCGTGCCATGCGCGAAAAGCTCGGGCTGTCGCAGGAGCAATTCGCGCTTCGCTACAATCTCGACCTCGATACCGTGCAGAACTGGGAGCAGGGTCGCTATCAGCCCGACCGCGCCAGCGCCAATTACCTGCGCGTGATCGCCCGTCAGCCCGAGGCAGCGGCGGCCGCTCAGGAGGAGGATATTGGGACGGCATAGCTGGCGCTGTGACCCAAAAGGGTGCTGATCGACATGTAAAACAATCGGTAAAACAGTCGTTTACCGCCAGTTAATGCGTAGCACGCTATGCTTGCCGCCGGTTCTGTCACGGACACTCAGGCGTCCCCCCGTGTTGCGCAACATCAGGCACGATAGCAGGTCGCGGTCGAGACGGCTCCTCGTGGCGCTGGCGTGCCTTGGGCTCGTCGGCTATTTCGCGCATCATGGCATCAATGGCCGCCATGGGCTCGAAGCTCGCTACCGCCTGCAGCAGCAACTGCCGCTCCTGGAAAGCCGGTTCGCCGGGCTGGACCTGGAGCGCCAGCGCTTGCGGCGAGAGGTTGCCCTGCTCAACAGCGAAGGCCCCAGCCGCGACTTCGTCGAAGAAGTAGCGCGCGAGCTGCTGGGCTACCTGTTGCCCAGCGAGGTCGTCCTGATGGGCCGCTGACGGGCGGGGCCAACGACCGTCCATCGTCACGCTTTTCCTCCCGTTGCGCATGCCGGCCACGCAGATGCGGCCTGTCCCGCGAGCCCGTCGCCGCGGGTCTGTCGCCGCAGGTCTGGCCATTGCCATGTGCCTCGTGTAGCTTCGCAAACAGAACAGCCGGTCTCACGCGGTGCAGACCCAGAAGGAGGAGCGACGATGCCTGTCGAGACAGGCCGCGGCACGAGCGGCGCCGCGGCGAGCAGCGCAGGCGCCAGGCGCGGCAACAGTGGAGCCAACAGTACGGCGCGGTCCAATATTCCGCCCTTCACGCCGGAGCAGGAGCGCCAGGCCTATCGCGAGATGCTACTGATCCGCCGCTTCGAGGAGCGCGCCGGACAGCTTTACGGCATGGGCTTCATCGGCGGCTTCTGCCATCTCTACATCGGCCAGGAAGCCGTCGTCGTCGGCATGCAGATGGCAATCAAACCCGGCGACCAGGTGATCACCACCTACCGCGACCACGGCCACATGCTGGCCTGCGGCATGGATCCCAAGGGCGTAATGGCCGAGCTGACCGGCCGGCAGGGCGGCTATTCCCGCGGCAAGGGCGGCTCCATGCATATGTTCTCCAAGGAAAAAGCCTTCTACGGGGGGCACGGCATCGTCGGCGCCAATGTGCCGCTGGGCGCCGGTCTGGCCTTCGCCAACAAGTATCGTGGCAACGATCACATCTGCCTGACCTATTTCGGCGACGGCGCCGCCAACCAGGGCCAGGTCTACGAGACCTTCAACATGGCCAAGCTGTGGAAGCTGCCGGTGATCTTCATCATCGAGAATAACCGCTACGCCATGGGCACCTCGATCGACCGGGCGGCGGCGACGACGGATTTCTCGCACCGCGGCGCCTCCTTCGACATCCCCGGCGAGCAGGTCGACGGCATGGACGTGCGCGCGGTCAAGGCGGTCGGCGAGCGCGTCGTCAAGTCGGTGCGCGAGGGCAACGGACCCTACATCCTCGAGATGCTGACCTATCGCTATCGTGGGCACTCCATGTCGGACCCGGCCAAGTATCGCACGCGCGAGGAGGTCGACAAAGTGCGCGAGCAGCAGGACCCGATCGAGCAGGTGCGTGCGCGCGTTCTGAGCGAGAAGAGCCTTTCGGAGGACGAGTTAAAGGTGATTGACGCCGAAGTCCGCCAGATCGTCACCACGGCCGCGGAGTTCGCGCAGACCAATCCGGAACCGGATGCGAAGGAGCTGTGGACGGACGTGCTGCTGGGAGCGTGAAGAAACGAATTTATTGTGCATTCCCTTTGTCATCCGAAGCAGGATAACGCGGATCGTCGGCGAGTATGCTCGGCAGGTCTCGTCTTGCTCCGAGGACGGCAAGAATGACGACAGGATGAGAACGGTCGTCATACACGACCACGTACTTGCGGACGACCAGGAACTTTACGGGCCGCGTAGTCAGGTCTGGTCGCAGCCTTCCTCCGCAATGCTCTGGATCGCTACCAATGCGATCAAACGCATCGAACAAGTAGCCCTGCACGACTTTAGCGCCGTTAGGATGACCCATCCGATTGGCAATGAAACATCGATCACGTCGAGATCGCCGACAGCATGTACCGTCAACCTGTAGGTCGCCATCGGGATGGCTCAGCTTTCGGAGTGCGGCCGAGCTTGCCGGCGTTCCCGTAGCAGCGCCCGCGCCTCTTCGCCATCGTACGTGCGACCCGCCGCGACATCGGCGAGCGCAGCATCGATCTTGGCGTCGACCATGCCCCGGACGGCATTGGCTTCGCGCAACCGCCGCAAACCCTCGCAGACGATATCGCTGGCAGACTGATACAGACCCGAGGCCACCTGCTCTTTGACAAAGCTCTCCAACTCGGGCGTCAAGGAAACGTTCATGGCGCTTGTGTCTCCGGTCGCCGCGATATCAACCAACTCTAGCAGTGACTGGCCGTGCTGAACACCAAGGGCCGCGTTCCAACCCGAATGGACATGTGGCGCCGCCTCGAGGTCCGCGCCGCCTGTAGGTTGGGTTACGCGCGGATGCGCACCGTTGCTCCATGCCGCGGCCGTTGCGGCGCATAACCCAACCTACAACTATTCATCCTTGCAAATCCGGCGTCACACTCCATAATTGCAAGGATACTGCACGAACCTCGCGCAGGCTCGCCGCTTCCTCGTCTACGCCGGCGAGGAGCGCCATCCCAAGCCGCATGGGGTCGAGGCGATCGGCCTGAGGGAGCTGACCGGGCTGCTCACAAGCGCCGCCTGAACCACGCGCAAACCCATTGCAGAACTCAGCGGGACCGTGCACATCATCGGGGAGGGAGCGACCCGCCGGAAGCAGTGGTTCAGAATGGTTGAGACCGCTCATAAGCCCGCAACTTATGCCGACCTCGAGGCGGTGCCGCAGCACCTCGTGGCGGAGATCCTGTTTGGGCATCTGGTCACCCATCCGCGGCCGGTGCGGCGCCACGGTGGTGCATCGAGCGTCCTCGGCATGGCGGTTGGTAGCCCATTTCAGCTCGGCTCGGGTGGACCGGGTGGATGGATTTTTGTGGATGAGCCCGAGCTGCATCTGGGCCCGCACGTCGCTGTACCGGATATCGCTGGATGGCGGCGCGAGCGCGTAACGGAGCCGGCTGACAAGCCTTACTTCGAAGTCCCGCCGGACTGGGTCTGCGAAATACTGTCGCCGAGCACCGAAAAATACGACAAGGGCGACAAGCGTCGCATCTATGCGTTGTACGGCGTCGAGCATCTCTGGCATCTCGATCCGCGCACCCGCCTGCTGGAAGTGTTCCGCCGCCAGGATAAGGACTGGCTGCTGACGCACACGTTCCAAGACGAAGAGCCGGTCAGCGCGCCTCCCTTCGAGGCCATCACTTTCTCCCTCGGCGTTCTCTGGCCGTTCGACACCCCCGGCCAACCGTCCGAACCCACCCCATAGCATTCCACCGACCTCGGAAGCCCCCATGCCCACTGATATCCTGATGCCAGCCCTTTCTCCGACAATGGAGGAGGGCACGCTCGCCAAATGGCTCGTCAAGGAAGGCGATACCATCAAGGCCGGCATGGTGATCGCCGAGATCGAGACCGACAAGGCGACCATGGAAGTGGAGGCGGTCGACGAGGGCAAGCTCGGCCAGATCCTGGTTGCGGCCGGCACCGAGAACGTCAGGGTCAACACGCCGATCGCGGTGATCCTCGGCGATGGCGAGGCCGCGGGATCTCCCCCCTCTCCCCGCGTACGGGGAGAGGGGCGACCGCAAGCGCCGTCGCCCGTTGCCGCCCCTCACGTGCTTTCTTCTGCCCCTCACCCTAACCCTCTCCCCGCTGTGGGGCGGGGAGAGGGGATTCCTCTCGGCGCCGAGATGGTCACGCAAACCATGCGCGAAGCCTTGCGTGATGCCATGGCCGAGGAGATGCGGCGCGACCCCGACGTGCTGCTGATGGGTGAGGAAGTCGGACAATACCAGGGCGCCTACAAGGTGAGCCAGGGGCTGCTGGACGAGTTCGGGGCCAAGCGCGTCATCGATACGCCGATCACCGAGCAGGGGTTTGCCGGCATTGGAGTCGGCGCGGCCATGGCGGGCCTGAAGCCGATCGTCGAATTCATGACCTGGAATTTCGCCATGCAGGCGATCGACCAGATTATAAACTCCGCCGCCAAGACGCTGTACATGTCCGGTGGCCAACTCGGCTGCCCGATCGTGTTCCGCGGACCCAATGGTGCGGCTTCCCGCGTCGGCGCCCAGCACAGCCAGGACTACGCGGCCTGGTATGCGCAAGTGCCTGGGCTCAAGGTGGTGTGCCCCTCGAACCCGGCCGACGCCAAGGGCCTCTTGAAGAGCGCCATCCGCGACCCCAACCCGGTTCTGGTGCTGGAGAACGAGATGCTCTACGGCATCTCCGGCCCAGTGCCCAAGGCCAACGACTGGCTGGTGCCGATCGGCAAGGCGCGGATTGCGCGTGCGGGGAGCCATGTGACCATCGTCTCGTTCGCACGTGGCCTGCAATATGCGCTCGCCGCCGCCGAGACGCTGGCGAAGGAGGGCATCGAGGCCGAGGTGATCGACCTGCGCACGATCCGTCCGCTGGATATGGCAACGATCATCGCCTCGGTGAGGAAAACCAACCGCATCGTCACGGTGGAGGAGGCCTGGCCGGTGTGCTCGGTCGGCTCCGAGATCTGCGCCCAGGTCTGCATTCAGGCCTTCGATTACCTCGACGCCCCCCCCGCAAAAATCAACGGCGCCGACGTGCCGATGCCGTATGCGGCCAACCTGGAGAAGCTGGCGCTGCCGAATGCGGAGCAGGTGGTGCAGGCGGTGAAGGGTGTGCTGTATGTGTGAGTTATGAATATGTCGCATGTTTTCCTTGCGCACGCTCGAAGCGATGCGAACTATGCAAACCGAATGCGTGACATGCTATTGGCGCGAGGGATTTCGGTTTGGTCGGAGCATGATGCAGACCCAGGATCATCAATCGAGGAAGCGACGGCAAGTGCGGTTATCGCCGCTAAGGCAGTCATCGTCATATGGGGCGAAGGTGCTACCAAAGCAACGCTGGTCAATGGAGTTGCTACGCTCGCTGTTGCTTTAGGCAGTTATGTCGGCTTGGCAATTGGTGATCAACAGAGGGTGCCGAAGCCCTTCGTTGGCCAAACACACTTTGTATGGACATTGCGGAACGGTGCCGAGCTCGAAGGCTACATTCTTTCCGATTTGACCAACCGCGGTGTCGAGCAATGCACTTCGGCATCGCCTCACTCTGATGTACGACAAGGGGGACAAGGAAATCGCGGCTATGCGTTCATCTCCCACGTTGAAGAGGACGGTCCGGTCGTCTCCAAGTTCTCTGGTTTCCTCAAGACCCGCGGCTACGCTTATTGGACCTATCTGGAGTCCGACCGCGACTATCAGAAGCCGACCGTGCTCGAGATCGAGGAGCGCATGAACGACTGCGCGCTCGTGCTGACCGTCATCTCGCCCGACTGGAAGCGCTCGGAGTGGACGCAGCGCGAGTTCGCATTCGCGCGTGAAGTCAGGAAGCCCATGTTCCACCTGCGCTTCCGCAATCCTGGTCCCACGCTGGCAATAGCCGGTGACACCTATTTCGATTTCGAGCGCGGCGAGGAGGACGCCTTCCGCAAACTCGGCATCGAGCTGGACAAGAAGGGGCTTTGAGCTTGGTTAAGACTTCCCAAGGAGTAATTCAGCGAGCAACGTATGCCGACCTCGAGACGGTGCCGCCGCATCTCGTGGCGGAGATCATTTTTGGCGCGCTGATCACGCATCCGCGCCCTGCAACACCTCATGGAACTTCGGCAACCTCCTTGACGCTGGAGATCGGTGGCCCCTTCCAGAAGGGACGCGGAGGTCCCGGCGGATGGGTGTTCATTGCGGAACCCGAGTTGCACCTCGGTCCGCATGTGGTCGTCCCCGATCTGGCGGGCTGGCACGTGCAACGGCTGCCCCACCTCCCGAAAACGGCTTTCGTCGAGACACCACCGGATTGGGTCTGCGAATTCCTCTCTCCATCGACCGAGAACATTGATCGCGGACCGAAACGGCGCATCTATGCGTCCTACGCGGTGGCGCATATGTGGCTCGTCGATCCCGTCGCGCGCCGCTTGGAAGCCTACGAGCTGCGTGATGCGCACTGGTTCTTGTATGAGACATTCGATGGTGACGATGACGTCACCGCCCCGCCATTTGCTGCTGTCCCCTTCCCGTTGTCGGCCCTTTGGCCGCTAGCACCTGCACCCGATCAAACCTGACCGAGCCACCCATGCCGATCCAGATCCTGATGCCCGCTCTCAGCCCCACCATGGAGGAGGGGACGCTTGCCAAGTGGCTGGTCAAGGAGGGCGACACGGTCAAGGCCGGCAAGGTGATCGCCGAGATCGAGACCGACAAGGCGACCATGGAGGTCGAGGCCGTCGACGAGGGTATTATCGGACGCATCTTGGTGGAGGCTGGAACCGAGGGCGTGAAAGTCAACGCACCGATTGCCATCCTGCTGCAGGAGGGCGAAAATGCCGGCGCGTTAACTGCGGCGCCATCGCCACCTCCTCGGCCAGCGACGGCCGCGCAGGCGCCTGCTGCCCCTGGCCCGAGCCCAGCCGTTCACCCCGCGGCGCAGCCGGCCTCAGCGAAAAGTGCAGGAGATCGGCAAACAATGTCCCAAGTCTCCAGCAACGGACACGCCGGACGTATGATCGCATCGCCTCTGGCGCGCCGGTTGGCGCGGGACGGGGGGATCGATCTGGCCGCCCTCAAGGGCAGCGGCCCACACGGCCGCATCGTCAAGTCGGATGTGGACGCAGCGCTACGCGATGGGGTGAGACCCCTTGCCTCGAAGGCAGTGGCCCTGCAACCGACGCCGGAGACAAGGGGTCTGACCCCTTCCGTGCAGGCCATGGCCGACGACAAGGTGCTGGCGCTGTACGACAAGGGCGCCTACGAGGTCGTCCCGCATGACGGTATGCGCAAGATCATCGCCCAGCGCCTGACGCAGTCCAAGCAGACGATCCCGCATTTCTATCTGTCACTGGACTGCCGGTTGGACAGCCTGCTTGCCGCGCGTGAACGGATCAATGGCGCGTCGCCGAAAGAGGGTCCGCGCGCCTATAAGCTGTCGGTCAACGATTTCGTCATCAAAGCCTTGGCGCTGGCGCTACAGCGCGCACCCGCGGCAAATGCGACGTGGACGGAAGGTGGCATGCTGCGCCATCGCCACTCCGATGTCGGCGTCGCCGTCGCGGTCGAAGGCGGCCTGTTCACACCGGTGATCCGCCATGCCGAATTGAAAACTCTGGCCGAGATCTCCAACGAGATGAAGGACCTGGCGGATCGGGCCCGCAAGCGCCGGCTGGCGCCGCACGAGTATCAGGGTGGAACCACCTCGATTTCCAACCTCGGCATGTTTGGCATCAAGAGCTTCGACGCCGTCATCAACCCGCCGCATGCGACAATTCTGGCCGTGGGGGCCGGTGAACGACGCGCCATCGTCGCGGGAGACCGAATCGAGATCGCGACGGTGATGAGTTGCACCTTGTCCTGCGATCATCGCGTCGTCGACGGCGCGCTCGGCGCCGATATGCTCAACGCCTTTAAAACCTTCATCGAGGACCCGGTGCGCATGCTGGTGTGAGCCCCGTCAGTATTGGGAGAGCCGCGGCTTGAAGTGCAAGTATTTTTCACCGCCTGCGGGTCGTTGCTTGACCATGTATGAACTTGCACGTGCAACGGCGCAGGAAAACTGGTAGAAAGTCTTTGAGGGCCTTGTGACCCTCCTTGCTCAAGACTAAGACAGTTGTGACGGACACCATTGCAGCGAGTCATTACTTGGAGCGCACCATGACACCCATCCGACGATTGATTCCCGTCGCTGTGACGGCCCTCGGCCTGCTCACGGCGTGTTCCGGCGATCTCACCTCGCCGTTCTCGAATGACAATTTGACGACATCGGCTGTGGCGCCGCCGCCGGCTCCTATTGTCAACCCTAGCTGCGTTGCCCTCAACTCCAGGATCGATTCGTTGCGCCGCGAAGGCGTGGCGGATCGCGCAGCTCAGGCTGCCACTGGTAAGACTGCGACGGTGCAGATTCAGCGCAGTTCGCTCGCCAAGCTCGCCGAACTCGACAAGGCGAATGCGGAATTCCAGGCCAAGTGCTCGGCGCTCGGTCCGCGCACGGCGTCGCTCGGTTCGTCCGCGCCGGCCAATGTCGCAGCCGGCTCCGCGCCCGTGCCATTGACACCGCCGCCGCTGGCATCGACCGCCTCTCCCGCGGCCGCCGTCGCAGCGCCGCGTCCGCGCGTGGTGCAGGAAACTCAGCGCACGGGTTTAGAGTCCACAGATTGAACGTGGCGACTGAGTAGCCGCGCCAGCCTCGTTGCATGACATGCAATCGTCGCCGGGATGTGCAGCAACTTGTCATGGGGTGAGCGCGCTCGGCGACTGGAATGCCTTCGCCTTCGCCTGCGGCAAGCACCCGAATTCAAGCTGCCAGGGGTTGCTCGACCGTATGTCGCTTGCTAATGGCGGGCGGATGCTTGCGGCCGATTGATTCAGAGGGAAAAGAGCGCGTGCACCTATTGCCTTGCAAACGTAATTTCCGTCGCGCCAGCGTTGCGCTGGTGTTCGGCGTGCTCGCCGGCTGCGCGACGGAAGACAAGAGTGGCGGCGACCCTGGAGCCAGACCACTGCCGGCCGGGGCCACATGCCAGTCGCTGAAAACCGAGATGGATCGCCTGGTCAATAAGGGCGTTTCGGGCCTGATCGAAGGCCGCCAGGCAGGCCGCAAGCTGACGCCGGCGCAAAATGCCGATGCCGATCGCTACAACGAGTTGCTGAATTACTATCTCGGCGGGCGCTGCCACACGTGATGGTCTGCCAAGGCCCACTTCCACAACCTCGCCGACTGGGCTTCAATGGCAAGGCTCCGGTAGTGTGCCGGAGCCTTTTGTCATGATGCGGCGCCGACCGCGGTCAATGTCCAACGAGGGTTCAGAGTATGAGCGGCACGCCCTACGACGTCCTCATCATCGGCGCCGGGCCTGGCGG
Organism: uncultured Devosia sp.; assembly: GCA_964498125.1. Taxonomy (GTDB): domain Bacteria; phylum Pseudomonadota; class Alphaproteobacteria; order Rhizobiales; family Hyphomicrobiaceae; genus CAMDBL01. The sequence goes on along the minus strand of CAZCGE010000050.1, from coordinate 3,606 downwards.
CTACGTCGCGGCCATCCGCGCGGCGCAGCTCGGGTTGCGGACAGCGGTTGTCGAACGCGAGCATCTCGGCGGCATTTGCCTCAACTGGGGATGTATTCCAACCAAGGCGCTGCTGCGCTCGGCTGAGGTCTATCATCTGGCCACGCATGCCGAGCACTATGGCTTGAAGATCGAAGGCAAGGTGACGGCCGACCCCGCGGCCATCATCAAGCGCTCGCGCGGTGTCTCTGGCCAGCTCAACGGCGGCATCGGCTTCCTGCTGAAGAAGAACAAGGTCGACATCATCTGGGGCGAGGCGGTGATCGACATACCGGGCTCCGTGACGGTCACACCGTCCCGCAAATCGCCCATGCAGCCACAGCACGCACCGCCCAAGGGTACGCTCGGTGCAGGCACCTACCAGGCGAAAAACATCATCGTCGCCACTGGCGCGCGCCCGCGTATCCTCCCCGGCATCGAGCCCGACGGCAAACTGATCTGGACCTACTTCGAGGCGATGGTTCCCACGAGCCTGCCGAAGTCGCTGATCGTCATGGGCTCGGGCGCCATCGGCATCGAATTCGCCAGCTTCTACCGCACGCTGGGATGCGACGTGACGGTGATCGAGCTGTTGCCACAGATCCTGCCAGTGGAGGATGCCGAGATCGCCGCGCTGGCGCGCAAGCAGTTCGAAAAACAGGGCATGAAGATCCTGACGGGCGCCAAGGTCACCAAGGTGGAAAAATCAGCCGATGCCGTCACTGCCCACGTCGATCTCGGCAACGGTAAGTTGCAGTTGATCGCCGCCGAGCGTTTGATTTCCGCGGTAGGCGTGCAGGGCAACATCGAAGGCCTCGGGTTGGAGAAGCTTGGCGTCAAGGTCGAGCGCGGCAGCATCGTCGCCGATGGCGCCGGCCGCACCAGTGTGCCCGGCATCTGGGCGATCGGCGATGTTGCAGGTGCGCCGATGCTGGCGCACAAGGCCGAGCATGAAGGCGTCATCGCCGTCGAGACGATCAAGGGGCTCGACGCCCACCCGATGGACAAGCGCAAGATCCCTGGCTGCACCTATTGCAGCCCGCAGATCGCCAGCGTCGGCCTGACCGAGGCCAAGGCCAAGGAAGCTGGCCTTGCCGTCAAAATTGGCCGCTTTCCCTTCCGCGGCAATGGCAAGGCGATCGCGCTGGGCGAGCCGGAAGGCCTGGTGAAAACCATCTTCGACGCCAACACCGGGCAACTTCTCGGGGCACACATGGTCGGCGCCGAGGTCACCGAGCTGATCCAGGGTTTTGTCATTGCCATGAACCTGGAGACCACCGAGGCAGACCTGATGCATGCCGTCTTCCCGCACCCGACGCTGTCCGAAATGATGCATGAGAGCGTGCTGGACGCGTATGGACGGGTGATCCATGCTTGAGGGCGCGGAAGCGAACCTCTGTAGGTCGGGTCGAGCTCTTCGCGAGACCCGACAGTTCGTCTCGCCACCGCAGATGTCGGGTCTCCCCCGGCTGAGTGCAGAGGCCGGGGCTCGACCCGACCTACACGGCTGCTGGAGACCACCGAGGAAGACTTGATGCATGCCGTCTTCCCGCATCCGACGCTGTCCGAAATGATGCACGAGAGCGTGCGGGACGCGCTGGGGGTCAACCTCGGCATCAAGAGCAAGATCGCCAGCCAGATCGTTACGGCGACTATCGGCGCCCTTGTCGTCGTAATCCTGGCACGATTGATTGCTTAAGATTAGGATGACGCCGGATCACTTCACACCAGGGAGGCACACATGCCGACAATGGCGCAGATACAACCTTATTGGCCTTACATCGTCATGGGTCTCAACGGCCTGGTGGCTGGCTGGCTGGCTGGCCAGCTGCTCGGTGGCGGTGGTCTCATCCGCAATCTCGTGGTCGGCGTCATCGGCGCCATCGTCGGTGGCGCACTGGTGCAACACGGACTGCTCAAGCTGCCGATCGACTTCAATGCGTATATCCCGGTCTATGGCAATCAGCTGGTGGTCTCCACCGTCGGCGCCATGCTGGTGACGCTGGTGGCAAGGTTCCTCGGCGGGCGCTGAACGCGGCGGGGGACGCGTTACCGAGGTGACAGCTGCCTGTCTCGGGCGATACAGCGCCCGGCGGCGCGCATCCCTAACCTGGCAGTCATCCACAAGGGATGACTGCCATGACCAGCGTAGCCAACCGCAACCACGACCTCGCCCAGGTTATCGGCGCCGCCTTCCTGCTGTTGGCCATGATCTACGCCGTGTTGGCCTACCAGAAATACCGGTTTCAGAACGGCGTGGTGCTCGGCGTGGCGTTGGCGGCCATTGCGGCCTACTCGGCCAGCGGCAAGCGGCTCGGGGTCGGTCCGATCTGGCTCGAGAAGTTCATCTTCGGCGCGTTGGCGGCGGTCTTGACCATCATCGTCCAGAAGCTCTTGCGGTAGTCAGCGTCCAACCGCGACCAAGGAAGCCTTGCGCAACGCGCCGCCACAGGCCAACTGTAGCCCTGGATGCCGCGATCGGCACCGTCACCCGCAGCCCCCCATGGTCACCATCCTCGACAGCAAACCTCGGCACCCGGAAAAGGCCCACAAGCCCGACACCGAGGTGCTGCGCAAACCCGACTGGATCCGGGTCAAGGCGCCGGGCTCGCCGGGCTACCTGGAGACGCGCGCGATCGTGCGCGAGCACAAGCTCAATACCGTCTGCGAGGAGGCAGGCTGTCCCAACATCGGCGAGTGCTGGCAGAAGAAGCACGCCACCATGATGATCATGGGCGACACCTGCACGCGGGCTTGTGCTTTCTGCAACGTCGCCACTGGCTTGCCAGGGCCGCTCGATGCGCAAGAGCCCGCCAATGTCGGCGCCGCCGTCTCCAAGCTCGGGCTGGAGCACGTCGTCATCACCTCGGTCGATCGTGACGATCTTGACGACGGGGGCGCCGCCCACTTCGCAGCCGTCGTGCGCGCCATCCGCGTCGCCTGCCCGGCGACGACGATCGAGATCCTGACGCCGGATTTCCTGCGTAAGCGTGGCGCCATCGAGACGGTGGCGGCCTCGCGTCCCGACGTCTTCAACCACAACCTGGAAACGGTGCCGCGTCTCTACCTGCGCATCCGCCCCGGCGCGCGTTATTTCCATTCCCTGCGGCTCTTGCAGCAGGTCAAGGAGTTCGATGCGGGCCTGTTCACCAAGTCCGGCATCATGGTCGGTCTCGGCGAGGAACGCGAAGAAGTGTTGCAGGTGATGGACGACCTGCGCTCCGCGAACGTCGATTTCCTGACCATCGGCCAGTATCTGCAGCCGACGCGCAAGCACGCTCCGGTCAAGAGTTTCGTCACGCCGGACGAGTTCAAGGCCTACGAGCGCATCGCCTACGCCAAGGGCTTCCTGGTGGTGGCGGCGAGCCCGCTGACGCGCTCGAGCTATCATGCGGGTAACGACTTCGCCCGGCTCAGGGCGGCGCGGAAAGGGCAAGCGTCGTAGGCTGGGTTAGTTGTACTGTGTCATAAGTTCCGGCGTTGAGGGTTCGTGTCGCTTGATCTCCCACAGCAGAGGCAGCGCGACAGGGTCGCGACGAGGCCGACGTTGAGTCGCCGTCGCATCGTTGCGATCGAGTTGGGGACGTG
>CAZCGE010000049.1:0-29676 GCA_964498125.1 uncultured Devosia sp. | reverse complement strand
CCTGGCGGGCAACGACACGGCCTCGGGCGATGGCGGCAATGTCTGGTCGCTCGACACGGGCGCGGCGAACGGCGTGGCGGTGGTCAATGCCAATGGCACCTTCAGCTACACGCCGAACGCCAACTACCACGGCCCCGACAGTTTCACCTACACGCTCTCCGATACCGACGGCGATACCTCGACGGCGACGGTGACGATCAACGTCACCTCGGTTGACGATGCGCCAGTGGCGGACGACGAGACCAACTCGACGGCCGAGGACACCACGCTGACGGTCGCCGACGGCACGGCGGGCGATGTGCTGGTGGGCGATGTCGACGTGGACGACGGCAGTCTGACCGTGACGCAGTTCACGGTCGCGGGCGATCTGACGGTCTATGCCGCCGGCACGACGGCGACGATCACCGGCTTCGGCGATCTGACGATCAACGCCAACGGCAGTTATAGCTTCGTGCCAGCGCTCGACTTCAACGGATCGGTGCCAGTTGCGACGTATACAGTTTCGGACGGCTCGCTCACCGACACCGGCACGCTGACGCTGTCGGTGACGCCGGTCAACGACGCGCCCACTGCCACGTCCGGCACCGCGGTGGTGTCGGAGGAAGGGCTCGCCAATGCCATTGCAGACAATTCGGGTAGCCCCTCGGACACGACAAACAGCACGACCTTCAGCGGAAACATTACTGTTTCCGATGTGGACGGAGGGCCGCTCACCGTCACGTTCGGCGATCCTGGCGCGGTGCTGACGTCGGGTGGCGTGCCCGTGGCATGGTCGGGCGTCGGCACCGGCACTTTGGTCGGCAGCGTGGGGGCGACGCCGATTGTGACGGTGACCATCAGCAATGCCGGCGCTTACACTGTGACGCTGAGTGGTCCGGTCGATCACCTCGAAACCGCCGCAGAAGACATCAAGACGCTGGTTGTGCCGGTGAACGTCTCCGATGGCACGGCGACAATTGCGACGTCGCTGTCAATCACGATCGAGGACGATGCGCCAACGGCCGGCACGAACTCTGCCATCTTCCTCGACGAGGACGCGCTACCCGGCGGCATCCTGGGAGGAACTGGCGACCTGGACTTGCTAACCAATGGCCCGGTATCGGCTATCGGCAACCTGAGCCACGCCTACGGCGCCGACGGGCCCGGTACGACATTGCTCACGGGGGTGACGGGGCTCACGTCGGCGCCCACGACTGCGGAAGGCAGTTTCTATTACACGGTCACCGGCGGCACGGCGCTGACCATCAAGCAGGTGCAGGCGGGCGTCGCCGTCGGCGTGATAACAGTTACACTGACGGACAGCACCTCGGGCGATTTCACCATCACCCAGGTCAAGCCGATCCTGCACGCAACCGCTGACAATGAGAACAACGCCGCATTCACGGTCACGTACACGGTGCAAGATGGCGACGGCGACACGGCGGCGAGCACGCTGACCATCGACGTCGATGACGACGCGGCGATCCCGACGGCACCAACCCACGCCGTGGTAAAAAATGTCGCCGGGGAAGCGATCGCGTTCGACCTGGATCTCGACGGCACGCTGGCCAACAACACTGGCGCCGACGGTGGAACGGTGCGGTTCTCGCCGTCGCTGGAAGACGCGAACAGCGGGCTGACAGCCGCCGGCGTGCCGATCATCTACGATGTGTCCGACGATGGCCTGACGCTGACGGGAATGGCCGGCGCGACTGCGGTATTTGTCATGACGCTTGATCCCGTGACCGCCACGTACACCGTCGATATGAATGCGACGGTGGACAGCAGGACGACAGTGGACTTCAACGAAGGTGCCTACGATTTCTTTGGCGGCAACACTCCGTGGGCAGAATTCATTGGGGTTGGAGAGACGGTTGCTGTGCCTATCGACAACAACAGCTCCGACCTGCTGCTGACACCAGAGGTCGACGGGATTCATGCCGGATCGATCAACACCACGGCCAGCGCAGGCGGCGTCTCGAACACGTTCGTAGGGTCTTCTGGGGCTGCACATGAAACTTTCAGAATTGATTTTGTCACGGATCTTCGGGGGAACCCCGCCGGTGGCGGCGGTGGCGGCGACTATGACAATTCAACCAAGCGCGACCACGAGTTCGATGGCCACTACACCGTCAACGGCTCCACGGCCACTTTCACGGCCACAAACGGCTCAACCGTACGCATCACCGCTTTCGATGATCCCGACGGAAACACCGTGGTCGGCGATGGCGTCATCGATCCGCTCACCAGCATCGTCATCGGCTACAACGGAGCCACTCAGACCATCAACCTGGCGCTGCCATTGCTGCCGTCCTACGTGATCGGCGGGCAAACCTTCACCCTCGCCATGAATGTGGATGGCTCGGTCGACGTTGGCGGGGTGGTTGCGACGAACAGTACATCGACGCAGATCGGTGTCTTCACCGCAAATGGCTATAACAGTATCGAGTACACCCATATATCAGGTGACGTTTTTCAGATCGGCGGCTTCGGCGCCGCCGTGCCGACCAGTGATCCCGTCACGTTCAACGTTCCGATCGAGGTCGTCGATCGGGACGGCGACGCGGCGGCGAGTTCCATCGGTATCACGCTGACGCCAGCGACGCAGGGCGTGGACAATTTCTCCGCAAATGCAGCGTCCGTGACCGACACGGCTTCAACGACGACCCCACACACGATCGGCTCCGACTTTGGCGACACGCTGACCGGCAATAGCGGCATCAACGTCCTTTCCGGTGGGCTCGGCAATGACAACCTTTCAGGCCTGGACGGCAACGACATCCTGATCGGCGGTGGCGGCGCCGACACGCTGACCGGCGGCACCGGCGCTGACCGGTTTGTATTCTCGCCGCTGCCTGAAGTCAGCGACCTGATCGCGGATTACGGCACCGGCGACGTGGTGGATCTGATGGCCCTGTTCGAGGACCCGACGCCGGGCGGCATCGCCGACTACGTGCAGTACAACAGCTCCTCCGGTGTGCTGAGCGTCGATGCCGACGGCACGGGGGCGGACGCCGCCGTGCAAGTGGCGATCATCGACAGCACGCCAGGCACTGCCGGCATCCAGGCGCCAAGCACGATCACGATCATTTTCCAGGACACCGCCGACATGCAGCACACGATAACGATCTGATGCCGGCAGACGGCGCGTCGCCGTTCCCGTATTCAGCGCAGCGTCTTGAAATCGGGCTTGCGCTTTTCCAGGAAGGCCTGGAAGGCCTCGCGCGCTTCAGGGGAGACGAGGCGTTGGCGGAACTCCTCCACCTCCAGGTCGATCTGCTTGACGATTTCGGCTGGATCGCCGCGCATCAGCCGGCGGGCGAGCGCCAGCGCCTCGGGCGGCTTGGCGGCCAGCCGGCGTCCGGCGTCCAACGCCGTGGCTTCCAGCTCGCCGGCCGGCACCACGGCGTTGACGAGGCCGGCCTCGCGCGCGCGCTCGGCTGAGAACACCGAGCCGAGCGCCAGCATCTCGAAGGCGCGCGCGTGCCCCATGCGCCGCGGCATCAACAGGCTGGAGCCCGCCTCGGGCAGAATGCCGAGATCGAGGAATGGCGTGCGCAAGGTGGCCGTTTGGCTGGCGTAGACCAGGTCGCAGTGCAGCAGCATCGTCGTGCCGATGCCGATGGCGAGGCCGTCGACGGCGGCGATCATCGGCTTGCGTGTGGTGGGCAGGGCCCGGATGAACCGGATGATCGGCTCGCTCAGTCCGCTCTGGCCCCGCGCCCGCATCAGGAACTCGGCGATGTCGCTGCCGGCGCAGAACACGCCTTGCGACCCGACGAACAGATGGGCTGCCACATCTGGATTGGCATCGCCCGCCGCCAGCGCATCCGCCATGCCGGCATACATGACCGAGGTCAGCGCATTTTTCTTTTCAACCCGCATCAAGCGGATGATCTGGATGCCGTCGGTGGTGGTGATGGAGAGGTCGAACATGGGGCTGACTGTCATGGGGCTGGCCGTTGCAAGCACGAGCTGGCGAGGGCATCGTCTGGTTTGCGGCCGATCCTGAACGGTTCGCGCGCGCGGCGCAACACCGCTGACACACCGCCGACTGGGCAAGGAGGACGTGACTGTGGGACAATTTAGCGAGCACGAGTCGCGTCGCGCGGTGCTGGAAGAATTGCACGTGCGGCCGTTCCTGCCGTTCACCATTCCGCACCGCCTGCATCATTTCGCCTTCGTGCTCGATCCGGCGCAGGGCGCCGAGGAGCCGGAGCGGCTGGCGGCCTTGTGTGCCGCGCTCGGCGCGCCGCCGCCGCAGCCCGGCGCCCGGTTCCACAGCATCGCGCACGCAGCCTGGACCTTGCGGTGGGAGCGGCACGCCGAGTTCGCGACCTACACCTGGGCCACCGCCGAAGATGCGCAGCCGCCGTTCGGTTCGCCATTGCCACGCAGCCCGCCGGCGTTCGACGCTTTCGTGCCGGCCGGCCGTCTGCTGGTGGCCATGGATCTGGCGCTGGTGCTTGGCGCCGCCGACACCGGGCGGTTGGAGCAGCTGTTCGACAGGGCCAGCCTGACGGTGATCGAGGCGGCCGAGGGCCATGCCCGCGTCGCCAGCGATTTTCGCGCGGACGGCGACGGCATCGTCCGCTTTCTCGTCGAGGATTTCGGGCTGAGCCCGACGCGCGCGGGACGCCTCGTGCAACGCCTGCTCGAGCTCGAGACCTACCGCTGCCTGGCGCTGCTCGGGCTGCCGGTGGCGCGCCAGGCGGACCCGGGCCTGCGGCGCATCGAGCAGTCGCTGCTCGGTCTCAGCCGCGAGATGACCGGCGCCCACGACGCGAGTGCCAGCCGTGACCTGCTGCACCAGTTGACGGCGCTGTCGGCCGAGCTCGAGGCGCAGATCGCCGAGACCTCGTACCGGTTCGGCGCCACGCGCGCCTACAGTGAGTTGGTGGCAACCCGCCTCGACGTCATCCGCGAGCGCGAGTACAGCGGCTACGTCAGCTTCTCGCGCTTCCTGCGCCGGCGCTTCAGCCCGGCCATCGCCACCTGCAACGCCGTCGACGGGCGCCAGCAGACGTTGTCGGTACGCCTCGCGCATGCGGTCGATCTGCTGCGCACGCGGATCCAGCTGGAGCTGGAGGAGCAGAACCGCGCCCTGCTCATGTCGATGAATCGCCGCAGCCGCCTGCAGCTGCGTCTGCAGCAAACCGTGGAAGGGCTGTCAGTCGCCGCCATCAGCTACTACGTCGTCGGCCTCGTCGGCTATATTGCCAAGGGCCTCAAGGAGGCGTCGCTGCTGCCCAAGTCCGTGTCACCCGAAATGGTGGTGGCACTCTCCGTGCCGCTCGTGGTGCTCGCCATCTGGGGCCTGCTGCGTCGCGCTCGCAGCGCCTGGGTCCAACGCGAGGCGACCGACGCGGAGGCGGACGCGTAGGTCGGAGCGACCCCGGACTCTTGATCCGGGGGAGGTCCGACCTACGCCACCATGGCTCCCAGCACCGCATCGGCGCCTCCCGTGATGCTGGTTGCCAGGCCCGGCGCGGCGGTGGCGAGGTTCTCGGCGAAGAAGCGGGCCAGCGCGATGTGGTGAGTCTCCGCCGTCGAGCCACCGCGCACGGCGGCCAGCGCGCCGCGGGCGAGGTAGTGGCCGCCGGCCGCCAGCCCGAACAACCGCAGGTAGGGCGTGGCGCCCGCGAGTGCCGCCTCCGGGTTCTTCTGCAGCGCGCGCCCCATCCATAGCGAGGCCTCCTTCAGCGCGTCGACGGTTTCGGCCAGCCGCTGCCCCATCTTGCCGAAGCTCCGCTGGTTGGAGGCCTGGACCTCCTTGACGGTGGCATCCAGCTCGCCGAGATAGGCCAGCATCACCCTGCCGCCCTCGAGCGGTAATTTGCGCGTGACGAGGTCGATGGCCTGCACGGAGTTGGTGCCCTCGTAGATCGGCAGAATGCGGGCATCGCGGTAGTATTGCGCGGCGCCCGTCTCCTCGATGAAGCCCATGCCGCCGTGGATCTGCAGGCCCATCGACGTCACCTCGACACCGATGTCGGTGGAGAAGGCCTTGGCGATCGGCGTCAGCAATGCCGCCTTGTTGGCCGCCGCCGTGCGCTCCGCCTCGTTCTTGCTCAGGTGGGAAATATCGAGCTCGCGCGCGGTGACGAGGCAGATCGCGCGCGCCGCCTGTGTCAGCGCCCGCATGGTCAGGATCGAGCGGCGGATGTCGGCATGCTCGATGATCGGCCCCATCTCGCCGGCCTTGGACGACGCCGTGCGGCCCTGGCGGCGCTCCTTGGCGTAGGCGACGGCGCGCTGTGTCGCCCGCTCGGCGAGGCCGACGCCCTGCACGCCGACGGCGAGGCGGGCGAGGTTCATCATGATGAACATGGTGTTGAGGCCGCGGTTCTCCTGCCCCACAAGGTAGCCGATGGCGCCGTCCTTCTCGCCGTACTTCATCACGCAGGTGGGGCTGGCGTGAATGCCGAGCTTGTGCTCGAGGCCGGCGCAGACGACGTCGTTGCGGGCGCCGAGCGAGCCGTCGGCGTTGACCAGGAACTTGGGAACAAGAAAGAGAGAAATGCCGCGTGTGCCGGGAGGGGCGTCGGGCAGGCGGGCCAGCACCATGTGGATGATGTTGCTGGTCAGGTCGTGCTCGCCGTAGGTGATGAAGATCTTGGTGCCGAAGATTTTATAGGTGCCGTCGCCCCGCGGCACGGCCTTGGTGCGGATGTGGCCCAGATCCGTACCGGCCTGCGGCTCGGTCAGGTTCATGGTGCCCATCCACTCGCCGCTCGACATCTTCGGCAGGTAGATGCGTTTCAATTCTTCCGAGCCGTCGGCCATCAGCGCGTCGATGGCGCCGTGCGTCAGCAGCGGGCCGAGGCCGAACGACAGGTTGGAGGCGTTCCAGATCTCGTTGGTGGCCATGGCGACGACGGCCGGCAGGCCCTGGCCGCCCCACTCGGCCGGGCTCGGCAGCGCCGCCCAGCCGCCGGCGACGTACTGGTCGTAGGCCGCCTTCCAGCCGGGAGGAGTCGTGACCACGCCATTCGTCAGCTTGGAGCCCTGCTTGTCGCCGATGGCATTGAGCGGGTCGAGCACCTCGGCGCCGAACTTGGCCGCCTCGGTGATGATGGCGGCGATGGTATCCTGGTCCAGACCGTCGTATATGCCGCGCTCGATCAGCTCATCGAGACCGACGGCGCTCTGGAGGGCGAACAGGATGTCGTCCACGGGTGCCTGATAGGTCATGATCATCCTCGACGGTGTTGGTGGGGCAGCGGCCAGATCGGCGCCCACATTAGGGAAGCAAAATGGGGACAGCCACCATTATCGACCAACCGGACGAGACAGTTGGAAGGATTGCACAAATGGTGGCTGTCCCCATTTTGAAGGCGAGCGCGGACGCAATCGACAAGGCCGGCGCCCTGTTGCGGGCGGGCGAACTGGTCGCTTTCCCGACCGAGACGGTGTACGGGCTCGGCGCGGACGCGACCAATGGGCGGGCGGTGGCGGCCATCTTCGCCGCCAAGGGGCGGCCGCGCTTCAACCCGCTGATCGTGCATGTGCCGGACCTCGCCGCGGCGGAGCGGCTGGCGGTGTTTCCCGCGCTCGCGCTAAGGTTGGCGCAGGAGTTTTGGCCGGGGCCGCTGACCCTGGTGCTGCGACGACGAGCGGACAGCGGGCTGTCGGATCTGGTGAGCGCGGGACTCGACACGGTCGCCATCCGCGTGCCTGACCACCCGGTGGCGCGCGCCCTGCTGACGGCGGCCGGCGTGCCGGTGGCCGCCCCCTCGGCCAACCGGTCGGGCCACGTCAGCGCCACGACGGCCCAGCATGTCGCGGCGGATTTCGGAGAGGTGGGGTCAGACCCCTCACACGCCACGGACGCCATGGGGTCAGACCCCTCACTTCGACGGTCGTACGTAGATCGAGACGGTCGGTGTGAGGGGTCTGACCCCAGCTCGAACGCGCTCACGATCATCGACGGCGGCCCCACCGCGCACGGCCTGGAATCGACTGTGCTCGATGCTACCGGAGATCACATCGTCATGTTGCGGCCCGGCGCGGTGCCGGCCGAGGCGATCGAGGCGGTGCTGGGCGCGAACATCGCGCGCGCCTTCGACGGCGGTGCCCGTCCGGTCTCGCCGGGCCAGCTCGTCAGCCACTATGCGCCGAGGGCTCGCTTGCGGCTGGAGGCGAAAGACGTGCAGCCGGGCGAGGCGCTGCTGGCGTTCGGGGACGTGGTGCCACCGACCGCCGGTCCAATGATCAATCTGAGCCCCACCGGCGACCTGATCGAGGCCGCCGCCAATCTGTTCGCCGCCCTGCGCCAGCTCGATGCCAGCGGCGCCGCCGCCATCGCAGTCATGCCGATCCCGGCTTACGGCCTCGGCGAGGCGATCAACGACCGGCTGAAAAGGGCGGCCACTCCGCGAAGTTGAGCCTTTACGCGCCCCCAGAGCATCGCGCAGCGGGGAGAAAACGGTGGCTGTCCTCATTTCAGGCCCATTTCAGGCCTGTTCGATGCCGATGGCAGTATCAGCGAGGCCAGCCGTCAGTTCCTGCAGGGCTGGATGGACCGCTATGTCGCGTGGATCAGGCAGCACGCCGTCTGCTCGAGGGTGGACGGGCATGTGATGGCCATAGATCGCAAGTAAACCTCCGATCTACCCGTACGCCTCATCTCTGGTGCACGATTCCCCGCACCGCCCATGCCCGCGCAATCAGGCTAATCCTGCCATCAGCCGAAATCGGCAGACTGGAGCTAATACGCTCGCGCAATGATGCTCGCTGATCTTCCGAAAGTGACATGCAATATCCAGGCGCCGGGGCCTGTCCGCCCAGAAAAGGCCGCCAGTAGTCGTCGAAATCACGGAACACGGTCGGCACATCGATGGCGCGCACCTCGACGTTGGCCAGACCTGCACTCAGAAACAGCGCTGCCAGCGGCTCTGGCCGGCAGATCGGGAACCGGTATCCCTCGTCCTTTGTGTGCGCAGCGGGCTCGAGGGCGACGGCGGCATCCCAGAATTTTCTCATCATCTGCATCTCACCAGCGTAGTCCCAGACGTAGGCAGCGACTGTCCCGCCGGGGCGGGCGGCGCGCGTCATCTCGGTGACGCATCGCTCCAAATCCGGAACGAAGTTGATGACGAGGCCGGCGACAACTGCGTCGAACGCGCCGCTGTCGACCGGCAGAGCCTGTGCATCGCCAATGCGGAAATCGGCTGCCGGCGCGGTCACAGCGCGCCGGGCGTGAGCCACGAAGCCGTCCGATGAATCGACGCCGACGATGCCACTCGGTGCGGCCTGGACGAGGATCGTCTGGGTGAGTGCACCGGTGCCACATCCCACATCGAGCCAGTGAACGCCGGTAGGCACATTGAGCCAGGTGATAAACTCCCGTGCCACCAGCCGGCTCCAGCGGCCGACATAGGGCTCGTAGGCATTGCCGCTGGCCCAGACGTCCTGCTGACCGTTGGTCATGATCATCTCGATTGCTCTCAACGCAGCTCCACCATCCACCTGGAGTGGCAGGCCTGCAAGTTCATTCACGGCCTGTAAAATGGTGGCTGTCCCTAATTGACCCGTGCGGATGCCTGTTTCATTGTGCCATCACCGGCATGCGTGTGGGGCGACCTCGCCGAGGCTGGCGGGTGCAACCGAGCGAGGCGCTGCTGGCGTTCGGCGACGCCGTGCCCGCGACGGCCGGGCCGGTGATCAACCTGAGTCCGATCGGCGATCTGATCGAGGCCGCCGCCAACCTGTTCTCGGCGCTCCGCCAGCTCGACGCCAGCGGCGTCGCGACCGTCGCCGTCATGCCGATCCCCCGCCACGGCCTCGGCGAGGCCATCAACGACCGGTTGCGGCGGGCGGCCTCTCAACGAAATTGAGCCTTTACGCGCTCCCGGAGCATCGCGCAGCAGAGAAAATGGTGGCTGTCCCCAATTCTCAATTCAATTCACCAATTCTCCGTCCCCAATTTCACCTAGTCTTTGTCGGGCTCTTTCTGGAGGCGCTTGCGGATCATGGCGGGTACGCCTGTGAAGGCCGTTACGACCATGGCGATGGTGCTTCCACCAATGATTGAGGCGGCTACCGTGTTACCAAGGTAGAGGGCGTAGGCCGACACTGCTAGCGCGGCCAGGGCGAAAACTAGAGCTGAAACACGCCCCGAGAGTGCCACGATGAAGTTGTGCGTCTGACCTCGCCGGGTCAGTGTCCGGCGAGTGTCAGCTTCCAGCTCGAACTGTTTGAATAGACGTTCGGCACTACCGGGGATGATGTTGTCATATCCCTGAAGTATCTCCGGCGGCGGCATGGGACCTTGCCATGCCTGCATCTCAACGCGTACTTCTGTCATCCTGCTCGGATCAAGGACCTCACCTCTTGGTGGGTCCTGTGGCGGTGGCGGGTTCCTTGGAGGCTGGCCCCTGCCCCTGTTGCCCCCTCTGGCCATGGTCAAGTGCCCCCGTGAGTTGCCCGCTGTGGTCGCGCTTGAGTTCGTTCATCTTCTGCATGGCGGCCGAGAAATCGCCGCCCAGATTGATCCAGTCATGCAGGAAGGCATGCGTCTCGTCTGGGTAGGGGTAGCCGCTCATGTCATAGTAATCGTTGCCCCAAGAGTTAAGATCGACCAAGCCAAGCGCGAAGGCTTCCAGAAAGCCTCCTTCCGACTGTCGGGTCTTGAGCTTCAGTACTGCGTACTTCTTCGACATCGCGCAGGTTGCCTCCTGAACAATATATAGGGAGGCGGGGCGCTGGTGTCTATCGCAGCGGTCGCGGTGCCTATGCACCGGTACCTTAGCTTGGCAAACCGGCATGGGATCTCCTTCGCGCGGTTGCGTCGCGACGAATCAACGATACTTGGTCAGATTCTGCGATGCAAACGTGTCGGAAGCTGGTCATGCAAATTGTTCCCAAATAGAGATTAAAAAGTCGACCATATTCCTGTCGGTTGCTTAGACACCTTTCCTCTTCTTCGAATAACTGTGTCGAATTCCAAGATAATCCGATGTATTAAAAGCGTCTCTATTCGGGCGTTCCATCCGCTCGGCGAGTGCCCATGTCGAGGGCGACTATCTGGCGCGGGAAGCCTACCAAGGGAAACACCTCCCATTTGCACACGGCCTGTCAAGTATGAGCGATTTCACCGTGGCGTGGCTTGCCGCTTGTCAGCGCGCCAATTGCCTGTTTCATTGAACCATCCAGACCGATCGAAGGTTTTCGCTTCATGTCAGACATGCCGCACTATCTCGTGCACAGCCCCAAGGACAATGTCGGCGTCGTCGTGGTGGAAGGCCTCGCGGCCGGCACCGACATGCTGGGTGTCATCACCGAGACCGACACGACCGCGCGCGTCAAAGCCCGGCAGGACATCCCGATCGGCCACAAGGTGGCGCTGAAGGACCTGAAGAAGGGCGAGACGGTGATGAAGTACGGCGCCGACGTCGGCAAAATGGTCGCCGACGCCAGGAAGGGCGAGCACGTCCACGTCCATAATATGAAGACGAAGAGGTGGTGATCGAATTGCGTAGGTTGGGTTGAGGCGCCCTTGCGCCGAAGCCCAACACGTCGCACCGAGATTGTTGGGCTTCGCGCTACGCGCTCAACCCAACCTACACTCTACAATCCGACCCAGGATCTTTCCATGCCCACCAGGAAAAACGGCAAGTCCAAATCCAACCTCAGCTTCCACGGCTGGCGGCGCGAGAACGGCCGCGTCGGCGTCAGGAACCACGTGCTGATCCTGCCGCTCGACGACCTGTCGAACGCCGCCTGCGAGGCCGTCGCCAACAACATCAAGGGCACGATGGCCATTCCGCACGCCTACGGACGGCTGCAGTTCGGCGCCGACCTCGACCTGCATTTCCGCACGCTGATCGGCACCGGCTCGAACCCCAACGTCGCCGCCGTCATCGTCATCGGCATCGAGGACGGCTGGACCAAGCGTGTGGTCGACGGCATCGCCAAGACCGGCAAGCCCGTTGTCGGCTTCGGCATCGAGGGCCACGGCGACATATCCATCATCGCCCAGGCCTCCTACAAGGCGAAGAAGTTCGTGCAGTGGGCGTCGGAATTGAAGCGCGTGGAATGCGGCATCGAGGAATTGTGGGTCTCAACCAAGTGCGGCGAGAGCGACACGACGACGGGCCTCTCCTCCTGCCCGACCGTCGGCAACATGTACGACAAGCTGATCCCGAAGGGCATCACCGGCGTGTTCGGCGAGACCAGCGAGATCACCGGCGCCGAGCACATCGCCCGCGACCGCGCCATCAACAAGGCGGTCGGCGACAAGTGGATGAAGATGTGGAAGGCCTACCAGGACGACGTCATCGAGGCCAACAAGGTCGACGATCTCTCCGACAGCCAGCCGACCAAGGGCAACATCGCCGGCGGACTCTCGACGATCGAGGAGAAAGCGCTCGGCAACCTGGAGAAAATCGGCCGCAGCTGCCGCTACATCGATGCGCTGGAGCCGGCCGTGACGCCCGACAAGGGGCCGGGGCTCTACTACATGGACACCTCCTCGGCGGCGGCCGAGTGCGTGACGCTGATGGCGGCCGGCGGCTTCGTCGTGCACACCTTCCCGACCGGGCAGGGCAACGTCATCGGCAATCCGATCCTGCCGGTCATAAAAATCTCCGGCAACCCGAAGACCATCCGCACCATGGGCGAGCACATCGACCTCGACGTGTCGGGCATCCTGCGCCGCGACCAGACCATCGATTCAGCCGGCGACGCGCTGATCGAGATGATCATCCGCACCGCCAACGGCAGGTTGACGGCGGCGGAAGCGTTGGGGCACCGCGAGTTCTCATTGACCAAGCTCTATCGGAGCGCGTGAGTTCGGTGTCTGACGCTCCGCGTCTGACACCGTTGCACCACTGCATCAGCCAAACGCAGCCGACTGAGCAACGGTGTCTGACAAAATGTCAGACACCGGCATCGACACCTTCGCGATCTAAGCGTCCGCCTCGAATCCTGCCGCCACGCGCAGCGCCGCATTCATACGGGCCTGCCAGCCGGGGCCGGTGGCGCGGAAATGCGAGAGCACGTCGCGGTCGAGGCGCAGCGACACGAGCTTCTTGGTCGGTGTCTTCTGTGGTCCGCGCTGGCCGCGGGTGCGGGCGAGATAGCGTGCGACGATCTCTGGCGCCACGTCCTCGGCGCGTCGCGCATTGCGCCAGAACTTCTCGGTCAAGGGCGGATTGTCGGGGTCGGCGAGGGCCGCCGCCGTCAGCCTGGCGTCCTCCTCGTCGGTCATGTTCTCGATCGAACGCAGCGCCCGCTCCCGGGCAATTCGCCACTTCTCTTCATTGTCTGTCTTCGACATACTTTCTCCGTTCCTGCTTGGTCGCCGTGCGCAGACTGATCACACGAATGACTGTGCCGCGGCGGGTAAAAATGAGCACATGCGGCACGTCGCCGATGAAGCTCACGGCCTTTTCGCGCAGCTCGCCATAGTTCTCGCGATCATCGATCTCGGTCGTGGCGATTTCCCATTCGAAACGCTCGACCGTCGCAAAGTCCAACCCGTGCTTGCGCTTGTTCTCGGCTTCCTTGGCCGTATCCCAATCATAGTCGCTCATCGACCGCTCACATATATATGTAGATACAAACAAATAGTCAAGTCTACCTGTACTTTCGATCCACGGCGTCGCAATGGTGGGACATGAACAGGATATTTCGAACGCCGCCGGTGCGCCTTCGGGCAACCCTACCCACGCTACGCGAAACATGACCAACGACACCGCATCCGCGATCAAGGACCATGGCCTGCTCCGCATCCTGGTCGATGCCGACGCTTGCCCGGTGAAGGAGGAGGTCTATCGCGTCGCCTTCCGCACTCAGGTGCCGGTGCGCATCGTTTCCAACAGCTATATGCGCATACCGATCGATCCGCTGGTCGAGCAGGTGGTGGTCGACTCCAAGTTCGACGCGGCCGACGATTATATCGCCGGGCAAGCCGATGCCTTGGCGGTCGTCGTTACCGCCGACATTCCGCTGGCCGATCGCTGCCTCAAGGCCAAAGCGACCGTGATCGCCCCCAACGGCAAACCCTTCACGCAAAGCTCCATCGGCACCGCGCTGGCCACCCGCGCCATCATGCAGGACCTGCGAGCGGGTGGTGATATCGTCGGCGGTCCGCCGCCCTTCACCAAGGCTGACCGCTCGCGATTCCTGCAGGCGCTCGACGAGGCGCTGGTCAGGCTCGCGCGGAAGGCGTAGGTCGAAGCGAGGCCGGACATCGACCCGGCCGAGGTCCGACAGCGGCCCGCATCGACAGAGGCAATCTCATGCAAAGTGTCGTCGTCACCGGCGGAAGCGGCAAAGCCGGCAGCGCCATCATCAAGGACCTCATCGCGCACGACTATGCCGTCATGAACGTCGATGTGGCGCCACCCAGCGAGCAGCTGTGCCATTTCATGAAGGCCGACCTGACTGACATGGGCCAGGCCGTCGACGCCATCCGCCGCGCCGCCGGCACCATCGACCGCCGCCGCTCGCCGCTGGGCGAATCGCAAGCCGTGATCCACATGGCGGGCATTCCCGCCCCGAGCCTCGCCCCTGACGCGGTGACGATGCAAAACAACTTCATGAGCACCTACAACGTGTTCAGCGCGGCGACCCTGTTCGGCTTGAAGCGTGTCGTTTGGGCCTCGAGCGAAACGGTGTTCGGCCTGCCGCTGACGCGCCGGCTGCCGTCGTCCGTGCCGATCACCGAGGACGAGCCGCCGGCACCCGAGACGGGTTATGCCCTGGCCAAGGTGCTGTGCGAGCAGATGGCGCGCGAGATGCACGCCTGGAACCCTGGCACGACGTTCATTGGGCTGAGGTTCTCCAACATCCTGGAGGCCGCCGATTACGCCATGATCCCGTCGTTCTGGGACAATGCCGATCTGCGCAAATGGAACCTGTGGAGCTGGGTCGACAGCCGCGACGCAGCCCAGGCCTGCCGTCTCGGACTCGAGGCGAAGGTCACCGGCGCCGAGATTTTCACGATTGCGGCGGCCGATACGGTGATGAAACAATCGAGCCGCGAGCTGATGGCCAAGGCGTTTCCGTCGGTGCCGGTGCGGCCCGAAATCGGCGCACAAGAGACGCTGCTGTCGATCGACAAGGCGCGCCGGATGCTGGGTTACAACCCTCAGCACACGTGGCGTGGGGCGATATAGGCACCGCGATCACCGGCAATTTGCCGCGCGACCTGCGGTCAGCCCAAACCAAGATCCGCGAGACGAATGGCGAGCGAAGGTGCAAGCTCCGGTGTGAGCAAGGCCTCCGCCGCGAATTCCCGTACGGCACTGTAGCTCGCTGAAGCCGGCGCGGGCTCGCGGTGGATCGTCGTCACCATGGTATTGGCATCGATAACCCAATACTCGCGAACACCGAAGCTGGCATAGAGCCGCGACTTGAGACCAAGGTCGTAGCCAAGGCTCGAATCGGCGGCCTCGACCACGAGCAGAACGGTGTCGCCGCGCACATCCTCTGGATTGATAGCGCTCGGATACAGATAGAGATCGGGCTCGGGCTCATCGTGCGGACCGAGTCGGAGTGGACTTTCAGGAGCCAGCGTTATCTCTGGCGGCAGGCGTCGTCCCCAAAAGCCGTTGAGCGCAATCTTAAGCCGCTCGTGCCGGTTGCCCTTGGCCGCCATGGCGACAAGTTCTCCCCCGATGAGCTCGAACCGGTCGTCCTCGTGGACAAGTCCAGCCTCCAGCATGGTCTGCACCTCGGCCGCGGTCCACTTGCGGCGTGCCAGGCCGTCCGCAGCCTGCGTGGTGCCGGGTCGCGGGCGACGGGCGATATGCGGATGGCGAAGCTGCTCATTCATCGTGCAATCCTAACACGATTTGGCTGCGGCGTCAGACGCACCCGTGCCCCGGCCGCGGCATGACCGTCCCCCCCCCTCGTCAATCGAAAATCCGCTCGCCCTGCTGGTCGACGATCTGGCGGCCTTTCAGGATGGTGTACTCGGCGGCATCATCGAGCGTGGTGAAGCGATCGGCGCGCACGAAGCGATGCTCTTTTTTCACACCGCCGATGTCTTTGGAGATGGTGCCCGCGAGCTGGTACTGGCCGGCCTCGACATAGGGTTGGGCCTCGATGTGGAAACCATTGTGCTCGACGCTGCGCGCCGGCCCCGCCGCCGCCGAGGTCTCGCCGCCACCGAATAGCGACTTCCAGAATGACATCGCGAGCCTCCATTCTCGATTGGAGCCCGCTGCTTAGCATACTCTCATTCGTCCCAGAAGATGGTGGGGGACCGCGTCCCCTGAATCCTTTGTTTGTCGCATTTGTCTCACGCCAAACCGGTTCCCACTCTGGCGGAAAATGCTCTAGCAACTGGGGCGAATGCCGATCATCGCCTGATCCTGGAAACCTTGGTTCGGCGTTGTTGCCCACATACGATGCGCGTGTGGCGATGTGTGAGAAAGTGTACGCATTCGATGATGCCCGCCCCGCACTCAATCAAACAGCGTCACGACCAGCAGCAGCGCGCACAACACCGCGCCGGCCAGTGGCACGGTGATGGGAACCGTGAACGCATCGGCAGCGACGGGCTCGCCGTTTCGCTTGAGCAGCACCAGAGCGGCATTGACGAACGTGAAGATAATCAGCGTCAGGCGCGACGTGGCGTCGACAAGGCCCTGCAACGGAAAACCAGTGGCCAGGACCAGCACCAGCCCGACCACCAGGACCGTGGCGACGAGCGGGGTTCGGGACCATGGGGAAACGCTGGCGAGGGCGGCAGGCAGGAGCTGCCGGCCGGCCAGGCCATAGATCACCCGCGAGGCCATCACCATCTGCGCAATGATGCCATTGATGGTCGCAACGATGGCGATGGCGCTGATGGCGGCGGGCGAAGCGCCGGTGACACGCTGGAAAACCAGACTGAGGGGTGCCGAGGAAGCCGCGAGTTCGGCCTTGGGCACGGACACCAGCGCGATCCAGACGACGAGGATGTAGAAGACCGTGGAAATCGCCAGGGTCAGGAAGATGGCCATGGGCAGCGTCTTGCGCGGCTCCTTCACCTCCTCGGCGATATTGGCCAGGCTCTCGAAACCAATGAAGGCGAAGAAGGCCAGCAGCGAGGCGGACAGAACCGCCGACGCGGCGGCCGGGCTGCCAAGACCAGTCCAGATTTCCGGTGCACGATCAATCAAATCCTGAGATGTCGTGGCGCCAACGAAGATGATGACCAGCAGGCCACCGACCTCGATCAGCGTCATGAGTCCTGCAACGGCAACCGATTGCAGAATACCCCAGGCCGCAATGGCGCCCATGAACAGAACCACCGCCGCGGCCACGATCCCGGCCGGCAGATCGATGAATTCGCGGATGTAGCCAACACTACCCTTGGTGATCGCCGCCGCCGATGCGATGCCGACCGCTGCAACCATCAGCCCAATGACAAGGGCTAGCCGTTCGCAGCCGAAGCCGGCGCCGACGTAGGCGGCCTCACCGGCGCTGACCGGGAATCGCGACGCGAGTTCGGCAAAAGAGGCCGCCGTCGGCGCCATCACCGTGGCGGCCAGCACGAAAGCGAGCGGCGCATGCATGCCCGCCCGCCCCGCTGTCGCGCCGATCAGCACATAGATGCCCGCACCGATCGTGACGCCGAGGCCGAACAGAACCGCCAGTGGCAGGTTGATGGAACGCGCGAGCTGGGGCTGGCAGGGCGCGATGCGCGCATCGCTCGAATCGATGACCGGCATGTGCATGGCTCTCGCTGGATGGCTGCTGGGATGTTGCCGCGCCGCTGGCGCAGCCGACAACGCAGAATGTGCCGGCATCGACGCAACTGATGAGCGAACCGGGGTCATGCAACAGCGCCACGCCGGATTCGCTGCCGCGCGACAGTCAGCTTGACGCGATCGCGGCCGGAGCTGCTATCCGACGGCGGCGTCTTTGCCCGCGGCGACACGGGCCAGTTCCGCGCAATCCTTCAAGGTGACCAGAATGCACTGCTCGATGTCGATCAGGCCGTCGTTCTTGAATTTGGTGAACGTCCTGCTCACGGTTTCGATCGTCAGGCCGAGGAAATCGGCGATATCGATGCGCGTCATCGGCAGCACGATTTGCGGTCGATCTTCGCCGCGGTGCGCACTCCGGCGGGACAGTGCCAGCAGAAAGCCGGCGAGGCGCTCTGCCGCCGTGCATTGACTGACCGTGAACAGCATTTCGCGCGCCGCCAGCAACTCCTTGGACACCGCTTCATAGAGCTGCAGGCCGAGCCGGTGATCTTGACGCGCGACGGCGTGCAACGCGGTCAACGCAATGCAGCGCACGCGCGATTTGACGCTCGCTTGAGCGTTCACGGCATATTCGCCCAAGGCGCCAAGGCCGATAATGTCGCCGGGATAGGCAAAGTCGATGACCTGGCGGCGGCCGTCGGACATCATGCGATAGGTGCAGATGTGCCCGGCCTCCACCAGATAGACCTGGGATGCCCTGTCACCCACGCGGAACAGGTGCTCCTTGGCGCCGAGCACACGGATTGTGCCGCAGGTGATGTGGGTCGCAAGCGCGCCGGCGTCCGGGGCTGCCATCGGCGTGGCCTTGGACGCGGTGTGCCGGAGCGCGGGAGAACGCGGCGCTGACGTATCGATGAAGGTGGATGCGAGCATGGTGGTTTCCCCGTGGCTGCCATCGCGTGGCGTGGATCAATGGGCCAAGGACACCAAAGTTCTGCCGCCGCGGTATGAGCCGCGCGTGAGAGAATGTGAGAGAGTGTGGCAGGGCAGTGCCGGCGCGCCAACGCTCGCCAGGCCACCGGTGACGCTGGCATTGACGCGGGCGTTGCCAAGGAAGCGTCAATCCAACTCAGACGATTGAGCGCTCACCCCTGCCACGTCCTGACATCGACGAAATGCCCGGTGATTGCTGCCGCCGTGGCCATGGCTGGCGACACCAGATGCGTGCGGCCGAAACCAGGAATCACCGCTGCAGCGGCGTAATGAGATGCTGGATTACGCGCCAATCACTATCACAGTAACGCATCAGCCCGCCGGCGTTCCGCGCAACAGCCCGTCGATGCTCAGATCCTCGTCGATCGCCGGCCAATGGATGCCGTACCCCGCCGCGCAGGGCTCCCACTGAGCCCGATCGGCGGGCGACGCCGCCAGCAGACGCGGGAACCAATCGAGAGGCACCGAGATTTCGCGGCCATCTCTCAATAGGACCTCGAGATGTGTGTCCGTCACGTGCAGGTCATCGACGCGCGGATCGGGCTTAGTCGCCAAGGTGCTCATTCCACGCCCTCATGAAGGCTACCTGCTGTTCTTCGATCTTTAGACGAATAACGTTGAGTTCACGCTCAGGATAGCCATGATTGATCGCCAGACCAACCGGCACGAGCCAATACTTGGCTGATCGACCCGCTTTGTCGATGTGAACATGAGCAGGCTCACCCCGCTCATTGCTGAAGAAGTAGAAACGATAGCCATTCCATCGCAGGACGGTCGGCATGGCCCCTCATCTCTGCCACGTCCTGATATCGACAAAATGCCCAGCAATCGCCGCCGCCGTGGCCATGGCTGGCGACACCAGATGCGTGCGGCCGAGTCGGCCTTGGCGACCTTCGAAGTTGCGGTTGGAGGTCGCGGCGCAGCGCTCGCGTGGCTTCAACTGGTCGGGATTCATGCCCAGGCACATCGAGCAGCCGGGTTCGCGCCAATCGAAGCCGGCCGCCTTGAAGATCGTGTCGAGACCCTCGGCTTCCGCCTGCGCCTTTACCAGGCCCGAGCCAGGGACAATCATGGCATAGACGTTGGCGTTGACTTGTCTGCCCTGGGCGACGCGGGCGACCTCGCGCAGATCCTCGATGCGGCCATTGGTGCACGAGCCGATGAAGACGCGATCGACTCGGATGTCGGTGATCGGCGTGCCCGGGGTCAGGCCCATGTACGCCAGCGATTGCAGCATGGAAGCGCGCTTGTTCTCATCCGTCACGCTGGCCGGGTCGGGCACCATGCCAGTGATCGAGGCGACGTCCTCGGGACTGGTGCCCCAGGTGACGATCGGCGGCAGCTTGGCGGCGTCTAGGCGTACCTCGGCATCGAAATGGGCGCCGTCATCGGAGACGAGGGACTCCCAGTAGCGCATCGCCATGTCCCAGGCGACGCCTTTGGGCGCCTTGGGCCGGCCCTTCAGGTACTCGAAGGTCTTGGCATCGGGCGCCACCATGCCGGCGCGCGCGCCACCTTCGATGGTCATGTTGCAGACCGTCATGCGGCCCTCGATGGAGAGCGCGCGGATCGCCTCGCCGGCGTATTCGATGACATGGCCGGTGCCGCCGGCGGTGCCGATTTCGCCGATGATCGACAGGACGATGTCCTTGGCGGTGACGCCATTCGGCAGCACACCATCGACAGTGACGCGCATGTTCTTGGATTTCTTCTGCAGCAGCGTCTGGGTGGCGAGCACGTGCTCCACCTCGCTGGTGCCGATGCCATGGGCCAGCGCGCCGAAGGCGCCATGCGTGGACGTGTGGCTGTCGCCGCAGACGATGGTGGTGCCCGGCAGCGTGAAGCCCTGCTCGGGGCCGATGACATGGACGATGCCCTGGCGGATATCGAGCTCGTCGAAATACTCGATGCCGAAGTCCTTGGCGTTCTGCGCCAGTGTCTCGACCTGGAGGCGGCTCTCCGCGTCCTTAATCCCGCCGCGCCGGTCTTCCGTCGGCACGTTGTGATCGACCACGGCCAGAGTCTTGTCGGGCGCGCGCACCTTGCGGCCGGCGAGCTTCAGGCCCTCGAAGGCCTGCGGGCTCGTCACCTCGTGCACCAGATGCCGGTCGATATAGAGCAGGCAAGTGCCGTCGGGATGGGTGGTGACGACGTGGTCGTCCCAGATCTTGTCGTAGAGTGTCTTGGCCATGGGGGAGCCCGGATGTCCTTGCTGTTGGAGGACCTCTGTAGCGCCTTCGCGCCCGCGTGAAAACCCCAGACAAGGCGCATCTCAGGCCGACGGAATAGGTTTGGCGGTCCCAACCTCAAGATGTCTCAACGTCCATCAGACCCATCGCTTGCTCGTCATCGGCGCGCGTAAGCCCCGGCGTCAAGCTTTCCAAAGTCGTCGCGACGCCTGGTTCACAGTCATATTTAGTCCATTGACTAAATTTAGTCATTTGGATAAATTTATCTAAAGAGTTGCTTGGAGGCAGCATGACCAGCGCGCGCT
This sequence comes from uncultured Devosia sp., assembly GCA_964498125.1. Lineage (GTDB taxonomy): Bacteria > Pseudomonadota > Alphaproteobacteria > Rhizobiales > Hyphomicrobiaceae > CAMDBL01. The sequence continues at coordinate 8,562 of CAZCGE010000049.1, read as the reverse complement.
CATACGCCAACCCGTTCCGGCCGGGCAACGGGCAACAACCACTTTACCTTGCCGGGAGGACAAGCGAGCAGCAAGACTTCGCGCGAATGCTGAATCAACGTCCAGTCTCACAGAATCTGGTGCTGACTGGGTTGCGCGGCGTAGGCAAAACGGTGCTTCTAAATGAATTAAAGCCAATTGCTCAAAAGGCCAATTGGCTGTGGGCTGGAAACGACCTTTCAGAGACAGCTTCCCTGACAGGCGAACGCATCGCGCGCCGAATAATAGCCGATCTCTCTAGTTTGCTTGGCCCTCTCTTAACGCAAACGGTCTCATCCGAAGGAACCATTGGTTTTTTGAAATCTTCAAAAGCACAACGTCGACCGTTGTCTTTTGACGATCTCTGGGCGGCGTATGAAAGAACTGGTGGTCTTGTCGAGGACAAACTCAAGGCCGTCATCGACATTGTTGCGAGCACCATCGGACAGACAGAGCTCAGAGGTATTATTTTTGCTTATGATGAAGCGCAGAACTTAAGCGACCACAAGGCCACAAACGAATTTCCACTTTCTTTGCTATTGGATGTGTTTTCTTATTTTCAAAGGAAGACCTATAAGTGCAATCTAATGTTAGTGCTAAGCGGGTTGCCGACCTTGCTTCCGAAGCTGAACGAGGCCCGCACATACACGGAGCGGATGTTCCATATCATGCGACTTCAGCGCCTCGACGATGACGCTGCTCGTCAGGCTATTTTGCGACCAATCGAGATCGCAAAAAGCGAGCTTAAATTTCCGAATCGAGTGATTGAGGAAATAATTGGAATGTCGGGCGGTTATCCATATTTCATTCAGTTTATTTGCAAGGAAGTGTTCGATGCATGGATCGTAAAAGCGAAAGATGGGCATGTCCCGTCCGTTGCGAAGCAGGAGATAATTGATAAGCTCGATGAAGACTTCTTTGCGGGCCGCTGGTTGAGAACGACAGACAGACAGCAGGAATTTATGCAGGTTATAGCCAGCTTAGAGAACAGCGAAGAAGAGTTTTCTGTCAATGATATAGTTGCCGCGTCAAAAATGATACTTAAAAAGGGCTTCAGCCCGAGCCATACTACGCAGATACTACAGGCACTTACGGAGAAAGGACTGGTATATAAGAGCAGACGTGGCAGCTACATGCTGGCCGTGCCTCTAATGTCCAGGTTTATCTTGAGGCAAGGCCACTTCAACCAACAAGATCGATCTTAGGCTACTTCTCGTGCGGCGCCTTTCGGCAGACTACTGCAGTTGGAGTCGCAAAAAAAGCCGGATCCACGAGGGATCCGGTTGTAAGTCTATTGCCGCCCCGCAGGGGGCGAATGAAGGTGTCAGAGGGAGGGTACGACCTTCTTCAGCCGTCCGTCACAGCTGTGGGGATGTTGAACCATGCGAAGGGGACGCTGCACAAGAGGGGCGATCGCATGCTTGCCATGCCCTCTCTGCATGGCGATATGGACCGCCACAATCGTCCCGCCCTAGCTATTTCTGCTGCCGTGCCTTGGACACCAGAAAATCGCGCAACACCTGGACGCGCTTGGACGTTTTCAACTCCTCGGGATAGACGTAGAGGATCGGCAGGGTCGGCACCTCGACCTCGGTCAGTACAGTGACGAAATCGCTCTCTTCCTCGGTCAGGTAGTCGGGCAGCATGCCAATGCCGATGCCGGCGCGGATCGCGTACTTCATGGCAATGACGCTGTTGGCGGTGAAAGCCGGTATGCGCGGGCCCCGGCCGTTGCGTCCCACCGTCTCCAGCCAGCGGATGGCCGACAGGTGCATCGCCGGCTGGCCGCTGTAGGACACGATGCGGTGGCGATCGAGTGCATCGAGCGTTTGCGGGGCGCCGAAACGACGCACATATTGCGCGGAGGCGTAGGCATGCACTTTCATCGTGAACAGGTGGCGCCGGATCAGGTCGCTCTGCTCGGGCTCGCGCGTCCAGATGGCGACGTCGGCCTGGCGCATCGAGATGTCGATCTGCTCGTCATTGAGCACCAGCTCGATGCGGATATCGGGATAAAGCTCCATGAACTCGCGCATGCGCTGCGTCACCCACACCGTGCCGAGCCCCACCGGCGCGGTGATGCGCAACTCACCGGATGGCTTTGATGTCGTGTCGGCGAGCAGCGTCTCGGTGGTCTGCAGCTTGTTCAGCACTTCGGTGGCGGTGCGAAACAGCAAATCGCCCTGCTCGGTCAGCACCAGGCCGCGCGCATGGCGATGGAACAACGAGACCTTGAGCTCCTTTTCCAGCGCCGACACCTGGCGGCTCACCGCCGACTGGCTCATGCGCAGCAGATCACCTGCGTGCGTGAAGCTTCCGGCCTCGGCGGCGGCGTGGAAAATTCTGAGCTTGTCCCAGTCCATGGAAGGGCCATCCGGATGTTGATCGCCTCCAAACAACGCCCTGCCCAAAGATTTCGGGCGCGAGGATTGGTGGGACCGGATCAGTGAGAGCTGCGACGGAACAGCGTGCGATTTCCGCATCGTGTTTAGCGGTTGATCAGCAGTATATCCGATGTGTTCGCGAGCGCAAGAAGCTCTGCGTTTTTTGCATGACAACGGGGTTAACCGGCACTCGGGCGGCGATCTACTCGGCCGCGGCGGCCTTCTCGCCGCTCGCCAGCCATTTCTCGGCCTCCAGGGCCGCCATGCAACCCATGCCGGCGGCGGTGACGGCCTGACGGAAGATGTCGTCCTTGACGTCGCCGGCCGCAAACACGCCGGGGATCGATGTGGCGGTCGAATCCGGCTTGGTGATCAGGTAGCCGGAGGGTTTCATCTCCAGCTGCCCCTTGAACAGCTCGGTGGCCGGTGAATGGCCGATGGCGATGAAGACGCCGTCGGTTGCCCGGTCGATGATCTTGCCGGTTTTCACGTTCTTCAGGCGTACGCCGGTGACCGACTTCGGCGCCGCGGCGCCGACAATCTCCTCGATGGCGCTGTCCCAGATCACCTCGATCTTGGGGTTCTTGAACAGCCGCTCCTGCAGGATCTTCTCGGCGCGGAAGCTGTCGCGGCGGTGGACGACCGTCACGCGCTTGGCAAAGTTGGTCAGGAACAGCGCTTCTTCGACCGCGGTGTTGCCGCCGCCGGCGACGACGACCTCCTTGCTCTTGTAGAAAAAGCCATCGCACGTGGCGCAGGCGGAGACGCCGTAGCCCTGGAACGCCTGCTCCGACGGCAACCCCAGCCAGCGTGCCTGGGCGCCGGTGCTGATGATCAGCACATCGCAGGTATAGACGTCGCCCGAATCCGCCTCGAGCCGGAACGGGCGGCGCTTCAGGTCGACCTTGGCGATATGGTCTATGATGATCTCGGTGCCGACATGCTCGGCCTGAGCCTGCATTTGCGTCATCAGCCAGGGGCCCTGAATCACCTCGGCGAAGCCTGGGTAGTTCTCCACATCTGTCGTGATGGAGAGCTGACCACCGGGCTGGATGCCCTGGATCAGCACCGGCTTGAGCATCGCACGGGCGGCATAAATGGCCGCGGTATAGCCGGCCGGGCCCGAGCCCAGGATCAGGACATGGATGTGTCTGGTTGCGGACTTGCTTGCGGGCATGGGGGCTCGGCTTTCCATCGGCTGTTGCATGCAGGGTGCGGCTGGGCGCTTCAGGGCGCGCGACCGGATATGAGGCTGCGGTGTAGGCTCGTCAAGCGCCAGGGTTTATCGCGGGCGCGGGCGCAGCCGCAACAGCACAATCCCAGCCTGCACACCCGGCAATCCACAGCCACGCCGCATGGATCATGCGCGCCACAAGCCCAACGCTTTCAGCCGGCCCTGCAGCAGCGTCGCCACCGAATCGAGGGCCGGGCAGTGGATGCCGGCGGCGTGCGCGTATTGGCGCGGCAGGCCGATGATCGGATCGAACTCGACCGGCCGGCCACGCTCCAGGTCCTGCGCCATCGATTGCTTGTGATTGGCGATCGGGCCGGTGGCTGGGATTTCGATCTTGGCAGAGACCATGTGGCCATGGGCGTGCGCGATGGCCACGCCCTCGCGCGACAACGTGTCGAGCAGCGCGACGAGGTCGGGATCGGTGCGGATCTGGCCGTTGCGCAGCCCCGTCAGCGAGGCGATCGGCCCCATGCACATCGTGTACATGAGCTTCTTCCAGATCTCGGTGCGAATCGGCGCGCCCGTGCCGGGGTTGATGCCGGCATCGGCGAGCGCCTTGGCCAGCGGCGCGATGCGCACCTGCGACCTCGGGTCGATCGCCCCCAGCAACAGCGCGTTGGCCTCGGTGCGATTGGTGACGATACCCGGCGCCTCGATGGTGTTGGGCGAATGGATCACTGCCCCGACCGTGCGTTCGATGCCAATGAGGCGGCCGATTTCGCCAGTCGGATCGAGCGCTAACCGCGCGGGATCGGCAGCGCGCTCGACACCCGGCAGGTCGACATTGGCGCCGTACCACCAGGGAATACCGTTGACGGCAAACACCACGGGCTGGTCGGCGGTGAGCAGCGGCGCGATGGCGCGGGCGGCGTCTGGGTGGTGATAGCCCTTGGTGGTGACGATGATGGCGTCGACCGGACCGGCGTCCGCCGCTGCTGTGGCCAGGCGCACCCGCGCGCGATGCTCGCCGGCCGGATCGCGCAAGATCAGGCCGCCGGCGGCGATGGCCTCGGCATGGGCGCCGCGCGCGAACACCACGACATCGTTGCCCGCCAGCGCCAGTCGCGCCGCATACAGGCTGCCGACGGCGCCAGCCCCGAAGATCGCAATCCGCATTCTACCCCCGAGCGCGATGCCCTTGCTCAGCCCGTGAACGCCTGAATGCCGGTGATGGCGCGTCCGAGGATCAGGGCGTGAACGTCGTGCGTGCCCTCGTAGGTGTTGACCACCTCCAGGTTCACCAGGTGGCGAATGACGTGATACTCGTCGGAGATGCCGTTGCCGCCCAGCATGTCGCGCGCCATGCGGGCAATATCGAGCGCCTTGCCGCAGGAGTTGCGCTTGATCAGCGATGTCACGTCGGTCGAGGCGGTGCCTTCGTCCTTCATGCGGCCGACGCGCAGGCAGGCCTGCAGTCCGATGCCGATCTCAGTCGCCATGTCGGCGAGCTTCTTCTGGATCAGCTGGTTGGCGGCCAGCGGCCGGCCGAACTGTTTGCGATCGAGCACGTACTGACGCGCCGTCGAATAGCAGGCTTCGGCGGCGCCGAGTGCCCCCCAGGCAATGCCGTAACGCGCCGAGTCGAGGCAGGTGAACGGACCCTTGAGGCCAGTGACGCCCGGCAGAATGTTGGCTACCGGGCAGAACACGTCGGTCATGACGATCTCGCCGGTGACCGAGGTCCTGAGCCCGAACTTGCCCTCGATGCGCGGCGCGGTAAGGCCCTTCCAGCCCTTCTCCAGGATGAAGCCGCGGATGACGCCGTCCTCGGTCTTGGCCCACACCAGCAGCACGTCGGCGATCGGAGCGTTGGTGATCCAGGTCTTGGCGCCGCTGAGGCGGTAGCCGCCGTCGACTTTCCTGGCGCGCGTCACCATGGAGCCGGGGTCTGAACCGTGGTCGGGCTCGGTCAGGCCAAAGCAGCCGATCCATTCGCCGCTGGCCATGCGCGGCAGATACTTCTTGCGCTGCTCCTCCGAGCCGAACACGAAGATCGGCAGCATCACCAGCGACGATTGCACGCTCATCATCGAGCGGAAGCCGGAGTCGACCTGCTCGATCTCGCGGGCAATCAGGCCGTAGGACACATAGCTCAGGCCGGCGCCGCCGTAATCCTCCGGGATCATCGGGCCGAGCAGGCCCATCTCGCCCATCTCCCTGAAGATGGCGGGGTCGGTCTGCTCGTTGCGGAACGAATTGCGCACGCGCGGCAGCAGCTTTTCCTGCGCATAGCCGCGCGCGCTGTCGCGCACCATGCGCTCGTCCTCGGTGAGCTGGCCCTCGAGCAAGAATGGGTCGTCCCACTGGAATTGGGCTTTGCTGCTCTTTTTCGTCGTGGCGGGGGGTTGATCTGGCATGTCGTGTCCATTGAGTGGCGGCGGCGGAGCTGCGCTGGCGGACGATCCTGCGCCACGGCAAGCCGAACGCCAAGCTGGTGGCGGCACCTTAGACCATCTGCCGGGTAGTCTGCCAAGCCACGGCTTGGCCCTTGCGGCGTTACTTCGCCGGCACGATGATGCCGCAGGCGATACGCGCGCCCGTGTTGCCGTCGGGATCGGTGAGGTAATCATCGGGCCTTTCGCGGATGATGAAAGCCGCGCCATCGGCATCCAGCAGCGTCACGTCGGTCTGTTTGCTCAATGTGAGGAAGTGGCTGACCAATTCGACCTCGACCTCGCCGTTGGCGGGGACGAAGAGGTTGGGCAGGTCGCCTGCCATTGGCCCATCCTCGTTCAACAGGCCATGCTTGGCGCCGAGCGGATTGTAGATGGCGCCGGCGCTGGCGAAGTCGCCGTCGCACTTGCCCGCCTCGTTGACGTGGAAACCGCGCGGACCAGATGGCAGGCCCTTCAACTTGACACTGATCAGCAGCCCGGCGGTGGTCTCGGTCAGCCTGATCGTGCCGAGGCTCTTGCCATCGCGCGCCTTCATCTCGGCAATCGCCGCGGCCGCGCCGGCCGGTGGCACATGCGCCATGCCGAGCACGACCCCCAGCATGGCGCTGACGGCGCCCATGCGCCATGGACTCCGACCCAACATGACATTCCCCCAAAGTTCGAACTGCCGCCCCTCGACGTTGGTAGAGCACGATGGCCAAAACGTGAGCGCGGCAAACTCGATACCATTAAGCAGAGTTGCCACACCATGCCAATACGCGAGCCCCCCGCGCCAGCGCCGGCATCCACACTGTGCACACCAATGGCGGGGTTGACGGACACTCTGCAAGTCCGGCACTTTGCAAGTCCGGCCGAACGGTCGGTTCGCAGGTCACAAGGCAATGCGATCGAGCAGGCAGAGGGCGCGCCACTGACACGCATTAGCCGTGCTTTAATCGACGCTCTTGTTGACGGCTCGCGAACCGCGTATTCTGGGCTAAATGTGAGGACCACAAAGGCCCGCATTGATCGACAGCTTCACAGGGAGGACACCATGAAAAGTCGAGTGACTCGCCGCAAGTTCCTGAAGACCGCCGCCGGCGGCGCCGCTGCCGCCACCGGCGGCATGGCCGCAATTCTGGCAACGGGCCGGGCGCCCGCCTATGCCCAGACCACCGAGGTGCACTGGCTGCGCTGGAACGACTTCGTGCCGGCCGCCGACCAGGCGATCAGCACCAAGCTGATCCCGGAGGCCGAGAAGGCGCTCGGCATCAAGGTCAAGTTCGAGCGCGTCAACGGCAACGACCTGCAGCCGCGCATCACTTCGAGCATCCAGTCGGGCGCCGGCCCCGACCTGATCATGCTGTTCAACAACCACCCGCATCTCTACAAGGCGAGCCTCGTCGACATGACCGACGTGGCCGAGGAGATCGGCAAGGCGCAGGGCGGCTGGTACAAGCTCGCGTCTGCCAACTGCGGCTCCGGCGGCAAGTACTTCTCCATGCCGATGGCGTTGATCGGCGGGATGACGGCCTATCGCAAATCAATGTTCCCGAACGGTGCGCCCAAAACCTGGGACGAGTACCGCGCCGCCGGTAAGGCGCTCAAGGCCAAGGGCACGCCGATCGGCCAGTCGTTCGGCCAGTCGTTCGGCGACCCGCCGACGTTCGCCTATCCGCTGCTCTGGTCATTCGGCGGTGCCGAGTTAGATAGCTCGGGCAAAGTCGCGCTGAACTCGAAAGAGACCGTCGAGGCAGTCAAGTGGATGACCGGCGCCTGGAAGGATAGCTTCGACGAGGGCGGTCTTGCCTGGGACGACGCGTCGAACAATCGCGCGTTTCTCGCCGGCACCATCTGCTCCACGCTCAACGGCGCCTCGATTTACATCGAGGCCAGCCGCAAGCCCGACCAGTACAAGACCGCCGACGGCATGCCGCTGAAGGATGACATCTTCCACGGTCCGCTGCCGGCCGGGCCGAAGGGCCAGTTCGGCATGCACACCTTTACGTCGCACGCCTTGCCGAGCTACTCGAAAAACCAGAAGGCGGCGAAGGACCTGCTGCGCTTCATCCACAAGAGCGAGAACTATGACCAGTGGTTCTCGTCCGGGCTCGGTTTCTATACACCCGGTACGGCGAACTGGGAGACCCATGATCTGTGGAAGAAGGATCCGATCATGGCGCCCTATGCGGTCGCCGGCAAGCAGGGTCTGACACCGGGCCATCCCGGCGAGCCCAACGCCAAGGCCGCCGAGGTGCTGACCAAGTACCTGATCGGCAACATGTTCGCCTCCGCCATCAAGGGCCAGGCGGCCGAGGCCGCGGTTGCGGCCTGCGATGCCGAGTTGAAGAAGATCTACGGCGCATAAACGTCCGCATGTTCGCAAAAACGCAATCGGGCCGGGGTGAATCTTTCGCTCCGGCCCGATCATCGCAAGCCCGGGCGCCCGGCAATGGATCACCGCCGATGGTGGCCGCTCGGTTCGTGTATTTTTTGGAGTTCAAGTCGACATGGCAGTAACGACCGCGAGTTCGGGCGAGGTGGTGATCGC
>CAZCGE010000048.1:0-21747 GCA_964498125.1 uncultured Devosia sp. | reverse complement strand
GCGAACCGCGCCTCGAACTCCGGCGCCGTCTTGGGAAAATCACGCCACAGATCGTCCGGCATCGAGTGCGTCATGGTCCAACTCCTTGTTGGAACTCATGTAGCTGGCGATTGCGCCGGAACTATGGGGATAGGCATGGGTTCGACGTGCTCTTCTGGTGCAGCCGGATCTTTTTCGTTTAGCACGGCTCTAAACTTGCTTTTCTTGATTGCCTCAGCATAAACCTTGTGCTCAAGCCCATTAAGAAACTTCTTCGCTTCAGCATTTCCTGACGCTGTCGTTTGAAATTCCGGCAGAGGCCATACTTCGATTTCGCGCACTTCAAATGGGTCGAGAACGGCCATGGCCACCGCGTCGGTGCGCTGATTTGTCAAGTGGCGTCGAATGCGCGTCCGCAGAAGTTCGTTGGTCTGTCCAATGTAAATCGGCTCGCCATCATAATCGTAAAATGCGTAGACACCCCATTTGTAATTGCCCAAAGCGCGCTGGGCGCCCGCAATAGGATCGTCAATCAACCCATCGAGGAATTTGGCGAGTTGTTCGCGCAGCTGCGCCGTCTCGAACGGAGGTGTCTCGATGTTGATTTTGGATGTGGTTTCTGCCATTGCGTGCTTTGGGTCTCAGGCCGTTGCGCGCAACCCCAGAGGCGCAAGCAACGGCTCAATGATTGATGATGCTAGATGTCGAACTATCGGAGCGACCACACCATCTCCGAGCAAATGATACGCTTGATTGTATCGCTGCGGCAGTACGTACTCGTCTGGTAAGCCCATGAGCCGGGCTGCTTCTCGAGAAGATAGCAAGCGCGACCGAACCTTGGTTCCGTCAACAATAAGAACGGTCTGTCGACTAGAGCCGCCGGCAGGCGTTCTCAAGCAACCCGCTACATCATCGAACCGAACCTCTGCCCGCTGGAGCCTATTGCCTTCTCCGTCCGGTCGCGTCCGTCGATAAATGGTGCCAACTATGCGCTTGTTGAGCGTCTGCATTTGCTCGACCTTTGCCCGATTGTGAGGACTCATCAGGCTGAGGATGTACTGGGTCTCTTCATTTGCATGCCACTTAATCCCGCTTGGATTATCCTCGATCAAGTTAGCCAGGCCGAGGTTTCTTCTAGGCGGAGGCGGTAAGTGCCACCACAGCCATTTTGACAGGGCTGCTTTGGTCATATGTGAGAGTGTCGCGCGCAATGCAGCTGGATGTAGCTCGCTAGGACCGAAACCGAGCACTCCGCGAGGGATTGGAATATCTTTCCGAACACCAATTATGAAAACACGAGGCCGCGATTGCGGAACATAGGACGCCGCATCAATGACCATCGCTCCGAAGCGATAGCCTCGCCCAGAGAAAGCGCTTGCGATCGTTGCGAAGTCGCGGCCACCGTTTGCCGTTAGTGCTCCATAGACATTTTCCAATGCAATGAGTCGAGGTCCACGGCCCTCCCTATCGAGATTGCGGATTAGATGCCAAAAAGCCCAAAAAGTTCCGCTGCGCTCGCCTCGGAGGCCGGCGCCGTTTCCTGCGAGCGACAGATCCTGACATGGAAAGGAGGCCCACGCCAAATCGGCCTGTCCGAGGAGGTCGGCGGTGGTTAGCTTACGAACATCCTTGACAACCAGCCCTTCGGATCCATGGTTGGTGACATATGCGGCGGCCTTTACGGGATCGATATCGTTGGCAAAAGTACACTGCCAGCCTTTGCCAAGACCCACCCGGGCCATGCCGCCGCCAGCGAAAAACTCATAGTAGCGCAACGCCATCCGTCCCTCCTCCGACTCAACTCGAATTTAACCTAGAAGCACTAGAACATAAAGAGAACAACCGAGTCAAGGGTGTGTTTGTACGCTGTTATGCGCGCCTGGTGGGTGTCTTGCATGAGCAGATCCCGGATGGGTGCGGGATAGAGCACACACGCATCCAGGACGGCAACGGCGCTGGCCATCGCCGTCAGTAGCCGAGCTTGAGTTCTTGGGCCTGGGCCACCAGCTCGTCCATGGCCGCATCGGACTCGCGGTCCTTCCCCTCCTTGTAGGTGAGCACGTCGACGAGGCAAATGCGCCGGTGGGCGCCAACCAAGCGGAATGGCATGGCCCCTTCATCGAGCAACTTGATCACGTGGGGACGCGAGACATTCAGGATCCCGGCGGTCTGGAAAGTCGACACCTCGGCATCATCGCGAATGACGCGTGGCCGGCGGCCGGCGGCATAGTCCTCCAACACGCACCAGACCATGGCAGCGGCACCGTCGGGCAGCTCCTTCAGATCAATGTGCGCTCCATCCGCCGCCTTTTCGAGTGCAGCCTTGACGAGCGCCGCTTCTTCTGGCGTCGGCTCGGCGGCAGCGTATGGGCTCGTGGGGCGGGACAACCGTTGCTCCTTCATATGAGCAGTATCTGGCCGCATGCAGCAAATGCAATAGGTGCAACGACACGGTGCCGGCGGCGCGACGGTGACGAAGTGTCCGACCCGCGATGCCGCCCCTTCACACCTGCTGCAGCACCTGGCCCGCCGTTTCCTCGTCGTACATGGTCAGCATCGGCTCATCCTCGAGGATCACCTCGTCGTATTGGCCGCAACCGTTGAACTGGCCGGAGATGGCGCGGCCGTAGGCGCCGGTGTTGCAGATCTCGAGATAGTCGCCCTCGCGGATCGAGGCCGGCAGCACGAACGGGCCCTGCATGTGGTCGATCGAGTCGCAGGTCGGCCCCCACAGCTCGAAGCCCACGAGCGGCTCGCCCGGCTCGGCTTCGCGGCTACACAGCCGGGCTGGGAACACGAAGCCCAGATGCGCGGCATCGAACAGCGTCCCATAGGAGCCGTCATTGATGTAGAGGTCGTTGCCGCGGCGGGCCTCGACGCGCACGATCAGGCTCTCGGCCTCCGCCACCAGGGCGCGGCCGGGTTCGCACATCAAACGCGCGTCCTCGCGCACGGAGAGCTTGTCGACGCCCGACCGGATCGCCTCGAAGAACGCGGCCAGTGGCGCTGGATCGGAATCGACGTAGCGCGAGGGGAAGCCGCCGCCGACATCGACGCGGTCGACGACTACGCCGGCCTTGACGATCAGCCGCTGCAGCTCGGCCAGCGCCGTGGCATAGGCATCCGGCGTCGTCGTTTGCGAGCCGACATGAAACGTGACGCCGAGCTCAGCGGCCACCTGGCGGGTCTTGACCAGCAGGCGCGCCGCCTTCAGCCCAGCGATGCCGAACTTGCGCTCGAGCGGAATGCGACTGTTCTTGGCCGGCACGGCGATGCGGACATAGAGCCTGAGATCGCGAGCCGGGCCGTTGGGGCCGGTCGTCTCCTCGACGATCTTCCTCAACTCGTCCTCGCTGTCGAGCGAGAAGTTGCGCACGCCGAATTCCTTGTACGCGCGACGGATCGCGGTGCGCGACTTGACCGGATGCATGAAGTGCAGATGCACGTCGGGAATCGTCGCCGCGTCCTCGACCTCGGGCAGCGAGGCGACGTCGAAATGGCGGATGCCGGCGCCGTACAGGGCGCCGATCAGGAACGCCGAATTGTTGGCCTTGTAGGCGTAGGCGACGTCGCCGGGGAAATTATCCAGGAACCAACGCGCTGCGCGGGCCGCGACGTGCGGGCGGACAGCAAGGACGGGGCGCTCAGGCTTCATCGCGCGGACCAGCGCTAGCGCAGAGTCGTACCTTTCCATCGCATGGGACCTCCACCAGTCGAGTTGGACCAGAGGCGCTGCTGACCAGCAGAGGGCGCCACGAAGCGCCTATCTAAGATGCATCGCCCCGCATGTAAAGTCCTGATGCGGACGTGCGGCAAAGATGGTGGAGGGAGTGTGTCGCAGGGGGAGGTGCCGTCCCGCACCTCGCCGGGCTGCACCTCGTAGTGGAAGGCGTGCCGGCGTGGTAACGCTCAGGCCGGCTGCCCGGTCAGCTCGAGGCGACGTTCGATCCGCTCGATCCGATCCTCGATGCGGTTCAGGCGGCTCGACAGCGAGGCGTACTGCTGCTCGAGGATGGTGATGCGCGTTTTCACCTCGCTCAGGTCCGAACGCACGTCGGCGATGTCGCCGCGGATCGCGCGCAGAAGCGTCAACACCATGTTGTCGGTCTCGTCGGCCATTCCGGTAGTCTAGCCGGTCGCGGCTTGGAGGCCAAGCCCCGATGGCCCCCGACGAGCAGCCTTGGTGGCTTCAGCAATGGCTGTCTTCTTGGCCAATTCCAGCACCGCGACCGCATGCTCCCGCGTGACGTTCGGGAAGCCTTCGAGGAATTCGGACAGAGGCGCGCCATCCTCGATAAAGTCGAACAACGTCTGGACCGGTACGCGTGTACCGGCAAAAACAGGCGTGCCACCCAGGCGCTTGGGGCTGCAGGTGATGAGGGGGTCTGGCAAGTCCATGGCTGGTCTCCTGACTTGATACATTACCACGCCAAGCCACCACCACCGCCTGTTGACCTCCCCGCCTGCCGCATTGCTCCGGCAACCATCCTCCGCTATCCCTTCGCCCCATGAGCAAACCGCCGAAAAAGCCCGCCACCGCCCGCGCCGTCGCCGTGGACCACCGCACCATCCACGTCCGCGGCGCGCGCGAGCACAACCTGAAGAACGTCGACCTGGAAATCCCGCGCGACGCGCTGGTGGTGTTCACCGGGCTGTCGGGTTCGGGAAAGTCGAGCCTCGCCTTCGACACCATTTACGCCGAGGGCCAACGCCGCTACGTGGAGAGCCTGTCCGCCTACGCGCGCCAGTTCCTGGAGATGATGCAGAAGCCCGACGTCGACCACATCGACGGGCTGTCTCCGGCCATTTCCATCGAGCAGAAGACGACCTCGAAGAACCCGCGCTCCACGGTCGGCACCGTCACCGAGATCTACGACTACCTGCGGCTTTTGTTCGCCCGCGTCGGCGTGCCCTATTCGCCCGCCACCGGCCTGCCGATCGAGAGTCAGACCGTCTCGCAGATGGTGGATCGCACGCTGCAGCTGGCCGAGGGAACCCGCGCCTACCTGCTGGCGCCGATGCTGCGCGGCCGCAAGGGCGAGTTCCGCAAGGAGCTGGCCGAGCTGCAGAAGAAGGGTTTTCAGCGCGTCAAGATCAATGGCACCTTTTACGAGATCCCGGACGCGCCAAAACTCGACAAGAAGTACAAGCACGATATCGACGTGGTGGTCGACCGCATCGTCATCCGCAAGGACATCGCCACGCGGCTGGCCGACAGTTTTGAGACGGCGCTGGGCCTGGCGGATGGGATTGCGATCATCGAGCTGGCGGACAAGCCGCTGACTTCCCCCTCTCCCCATCGCGAGGAGCGATGGGGAGAGGGAGGTGCTGCGCAACAAGAACGAGACCCACGAGCGCCTGACGCTGTCCGCCCGCTTCGCCTGCCCCGTCTCCGGCTTCACCATCGAGGAGATCGAGCCGCGCATCTTCTCCTTCAACGCGCCCGCCGGCGCCTGCCCGAAGTGCGACGGTCTCGGCACCGAGTTGAAATTCGAGGCGGGCCTGGTCGTCCCCGACGGCGCGCTCTCACTTCGCGACGGCGCCGTCTACCCGTGGGCCAAGACCGGCGCCACCTCGCCCTACTACGAGCAGACGCTGGAGGCGCTCGCCCGCCACTACAAGGTGTCGATGAGCACGCCCTGGGAGAAGCTGCCCGTCAAGGTGCAGGACGCCATCCTGTTCGGCACGGGCAGCGAGGAGATCACCTTCGTCTACGAGGACGGGCTGCGCCGCTACCAGACCGAGAAGGCCTTCGAGGGCGTCATCGGCAACATCGAGCGGCGCTGGCGCGAGACCGACAGCGAGTGGGTGAAGGAGGAGTTGTCGCGCTACCAGGGCAGCCACCCCTGCCATGCCTGCGACGGCTATCGCCTCAAGCCGCAATCGCTCGCCGTCAAGATCGGCGGCAAGCACATCGGCGAGGTCGGCGAGCTGTCGATCCGCTCAGCCAACGTCTGGTTCGCGGAGATCCCGAAAACCTTCTCCAAGAAGCAGACCGAGATCGCCACCCGCATCCTGAAGGAGATCCGCGAGCGGTTGCAGTTCCTCAACGACGTTGGGCTCGAGTACCTGACCTTGTCGCGCGCGGCCGGCACGCTGTCGGGCGGCGAGAGCCAGCGCATCCGCCTCGCCAGCCAGATCGGCTCGGGCCTGACTGGCGTGCTCTACGTGCTCGACGAGCCCTCGATCGGCCTGCACCAGCGCGACAATGCCCGCCTGTTGGAAACGCTGAAACACCTGCGTGACATCGGCAACACGGTGATCGTCGTCGAGCACGACGAGGACGCCATCATGACCGCCGACCACGTCGTCGACATCGGCCCCGGCGCCGGCGTGCACGGCGGCCGCATCGTCGCGCAAGGCACGCCCGACGACATCATGGCCTCGCCCGACAGTCTCACCGGCCAGTATCTCACCGGCCAGCGCCAGATCCCGATGCCGAAGCAGCGGAGGAAGCGCAACGGCAAGGCGTTGAAGGTGATCGGCGCGCGCACCAACAACCTGCAAAATATCACCGCCGAGATCCCGCTCGGGCTGTTCACCTGCGTCACCGGCGTCTCCGGCGGCGGCAAGTCGACGTTTTTGATCGACACCGTCTACAAGGCCGTCGCGCGCAAGCTCAACGGCGCGCGCGAGCACCCCGGCGAGCACGACCGCATCGAGGGCCTCGAGCACCTCGACAAGGTGATCGACATCGACCAGTCGCCGATCGGCCGCACGCCGCGCTCGAACCCCGCCACCTACACCGGCGCCTTCACGCCGATGCGCGAGTGGTACGCCGGCCTGCCGGAATCCAAGGCGCGCGGCTACGAGCCCGGCCGCTTCTCCTTCAACGTCAAGGGCGGGCGCTGCGAGGCCTGCCAGGGCGACGGCGTCATCAAGATCGAGATGCACTTTCTGCCCGACGTCTACGTCACCTGCGACGTCTGCAAGGGCAAGCGCTACAACCGCGAGACGCTCGACGTGCGCTTCCGCGACAAGTCGATCGCCGACGTGCTGGACATGACGGTGGAGGAGGGCGCCGAGTTCTTCAAGGCGGTGCCGTCCATTCGCGACAAGCTGGAGACGCTGGCCCGCGTCGGCCTCGGCTACATCCACATCGGCCAGCAGGCGACGACGCTGTCGGGCGGCGAGGCGCAGCGCATCAAGCTGTCCAAGGAGTTGTCGAAACGGGCGACCGGACGCACGCTGTATATTCTCGACGAGCCGACCACCGGCCTGCATTTCCACGACGTGGCGAAGCTGCTGGAGGTGCTGCACGAGCTGGCCGACGCCGGCAACACGGTGGTCGTCATCGAGCACAACCTGGAGGTCATCAAGACCGCCGACTGGCTGATCGACCTCGGCCCCGAGGGCGGCGACGGCGGCGGCAAGGTGGTGGCGGTGGGCACGCCCGAGGACGTGGCCAAGGTCAAGGAGAGCTATACGGGGCGGTATCTGCGCGAGCTGCTGGGGCGTCGCGCCGGAGGCGCGCGCAGAGAGAGTGCACGGGCCGGGGCTGGGGGGAAGAAGCAGGCGGCGGAGTGAACCAAATGGCCGAAGAAAGAGATGCGTCAAAAACTGAACTTGCTGCTGGAGAAGCAGTAGCTCCGCAGGAGGCATCTGAACCAATAGGTTTTGCCGAGTTCCTGGAAGAAACACCGCCGTCGCTACATACGGAAGTCAAGGCATTGTGGCATAGAGAGACAGAATTTGACGGGCGGGTTCGGCTGAAATTGCAAGATCCACAGCTTCTGTTGCATTGCACAAGCGAAGAATGTAATGGCCCAAGGTATTTCCGCTATTCTGACGGGAATCTAGCCTTCGACCAGAATGGTCAACTGAAAACATATTTAACCTACAAATGTTCAAATTGCGCGAAAGTGTTCAAATTATACTCGCTCTATATTGAAATTAAGAATGATAACTCAAATGGGTCGGGACACTGCTTTAAGTTCGGAGAAATGCCTCCGTTCGGTCCACCAACCCCCGCTCGTCTGATTCGGTTATTTGGCGATGAACGCGAAACGTTCCTTAAGGGGCGAAGATGCGAGAGTCAGGGCTTGGGTATCGGAGCGTTCTCCTACTACCGTCGAGTCGTCGAGAGGCAAAAAAACCGAATTTTTGATGAGATTATCAGAGTCGCCGATAAAATTGGTGCGCCAGCAGAGATGACGCAGGCCCTCGTCGATGCCAAAAAGGAAATCCAGTTTTCGAAGGCGCTTCAGGCTGCCAAGAATGCGATGCCTCAAACGTTGCTCATTAATGGATGCAACCCACTGACACTGTTGCATTCGGCCTTAAGCGATGGCCTTCATGAAAGAACTGACGAGGAGTGCTTGGAGTTCGCTCACGCTGTACGAGTGGTCCTCATTGAATTGGCCGAGCGCCTCGGCCAGGCACTTAAAGATGAGCAGGAGTTGAATAATGCGGTGAAGCGGTTGATGAAACCCAAACAATAGCCGTCGAATCGAGTACTTCGCGAGACCCGACATCTCTCCCGCTGCTCGAACGTCGGGTCTCCTGCGTCGACCCGACCTACGTCGCACCAAGCGCCTCCGGCGGCGGGCTGCCCCCGCACCCGCTCGGGGGAAGGTTCCCCCGAACCCCCTCCTTTTTGTGACAAAAGGACGGGTGGCCTGGCGGGTGTCCCGCCAGCGGGGTGCGGGGCTGGCCCCGCCAGCGCCGGCAGCGCTTTATCGTCCCTCCCGCAAGGTATACCTTGCGGCGACGAGAGGAGCCGCCCATGCGCACGCGCCCATCCACCGAACTCGTCCGCGAGGGCCGTTACCTCGCCGAGGTGGAGATCGAGTTGATCGGCGACCGCGAGTGGTCGCCCGACGCGTCGCCATGGGAGCCCACCATCTCGATGGCGGATGCCAAGAAACTCGAGGAGGTGCGGCTGGCGCTGCGGCGCGGCGACCTCAAGGCGGCATCCACCATCGCGCGCGTCTACGAGCTGAAGCCGGTGGCAGCCGAGTAGGCCGACGACGCGCTACTGCACAGTCGAAGCCCGCGTCGGCACCAGGCGCTGGACCTGGATGGCTTCACGGTCGATCAATTGGCCGACACGCGGCGAGATCGACGTCTTCCAGTGCTCGCTTTGATAGACGGCGGCATAGAGCCGCTCGCGCTCGGCTTCGCTCTCGAAACGCCGCGTCCAGACATAGACGCTGTCGTCGGTCTCGCCGCGGTAGCTGCCGGTGATGACCATGCCCTTGCCAACCTGGAAGGGGATGATTTCATCTTCCATCAGCTGCAACCAAGCGGCCATCTTGCCGGGGCGGATCTTGTACTGGCGCAACTCGTAAAAAGCCATCGTGTCCCTCCGAAAGCTGTCGATCCGCGCAGACTATCACGATGCCGGTCCCTGACATGATGGCATTATATTCAGTGTCGCGTTGCTATAGGGTGGTCCGATCAAAATTGTCCGGAACCAGCGACTTGAAAAAATCCCTCCTGGCCGTCTTCCTCCTCATCGTCGCAACCCTGGTCACCTGCGCCCTGCCGCTCACATCGGTGGCGACGTTGACGCTGAGCGTGACGGATCAAACGGGGCGCAAGATCACTGGCGATGCCTCGGCGACGTTTCTCGATGCGGCGCGGGCTTCGATCGTCCGGGTCACGCCGCAGTGGGACAATCATATCCACTGGTGGTCACACAGTTCGCATGCCAGCAGCACGCTACGTCCGGCCGATGCGCAACGCGCCGTGAGCGCGCGGGTCGAAGCGAAAGATTGCGAACCGCAAACCGTGCCTGTCGTGCTGCAGCGGCGTTATCAACCGCCGAGCGTGATGCCGCATGGTGGCGGCCCTGCGTATTATCATTACACGTTCGAGCGGGCGGTCGTGCTGCGGTGTCGTTGAGACATCGCCCTGAAAAGAGCGGCGTCCACGCCGGATGCGCTGCCTGGCTCGCGCCTCAGGTGCCGCCTCCGCCGCCCGCACTCACCGCCTGCCGAACAGCCGCTCGATGTCGGAGAGTTTCATCTCGACCCAGGTGGGGCGGCCGTGGTTGCATTGGCCGGAGTGCGGCGTGGCTTCCATCTCGCGCAGCAAGGCGTTCATTTCCTCGACCGTCAGCTTACGGCCGGCGCGCACGCTGCCGTGGCAGGCCATGCGTGAGCAGACGGCCTCCAGCCGTTCCCGCAGCGCCTGACCCTCGCCGTCAGACAACAGATCGGCGGCGAGATCGCGCACCAGGCCCTCGACGTCGCAGGTGCCGAGCAACGCCGGTGTCTCACGCACGATCACCGCACCCTCGCCAAACGGTTCCAGCGCCAAACCGAGCTCGGCCAGCTCGTGCGAGCGCTCGGCCAGCGCCTCCGCCTCAGCCTCGCCGACCTCGACCACGGCCGGGATCAGCAGGCCCTGTCGCGCCACACCACCGTTCGAAAGCATGGCCTTCATGCGCTCGTAGACCAGGCGCTCATGGGCCGCATGCTGATCGACAATCACCATCGAATTCCGCGTCTCAGCGACGATGTAGGTGTCATGCACCTGCGCCCGCGCCAGGCCGAGCGGCGGCGTGTCGTGCGCTTCGCTCACTGGTGCAGCCGCGGTCGCATAGGCCGGCGCCGATGCGAATGGCGCCTGCATGGCCTCGGCAAGCCCCGGCGAGATGGTGGCTGGACGCGGGCGGAACTGGTAGGCAAAACCTGGAGCATCCGAAGGAATTGCGGCCGCGGCCCGCGCCACCTCGGCCCCAGTTGCTGTCGCCCCCTGCCGCATCATCTCCAGGCCCAGCGCGCCGCCACGCGCCGACGCGCGATGCCCGGCTGCATCCAGCGCCTGTCGCAGCGCACCGATGATCAGACTGCGCACCAGACCGGCGTCGCGAAACCGCACTTCGGTCTTGGCGGGATGCACGTTGACATCGACCTCGCGCGGATCGAGCGTGACGAACAGCGCCAGCAGCGGATGCCGACCCCTGGGCACCAGGTCGCCGTAGGCCGCGCGCACGGCGCCGATCAGCACCTTGTCGCGCACTGGGCGGCCGTTGACGAACAGAAATTGCTGGCTGACGTCGGGCCGGTGCAGCGTCGGCAGGCCGGCGAAACCGGCAACGACCATGGTCTCGCGCTCGGCGCGCACGGCCAGCGCGTCGGTCATGAACTCGCGACCCATGATGCGGCCAAGGCGCGCCAGCAGCCCGTCCGGCCCAGTCTTCTCGAGATGGGGCTCCAGCCGCGGCAATCTGAGTCCTGCCCGCTCGCCGGTGGTCAGGGTGAAACCCACCTCGGGATGCGCCATCGCCAGCCGCTTGACCGTCTCCGACACGGCCAACACTTCCGATCGCTCCGACTTCATGAATTTCAAGCGTGCCGGTGTCGCCGAGAACAGCTCGCGCACTTCGATCAGCGTGCCGCGATTGACGGCAGCCGGGCGGACCGCCTGTTTCGCGCCGCGATCGACAACGATGCCGAAGGCCGCGTCGGCGCCGCGCGCGCGCGACAGGATGTCCAGCCGCGCAATGGCGCCGATCGAGGGCAGCGCTTCGCCGCGAAAGCCCAGCGTACGGATATCGAACAAATCCTCATCGCCGAGCTTGGAGGTGGCATGGCGCTCGACCGCCAGCTCGAGATCAGCAGCGCTCATGCCGTCGCCGTCGTCGCTGACGGCAATCAGCGACAGGCCACCGCCGGCGATCACCACGTCGATTTCGCCGGCGCCGGCATCGATGGCGTTCTCGACCAGTTCCTTGACGACACTGGCCGGCCGCTCCACCACCTCACCGGCGGCGATGCGGTTGATGGTCTGGGCCGAGAGCTGGCGGATAACCGCGGGCATAGGGCTGCCTCGGACGATGCGGATGGGGTCAGACCCGTCCATGCGTAGCATGGATCCGCCATGACGGGTCTGACCCCTGGCTGTGGCGGGTCGTGGAGCATGGGGTCAGACCCGCGGGGTCTGACCCCGGCGAGCCAAACTTACGAATCGATTGTTGTCGAATGGTACCTCACCGTCACTCCTTGCCGGCGCCCTTTGTCGGCTTGCCGACGATCGTGATGATCAGATCCTCGGACTTGATCAGGCGCTTGGCGACGCGCTTGGTGTCGGCGATCGTCACGGCCTCGATCTGCGCATTGCGCTTGTCGACGTAGTCGATGCCGAGGTCGTCGCGATGGATGGCGAGCAGTTGATCGGCGATCTTGGCATTGGTGTCGAAGCGCAGCGCATAGGAGCCCGTCAGGAACTTCTTGGCGTTCTCCAGCTCCAGCGGCGTCGGCCCCTCGTCGGCCATGCGCTTGAACTCGACCTTGATGACGTCGAGCGACTGGCCGATGGACTCGTTCTTGGTGGCGACGCTGCCAATGAAAACCGCACCCTTGCTATAAGGCTGCAACGAGCTGTGCACGCCATAGGCCAGCCCGCGCTTTTCCCGCACCTCCTCCATCAGCCGCGAGGCGAACGAGCCGCCGCCGAGGATGTGGTTGACGACGAAAGCCGGCATGAAATCGGGGTCCTTGCGGGCAATGCCGCCGAACCCGAACACGGCCACCGACTGCGGAACATCCATTTCCACCACCTTGTGGACGCCGCCCTTCACTGGCTCGGTCATAGCCACCGGCTGCAGCTCGGCCTTTTCGGACAGCGCGCCAAAGATGCTGTCGATCAGCTCGCCCAACTCCTTGGCGTTGATGTCGCCGACCGCGACGATCTTCAGCGTGCTCTTGGCGAAGACGCGCCGCATATAGGCGAGCAGATCCTCACGCGTAATCGCGGCCAGAGTTTCCGCCGTGCCATTGGCGCGGCGCCCGTAGGGATGCTTGGGAAATGCCGTCTCGCTCCAGACGGTCCCCGCCACCCGTTCGGGATTGCGGGCCTCGAAGACCAGCCGCGCCAGCAGTTGTTGGCGCACCCGGTCCACGGCATCTTGATCAAAGCGCGGCTTGGACAAGGCCAGGCGCATCAGCTCGACGGCCTTGGGCCGGTACTGCGTCAGCGTCTCGAAGCTGCCATACAGCGCATCGCGCCCATCCTCGAACCCCATGCGCATGGCGATTTCTTCCATGCTTTCCTGGAACTGCATGGCCGTCAGGTCGCCGGCGCCTTCATCCAACATGCCGGTGAGGAAGTTGGCCAGCCCGTCCTTGCCAGCCGGATCCTGGGAATTGCCGCCTTCGAAAGCAAAGCGCAGCGCCATCAGCGGCACCGTGTGCTCCTCGACGAGCCAAGCCTCGAGCCCGCCCGGGCTTTTGACTTTCTGGATCTTCATGGCGTTGGCTCCCGACGTGAGCAGCATCTGGGCAAGGATAAGCAACGCCACCCCAGCGGCATGCAGCGAGGCCAGGGCAAAGCGGCGGCGACGAAAACGAAGGAACATGGCGAGCACCGATCGGCTAAATCCACATGCGACGCGTCAGCTACGGTTGGGCGGGGTTCCAACCTTGGCTGGCAGGTCCCCGACCGGCGCTTCAGGCAGCATATGTCCGGTAACGGAGCGACGAATATCGAGATGCTTCTGCGCCGCTGCGTGCACCGCTTCCAGCGTCACCTTGGAAATCTTGTCGGGCCAAGCGTCGGCCTCGCTCACCGAGCGTCCGACCACCAGTTCCCAGCCGTAGCGGCGCGCCAGTCTCGACTGGCTGTCGCTCTCATAGACGTACTCCGCGATGTACATGCTCTTGGCGCGATCGAGCTCGGCGGCGGTGACGCCCTTCTCGCGCACCTGCGCGATCACGTCGCCGATGCCGGCCTCGACGGCGGCCAGTGTCGAGCCATCCTGGACCACTGCCGACAGGCTGATCTTGCCGTAGTCGCGCCCCGAGCCCGAAAAGTAGCCGCTGGTGCTGGAAGCCACCTTGTCGGCAATGACCAGCTTCTTGTAGAGCCGGCTGGTCGAACCCGATGCCAGGATCTTCATCAGCAGATCGAGCGCCTCGGCTTCACCGGGCTCGGCCGTGACGTAGCTCGGCGCCAGGTAGTAGCGATGGATCGACGCCTTGCCGGCACGGGCATCCTTGTACTCGAGGCGGCGGGCCGCCCGTTGCGGCGGCTCGAGCGGGCGTGACCGCGTGGCGCTCACCGCCGGATTGGCTGGAACCTTGCCGTAGCTCGCCTCCGCCAGCTTGCGCACCTCCGGCTCCGTGACATCGCCCGTCACCACCAGGATGGCGTTGTTGGGGGCATAGAAGCGCTTGTAGAAAGTCAGCGCATCCTTCTGCGACAGCTTGGCGATCTCATGCTCCCAGCCAATCACGGGATTGGAATAGGGATGGTTCATGTACAGCGCCGCGTTCAACTGCTCGTCGAGGATCGAACTCGGGTTGTTCTCCACCCGCGAGCGGCGCTCCTCGAGTATGACATCGCGCTCGGTCAGCACCTCTTTCTCGGTGAGGCGCAGGTTGACCATGCGGTCGGCCTCCATCTCCATCACCGTCCCGAGCCGGTCCTTGGCGATGCGCTGGAAATAGGCGGTCGCGTCATGCCCGGTGAAGGCGTTGTCCTGACCGCCGAGGCGCGACACGATCTTGGAGAATTCGCCCATGGCGATCTTCTCGGTCGACTTGAACATCAAGTGCTCGAGAAAGTGGGCGATGCCGGAGCTGCCTTGCGGCTCGTCGGCCGCCCCCACCCGATACCACACCATATGGGTGACGACCGGGGCGCGATGGTCGGGCACGACGACCACGTGCATGCCATTGGCCAGCTTGAACTCGCTGACACGGGGCGCGGCGCGTTGCGCCAATGTCACGTCGGCGAATGCGAGCATCAGGAGACCCATGATTAGCAATGAGATGGGACGACGTTGGACGATGGACATCACGTTCGATCCTCGGGACGGCGGACAGAGGCTTCGACACTGCGCCAGACTTGGCTATACGACACTAAGCACGGGCTCACGGCGGTTTCGCGCCCCGCGCCAACGCCTTCGACCGCGGCTCTGTCCGGATTTTGTCGGGTTTTGCGGCGCCCAAGTCAAATGACAAAGCGTCCATGCCGCGCTACTTGCCACCGCGCTGGTCGTCGTGGTTAAGGCGGGCTTAACGCTGCACCAGCGGGTTGGTGCCCAGCATCTGGAAGGCCGAAGGTGCGCACTGGCCAAGCGGTCCCCTGACGGTGGAGGCCTTCGCCTGATCAC
Organism: uncultured Devosia sp.; assembly: GCA_964498125.1. GTDB lineage: Bacteria > Pseudomonadota > Alphaproteobacteria > Rhizobiales > Hyphomicrobiaceae > CAMDBL01. Next base: position 6,704 of record CAZCGE010000048.1, on the reverse strand, counting down.
CGAATGCAACCGCCTTGTCGTAGTGCTCTTTGCAATATTCCGCGTGCCGCCGCTGCAACTCGGCGGTCGACATCGAGCTGCGCCGCTCGGGATCAACCGGGAAGGCCGCATCGTTCGAGCCGGTCGAGGCGGTTTCCGGCGGCGGCAAGCGTTCCAGCGACGGCGGCATCACCAACGAGCCGCGCTCCGCCATCCTTGGCGTTTTCTGGCGCTGCGACAGAGAATCAGAACCGACACCGATGGCATCGAATAGCTTGCCATTCAGCTCGACGTCGCCCGGCGTGCACGCCGGCAGCGCCAGCGTCGCCGTGATGATCAGCCAATGCCATCCGCTGCGCGACATCGTCTCTCGTTCCGATCTTGCTGGTTTTACGTCCTACTCGGGTCCGGCCCCACCGCGACCGCCCTGAGCCGCTACTCCGGCTTTAAGGCATCATTGCGACTCGGCCAGATGGCATCATACAAGAGCCCGGCCACGCCAGCAACTATCGCCACGTCGGCTATGTTGAAGACATACCAGTAGAATCCGAAGGCGTGCAGCGAGAAAAAGTCAGCGACGCCGCCGATCGTCAGCCGGTCGATGGCATTGCCGACAGCCCCGCCGATGATCAATCCGATACTGGCGGCCATCAGGCGGTTGGTTGCCCCGAGCGCCAGCCAAACGGCCAGCAGCAGGCTCGCCAGCACCGCAAAGCCCGCCAGCAGCCGCTGCCCGCCGGCGCCGTCTTGCGCCAGCAAGCCGTAGCTGATGCCGAGGTTCTTGACGAACACCAGGTCGAGGAACGGCAGCAGGGCGACGCGGCCCTTCTCCTCCATGCGATAGACCAGCAGCATCCACCATTTGTGGGACTGGTCGATCGCGCACGTGGCCAGTGCCAACCCGAGACCGAGCCTCGAGTATGGCCCCCACAGCCACGCACACACTTGCGCGCCTACGCCCTGCATGGATTCGAGCCTCCTTGCGCCCCACGCCAGGCCACGCCTGGGCCCGGCGTGCGCCGCGTCCCTGGCAAGCCGCGCCCATCGACCACCCGGCTCAGCGCTCGCCCTCATCGCTGCGCGGCTGCTCGGCACCAGACATCTGCTTGAGGTGCGCCAGAACGCGGGCATCTTCCTCCGCCGGCGTCTCTTGACGTGCCTCGGCGGCCTGGACCGAGGCAGCGGGCACGAGTTCGATATCGGGCTGTGGCGCACCGGGCGCTGCAACGCCCGTGGTTTCCGCTGTCGGCAGCAGGGTCCCTCCGGCATCGCGTTGGCCGTCCTTGCGGTCCTTCTCCAGACGCCGCGCGCCCTTCTTCACTTCGGCGTCCAGCTCGATCTGAGTGCACAACCCCAGTGTCACAGGGTCCTGCGGCACCAGGCTCGTCGAATTCCAGTGCGTACGTTCGCGGACCTGGGCAATCGTCGGCTTGGTGGTGCCGACCAGGCGCATGATCTGGCTGTCCTTCAATTCGGCGTGGTTTTTGATCAGCCACAAGACGGCGTTGGGGCGATCGTGCCGGCGCGACACTGGCGTATAGCGCGGCCCCTTCTTGGATTTGGCGGGGGGAAGGGCAACCTTGGGCTCGGACAGGTGCAGGCTGCGCGCGGGGTCGGCCTCGGCGAGGCGGATCTCCTCGCGTGTGAGCTGGCCGGTGGAGATCGGGTCCATGCCCTTGATCCCCGTCGCGACATCGCCGTCGGCGATGCCCTTCACCTCCAGCACATGCAGGCCACACAGCTCGGCGACCTGCGCAAACGTCAGCGACGTGTTCTCGACCAGCCACACCGCGGTCGCCTTCGGCATCAATGGGATACGGTCGCTCATGATAGAATTCTCCAGAGCCCTGCGGATCGGTCCACAAAGCCCAAACTCCGAGGAAGTAGGGGATTTAAGGCTTATATAGCGAACGGGCCGTCTTGCGCAACAGACCGTTCGCCAATGAACCCAATGTGTCGAAGGATTTACTCGTTGATCTGCAAATCTGTTCCCTTTATGTTCGAAGAGAATAGTATAAAGCGTCTGGAGCGTGGAGCCACCGGGGAAACGAGTCGCCATGAAGCTAGATCGCCAAGACGAGCGCCAGCTGGAATTGGACATGTTGGCGACGACCTCATGCCGCGCCAAGAAGGCCAAGGTTCCATCCAAGACGACGAAGACCACGAGCAAGTCCGTCATCGCGACGCCAGGTAACTGGCCGACAGTCCGCATGGTTGGTCCCGAGGAGCGCAAGCACCTTTCGGACCGCGTGACCTACGTCCGGGGCGATGCTGCTCATTGGCTCGCCGACGTGCCGGACAACTCCATCCACGCGGTCGTCACCGATCCACCCTACGGCGTCATCGAATACAACGGCGTCAACCAGCAGAAGCTCCGGGCTGGCAAGGGTGGCGTGTGGCGTATTCCGCCGAGTTTCGATGGTGCCAAGCGCAGTCCGCTGCCACGCTTCACGGTGCTGTCGACCGAAGACCGGGCGGCGCTCGTCGTGTTCTTTTCGACGCTGGCGAATGACCTCGCCCGCGTGCTTGTGCCAGGCGGCCACGTGTTCATAGCTTCGAACCCACTGTTGTCGTCGCAGGCGTTCGTACCATTCGAGCAAGCAGGCTTCGAGAAGCGCGGCGAGATCATCCGGCTCGTGCAAACGCTTCGCGGTGGAGACAGGCCCAAAGGGGCAGAGAAGGAGTTCGACGGCGTCTCCATGATGGCCCGCGCCTGTTGGGAGCCGTGGGGTATCTTTCGCAAACCCCTCGATGGCACCGCGGCTCAGAACTTGCGCAAGTGGCGGACAGGCGGTCTACGACGTATCTCCGATGATGAACCGTTCAAGGATGTGATTATCTGTTCGCCAACGCGCGGCGCGGAGAAGAGGATAGCTCCGCATCCATCGCTCAAGCCGCAACGCTTCATGCGCCAGATCGTGCGTGCCGCGCTGCCCTTGGGCGAGGGTATCGTCTTTGACCCGTTTGCCGGCAGCGGCTCGACGCTGGCAGCTGCCGAGGCGCTGGGCTACGCGGCCGTCGGTACAGAGCGTGACCCGGAATACTTCGAGATGGGCTGCGAGGCGTTCAAGGCTCTAAGTACACCCAACTTTGTCTGAGCTTGGCGATGCCGTTGGCGCCGAGGGTGGCCGTTCGAGTGCCCAACTCGCCGCGCGGGTTGCGGCGAAAATCAACGATTTCGACCTGTCCAAGATAGACCTCGACGAAGCGCATGGGGGCACGGTCGGCGGCGGGCTCCGTGTCGTGGTCGGTCGTGTAGACGAACACGCACATCCATTGATCGCGCGCACCGTGCGTGTCGACCGCGCCGCCACGTTTGCGGGTACTCTTGATCTCGATGCCATCGGTGGCGGACTTGATCGCATTGTTAGGGTAGCGCCCTTGGACAACAAGGTCGGGATGGCCGTTGAAATACGAGTTCTCGACAAGCGAGCGCGCGTGTTTTGCCATGCTCGCTGTCATCATGTCGGAGATGATGCCAGACATGGCAGCCGGGCGAAGCATGTCGTCGAAGCGATGTAGGCCCTTGTCGAGGAGAAGGCCATTCACGTCGTGGAAGAAGTCAAAAACGTCCTGCATCGACAGCTCGAAATCCTTGATCCGGAGCTGGTATGGCAGTTTGATATCTGGGTTGAACCTATTCGGGTTGACAATCTGCTTCTTCATGGGACCGCCGCCTGCTCGTCTAAGTTTATCCGGAACGGGGCGAACGGGAACTGAAAATAGCGACAGCCACCGTTTCCGACATCGGAGTTCAGCTCGCGGCGCGGAGCCGATGCGTCGCCGATGTGGCCGCATCCCGCGAAAATAGCGGCTGTCGCCATTTCCCTCTACTTCGCCTCGCCGGCCTTGGCGCCGGAGGATTCGACCAGCTTGGCGACGCGCGGCAGATCGGCGGCGAACAGGCGCGCGTGCGCCTCGGGCGACAGCTCCTGCTCGGGGAACGACAGGGTTCCGAGCTGCTTCAGCTTGGCCGCGACGCCCGGAGCCGAAACGGCCTTGCGCAGTGCGCCGTTGAGGGCGGCGACGGCCTCCCCCGGCGTGCCCTTGGCCACATAGAGCCCATGCCACATCGTGTAGGAGAGATCGGGCATGCCGAGCTCCTTGGTCGTCGGCACGTCCTTCAACTCGTCGAGTCGTTCGGCCGACGTGATGGCGATGCCGTGCAGCGTGCCGGCCTGGATCTGCGGCAAGGCGTTGGTCACCTGATCCCACAGCAGATCGATCTGCCCGCCGAGCAGGTCGGAGATCGCCGGAGCCGAGCCGCGGTAGGCCACGAACGTCGGCTTGAACCCCAGCTCATTGCCCATCATCACGGCGCACAGATGGCTGTTGGTGCCGATGCCGCCGTGCGCGAAATTGGCCTTGGCGCCCTGCGACTTGATCCAGCCGAGATGATCCCGCGGGCTCTGGCCGGGAATCGACTTGCGCCCGATCAGCACCATCGGCGCGTTGTTGACGAGACCGACCGGTTCGAAGGCGGTTTGCGTATCGTAGCGCAGGTTGGTGAACAGGCTCGGCGCCGCCAGCAGCGCCACGTGATTGATCAGCACCGTCGTGCCATTGGGGGTCGAGCGGGCGACGCGCTCGTTGGCCGTCGTGCCCCCGGCGCCGACCACGTTCTCGATCACCACCGGCTGATCCAGGGCGCGCGACATCTGATCGCCGATGAGACGGGCGACCGTGTCGGTGCCGCCGCCGGCCGCATACGGCACGACCAGCGTCACGGGCCGGGTGATGGCTTGTGCGGCAGCATCCCGGGGCGATCCCGCGAGCAGCAGCGCTGCCGCAAGCAGTACGATCCCGCGCAGGCCTCGGTCCATGGTCGCCCCTCCGGTTTTATTATGCAGCTCGAATTGAGCTTATGCCGCCACGCGCGCCACGGCAATGCAAGCCATCCAGAGGAGCGATCCAGAGGGGCAATGCACGCCGCCGACGGCCCGCTTGACCCGCTCCCCAGCGCAGCCTAACCCAGGTTGCAAGCGGTTCAACCACGAGGCCATGGTCATGCACGAGCCTGTCAATCCAGCGAACCTGATCAAGGGCGACAGCGGCGACTGGGAGGTGGTGATCGGCCTGGAGGTGCATGCCCAGGTCAACTCCAAGGCAAAGCTGTTCTCGGGCGCTTCCACCGCGTTCGGCGCCGCGCCCAACAGCCACGTCTCGCTGGTCGATGCCGCCATGCCCGGCATGCTGCCGGTGATCAACGCGGAGTGCATCGCCCAGGCCGTGCGCACCGGCCTCGGGCTGAAGGCCCAGATCAACCTGAACAGCGTCTTCGACCGCAAGAACTACTTCTATCCGGACCTGCCGCAGGGCTACCAGATCAGCCAGTACAAGCAACCGATCGTCGGCGAGGGCGCGGTCGAGATCGAGGTCGACGGCGAGACGCTGCACGTCGGCATCGAGCGGCTGCATCTGGAGCAGGACGCCGGCAAGTCGATCCACGACCAGAGCCCCGAGTATTCCTTCGTCGACCTCAACCGCTCCGGCGTGGCGCTGATGGAGATCGTCTCGCGGCCCGACCTGCGCTCGGCCAAACAGGCGCAGGCCTACGTGACCAAGCTGCGCACCATCCTGCGCTATCTCGGCACCTGCGACGGCGACATGGAGAAGGGCAACCTGCGCGCCGATGTCAACGTCTCGGGGAGGAAGCCCGGCGCCGACCTCGGCACCCGCTGCGAGATCAAGAACGTCAACTCGATCCGCTTCATCGGCCAGGCGGTGGACGCCGAGGCGCGCCGCCAGATCGAGATCATCGAGGATGGCGGCAAGATCGACCAGGAAACGCGGCTGTTCGATCCGCAGAAGGGCGAGACGCGCTCGATGCGCTCGAAGGAGGAGGCGCACGACTACCGCTATTTCCCCGATCCCGACCTGCTGCCGCTGGAGCTGACGCAGGACTTCGTCGACGGCTTGAAGGAGGGTCTGCCGGAGCTGCCGGACGCCAAGCGGGCGCGCTTCATCAAGGACTACGCGTTGTCCGCCTACGACGCCGGCGTGCTCACCGCCGAGCGCGAGAGCGCCGACTATTTCGAGCAAGTCGTGAGTGGTGTATCATCCAATCAGACACCAATCACGCAAGTCGCGAAAGCGTCGGCGATAATTACGGGGTCCGCCAATCAAACTATTGTAGTGACACAAACTGCCCACGCGATTGTCCATGATGGGAAGCCAGCAGCAAACTGGATCATCAACGAACTATTCGGTCGCCTCAATAAAGAAGGCAAGGACATCACATCCTCTCCTGTTTCCCCGACACAACTCAGTGCCATCATCCGCCTTCTCGACCAGAACGTCATCTCAGGCAAGATCGCCAAGGACGTGTTCGAGATCGTCTGGGCCGAGGGCGGCGACCCGGCCGAGATCGTCGAGCAGCGCGGGCTGAAGCAGGTCACCGACACCGGCGCCATCGAGAAGGCCGTGGACGAGATCATCGCGGCCAACCCGAAGCAGGTCGAGCAGGTGAAGGCCAATCCCAAGACCATCGGCTGGTTCGTCGGCCAGGTCATGAAAGGCACCGGCGGCAAGGCCAACCCGGCGGTGGTGAACGAGATTTTGAAGCGGAAGCTGGGAATCTAGCCGGGGTCAGCCCCATACGCGCTAAGATAGAGTAATTCACGTCGTCATTCCGGCCAAGGAGGCGCCCTTTTGCGCCGACGCGCGCCGGAACCCAGCGTAAGAATCGTCCGAAGGACGCAATATTGTGTGCTTCGCACGCTTTT
>CAZCGE010000047.1:0-20990 GCA_964498125.1 uncultured Devosia sp. | reverse complement strand
CCGCATCGCCGCGCGCGTGATCGAGAGCCTCGTCGCACGGCCGCCCGTCACCATGCGCCAGCTCGTCGATGACACCCGGCGCTGTCGCTGGTTCCCGTCAATTCACGCGAAGCTAGCCTGAGGTAAAGGGATAGGCATGGTGCCGGCCGCCGCTGGCTGGTGGGCCTGGCCACTGTCATTGCGAATCTGGTTCATGTGAATCAACTTCTCGTTGTTGGCGTCGTTGGCGCGTTTCGAATAACTCGATCTGGGCGCAACTGAACAAGCGTGCATTTAGGTATTCGCGCTCAAGTATTTGCACGGATGTGTTAATGAGTTATCATCAAAATGACATTTAATGTGTTGCTTTTCCATGAAAATTGAATGGCGCAATAGATTCAATAAATATGCGTCGGCTCTCTTGCGGCATCGCGCATCTTCACGAATTGTCAATCGGGCGGCACATCGCGCCAAAGCACAGCAGCAACTCTGGCCGTGCCGGTGCAACCGGGCGGGCGGTGCTCGCCCCCACGGCGATGCAAGCAATGTCAATCTGGCCTGTCGCAAGGCCTCGTGGGCCGACGGCCCGCCCGATCCTGCATTGTTGCCGATGCCGAGCGCGCCGGCTAGAGCGCTTTCCACTCGAATTGAATCAAGGCAAAGCGCTCTAGGCCTTTGTTTGTCGCATTTTCTACGCCAAACCGGTGGCCACTTTGGCGGAAAATGCTCTAGGCGCCCTCCGTTTAGGCAACGTCGGCGTGCATCACCAACGCCGCATGGCAGTCGTTACAAATGTTGTAATTCTGCACGACGCCGACGGAGCATGCGGACTATTTTCGGCTGCTTATGGCCCCGCAACGTACGTCAACTCCCTCGAACCGCCTACTATCGCGATCAGATGTGAAGCGGACCAACGCCGTGCCCTTGGCCGCCCCTCCGCCGCCCTCCTACGCTGCGCCGCAACTTTCGGGCCGGCCGCCGGCCCGACAATGACAGGCTCGCATCGACCATGACGGCAATCGCCGAACGCGCATCCACCGCCGCCAACCTCACGCACCTGCCGGCAACGGCGCCTGACGCGGCCGCTATTGGGCCGGCGCCGAAAACAACTTCGAGAACCGCGCGCCGTCCCGCTTGATCAATGCGTCGAATTCGGCCGGCGTGGTGGTCTCGATCAAGGCGCCGAGCTTGGCGAACCGCTCGGTGACGTCCGAGGTCTTGGCAACCTCGGCGATGTCCCTGGCGATCTTTTCCACGATCGGCTGCGGCGTGCCTGCCGGCGCCAGGATGCCGAACCATGGGTCGTATTCGTAGTCGGCAACGCCGGCCTCGGCGACGGTCGGCACGTTGGGCAGGTTGGCGAGCCGCTTCCTCGGCGTCACGGCGAGGGGCTTCAATTGGCCGGAGTCCACCAGATCGCCCGCCGCGCTGTAAAACGTCAGCGTCAGCTGGGTATCGCCGCGGATGGTTGCCGTATGCGAGCCGGCAAGACCTGGAAACGGCACGTGCACCACGTTGATGCCGGCGAGGGATTTGAGCAACTCGATGCCGGTGCTGGATACGCTGCCAAGGCCCGCCGAGGCATAATTGAGCTTGCCCGGCTCTGCCTTGGCCTGGTCGATGAATGCCTGCAACGATGCAGCACCGTTCGCCGGCGCAACCAGGATGCCGGGGATGACGGCCAGCTTGGTCACCGCGGTGAAATCCTTCACCGGATCGAAATTGAGTGATTTATTCAGTGCGCTGATGATGGTGTGGCCATTGCCGGTGAGGATGATCGTGTGGCCATCAGGGGTCGCCTTGGCGACGCTCGCCGTGCCGGCGATGCCGGGCTTGTTCTCGACGATCACCTGCGCCTTCCACAGCGTGGCGAGCTTGTCGGCGAAGACGCGCGCCAGCAGGTCGGTTTGGCTGCCGGCGCCGAACGGCACGACGATCCTGACCATCTGCGAAGGATACTGGCCCTGAGCCGAAGCCGAAGCGGCATGGCCGGCAAGTGCGAAGAGTGCAACGGCGAGTGCGTGCAACAGGCGCATGTGGATCTCCCTGTGCTTGTGCTGCCTCCGCGGGCATTGTGACACCATGGCGCCATCCTAACCAGGCTTTCGCCGCCGCACCACCGGTTGCTTGGCGATTGCTTGGCGGCTGTTGGCCAATCGCGATCGGCACACGCGGGCTCGATCGCGCCTGTGCTGTCGGCCTTCCGAACTGGCGGGTAGGGCAGAATGTCCCCGCAACCACCATCGTCTGCCTCGCCGCTTGAGGGCCCTTCGGTGCGTCATGCTGCAGCATGCATACCGCTCGACGCGCGCAAGAGCGCTCGCCGCGCCGAGAATAGCGGGTACTGTATGAAGGGATCAGTGTAGCCGCCAATCGCATCGGGGCGGCGGTCGTGCGCCGCCCTCAAGCGGCGAAGATGAAATGATCGACGATCAGCGCCGTTGTTTGGATATTTTGCAGCGTCAGGCTGGTGTCGGCGTCGAACGTGATGACCGTATTGGCGCCGACTTGCGCCGCGGCTGCGCTGACCTCGGCGAAGCTGTCGAACTGCGTTCCCAGCGACAGCTTGATCTTGTCGCTGGCGATAGCCAGATCCGTGATCACATCTTTCCCATCTCCGGCGCCAAAGACGAAGATGTCGGCGCCCACGCCACCTGTCAAGGTGTCGGCGCCGCCATCGCCATCGATCGTGTCGCCGAAGTCGGAGCCGACCAGCGTTTCATTGGCGGCCGTACCGCGGTAGTGCGCCTCGGCGATGATGCGCGCCAGATTCCATGTCGATCCATCGGCGAATTGGATCTGCTCGACACCGAATGCGGTCAATGTCGAGAAGAACTGCTCATCGACCTCGATGGTCACGCCCGTGGCGTTGATCTTGATCAGCAGGTCATTGCCGCCCGTCCGGTGACTGAAGGTCAGGTCCGAGGCATTCAGGCCGACGAATCGCAGGACGTCGACCTCAGCCGTCGAGCGGCTGCTCTCGTCGATGAAATCACTGCCATCGCCCGAGCGATAGACGTAGCTATCGGCGCCGGCGCCTCCGTTGAGGGTGTCGTTGCCCAGTCCGCCATAGAGTGTGTCGATGCCGGCCGCGCCGTTGACCGTGTCGTTGCCATCGAGCGCGTTGATGACATCGTTGCCAGTCGTGCCCGTGATGGAGTTGGCGCCAGTGGTGCCAAGGATTGTGCCCGGGGTCGGATTGACAGTCAGCGTTACGTTCGCGGTGGACGAGCCGCCAGCGCCGTCGGTCATGGTGTACTGGAACGAGGCGGGGCCAATGTAGCCCTCGATCGGCGTGAAGGACACGTCGCCCCGGGCGTTGATGACCGCGGTGCCGCCAAGGCTCGCCTGCACCGATTGGATCGTGAGGGTATCGCCGTCGACGTCCCTGTCGTTGGCGAGAAGCGCGGCTGCGGTGATGGCCAGCAGGACGTCGCCGGTGGTCGCAAAGCCGCTGTCGGCGGCCGCGACTGGTGCATCATTGACGGGCGTGATGGTCAAGTTCACCGTGATCGGCGCCGCGCCGCCGTGCCCATCGCTGGCAATGATGGTGAAGCTATCGGCGCCATTGGCGTTGCCGGACGGGGTGTAGACCCAGGAGCCGTTGCCGTTGACGGTGACGCTGCCACGCGTTGGAACCGTCGCTCCGAGTGCGTACGTTTGCGCATCGCCATCGACGTCGGTGGCGATCGCCTGCCCGGAGACCGCGGTATCCTCTAGCGTCGTGACATTGACGGCGGGTACGGCGAATTGCGGTGCGTCGTTGACCGGCGCGACGGTGACGGCCACCTCGGTGGTTGCCGTCGCTCCCCATGCATCGCGCACCGTGTAGGTGAATGACGCGGGGCCATTGAAGTCTGGCGCCGGGGTGAAGACGACATTGCCCTGAGCGTCGAGGGTCACCGAGCCACCAACCGCGTTTTGCACCGAGACGATGGTCAGCACATCGCCGTCCACATCGCCATCATTGGCAAGCAGATCGCTGGCCAACAGTATCACGCTGGTATCCTCGGCCGCAGCCGCGAGGTCGGCCAACGCCACCGGGCCGTCGTTGCCCCCGGTGATGGCGACCCGCACCGTGGCGCTATCGGACAGCGGCGCGCCGTCATCGTCCCATACCGTGACGGTGAATTCCTCGACACGCGTCTCGCCAGCCGCCAGGTAGGCCACATCGGCGGCATCGACCGTATACGTCCAGGATATCGTGCCATCGCCGGCGCCGGTCGCCCCATCGACGATCGACAGCGCCGAGAGGGTGCCCAGCGTCGTTCCAACCGCGGCAAATGCCAGGCTGTGCGCATCAGTCAGATCCGCATCATCGAATGTCAACGTGCCGCTGGTGCTGATCGATCCCGTGTCGACGTTGCCGCCAAGCTCCTCCACCTGCGCCGTGAACGTCTCGCCGGTGATCACTGGCGCATCGTTGGTGCCGGTGATGGTGATCGTCAACGAGACGGCATGTGTCGACGTGCCGGCGACGTTGGTCCGCAGCATGTCATAGGTAAAGGTTCGGCTTACGGATTCACCGGCCGCCAGCGCATCGGCAGCCGACGCATCGATCGTGAACGCACCACTCGCGTTCATCATGATGCTGGCATTTTGCAGATCGGCGATGGCCATGGGTGTGCCAAGCGCGCCGCCGCTCCATCCGGTGACCGTCAGGACGTCGCCCGTGCCAGCACCATCGTTGGCCAGGACATTGCCGGTGGCCATGGCGTCCTCGGCCACCATGGCAACGTCATTGACCGGCGAAATCGGCGCAAGTGGCGGAGGCGTGGAAGTCGGCGGCGGCGGCGTTGGCGTGGTGTGGGGATGTGGCCGGTGGTGATGCCAATGGTGATGCCAATTGTGATGTGAGTGGTGGTGGCTCGAATGGTGCTCCCAGTGATGGCGAAGTTCACTGTGCCAGGATGCGTCGGAATGCCCCGAATGCGGCCCCCGGCCCGAATGGGCTTCATGATCCAAGACGAAACGCCCATGTCTTATAAATCTGGCCATGCCCCACACATCTGTTTGGTGCGTCGGAGGTCTATCCGTCTAGAGAAGATGGCGACCCCGTCTGCTGCAAAAGTTGGCGCCGCGGCTTATGCGAACACCGAGCATTCCACCAAACTAGAACCAAGGCTGGGTGTCAATTCATCGGTATTTAGTTAGAATACCGTGCATTAAAAGGCGGTCTGAAATAGCGCAATGACGTTGCGGTCATGGGTGCGCCGAGGCGTTTCTTATGTCGGCGTTGGCCAAATGAGGGTTACCAAATAATGTGGCTCTGTTCGCAACCGATGTTGAAACGCTAAGGCCCGCACCGTCGCGGTCGACGAAAAATGTGAGTGAGTAGTGTGCCGGTACGCAATGGTCATCGGCCCGCGCCGGGGCTGCATGGCAAGGGCGCTGCGCAGGGATGGCGGGCCGGGAGTTCAGCCGGACAGCCGGTCGGCCATCCAGTCGGCAGCCTGCAGGCGCCAGCGGTAGGTGCGGTTATTGGCGACGTGATTGGCGTCCTCAAGCAACACGAACTCGACCGGCCCGCCGGCCTCGCGCGCAAGCCTCTCGGCATGCTGCCAGGGTACGACGCGGTCGAGTTTGCCGGCGACGATGAACAGCGGGCAGCCGATGTTGCCGGCAATTCCCTGCAGCGACAGCGTTCCAGCCACCTGGCGTGCGGCCTCGGGCGTCGCGCTCTTGGACCGGCAACGGAATGTTTCGCGCGTCAGATCTGGCAGCGAGTCCCATGCTTCGCTCCAGTCATAGGGGCCAGACAGAGCAATGCAGCCCTTAAAGGCGTCGATGAAGGCCGCGGCGCGCGGGGCATAATAGCCGCCCAGGCTGACGCCCCACAGCCCGAGCCTGTCGGCATCGAGGTCGGCGCGCGAGCGTGCGTAGGCGACCACCGCGGCGACGACGGTCTCGTAGTTGCCGCGGATCGGCCAATCGGCCTCGCCCTCGCCCTGCCCGGGGCCGTCGAAGACCAGGGTGGCGATGCCGCGCTGCAGGAACGGCTGCTCGTAGGCGTCGGTCTCTTCCTTGCAGGAGTCCAGGCCACAGCACATGATCAGCAGCGGCGGCCGCGGCACGCCGGCTGGCTTGCGCAGGATGCCGTACAGAAGCTTGCCCTCGAATGGGATGGCGACGCGCTCGCCGGGTGGGGTGAGATGCGGCAAGGCCAGGCTGCGGCAGGCGATGGCCTTGCGGTGCGCTGCCTGCATCTGCCCTGGATCGTGCACGAAGAGAAATTTGGCGAAGTGGTAGTAGACGCCGGCGCGTTGCAGGTGCTCGCCCGCCGATTGCAGCTTGCCGCGCGACAGCGCGTCCCGCCCCATGACTTCGTGGATGCCAGCCCGGTCCGACCAGGCAGCACACCAATCATTCCAGCTGACCAGACCGCGGGTGATGTCCTCGAAGTCGGTCAGCGCCACGCCGTTGGCGACGAAGCGGGCGCCCCAATGCGTAATAGCTGCCGAGATCAGCGGGTCGGCCATGTGTCACTCCCCCGATATTTGTAACACGGAATTTGCAACATGCGCGCCGTCGACCAGTCCGCCCTGGCCGACATGGGAAAACGAGTACCCGATCGCAGAAATGAGTGCCACGATTCTCCTCGCCATTCGGCGTCTGCCTAAAATCGACGACTAGAGCATTTTCCGCCAAAGTGGGCACCGGTTTGGCGTAGAAAATGCGACAAACAAAAGACTAGAGCGCGTTCCACTCGGATTGAATCAGGAGAAAGCGCTCTAGGGAGCTTCGCACGCCTTGCCGTGGAGTCGCGCCCGGCAAGAGGGGCGCGGCGCGACCCCACTTACCACGTCGCCCCCCGGCTTCCCGCCGGCCTCCTATTCATGCTAATTCTATACCATGCTGAAGTCCAAGACGCGTCCCGCGACCTATGCCGATATCGAGGCGCTGCCGCCGAACATGGTGGGCGAGATCATTTTCGGCGCGCTGCACACGCATCCGCGGCCGTCTCCGCGGCATGGATTGGCGTCGAGCGCCATTGGACATGAGGTGATGGGGCCGTTTCAATTCGGTCGCGGTGGGCCAGGTGGCTGGGTATTCATCGACGAGCCGGAGCTGCACCTTGGTTCGCACATCGTGGTTCCCGACATCGCTGGCTGGCATCGCGAGCGGCTGACGCCCTTCCCTGAAACGGCGTTCATCGAAACATCGCCTGATTGGATTTGCGAGGTACTCTCGCCGTCGACCCAGGCGATCGACCGTACCGACAAGCTGGCCATCTACGCTACTTTTGGCGTCGGGCATTGCTGGTACATCGACCCCATCGCGAGGACCCTGGAGGTGTTGGCGCTGACCAGCGGAAAATGGCTGCACGCCGCCGCCTTTAAGGAAGTTGACCAGGTGACTGCACCGCCGTTTGAGGCGCATACGTTCTCGCTGGACGTGCTCTGGCCGCCGGACGGCGGCGCGACGCCGGCAGGATAGCGCCCGCGCGGTCGCGCGCCTCGGCCCACCCCGCTTCCGGCCCGCCGCCACTCGTGCTATGCGGCTCTGCATGATCGCAGGATCGACGAGCAGCGCCGGGCATCTCATTGCGGTGCGACGGCAACCCCAGGGAGAACGTCAGATGAGCAGCCAACCGAGCGGTATCCGCGACTGCCTCGCGCCGGATCGCAACCCACGCAAACCCAAGCTCGTGCTGCCCAAGGGCGCGGTCGACTGCCACGTGCATGTGTTCGAGGGCAAGTACAAGCTGTCGCCCGGCCACGGCTACAATCCGCCGGATTCGCCGCTGGCCGATCTGAAACACCTGCATAAAACGCTCGGCATCGACCGCGTCGTGTTCACGCAACCCTCCGTCTACGGCGTCGACAATTCGGCGATCCTCGAGGGTATGGCGGCACTGAACGTGGAGACCGCCAACCGCGCGCGCGGCGTCATCGCCTGCACCACCGCCATCACCGACAAGGAGATGGCCGACCTCGACAGGCAAGGCATCCGCGGCATCCGGCTCAACACGGACAACAAGGGCGGCATGCCGATCGAGTTCAAGCAGATCCCCGAGCTCGAGAGCCGCATGCAGGCCTTCGGCTGGCACTTCGAGTTCCTGTTTCCCGGCAAGGACGCCGTCGAGCTGATGCCGATCCTGACCTCGATCAAGGTGCCGATCTCGATCGCCCATTTTGCCTACCAGCCAGCGACCGCGGGCGCCAACGCGCCAGGCTTCCAGGCGCTGATCGAATTGATGAAGCGCGGCAATTGCTGGATGAAGATCTCCGGCGCCAACCGCGTCAGCGCCACCGACCTGCCGCCCTACGACGACGTGCGGCCGATGGCGGAAGCCTTCATCGAGGCGGCGCCCGATCACATCGTCTGGGGCACGGACTGGCCGCATCCCAACAAGTACATCGCCAACCCCAACGACGGCGATCTGGTCGACTGGTTCGGCAATTGGGTGCCGGACGAAGCCATGCGGCAACGCATCATGGTCGACAACCCGGCGAAGTTTTACCGGTTTTGAGGCGGCGGCGTAGGTCGGGTCGAGCCCTTCGCGAGACCCGACAGCCTGGATTGCCACGTTGCATGTCGGGTCTCCCCGGGATCAAGTGTCCGGGGGAGACCCGACCTACGGGAGTCTTGAAACCACCCGCGCGATTACCGGCCAATACGCATCGCCGTCGCCGGCGGCGATGGCTTGGTCGAGGAGATCACGCGCGGTCGCCGCTCCATCCGCCTTCAACTTCCCCTCGCCGGCCATCTCCAGCGCATACGCCACGTCCTTCAGCATGTAGGCGGCCGAGAACGCGCGCTCGGGGAACGCACCGGGAATGATCGCCTTCAGGCCGTGGTTGCGCAGTGCAAAGCTGTCGGCCGAGCCCTTGGCCAACGTCTCGAACAGCAGCTTCCTGTCGACGCCCTGCGCTTGGGCGATGGCGGCGGCCTCGGCCAGCGCCACCACGGTCTGGCTCAGCACCATGTTGTTGAGGATCTTCACCACCTGGCCGGCGCCGACGCCGCCGCAGTGTGTCACCTCGCTGCCGCAGCAGGCCAGAATCGGCTGAATGCGGACGAACACCGCGGCGTCGGCCCCCACCATGATCGACAAGGTGCCGTCCTCGGCGGCGGCCCGTGTGCGGGCGACCGGGGCGTCGGCAAATTCGGCGCCCTTGGCGCCGAGGGCCTCGGCGAGTCGACGGGCGAGCGAGGGCGGGCTGGTGCCGAGATCGACGATGACCTGGCCCGCGCGCGCGGTCGCCACCAGACCGGTCTCGCCGAAGCAGACGGCCTCGACCTCGCGTCCCGAAGGCAGCGACAGCGCGATCAGGTCGCTGTCGCATGCCAATGCTGCAACGCTCGCCGCGGGCCGGACCCCATCGGCGGCAAGGCGCGCCAATGGCGCCGGGTCGACGTCGAACGCAGTGACGACCGCGCCGCTCTTCCTGGCGATGTTGCGGCACATCGGCTCGCCCATGACGCCGAGACCGATGCAGCCGATCCGCTCCGGCCAGCTCATGCAGCACCCCTGATTTTGTTCAGTACCGGCAGAATATAGCTGCGAAATCGCTCGGGGTTCTCGCTCATGGGAAAGTGCCCGAGTTCCTGCATCACGGTCACCTCGGCGCCGGCAATGCTGGCGGCCGTGCGCTGCGTATCCTCGGGCGTGCAGGAGAAATCATAACTGCCGGTCAGCAGGTATAGCGGGCAGACCGCGGTATCGATCGCCGCGGTCTTGCCGCGCAGGTCGCCGTCGACGCGGTAGAAATAAAGGTCACCCTTGAAAATACCGGGACCGGCGGATTTGTAGAGCCAGAGCGTTTCATGGCGGGCGACGCTCGGGCTCTGCGGCGCCATCAGGCCGGAGACGAGCGCGGCGCAGACCTCGCCGCCATGCACGTCGGCGCGGTTCAGCCAGTCGGTGTCATACCAAGGCGCCTGGAAATCGGCGCTTTCCAGGCCAATCAGCGCTCGGAACATCGCCGCATGGGCGATGGCCAAGTTCAACACGATGCGCCCACCGATCGAGCAGCCCATCACCACCGGCTTGTCCAGCGCCAGCGCCGCGCAGAAGACGCGCACCATCTCGGTATAGGCCGCCGTCGTCAGGCGATACTCCTCGCGCTCGAAACCCTCTGGGGGAAGGGATTTGCCATGCCATGGCATGTCGAAGGCGAGCACGCGGAAATGGCCGGTGATGTCCGGATCGTTCATCAGGTGGCGGAACTGGCGGCCGTCCGCACCCGCCGTGTGCAGGCAGACCAGCGGGATACCCTGGCCCGCTTCCTCGAAATACAGCCGATGCGCACGGCCCGACAACATGATGTGGACATAGCGCCCAACGATCGGCTCGATGCGGGCGGACACGGCGCTTGCCTCCGGCATGGTCGGCATCAGCGCGCGCCGCGCGGGGTGGCCAGCACGTCCTTGATGAATTGCAGGTGCTGCATGAACGGCACCAGGTCGCCTTCGACCGTCAGCAGCCCGCGTTTCGACAAGGCCAGGATATCGTGCCAGCCGGGTGCGGGAGGATCCCGCCAGTGCTGCAACCACGTTCCTGCGTCGGCGCGGATGGCGAAGGTCCATGGCCGCATCAGCCGGCTCGCGGGCTGCAACTCACCGAGACAACCAGCGCGCACCGGCAGGATCAAGCCCATCTCGCCGATGCCTATCAGGATTTCCGCCTCGAGACGTCGAGCGCGGCGGGCATGGACGGCATCGGCATTGACCAGCGCCGGCACCGATCTGAAGCGCCGCTCCACCTCTTCTTGTGCGTCCGGCGATGACGTATCCCTGTGCGCGGCGGCGATCATGTCGGTTCGGTTTCCTTGCTGAGCCCGTGGGGCGAGCTTAGGGGCCGCAAGCCGATAGCGTCAACGCCAAGGGCCAGCATGAATTCCGTGGCCCTGGACGGACGAGCGCGGCGGGCCTATGCATCGGCCGGAAAACAAACGCAATCCTGGAGACGCCCCATGGCCAGACACCTGAAACGCAGCATCGATACGGCCGAGAAGGATGCCGCCGACGTCAAGGTGCGCGCTGTCGTCGAGGGGTTGCTGGCCGACATCGCCGAGCGCGGCGACGAGGCGGTACGCGAGATGTCGATCAAGTTCGATAAATGGGACCGCGCCGACTACCGGCTGACGGACAAGGAGATCAAGGACTGTCTGGCCGAGCTGCGTCCGCGCGACATCGAGGACATTAAATTCGCACAGGCGCAGGTGCGCAATTTCGCCGAGCACCAGAAGGCGTCGATGGGCAACGTCGAGGTCGAGACGCTGCCCGGCATCGTGCTCGGCCACAAGCACTTGCCCGTCAACTCGGTTGGCTGCTATGTGCCCGGCGGCAAGTACCCGCTGCTGGCGTCCGCGCATATGTCGGTGATCACCGCCAAGGTCGCCGGCGTGCCGCGCATCATCACCTGCGCGCCACCGTTCGAGGGCAAGCTGGCGCCGGCCATCGTCGCCGCCCAGCATCTCGGTGGCGCCGACGTCATCTACTGCCTCGGCGGCGTGCAGGCGGTCGGCGCCATGGCGATCGGCACAAGGTCGATCGAGGCGGTCGACATGCTGGTCGGGCCCGGCAACGCCTACGTGGCGGAGGCCAAGCGCCAGCTCTATGGTCGCGTCGGCATCGACCTGTTCGCCGGGCCGACCGAGACGCTGGTGATCGCCGACGATACGGTTGATGCGGAGCTGTGCGCGACGGATCTGCTTGGCCAGGCCGAGCACGGTCCGACCTCGCCCGCCATCCTGCTGACCACCTCGGAAAAGCTCGCCAGGGCAACCATGGCCGAGGTCGAGCGGCTGCTGGTCATCCTGCCGACGGCGCCGATCGCGCGCGAGAGCTGGCGCGATTATGGCGAGGTGATCGTCTGCGAGGATGATGCCGAAATGGTGCGCGAAGCCGACCGCATTGCTTCGGAGCACGTGCAGGTGATGACCCGGGACCCGGAGTATTTCCTCGCCAACATGACCAACTACGGCGCGTTGTTCCTGGGCCCGCGCACCAACGTCAGCTACGGCGACAAGGTGATCGGCACCAACCACACGTTGCCGACCAAGAAGGCGGCGAAATACACCGGCGGCTTGTGGGTCGGCAAGTTCATGAAGACCGTCACCTACCAGCGCGTGCTGACCGACCAGGCCTCGGCCATGATCGGCGAGGTTTGCTCCAGGTTGTGCATGCTGGAAGGCTTCGCCGGCCACGCCGAGCAGGCCAACGTCCGCGTGCGTCGCTATGGCGGCAAGAACGTGCCGTATGGGCAGGCGGCGGAGTAATGTCTCGGGGTCTGACCCCGACCAGCCGCCAGCCGCGCAATCACCTCCGGACACCGCTCGGGCAGATCCTCGGCGATCAGGCCGGGGCCGCAGGCGGAACCCACTTCACCGTGTACCCAGACGCTGGCGCACGCGGCCTCGAACGCGGGCATCTGCTGCGCCAGCAGGCCCGTGATCATGCCGGCCAGCACGTCACCCGAGCCGGCCGTCGCCAGCCACGGCGGCGCGTTATAGTTGATGGCGGCGCGCCCGTCGGGTGCGGCGATGACGGTGTCGGCGCCCTTGTAGACCACCACGGCCCCGCTCACCTTCGCGGCCGCCCGCGCCTGCTCGAGCTTGGAGCCACTTCCCGCGATGTCGCCGAACAGCCGCTTGAACTCGCCGGCATGCGGCGTCAGGACGACCGGTGCGGCGCGGCCGGCGATGGCGGCGAACAGGTCGGCCGGCCGGTGCGTCTCGCCGCCGGGCTGGCGCAGGAAGCCCATGCCATGCCGGTCGGCGTCAGGTTCGGGGTCGGACCCCGTTCTTTCTTGCCCGCCTCCGGCGGGACGGCTCTGACCCCTTGGAGAGAACGACGTCAGCGCATCGGCATCGAGAACCGCCGCGGCCTTCGCAGCAAGCACCGTCAGCACCCAGTCCGCCGTCTCCGGGCCGACGCCGGTGCCCGGCCCGATCAGCACGGCGTTGCGCCGTTCGTCGGTGAGAAACTCAGCGAGCCCATCGCGGCCGGCGATGCTCTTGATCATGATCGCCGTCAGGTGCGCGGCGTTGATCAGGGTCGCGGCTGGTGCACCGACCACTGTGACGAGGCCGGCGCCGCTCCGCAGCGCCCCGCGCGCGCCGAGCCGCGCCGCGCCGGTGGTCTCAGGGCCGCCCGAGACGACGACAGCGTGGCCGCGCGAATATTTGTGCCCGTCGAGACGTGGCAGCGGATAGCGGCCCCGCCAAAGCGCCGGGGCGTTCATAAACGTCCTTGGACTGATCGCCTCGAGCTCGCCGGCTGGAATACCGATATCAGCCAGCACGACTTCGCCGCACAGTGTCCGTCCCGGCAGCAGCAGGTGCCCGGGCTTCATCCGGAAAAAGGTGACGGTGGCATCGGCCTCGACCACCGGTCCGCCGGCGTCACCGCTCGCCCCATCGAGTCCACTCGGCACATCGACGGCGACGACCGGCACGGGTGATGCGTTGAGTGCCGTGACGACCGCGGCGGCCGATCCCGACAGCGGGCGCGTCAATCCGGCGCCGAACAGGGCATCGATGACGATGTCGGCGTCGGCAAGCTGGACCGCATCGAGCGGCTCGACCGCGCCGGACCATTGCGCGGCAACGACCGCGGCGTCGCCTTGCAAGGCGTCCCTGGCGCCAAGCAGGGAGACGCGAACGTCGAGCCCGGCGGCCATCAGTAGGCGTGCCGCAACAAAACCATCGCCACCATTGTTGCCGGGTCCACACAGCACCAGCACACGCGCGCCGCGCCGCCTCTCGCGCGCCAGAACGGCGTCAGCCACGGCGCGGCCGGCATGCTGCATGAGGGCCAGGCTGGGCACGCCAGCGATCACCGCCAGCCGGTCAGCCTCGGCCATCTCGGCCGGGGTCAGCAGGGCGAGGCTGGTGTCGGCAATGGTCTCAGACATAGGTGCTGAGCTCGATCAAATTCTGGTCAGGATCGCGGAAGTAATACGACAAGATCTCGCCGCGCGCGCCGGATCTCGGTACCGGTCCCATCATGATCGCGACGCCTTGCGCCGCCAGATGCGCGGCCAGGCCGGCGAAATCATCGACCAGGAAGCACAGATCGGCTGTCCCCGGCAGCGCGACGGCCGCCTTCGGCTCGAACTCGCGGCCTTTCTCGTGCAGGTTGATCTTGTGCGGCCCGAACGTGAGGGCCCAGCGTTGCTGCGGCCCGAATTGTACGGCCTCCATGCCGAGCACGCGCCGATAAAAGTCGACGGCAACCTCGATGGAGGCCACGGTCAGAACGAAATGGTCGATGCCGACAACCTTCATGGAGCGTATCCTGCGACAGCCTGCGTAGCCGAACGACAGCGGCGTTTGCCGCGTAACACACCGCGGCGAGCGCGCACAGCGGCCAGACCTGATAAATTCAGCATTGCCTAAGTGTTGGGCGACCATCTCGGGCGAACCTGCAATAATATTAGGCAACTAGAGCAACAATTAATCACCCAGGTCCCGCCGAACCGCTCTCGCGTCGTCGCTGCACCACAGCAACGTCCAGATAAATAAGCATATTTCTGAAGACTCTTAGGGTTGGCACAACACGTGCTTAACGAATTCCGTCCGATACGCGCGCGCTGTGTGCGGCGCCAAGGAGATGATGCTGCCCATGAAAAAAATCGAAGCCATTATCAAGCCGTTCAAGCTTGACGAAGTGAAAGAGGCGCTGCAGGAAATCGGCTTGCAGGGCATCACGGTCATCGAGGCCAAGGGCTTCGGCCGCCAGAAGGGTCACACCGAGCTCTATCGCGGCGCCGAATATGTCGTCGATTTCCTGCCCAAGGTGAAAATCGAGGTCGTCCTTGCCGACGAAATGCTCGACAAAGCAGTGGAGGCCATTCAGAAGGCGGCAAAGACCGGCCGCATCGGTGACGGAAAGATCTTTATTTCCACCATCGAGGAGGCTATTCGCATCCGCACCGGCGAGACCGGCACGGACGCCATCTAGGTCTTAGCCGCCGAAACGACGCCACAACCAACCAACAGTGAACTCTTGAGAGAAGAGGGGAGTTTGTATGCCGACCAAGACAGCTAGCGACGTCCTGAAAATGATTAAGGACAAGGACGTCAAGTTCGTCGACCTGCGCTTCACCGACACCAAAGGCAAGATGCAGCACGTCACCGCCGACGTCACCTGCGTCGACGAGGCTGTGTTCGCCGAGGGCTACGCCTTCGATGGCTCCTCGATCGCCGGCTGGAAGGGCATCGAGGCCTCCGACATGCTGCTGATGCCGGACCCGGCCAGCGCCCACATGGATCCCTTCTTCGCGCAGACGACGCTGGCCGTCTTCTGCGACGTGGTCGAGCCGACGACGGGTGAGCTCTACGAGCGCGACCCGCGCGGCATCGCCAAGAAGGCCGAGGCCTACCTGCAGCAGACCGGCATCGGCGACAAGGTGTTCGTCGGCCCGGAGGCCGAGTTCTTCATCTTCGACGATGTGCGCTTCACCACCGACCCCTACAACACCGGCTTCCGCCTCGATTCGGCCGAGCTGCCGTCCAACTCCGGCACCGCCTACGAGATGGGCAACCTCGGCCATCGGCCGCGCACCAAGGGCGGCTACTTCCCGGTGCCGCCGGTCGACAGCGCCCAGGACATCCGCTCGGAGATGCTCTCCGTGATGGCCGAAATGGGCGTCGTCGTCGAGAAGCACCACCACGAGGTGGCGTCGGCCCAGCACGAACTCGGCATCAAGTTCGGCCCGATGCTGCAGATGGCCGACCACATGCAGATCTACAAGTATGTGATCCACAACGTCGCCCAGGCCTACGGCAAGACCGCCTGCTTCATGCCGAAGCCGGTGTTCGGCGACAACGGCTCGGGCATGCACGTGCACCAGTCGATCTGGAAGGGCTCGACGCCGATGTTCGCGGGCAATAAGTACGCGGACTTGTCGGATGCCTGCCTGTTCTACATCGGCGGCATCCTCAAGCACGCCAGGGCGATCAACGCCTTCACCAACCCGACCACCAACTCCTACAAGCGCCTGGTGCCGGGCTACGAGGCGCCCGTGCTGCTCGCCTACTCGGTGCGCAACCGCTCGGCCTCGTGCCGCATCCCGCACGCCACCAGCCCGAAAGCCAAGCGCGTCGAGGTTCGCTTCCCCGATCCGGCGGCGAACCCCTATCTCGGCTTCGCGGCGATGCTGATGGCCGGCCTCGATGGCATCCAGAACAAGATCCATCCGGGCGCCCCGGTCGACAAGAACCTCTACGACCTGCCGCCGGCCGAACTCGCCGAGATCCCGACCGTGTGCGGCAGCCTCGACGAGGCGCTCGACCACCTCGACAAGGACCGCGCCTTCCTGAAGATGGGCGGCGTCTTCTCCGACGACATGATCGACGCCTACATCGAGCTGAAGAAGGCCGAGTCCGACCGCGTGCGCATGAGCCCACACCCGGTCGAGTTCGATCTGTATTATTCGGTGTAAGGGGCGGCGATATCGCGCCACTACGGAGAGGGCCGCGGTTTGGCGGCCCATTTCGTTGCGGCCGGCTTGCGGCGGTGCGACCCCTGCCGTAGATAGAACGCATGTCGAACCGAGAAGACAGATCAAGCGAGCTCATCGTCTCCGATCCCGAGATCATGGGCGGCACGCCCTGCATCAAGGGCACACGCATCACGGTCTACGCCATCGCGGCGCGTCTGCGCGGCGTGGAGACTGTGGCCGACCTCGTTGCCGATTACCCCTACATCACGGCCGAGCAAGTGGAGGCCGCAGCGGCTTATGCCGAGCGGGTGCCTTTCGTGGAGGACCCCGACGCCCGGCCTTGGCGCAAGGCGAAAAAGCGGGCTGACGTGGCTTGAAGCTCATGCTCGACGAGTGCCTGTCGCCGAGCTATGTGCACAGGCTCGTCGCGATGGGCCATCACGACGCGGTACACCCGGCCTACATCGGCCTCAGCGGCGTCCGTGACGACACCATCATCGCCCGCGCCTTTGCCGACGACCGCATCGTCATCACCGCGAACGGGCGGGATTACCGCAAGCTGCTCGCGCGCATGACTCTTCACCCCGGCGCCATCATCGTCGAGGCCCTGGAGCGGGAGCAGACCTGGCAGCAGATCGTGCTGGCGCTCGACGTTATCGAGCAACAGGCGAGCCCGGCCGACGACATGGTCAGCCGCGTCGTCGAGGTGTCGGCCGCGGACGGCGTGCGGGACTACCAGCTGCCGTAGACCGTTGTAACCCTGGCGCCGTTCGCGTGCGGGAGTTCTCGGTCGAGACCTGCATCGCGCCACTGCTTGCAAGTGACCCATTAGCGGCGGTTCGCCACCGTCAATTGATGCGTTGCGCATACTTCATTCGCCCTGGATGTCGGACGTCTCGGGCAAAGCGGGACTAGCCGAACGGACGATATGGAATGTCAGCGCGGTGACGATCGGATTTACTCGAGCTTGATCCTGGCCGCCCGGATGATCTTGCTCCACTTTTCGGTCTCGTCGGCGATGAGCTTTCCGAAGTCGGCGGATGAGCCGGCCAGCGTCGTGGCGCCCAGATCAGCGAGGCGCGCCTTCATCTTGGGATCGGCAAGGCCCGCATTTATCACGTTGTTGAGCTTCTCGATGATTTCGATTGGTGTGCTCTTGGGCGCACATACGCCGCTCCATCCGCTGGCCTCGTAACCCGGCACGAATTCGCCCACGGTCGGCAGGTCCGGCAGCGCCTCCGAGCGCATCGCTGTTGTCACTGCCAAGGCGCGAAGCTTGCCCGATTTGATGTGTTGGATCGACGCGGGCAAGGGCTCGAACAAAACCTGCACTTGCCCGCCGAGCAGATCAGTAATCGCTTGCGAAGCGCCCTTATAAGGGACATGGGTGAAGTCGACGTCGGTCATCTTCTTGAACAGCTCGCCAGCGAGATGTTGTGTGGTCCCATTACCGGACGAGCCGTGGTTGATCTTGCCCGGATTTGCTTTCGCGTTGGCGATGAATTCTGGAACCGTCTTGGCTGGGAAAGATGCACCCACCGTTATGACATTGGGAAATCGAACGACTCCGGCAACCGGTGCAAGGTCGCCGATGAAGTTGAAACTCAGCTTTTCGTAGAGCGTCGCATTGACGGCGTTCACTGCACCACCCAGCAGGAGTGTATAACCGTCCGCGGGGGCACGAATGGCTGCTTCGGTCGCTATATTGCTGCTCGCGCCGGGCCGGTTCTCGACAATGACCGGCTGGTGCAGCTGCTCCGACAGCCATTGGCCGATCAGGCGCGCGATGATGTCGAAGTTACCACCGGCCGCAAAGCCGACGAGGATGCGTATCGGGCGCGACGGATAGGATTGCGCCGTTGCGAGGCGCGACATGGCCGGGAGTGCGGCAACGCCCGCTGCCAGGTGCAAGAATTTGCGGCGGTGAAGTTTCATGATGCTCTCCCGAGATGCCTGTCGTACGCACCCATTAGCAGTCGCCGCCGGGACTCGATAAGAGCTGGAAACCGCACGCCAGTCATGCGAGGATGTCATTAATCGACCGAGCGGAGCCGGCATGCGCACAAGTATCCGTGTGATCGAGATCTTCGTCCGGGTTGTCGAGAGCGGCAGCTTCGTCGCGGCGGCGCGCAGCTTGCTGATTGATCCGGCGGCCGTCAGCCGGGCGATAAAGGGCCTGGAAGAGGACCTTGGCCTCTTGCTGTTCACACGATCCACGCGCGTGCTGAAGCTGACGAGCGAAGGTGCGCGCTTCTATCGCGACGGTGCCCAGATGCTGCGGAGGTTCGAGGAGACGATCCAGAGATTCCAGGCCGATACCGCACTGCACCGGCAGCTCAGAGTCGGCATGGGGCCAGCGCTCAGCCGGCGGATGCTGTTGCGCGCCATCCCGTCGTTCCAGCAGAGCTACCCCGAGATCCGCCTCATCCTGCTCGGTATCAATGACCGTGCCGAAATAGGGGACGAGGGTATCGATGTCCTCATCCGCCCCCGCAGCGCGCGCCAGCATGGCGGCGAGCACAAGCAGCCGCAGGGTCTCATTGTACGAAGGCTCGTGCAATCACCCATCGTCGTTTGCGCATCCCCTGAATACCTCGAGCGTGTGGGCATCCCGCGCAGCCCCGCTGACCTCGCTCGGCATGCGTGCCTGGCCTCGTTGACATTGGAGCGGGACGTCCTGGACGAATGGCGGTTCGCCAGGCCGGACGCGCGCGAGAAAGTCAAGTTTGCTCCAACCCTGATAGCGCACGGCGAGGAGCTTCGCGAAGCTGCGCTCGCCGGCTGCGGGATTATCAGGCTCCTTGCCTGCCATGTCGACGACGAATTACGGTCAGGCGCGTTGTTGCCGGTTCTTCCGGATTGGGAATGCCTCGGGGGATTACCAATCGTTGCGATCTATCGAAAGACGAGGCCTGCGCTGTCTCCCGTCAATGCGCTTGTGGGACATTTGGCGCAGGCGTTTCAGCGCTATAACACCTTTGCACCCGCGCGGGCCTCGGCGCCGCCTTCATAGCTGTGGGCTAGGGCACCACACCCCGCTCACCTGCCACACATCCTGAGTTCCGGTTGGGCCCCTGCTCAGTATGGGTGCGCCTCGTGATTCATCGAGAGGAGAGAGCCAGCAATGCGGAACTCATTGCCCGTCTTTGGAAAGGCTCCGGCGCATATAGACCCGATCAAAGCCATTCTCGATCGCACGATGCGTTTCGACAAACCCGAAATGTGCGTACATCGACACGTTTTCGATCATCAGCACGTTGGTGTAGAGCCGCAGCGCCGGCAGGTGAAGACGATTGGCCTGGGCGGCGGCATGCTCGATCAGGCGCCGGCCTAAACCTACACCCTGACATCCCGGGTCGACGGCAATATTGTCGATGACGTACGCGTCGGCTTCCGGCCAGGCAACCATATAGCCGCCGACCTTTCCAGCCGCCTCTATGACCACCACACGCCGCGCGGCAATTTCGGCGGCATAGTCGACTGCCATCGGTGCTGGGTCACGTCCCATGCGCGGTACATATTTGGCGTAAGCGGCACGCGCGAGTGCGCCGATCCGTGCAGCGTCGACTGCTGTTGCCCTGCGGATAAGAGGCGTGTCGCTCAGCGTTGTCATTGGCTTCCGAATGTGGCGTGGAGGGAAATCTGGCTCAACTGAGCCTTTCCCGGCACGTCGCACAAGAACAAGGCTTTGCGACATCACCATCGTTGGCGAGATTTCCGCTGGCCCCTCGCGGCCATGCTGCACTCGTGCGAAGCTGAGCGGGAGGAGAAGCTGTCGCCATCGCGTCCCTCGCCCACCTCACTCCCCCGCCACCACCCGCCGCACCGTCTCCGGCTCCGCCCAGATCACCCGCAGCAGCGTCACGGCGGCTGGATCGGGCGTCAGCGACCGATCCTCCCAGCCGCGCACCATCTCGAGGCGCAATCCGAAGCGCCGCGCGAACTCCTCCTGCGATAGGCCGAGGCGCTCGCGGATCAGGCGAACATTCACGACACGCCGCGCGCGGGCAAGCTGCTCCGGCGTAGCCGGCTGTGCGTCGGGATCGCTCAGGGCGGCGGCGGTGTTCTCCGCTTCCGTCCGGGCATCGAACGCCGTCCAATCCGTCTTTGGAGGGTTGGCGGGATCGAGCTTAAATCTCGTGATATTTTCGTCGCTCATGAGGTTCTACCGCTCTGGCGGAGATAATCCGATAGGCGTCGCCGCGCATGGTGTAGGTCACGTGCAAGAGCCTGTTGTCCACCGTCCCCACAACACTATAGCGCATCTCATCGCCATAGTCCTCCTCACTGATGTCCAGAACGAACGAATCGAAGAAGACGCGTGACGCAATTTCGAAACTTACGTCGTGCTTGCGGACGTTTGAAGCCGCCTTGTCCGGGTCCCACTCGAACTCCACGGCCCACCTCTGGCTCCCTACACTCCCTCGTGCAAAGCATATGTGCGCCCCAGGCCTACGGCAAGACCGCCCTTTTTCGCGGTAACGTCAAAAGGTTTGTGTCAGCAGGAAGGGAGTGCTGACGCCTTGGTTTTTGTTTTCGTGGGAGAAGACGGCGAACAGGATGCGGTCCATGCTGGTGCGATCCTGGAAGACGCCCATGGGCCTCGTCCTGCGGC
>CAZCGE010000046.1:0-8332 GCA_964498125.1 uncultured Devosia sp. | reverse complement strand
CAGCAGCTCGACATCGCCAATGAGGTCGCCGGGATCGGGAAAAAGGCGCGGGTTCATGGGCTCGCCACGCAGTATCCACCACTTCGTGAGGCTGCCCTGGTCGGCATTGAGATCGATGATGGCAACACGCAGGCTCTCCTGGGCGGCGCGCACGGCGAGTGCGCTCGTCACCGTGCTCTTGCCGGTGCCGCCCTTTGGCGATGCGATCGTGATGACGCGCATCGTCGCGTGTCCTTCTAGGACAATAGCTGATATCAGTATTTTACACTATATCTGCTATCATGATGAGCGCGCAACACCTCATTTGCAAGCGCTAGCAGCTATCTATCGGCAGAAAAGCACGCCGTCGCCGGTTTGGTGCACGGCAATTCATGAGGTCATGACGAGGCGGATGGCGGTTCATTTTCGTTCAGCAAAGGCTTCGCGAGCGTGCCTGTGCTTGTCGCCGGTGCGGCCTATGAGCGTGAGCACGGCGTCGCGGATAGTCCTGGCGCCGGCACCCGATCGTTACCAATTGAAGTCTTTAGATGAGATTGGGGCGGCCCCTCGCCGAACGGGCGAGGGTCGCGCTCTGCCGCGCGGCGAGCGCCCCTGCCGAGCAGGGCCGCTCTCGTTGGCCGCGCGACCGAGCCCCGCCTGGCCGGTAGCCGCGGGTCTCGGCCCTGGCGGGCGACGATCGCTCCGCCGGAACAATGTCAGACGGACGCCATGCCGATGATCGCCACGGCCACCACAAGCCTAGCACGGTGCTCGGCCGGTCAAGGCCACGCCCTGCGGGTGGCCGCCGAAGTGGCGGCCAGCCTTGACTCGGGCCTTGCGCGCCGCGCTGGCGGGAACCGCACGGCCGGGGCGGGAAAAGCAATCCCGGCCGGACAAGAAAATGTGGCTTCGCCGGGCTCGTTGGTCGGCTCTGCTTGCCGGCCACTGTCGGCGCCCGCGGAGAGAAACCCGGCTCGTGTACTCTTCACACCCTATGCACCTGCGGTGCGCGCACCCGCGCCGTTCACGCTCCACAAGTCGTTGATTTAAATACGAAAGCAATCGATTATGCCGCATACGGCAGCGAATACGCATGAATGAGAGAGAGGGCTATAAATTGAGGAGAACCAATGCTCTAAGACTGCGCTTTTGCGTACACGTGCCGCGTATTCACGACTAACGACGCCGCGCGTGCCTTCTATGAAGCCTTCCCACCGCGGCCCCGGATACCGCTTCGGAGAGCGCGACGCGCCATGATCCGCAACATTTCACAAGGGCAGTAGGTCTCACTGCATCGGCCGATCAAGCAACTCGCCCAGTCGAGTGGCCGTGCCGTTGGGCTGGCTGTGGAGCGCCCGCCCACATCGAGTCAATTGGTCGCAGACGTTCCCGTCAAGCCGCCGCAATCCGAATTAGCTGTTAGGGCGGATGTTGGGGCGGATAATCCAAAATAGCGAATAACTCAATGATATCAATATAGGTCTGGCGGATGGGGAGGGTTTCGAACCCCCGGTGGGGGTGAACCCACGCCGGTTTTCAAGACCGGTGCCTTAAACCACTCGGCCACCCATCCGTGCGTCGCTGTCGACGGGACAAGCCGCAACGACGCGGTTGACCCTAGCGACCTGGAGGAGTGGCGACAAGATGGTGACGACTTGGGTGTAGGGTGGGCATCGATTGTCGTGTGTTTGTAGCTCGCGAGTTGTCGCCTTCTTGGATTGGTAGGCCGGCGAGCCCGAAAGGCGTGGACGTGCTCGCTGGAGTGGTTCATGGCCAGGGGCCCCTGCCATCCGGGCGGGGCCGATTCGTGCGTCTCTGCGCAAATCGGGCAACGGTTGCTGCTTGTATCCGGCAGGGCGCCGCGTTGCACGTTGACTTCGCCGCGCGGCTCACCAGATAGTACGCGCGATCATGCGCGTTGCCGCGGCATGCCGATGGTGCTCTGACAGGCTCAAGGGTGGCTCAATCGTGAGGTCTGGCGCGACATGTCTGACGAGACTTGGGCTGACGAGACTCGGGCTGGCGATCAATCTCTTGGTCCTCGGCTTGCCGCCGCTGCCTGTTGCCGCACAGACCGCGGCGGACTTTGCCTCGAAAGCCCGCCAGGCGACCCTCATGGACGCCGGCACCGGCTCGATCCTCTACCAGTTGCGCGCCGAAGAGCAGATGTCGCCGGCCAGCATGAGCAAGCTGATGACGCTGGCGATGTTGTTCAAGGCGCTGAAAGCCGGCAAGGTCAGGACCACTGACGAGTTCGTCATGAGCGTCAATGCCTGGCGGACCGGTGGCGCTCCCTCCGGCACGTCGGCGATGATGGTGCCGGTCAACAGCAAGGCGCGGATCGAGGAGTTATTGCAGGGCATCATCGTTCAGTCCGGCAATGATGCGGCGATCGCGGTGGCGGAGGGCCTGGCCGGCAACGAGACGACCTTTGCCAAGCAGATGACCGAAGAAGGCCAGCGCCTAGGCCTGACCAAGTCGACGTTTCGCAATGCCACCGGGCTGCATCACCCCGAACACCTGATGACGGCGCGCGATCTGGCGGTCTTGGCCCGCCACATCATCCGCGAATATCCTCAGCATTATGCAATCTTCGCCCAGCGCGAATATCAGTATCGTCATCACAAGTTTTTCAATCGCAATCCTTTGCTGGCCGGCAGCATCGGTGTCGACGGCATGAAGACCGGCAATATCAAGGAAGCCGGCTTTGGCATGGTCGCCTCGGCCCTGCAGGGCCAGCGGCGCCTGATTGCGGTCGTTAATGGACTGGCGACGGCCGATGAGCGCAAGAACGAAGCGCAGAAATTGTTGGAATGGGGGTTCAAGAGCTTCGTCGAATACCGGGTGTTCGATGCCGGCGAGACGGTCGGCGAGGTGCGAGTCTGGGGCGGCAATCGCATGTTTGTGCCGGTCGCCGGCAAAGACGATGTTTCCATCCTGCTGCCGCGACCGCCAGCCAACCAGCGCATCAGGGGCGAGATCGTCTACAAGGGCCCGCTGAAGGCGCCGGTGCGCAAGGGCGACGTGGTGGGCTATCTGCGGATCACCAGCGCAACCAATGCCGTCAACGAGGTGCCGCTGGTCGCCGCCGAGGACGTCGGGCAGGCCGGCGTCATCCGCCGCGGCTTCGATACGCTGGTGCATCTCACCTTGCGCTGGGTGTTGATCTAGCCAGAACCGCCAGAGCCGGGCCCTGGATCGGCCGCAGAATCACGGGTAGATGGGCGCCATGATCAGCATCACGCCGAGCCTTGCCATCGACGAGGACGAGATCACGGAGACGTTCATGCGCGCCTCGGGTCCGGGCGGGCAGAACGTCAACAAGGTCTCGACCGCCGTCGAGCTGCGCTTCAATGTGGGTGCCTCGCCCAATCTGCTCGGTGGCGTGCGCGCGCGGTTGCGCCGCCTGGCCGGCCGCCGCCTGACCAAGGACGACATTCTGATCATCCGCGCCGACCGCCACCGCACTCAGGAAATGAACCGAGCCGATGCGCGGGCGCGGCTGGTGGCGCTGATTGCTGAAGCGGCTGTGATACCCAAAGTGCGCGTGAAGACTCGGCCCTCCCGCGCGTCAAAGGAGCGCCGGCTCGAGGGCAAGGTTCGCCGCGGCGCGGTCAAAGGCCTGCGGCGCGTGAAGCCGGGGATGGATTGAAGGTTGCGCCTTCGGTTGAAGTCTCGCGACCAGTACCTTATTCTGAGAATCATGAACGAGCAGCTTCTCCGCCCGAATCGATTGCCAACCCAGGCCGCCGAAGGCCTGCCCCGGTGGCGCTGGACGCTGACCGAGTTCGATCGTTTCATCGAGCTCGGCATCCTGACGGAGGACGACCGGGTCGAGCTGATCGGGGGGGAGCTGGTACCGATGGCGGCGAAGGGGCTCAAGCACGAGAACGTCAGGGGCGAGTTGCACGATTGGTTTGTTGACCGATTGCCCAAAAATCTGCGGTTGCGCGAGGAACTGGGCTGGCGGCCCAACGCCGAAACGTATTGCGAACCCGACCTGCTGATATTTCCTCGCGCCTGGAGGGTGTTCGGTAAGGTGCCGGCCACGGATGTCGCATTGCTCGTCGAAGTCGCCGATACGACCCTCAAGTTCGACCTGGCAACCAAGGCGCCGCTCTATGCCAGTCTGGGCGTGCGGGAGTACTGGGTGATCAACGCCGTGAACCTCGAAACCCGGGTTCATCGCAAGCCGTCAGCGCGCGGCTACGGTTACCGGCGGACGTTCGCGAAGGACAACTTGCTCACTCCGTCGCTGGCGCCGGCGCTGGCCGTCCGGCTGCAGGATCTTGATGCCGAACTGGCCTGAGTGGATTGTGGTGAAAGTCGGCTGAGAAGTTCGTTCGCGCTCTCCCCCCCGAAGCGCCGGTGCGTTAGCCTGCGCGCATGAGCACACTGATTCGCACGCCCGAAGCGGCCACCGGCCCGGCCACCGCGGCCACGCCGAAATTCATCCACCTGCGCACGCACTCGGCCTATTCGCTGCTCGAAGGCGCGCTGCCGATCGGCAAGCTCGCCAAGCTCGCCGAAAAGCATGCCTTTCCGGCGTTGGCGCTGACCGACACCAACAATCTGTTCGGCGCCCTCGAGTTCTCGGAGAAACTCAGCCAATCTGGCATCCAGCCGATCGCCGGGGTTTGCCTGGCGATGGACTTCGAGGAACCGAAGCCGGAGCGGACCTCGCTCAAGGGCGCCGAGCCGCGCTCGAGCCCGCATCGCGACGGCCTGCTGACCCTGCTAGCGATGAACGAGCAGGGCTATGCCAACCTGATGAAGCTCGCGTCCAAGGCGCATTTGGGCTGCGCGGAGCCGGACCACCCGCACATCACTTTATCCGACATCCGCACGCGGTCGGCCGGTCTGATCGCGCTCACGGGTGGGCCGGACGGCCCCATCTCCAGGAGCCTGGGTGAGGGGCAGATGCCGCTCGCCGAGGCCCGGCTCGAGGCGTTGGCCGCGCTGTTTGGTGATCGCCTGTACGTCGAGCTGCAGCGTCACGGCTTGGCCGCAGAGCAGCAGGTCGAGCCGCATCTGCTGGCCTTGGCTTACGAACTGGGTTTGCCGCTGGTCGCCACCAATCAATGCTTCTTCGCCGCACCCGACGACTACGACGCGCACGACGCGCTGCTGTGCATTGCCGGTGGGCGCTATGTGGTCGAGGACGATCGGCGCCGCGTGACGCGCCAGCATTATTTCAAGAGCGCGGAGGAGATGGCCGCGCTGTTCGCCGATCTGCCCGAAGCGCTGCAGAGCACGGTGGAAATCGCCCAGCGCTGCGCCTTCCGGCCGAAGGGGCGCAAGCCGATTCTGCCGAGTTTCGTTGCCATCGGCACGACGGCCACCACCGAGGAACGGCTCGCCGCCGAGGCAACCGAATTGCAGCGGCAGGCCCAGGAGGGTTTGCAGCAAAGACTGGCGACCCTGCCGTTGGCGGAGGGCTTCACCGCCGCCGACTACCAGCAGCGGTTGGCATTCGAGCTCGGCGTCATCACCCGCATGCAGTTCTCCGGCTACTTCCTGATCGTCGCCGACTTCATCAAGTGGTCGAAGGCGAACGGTATCCCGGTGGGGCCTGGTCGCGGATCGGGGGCGGGCTCTGTGGTCGCCTGGTCGCTGACCATCACCGATCTCGACCCGTTGCGCTTCGGCTTGCTGTTCGAGCGCTTCCTCAATCCAGAGCGCGTGTCGATGCCCGACTTCGACATCGATTTCTGCCAGGACCGTCGCGATGAGGTGATCCGTTACGTCCAGCAGAAACATGGTGCCGACCGCGTCGCCCAGATCATCACCCACGGCAAACTGCAAGCGCGCGCCGTGTTGCGCGATGTCGGCCGCGTGCTGCAGATGCCCTATGGCCAAATCGACAAGCTATGCAAGCTGGTGCCGAACAATCCGGCGGCACCCGTGACGCTGCGCGAGGCGATCGACGGGGAGCCCCAATTGCAGGAGGCGCGGGACCAGGAACCGATGGTCGCCCGCCTGCTGGAGATCTCCGAAAAGCTCGAGGGGCTTTACCGGCATGCCTCGACGCACGCCGCCGGCATCGTCATCGGCGATCGCCCGCTCGACGAGTTGGTGCCGCTCTACCGCGATCCGAAATCGAATTTCCCGATCACCCAGTTCAACTGGAAGATGGTGGAGGCCGCCGGCCTGGTGAAGTTCGACTTCCTTGGCTTGAAAACGCTGACAGTGCTCAAGAAGGCCGTCGATCTGGTGCGCCAGGGGCGTGGCATCGATCTCGATCTGACGCGGCTGCCGCTGGACGATGCCAAGAGCTACGACGTGCTGGCGCGAGCCGATACGGTCGGCGTTTTCCAGCTGGAATCGACGGGCATGCGCGACAGCTTGAAGCGGCTGAAACCGGACCGGTTCGAGGACATCATCGCCATGGTGGCGTTGTACCGCCCCGGCCCCATGGACAACATCCCGACCTACATCAACCGCAAGCACGGCGAGGAGCCCGTCGACTGCTTGCATCCCCTGTTGGCGCCGATCCTCGAGGAGACCTATGGCGTCATCATCTACCAGGAGCAGGTGATGCAGATCGCCCAGGTGATGGCCGGGTTCTCGCTGGGTGAAGCCGACCTGCTGCGCCGCGCCATGGGCAAAAAAGACAAGAACGAAATGGCCAAGCAACAGGCGCGGTTCGTGGAGGGCGCCGAGAAGAACGGCGTCAGGCGCGAAGCGGCCGCCCATATCTTCGAGTTGGTCGACAAGTTTGCCGGCTACGGCTTCAACAAATCGCACGCCGCCGCCTACGCATTGATCAGCTATCACACCGCCTACATGAAGGCGAATTTCGCCGAGGAGTTTCTCGCCGCCTCCATGACGCTCGACATGGGCAACACCGACAAGCTCGCCATGTTCGCGGCCGAGGCGCGTCGCGGCGGCATCGACATCAAGCCGCCGTGCGTCAATGCCTCCGAGGTGGATTTTCTGCCGGAGGTGGCACGCGACTCCCCCTCTCCCCGCTTTTCGCGGGGAGAGGGTCGGGGTGAGGGGCGGCGGCAAGCTCCGGCGCAGGTGGCCGCCCCTCACCCTACCCCTCTCCCCGTAGAGGACGGGGAGAGGGAAGGAACGCGCGGCGCCATCCGCTACTCACTCGCCGCCCTGAAGAACATCGGCGCCGCGGCGGTCGATGCGATTGTCAGCGAGCGGCGGGCCAATGGGCCGTATAAGTCGTTGGCCGATTTTGCCGCGCGCCTCAATCCGAAGGCGCTCAATAAACGCGGCTTCGAGACGTTGGCGATGGCGGGCGCCTTCGATCGCCTGGAGCCGAGCCGCGCCTTGGTCCATGCCAATGTCGAAGCGGCCATGGCGCTCGCCAATCGCCAGCATGCCAATGCGGCGGCCGGTACCGTCGATCTGTTCGCAGGCGCAAGCAACAGTGCGGGACCCGCGCTCGACTTGAAGCCGGCGAAGCCATGGACACCGCTGGAAAAACTGCAATTCGAGTTCGATGCGGTCGGCTTCTTCCTCTCCGGCCATCCGCTCGACGACTATACAACTCTGCTACCCAAGCTGGGTGCTGCGCGGTATACGGAGTTCCTGGCCCGCACGGAGCGCGGCGCCACGTCGGGCCGCCTAGCCGGCATCGTCATCGCCGCGCGCGAGCGAAAATCGCAGAAGGGCAACAAGTTCGCCTTCGCGACGTTCTCCGATCCGACCGGCCAGTTCGAGACCATCATTTTTGCTGATACGCTCGCCGCCTGTCGCGACCTGCTGGAGCCGGGCACGCCCGTGCTGGTGACCGTGGAGGCGGAACGCGAGGGCGATACCGTGAAGCTGCGCGCGCAGGCCATCGAGGCGCTGGACAAGGCCGCCAATGCGGTACAGCGCGGACTGAATGTCGTGCTCGACCGGCGCACGCTGGTCGGCAAGGGCACGTCGATTGTCGACTTGAAGCAGGCCCTGAAGCCGGGCGGGCGGGGAGAGATCCGCATCAGCATCGATCTGGAGGACAAGGGCCGGGTGATCGAGTTCGCGATTCCAGGCGGCTACGACGTCTCGCCGGGCCAGCGCGGCGTGCTCTCCACCATGCCTGGCGTCATCGAGGTGCTGGACGTGTGACGCTCCAAGTATGGCGATCCCGGCAGGACTCGAACCTGCGACCCTCGGTTTAGGAAACCGATGCTCTATCCGCTGAGCTACGGGACCGGACGGCTGCACTATGGCTGGAGCGCGTGTGGCGTTCAAGGGGGCCTCGCCCCTATCGCGGCTGTCATCGCGGGGCTTGCCTGCCCCGATGCAGATCGGGGTCCCCGCGACCCAGCCCGCCACAACATCGACTGTCGATTGTGCGGTGGCATGGGTCGCGGCAATAAATGCCGCGATGACAGCAGATGGCTACGCC
>CAZCGE010000045.1:0-11422 GCA_964498125.1 uncultured Devosia sp. | reverse complement strand
GCCGGCGCCCGCGTCGAGATCTGGCAGGTCGATCACCAGGGCATCTACCTGCATCCGGGCGATCCGGGGCTGGCCAGGCGCGACACGGCCTTCCAGGCCTATGGTGAGGCGCGCACCGATGCCAGCGGCGCCTTCGCCTTCCGCACCATCGATCCGCCGGCCTACGGGGGACGGCCGCGGCACATCCACGCCAAGATTACTGCACCCGGCGGGCCGACGCTGACGACGCAGTTCTATTTCAAGGACGATCCGACGCTCGCCCGCGACGGCATCGCCCGCCGCCTCGGCAAGGCACTCGAGCGCGTGACGCTGACGCCGGTCAAGGCTGGGGACGGGATGGAGGCGGCGATCGATATTGTAGTCCGTAGGGTGCATTAGGCGAAGCCGTAATGCACCGCGTGCCCTCAACGGTGCAATACGCGTCATCGCGGAGCGATGCTCCGCTTCGACGCTATTGTACCCTACTCCGCGGCCTTGGGCGCCACGATGCGCCCCTCTCCGTCGACCTGCGGGCGATGCATGGTGAACACCACCTCGGGCGTCACCGTGGCATAGTCCATGTAGCCCAATCGCGCGATCGGCCGCATGGCGCCGGTGTCGACCAGGCCATCCTTGATGAAGCGGTCGTCGATATGGATGCCGACGACGAGACCGATCACCATGTAGGCGTTGCTCTTGCCCTCGGGCGTCGCCGGCGGCAGGTGAATCGTCTGCCAGTGCCGGCACTCGAAGGCGGCCGGGCTCTCCTTGACGCGCGGCACCTTGACCACGTTGGAACGTATCGCAGTCAGTCCCGCCAAGGGGAACTCGTCAACGCCGCGCGGCACCATGGCCGAGGTCGTGTTCATGTGCTGGCGCAGGTCATGGGTGGCGAGGTTACAGACGAACTCGCCGGTTTCCTCGATGAAGGCCAGGCTGTCCTTGCGGCCCGATGAGCCAAACGCGACATAGTGCGGCTTTTCGCTCATCGCATTGAAGAAGCTGTAGGGCGCCAGATTGCAGATGCCGTCCTTGCTCATCGACGAAATCCAGCCGATCGGCCGTGGCACGGCAAGCGCCTTGTAGGGATCGTGCTTGAGGCCGTGCTTGTTGTCGGCGGTCTCGTAGAACATGAGAATTCTCCCCTGGTCAGCCTTGCCAGCGCGTGACGATCTTGGCCAAGGCTGGCCGCTCGCGGTCAGGCTGGCGCTCGCGCGGCGTGCCGATGTAGACGAAGCCGGCAACGCGCTCGTTGTCGGCCAACATCAGCGCCGCACGCACGCGCGGGCTGAAGGCGATCCATTCCGTGATCCAGCAGGTGCCAAAGCCCATCGCGTTGGCCGCCAGACACAGGTTCTGGCAGGCCGCGCCGCAGGACAGGATCTGCTCCCATTCCGGTGCGCCGGGCGTCTCGATCACGCGGCTGATGACAGCCACAACCGTCGGCGCGCGCGTCAGCCGCTGGCGCTCTGTCTCGAGTCGCGCCGCGGATGGCGGCATCTTGTCCTCGGCCTGGCAGGCCTCGGCGATCGACTGGCCGAATTTCGCCCGCGCCGCGCCTTCGAAGACGATGAAGCGCCACGGCTCCACCTTCTTGTGATCGGGCACGCGCGCCGCGACGGTCAAAATCTGGTCGAGTTGGACCGCCGTCGGCCCTGGCTCGGTGAGCGCTGCAGCCTTGACTGACCGGCGCGTGGCGAGCATGTCGAGCAACATTTGCGTCATGGTGGGGCTATTTCGTCCATGGATGTTCGTGCAGCCACTCGCTAAAGCAAATCGGGCTGCGGTACAATGATCGCCGATGGTGTAAGGTCAACCGGTGCGGAGGAGAGGGGAGCGATGACTCGGGGCAGGCACGGGCTGTCAGCGATGCTGCTGCTTGCAGGTCTTGCCGGCGTCGATCAAGCAGCGAGCCAGCCAGCAGGGCCCAGCGAGGGACCGGCCATCGTGTTCGTCTTCGACAACTCCGGCTCGATGTGGGGTAAGCTCGAGGGCGACAAGACCCCCAAGCTCAGCGTCGCTCGCGAGGCCGTCGCCGGTGCGCTCGAGAAGCTTCGCCCCAACATCAGGACCGGCCTTGTCACGTTCGGCCGCCGCCGCGGCGATTGCAGCGACGTGGAGGTGGTGGCTCGCCCCGAGTCCGGCGATGCCGACCGCATCAACGAGCCGCTCGAGAAGCTGAACCCCAAGGGTCGCGGCCCCATCGTGCTGGCCGCGCGCGAAGCCGCCAAGGTCGCGCATCAGTCGCGCCTGGGCAGCGTCATCCTGATTCACGATGACCCGGACAATTGCCAGCAGGATGCCTGCGCGGCCGCCTCCGAGATCAAGCGAGACCACCCGGGCGTCAGGGTGCATGTCATCTCGATGGGCTTGAAGAAGGAGGACGTGCCTCGAGTCAGCTGCCTGGCCCAGACCACCGGCGGGCGGCATTACGATGCGCAGTCCGGATCACAGGTCGCGACCTTCATCGAGGCCTCTGTGGCCCTGGCGAGCACCGATGCCAGCCGGCCGTTGGTGGTGCCTGCCCCGGTCCCAGTCGCCCGGCCGGCCGATGCCGTTGTCAAGGCGTCGACGGTCGCCGTGCGCCGGCCGGCAAAACCCCCTGCCCAAGGCGCCTCCGGCCTCTGGCTCGGCGCGGTCCACCCCAACACTGGCGAATTGATCGATGCGCCGGTGCGCTGGCGTGTCCTAAAGGCCAGCGGCGGCGGCGAGATAGCGGTTTTCGACACCCAGGCCAGCGAAGCGCGCACCGAACTGCCGGCCGGCAGCTATACGGTCGAGGCTCGCCATGGGCTGGTGAGCACTCGGCAGACCGTCGAAGTCGCCGCCGACCGGCCGACGCCAATGGTGATGCAGCTCAACACGGGATCGCTGCAGGTGCGCGCTCGCGCACGCGCCGGCGGGCCGCCCATCGACCAGGTGACCTTCACGCTGTACGAGGGTGCCGTCGAAAATCCAGCCAAGCCACCGATCTGGATCGGTCGCGATCCAACCGACGTTCTCGGGCTGGCGCCGGGGCCGTATCGGCTCGTTGCCGAGCGCGGTTTTGCCCGAGCCCAAACCTCAGCTGCCATCACGCCGGGCGCGACCGCCAACATCGATATGGTCCTCGGCGCCGGCCTGCTGACGCTCAGGGCGGCATCGCGGGAGGATGGCGAGACATTGACGGACGCCGTGTTCATCGTGTCCGAGGATGACCCCGAGGCACCACAAGGCCGACGCGAAATCACGCGCTCCGCCGCTGCGACGCCAGACTTCGTGCTGCCAGCTGGCACCTACACCGTGACCACGCGAATCGGCGGTGGCGAAGCGCGCGAACGCGTTGCCGTCGGGGCCGGCGAGAGTGTGAAGCGCACGATGCTCTTGGGCCTTGGCCGCCTGACCATCACCGCGCGAGTCGAGCAGCCTGCCGGCCAACCGCCCTGGCGTGAGCCGGTTCTGTTGCGCGTCTTGCGTCGCGATGCCGACGCCCGCGAGGTGGCTCGCACCAGCACCAACCCGCATTCGCTTGAATTGCCGTCGGGCCCCTACCGCATCGAGGCGCAGGTCGGTGGCCAGAATGCCAAGGCCACCCGCGACATCGAGGTGCTGTCCGGGCGCACGACCCAGGTGGCCTTCGAATTGCCGGCCGCGCGCACCACGCTGCGGCTCGCCCCAGGCATGGGTCCCGCGGCCGCTGGCGATATCGCCTGGGAGGTGCGCGATGACACCCGCCGCGTGGTTTGGCGCAGCAATCACGTCGAGCCGCGGTTGGTTCTGGCGCCGGGACGCTACACGGTGCGCCTGCTGATCAAGGATCGGGACGTCGAGCGCCAGTTGACGTTGCGGGCAGGCGAGGCCCGCACATTCGATGTCGGGCCGGAATAGGTGGATCAATCTTTGCTTGGCCAGATGCCCGACTCTTGCCACCAACTTGCGTTAGTTGCTGCGTGCGCCGCCATCGGGCGGGTGGGCAATTCGGGAACAGCTTGGCGATGCGAGAGACGGTAGCACGAGCCATGATGTCAGTTCGGTGTTGGTTTGGGATGATGCTGCTGTGGGTGCTGGCGCTGGCGCCGCTGGCCGCCCATGCGCAGGCGTCCAACCCCAACACGACCGCTGTCCCGCGCCAGCCGGCTGAGACCAAGCAACAGACCCCACCCCAGGGTGAAGCCAGCGGCAACGTCGGACATGTGACGCTTGTGGCGTTGCTCACAAACGATGGCCAGCGCATCGACCAGGGCCTCGTCTGGCGCGTGTTCCAGGAGAGTCCCGGCGGCGAAAGCCGGACGCGCCTGCTGTCGACATCCCGCGATGCCAATCCTGAGCTGCGGTTGCCGCCGGGAAACTATGTCGTCAACGCCGCCTTCGGCCGCGCGCACCTGACGCGAAAAATCAACGTCAAGCCGGGTGTGCCAGTGGTGGAGAAATTCGTGCTCAATGCCGGCGGCCTGAAAGTCCAGGCGCAGTTGGAGAACGGCGCGGCACCGCCGGCTGGCAGCGTGCTCTACGACATACTTTCTGATGAGCGTGACCAATTCGGCAATCGCTCACGCATCATGACCGGCGCGCGGCCCGGCCTCATCATCCGCCTCAATGCCGGCCTGTATCACATCGTCAGTACATTTGGCGACGCCAATGCCACCGTGCGCTCGGACGTGACGGTGGAAGCCGGCAAGCTGACCAATGCGACCGTCGCGCATGCCATCGCCCGCGTCACTTTCAAGCTCGTGCCGCGCGCCGGCGGCCACGCCCTCGCCGACACACAATGGGTACTGCAGACACCCACAGGCGAGCCCGTCAAGGAAAGCGTCGGCGCATTGCCGACCCACATTTTGGCGCCCGGCAACTATACCGTTATCGCCAAATCCAGTGGCCAAAGCTTCCGCCGCGACTTCGCCGTGCAGGCCGGCGACGTGGTGCAGGTCGAGGTCGTGATGCAATAACCGCGGACCGGGTCAGCGCGTGGCCTGGACGCGCCTCGCGCCAATCGCTTCTTGGAAGATTTCGATGGTCCCGGCGGTGTCGGGCAGCAACGGTCGCAGGCCCGCCTTGGCCTCGGTGACGCCGATGTTGGCCGCGGAGAGATCCCTCGGCTGGCTCACGAGCACCAGGCCCGAGGTCGGAAAATAGTGCACCTTGCGCGGCGCATGACCGCGCAGGTCCTTGGCGGCGATCACCAACCCTTCCTTGCGCATATACTCCTCGACGAAGTCTGCGTTGCTGTGACCTATATTCGATGTCCCCATGATGTTGGAGCCGCCGAATACTTTGATTTTCAATAGATCGCGGCGCCCCCCATGGGACAGAATGGCATTGATCAAG
Source organism: uncultured Devosia sp. (assembly GCA_964498125.1). Taxonomy (GTDB): domain Bacteria; phylum Pseudomonadota; class Alphaproteobacteria; order Rhizobiales; family Hyphomicrobiaceae; genus CAMDBL01. Next base: position 6,139 of record CAZCGE010000045.1, on the reverse strand, counting down.
CGCTCGATCGAATAGCTGCCATAGCGCAATTCGAGGCTCGGCAGGCCATCCAACGGGCGCGGTGCCTTGGGCAACAGAAAATGGTTCATGCCACCGACGGCGGCGACAGGATCACAGATGCAAACAGCGATGCACGAGCCCAGCACGGTCGTCAGCAACTCGGTCGGGTTGTCGGAAATTCTGAATTCACCCTGTCCGAGCCACACCGACGTCATATTACGCAGCCGATCGGAATTGCGCCGCCGCAACCCGTTCGGCGTCTGTTCATCGCCCGTCTGGGCTCTCGGTATTGCGTTCTGATCGCTCATTTTTGCCCCACAAGGTTGGCGTGGGACACACGTCTTTCCGAGGCGAGGGCTGAATCCTCAGCCAGCTGACCAGACCCCGACAATTGCAGGAGGAGGGGCCCGATGCGGCTCAAAGGCAATTCGTGCATGACAGCGCCGATCTCCACCGCCGCCCTCGGCATGCCATAGACCACGCAGCTGGCTTCGTCCTGGCAGATCGTTATCCCGCCCGCCTGGCGCATCTGACCCAGTCCCTTCGCGCCATCCTTGCCCATGCCGGTCAGCAGCACGCCGATCCCCGCAGCGCCGGTCGCAGCAGCCAGCGACGCAAACAGCACGTCAACCGCGGGAATGTGGCCGTTGATACGCTCGCCGGTTTCGAGCTTGCAGAAATAGCGCCCGCCGAGCTGAATGATCGACAGATGCCGGTCGCCGGGCGCAATATAGGCGTGACCGGACTGCAACTCTTCCTGGTCATTGGCTTCGTGCACCGATACGGCGCAATAATCGTTGATCCGCTTGGCAAACTGCTTCGTGAAGGCCGGCGGCATGTGCTGGGCAACGAGGATGGGCGGCCCACTCGTGAGCATCAGGCTTAGCACATCTGTGACTGCGCCGACGCCGCCCGTGGACGCCCCGATGCCGATCACCCTGCCGATATTGTGCGGGCGGCGCACCACCGCTTCCATGCGCTTTCGCAACAAGGCCCCTGGGCGTCTGGAGCGAACCGAAGCCTGGTTCGCCGCTTTCACTTTGGAGATGACCTCGTCTCGCAGTTCGAGCCAGCCTTGTCCGGAGTCGATCTTGGGCTTGGCGATGAAGTCAACCGCGCCGATTTCAAGCGCTTGCAGCGTTGCATCGGCGCCATCCTGAGTCAGGGCGGAGATCATGACAACCGGCATCGGCCGCAATTGCATGAGTTTCTCGAGGAAGACCAGGCCATCCAGCCTCGGCATCTCGATATCGAGCGTCAGCACATCGGGGTCGAGCGTCTTGATCATTTCGCGCGCGATCAGTGGATCGGAAGCAGTGCCGACAACCTCGATCTCTGGATCCGTGGACAGCATGTCCGACAGAATCCGCCGCATGATGGCGGAATCATCAACGATCAGGACTCGAACCATCGTGAAGGCCTTTATGCAATCGAGCAGCTAAGCGCCCTTGGATGACTACTCGATCTTTTGGTAAATGCTCTGACCGATGGAACGGAATCGATCACTGACTTTATAGAGAGACTCGGAGTGGCCGACGTAGAGATAGCCGTCGGTACTCATGATGTCCGCGAAGCGGTCGAACAACCGGCACTGTGTCGGCTTGTCGAAATAGATCACCACGTTACGGCAGAAGATGACGTCGAACATGCCGTTCATCGGCCAGATATTGTGGAGATTGAGCGGTCTGAAGGCGATCCGGGATCGAATATCCTCGGATATGCGATACTGCCCCTTGGAACCGATAACGGACGCCACATGCTTGCGCCGCAGGTCATCGGGAATGGAACTGATCTCGCTGCCGCCGTACACGCCCTTGCTCGCCCGATCGAGGATGTCCGTGTCGATATCGGTCGCCAGAATGCGAGCATCCCACTGCGCCAGATCCGGTACACAGTCCCGCAAGGTCATGGCGATCGAATAAGGCTCCTGCCCCGATGAGCACCCCGCCGACCAGATGCGCAGCCGGCGGCTGTGTGCATGATTGAGCCTGGCCAAGATCTTTGGCATGGCGATTTTCGCCAGATGATCGAAATGATGGCTTTCCCTGAAAAAGTCGGTCTTGTTTGTGGTCAGGGCATTGATCAGGTCCTGCACTTCCGACGTGTTGGTTGGATCAGCCAGCAGGCTGCAATACTCAGCGACTGTCTGTAGGCCGAGCGCCTTCAGCCGTTTGGATACGCGCCGGTACACCATATTGCGCTTGTAGTCGGCCAGCGCGATCCCGGCGTGAGTCATGGCGAGATGACGGATGAAATTGAACTCGCCAACCGACAATGGCACTTCCGCCAAGTTGCCCGGATCCACCGGCGCAACAGCCTGCGTCGCGCGGCCCGGTCGAGCAGCGGCGTCGCGGACAATCGCCGGATTTGACATTGAGGACGTCAGTTTACGCACTCCACTTGGACGGTCTTGCAATCACATCGGCGGAATACTGAGGACATACCGGTCTCGATTTCTGTTTGATGCGCATGATCTTCTATCGACGGCGCCGCTGCCGGGCATCCAGGCTTTCCGTTATCGGACGATCGAACCGTTCGTGGCTTTGGGCGCTAGGCACTCATCGCCAAAATCTCGGTAGCCACGGCAGCATTCAGCTCGTGCGCGGACGACCGCATCAGCCGATCGAGGGCGATCACGATCAGCATGGCGTCGCCTTGCGTGATCAGGCCGTCGAAGAACGGGTTGCGCCGTTCGCCGTCGGTTTCCGGGATTGCGGCAATGTCGCTGGCGCGCACGGTGAGGATGTCGGAGACACCGTCGACCAGCAGGCCGTTGAGCCGGCCGTCGATCATGACGACCACGACGATGCCCTGGTTCAGCTCGGTGCGGCCGAGCGCGAACCGCGTCCGCAGATCGATGATCGGCACGATGGTGCCGCGCAGATTGATCACGCCACGCACGAACTCGGGCGCGCTGGGCAGCGGCGTGATGACGTTGGCGGCGCGGATCTCACGCACCGCCATGATGTCGACGCAGTACTGCTGCTCGCCGAGCGTGAAGGTGACGAACTGGCGTGTATCGACAGCGCCCGCGGCCTGCGGCTGGTGGACCTGGCCACTGTCATTGCGAATCTGGTTCATGCGACGTGCTTCCGCGTGTTGGCGTGGTGGGTTGGCAGTCGAAGCCGCCGGGATGCGCGGGTTGCGGAGAGTTCGGAAATGGCGACAGCGTCGAGGATGAGGGCGACGGCGCCATCACCCATGATGGTGGCGCCGGCGACACCGGCGACGTCCCCGAAGGATTCGCGGAAGCTCTTCATCACCACCTGCTGCTGGCCAATAATTTCGTCCACGACCAGACCCATGGGTGAGACGGCGCCAATTTCGATCAGGATGACCAGTTGCTGAGGCGAGGGCGCGGAATTCGCAATATCAAAGACTGTCGACAGCCGCACGACCCGCACGTGGGCGCCCCGGACATTGATCACCTCGCCGGAGCCAGGGACGACATTCAATTGACGACTCGAAACCGCCAAGCACTCCAGGATATTGGCGATCGGGATCACATAGATTTCCCCGGCGCAGCGGACAATCATGCCATCGATCACAGCCAGCGTGAGCGGCAAGGTAAGGGTCATTTTTGAACCGCGACCGGGTTCCGAGTTGATGGAAACGCGCCCGCCGAGCTTCTGAATATTGCGTTTGACGACATCCATGCCGACGCCACGGCCCGAGATGTTCGAGACCTTGTCAGCGGTCGAGAGACCCGGAAGAAAAATGAGATTATTGATCTCGTCGTCGCTGAGCTTGGCATCGGCAGGCAGCAGATTTTCCTCGATCGCCTTGCGCCTGACCTTGTCGCGATCGATGCCACGGCCGTCGTCGCTGACCTCGATGACAATCTGGCTGCCACGCTGCGAGGCAGCCAGGCGGATCACGCCTTCCGCCGGCTTGCCATTGGCCACGCGCTCGTCGCTCGGTTCAATGCCGTGATCGACGGCGTTGCGGATCATGTGCGTCAGCGGGTCACTCAGCTGCTCGATCACCGTCTTGTCGATCTCGGTGTCCTCGCCGCTGGTCTCCAGACGGACGTTCTTGCCGGTTTGGCTGACGAGATCCCGCACCACCCTCGGCATCCGCGCGAAAATCGAGCGTATAGGCTGGGCCCGGATGGCCATGACACTGTCCTGCAGCAACTGCGTGAGTTTCAGCAGCTGGGACAATTCGTTGAAGAGCCGTGGATTGGAAATCGTCAGCGATTGATCGATGTGCTGATAGACCATGGTCTGGGAGACCGCGATCTCGCCGACCATGTCGACCAGCCGGTCAATCCTATCCAGGTCGACGCGGATCGAGGAAACGCCCTGACTTCGGCTGGCCGCGACCGCGCTCGTGATAGACGCCGCGGGCTGTGGGTTGACAGCGCCGACGGACTTTGGCTTGGCCTGATCCGCGTTTTCAATCGGTGCTCTGGGACCGCGATCCTTGGTGCACTCGACATTGAGATCGCAATCGCCTTCGACGAACTCGAACGCCTCCTTGATCTTGGGTAGTGGAGCATCAGTCTCCAGCGTCAAGGTCCACGTCAGATAGGAGTCGGTCGGGCTCAATTCAGATAGCGCCGGCAGGCCGGAAATATCGGCTGCGACGGTCAGTGTCCCAAGCCCCTTCAGATGACGCATGATAAGCAGCGGCTCGTTCAGCCGATGCAGCATCTTTTTGTGTGGACAAAACGCGATGCGGTAGCTGAATCGAAAGTCGCCAGGTTGACCGCCCTGGTCCCGCGACGCGATTTCCGAATCGGATACATTGGTCGTGGCGTGCTGCCCGCTTGGCTCGGCGATCTTCACCTCGGGTTCCGAACGCGCGGTTTCGATACCGACAACTGCCGCCAATCGCGCGCAGGATTCGGCCTCGAAGTCCGCTGGCAGCTCCACGCCCGTGCGAGCCGCGGTCACGAGATCAGCAACCACGTCGCCGGCGTGAATGGCTGCATCGACAAACACATCGGTGATCTCAACCGAGCCTTCCCGTATCAGGCGAAGCGCACTCTCGAAGGTGTGGGCGAAATCAACCAGGCGGCCGAAGCCGAAGATCCCCGCACCACCCTTGATCGAGTGGATGGCGCGAAAGGCCGCATGCAATGGTTCCAGGTCCGCTGCGCCACCCTTGAGCGCCAGCAATTGATGCTCGAGGCTGGCGAGCAGCTCGTCGCACTCTTGGAAGAAAGTTTTTTTGAATTGGTCGAGCTGTATGTCCATGGCTGCCGTCCCGGTCCCCTTTCCGGGTCAATGGCAAATGCGATTGATTGTTTCAACCAGCTTGGCCGGATCGACCGGCTTGGTCAGCCAGCCGGTCGCCCCGACCTCGCGACCAATCTGTCTGAAATCGGCGCCGTCCTCGGTTGTCAGGAACAGGATCGGCGTGAATTCGTGCTCTGGCCTCTCGCGCACCATGGTGACGAACTCAAAGCCACCCATCACCGTCATGTTGACGTCGCTGATGATCAGATCGACGGATTCGGTATCCAGGATCTTGAGGCCATTCACCCCGTGCTCAGCCACCAGGATGTCGAATTTCGCCATCGTCAGGGTCTTGACGAGAATTTCGCGAACAGTCGGTGAATCATCAACGATGAGAATTCTCATGATCAATGCTCCAATTTCCAATGAGCGGTGACCGGCGACAGTCCAAGATTGTCGAAAGCGCTCATGAATGATGCTGACGGCCGATGGAACGCGACGCTCAATCCGGCCTGCCGCGCCGCCTCCGCAAAGGCAATCAGGATCTGAATGCAGGCCGTCGACATGCGCTCGACAGATGCGGCGTCGATGCGCAATGGCTTGGCCTTGGCAAGGGCTTCCAACAGGGCGCTCTTGAGTGCCTGTGCGATCCGAAGGTCCAATGCCGACGGAAGTTCAACGCGCAGATGCCCGTCGCTTTCGTCCGTAGATGTCACTGACATAGGAGTCGCCCGCGTCCGCATTTCTGCTGCACTTAGTGATCATTCACATTGCCGCGCATTGATTAATTTCTTCATAAGGATCAGGCATGCCGAGCCCATGCCTATCCCCATAGTTCCGGCGCAATCGCCAGCTACATGAGTTCCAACAAGGAGTTGGACCATGACGCACTCGATGCCGGACGATCTGTGGCGTGATTTTCCCAAGACGGCGCCGGAGTTCGAGGCGCGGTTCGC